>JAUNHC010000006.1 GCA_030524175.1 Eubacteriales bacterium
AGGGAGCCCTGTTTGAGCGAAATTCTCATCAGAGAATTTCGCGAGTTGGCGACCGATCCGACAAAGCAGGCCGACTCAGCCCCTTAGTGATTCCATGCGAAACGAACGTACCGCCGCCCTTTCTCCCCCGTACCGCCCCAGCCGCAGCCTTGCCCGAAAGCGTCCCCCGAAAGCGGCCCCCCGTCTTATATCATCAACATTCTTCAAACACCGGTGCCTTCAAGAGCCCGGTCGGTTTAAGCTGGTACTCATATGCCCACTGGTCTCCTTCTGTTCTCCATGCATTAGGTCCGTACCAGAACTCTGTCTGATTGCAGTTATGTACAGTTCCGAATGTATTTACACGGTTTCCGAACACTGTCAGCTCCAAAGTGTGGTTTCCTGCCTCTGTTTCGCCCAGATTGATTTCATAGGGTGAATATACGATATACCCTTTTTCCTCGCCGTCCAGAGATACTTTTATCACGGGTGCGCGGAACATGGACGCCTGCACACTGATTTCTCCTCCCTTGCTTGTAAAGGGAATCTTATAGGTGATATTTCCGCCGTAGAAGGGGTATCCCTGTGTGGTGAGATCAGAAAATGCAGCTGTATTTCTGGCCTTTGTTAAAATCTGTTTTCTTCCCTGTACCTGTACGGTAAACTCTCCTAACAGGAACATGGCTTCGATATTTACCTTGGAGTTATAGGGAATCTGTACCTCCAGACAGTGAGTGCCGGCTGTTATCCGGGGAAGTGCCACTGTGCGGATACATCTGTCTGTGTACCACCCAGTCTGTTTGTTCTCTACCTCTGTTTTGTCCAGTATTATTTTAGTGTTTTCATCGTTCTCCATAGCCAGAGAGCAGGAATCAAGGTCAGTCTCTGTAGTTATAGTATAACGAAGGGAAAGGGTATGTTCAAAGTCTTCCTTCGAGTCATTAGTCCATGGTTGTGCAAAGGCTTCCATTCGCAGGGGATACCCCAGTTTTTCCCTGAATTTATTGTCTATCCTCAGGATTTCTTCTTCGGCATTCCACTCTCCCTCATCAAACCGGTACTCCGCCAGATCCAAAATACTCACATTAGGTTCACTGAGGATGATTTCTGTCTCTGCAGGGATTGCAATTGTTTGCCCTTCCCTTTTCCGGCTGTATTCTGTTTCCGCCGTGATCTCACTGCGTCCGGGCTGCAGGAACAGAAGAAGGCTGTCATGATCATACATGGTCTTCCCTATGATGGTTTTTCCATCTTCATATGTACAGGAGATTTCGCGGATACTGCCGTTCATGGCATCGTAAAGGGTAGGCCGCCACTCACCAGATATGGAAATCTTAAGTTTTTCCTTATAGGGAAGGTCTTCATTGACCATAGTTGCCTGTTCACCACCGATCACCATGGCCATACTGTCAAACACATGAACTCTGTTTACATGGGCAAGGAACAGCCAGCGGTTTTCACCATCATCACGCATCTGATAAATGAGATTGCTGCTTGGGCTTCCGTTTGCCTCTTTCACTTCCACCTCCCGTACACCTTTCAGTGCTGAAAGAAGCTGGTATCTGGCAAAGGGAATGATTTCTGATTTCTGTGCAAGAGCTTTTCCTCTCTCTGAGGGGAATGCGTCCTCAAGACTTGGGATTTCTCCGGCAAAAATCACCTGTCCTCCTCTTTCCCTGAACTTTTCCAGAATATCCAATGTAGTGCTGCGGAGGGTTTTGCAGTTAGGCACAAGGATCACATCATAATTCATGCATCCCACCTTGAGAGCAGTATTTTCCTCCTGGCCCTCATTTTGTGCAGGAAGAAGAGACTCCGCGATAAAATCAAAATCTATAGTGCCGTACAGAAGCCATCTGATCAGCTTCATGAAATTTTCATCCATTTCCTCACGTACTGAAGCTGTCTGCTCCTTAGGTCCCCAGAAAAGCCAGTAAGATTCAATGGGATGGATCACCCCTAAGCGCACATGGGGAACACCTCTGGTAAGAGCTGTATTTACCCGTGCAAAATAATCTTCTACCAACGGATACTCTTTGTACCAAGGTGACTGGTAACCAATGGCTGCGGGATAATCTCTCTTGGCTTCCCCTGCCATGGAAGTCCAGGTAAGATGAGGCACACGCACTGTCACTCCCAGCGCTGCCTGCCAGTCCCCCTGGAGTTTATGTCCGCGGAAATCAAAATCCCAGTTGGTAACTCCGTAAAGCTCGCTCACCATACCTTCCCGGCCATACTGATGTACTGCACTTTGCGCCTGCTTTGCAGTGGAAAGCTCCCTGCGGTCGCATAACATATCGATTCCCGGGATGTCAAAGGAACGGTAGGAACGCATAGCCTCCCCCAGAGCAGCAGTCTGTGTTTCCAAAGTAGGCTCTTCCATCATATGTCCTGTGAGGGCAATCCCATGTTCCCGGCACCATCCGCCTACTGTATCGGCAAAAGCCTGGGCAAAACGCTCTGCAATATGGTCATGATACTCATATCTGATCCTTGAAACCTTATCCTCTCCCACTTCCCAGAACAACTCCGGAAGGTGCTTAAGCAAGCTGTGTCCGTAAGCCTTCTGAAAGCTCTCCTCCAAATCATCTGTGTAAGGGATGGTCACATCCACTCTCTCGTCCGCAAAGCCAAGGCAGGTTTTGTGGGAAAACTGGGGCTCATCTGTAAAAATAGCTGGGACAGACTTCTGGAATTCATCCCCAAGAAGTTCGTAATACTTTTCATGGGTAACTTCTATGAACCGTTCCACAGCCTTTTTATCCAAGGTATTAAGATATGCCTGATTGTTAAACCAGGGATTATCACCGGAAACCTCAAGATATGCAAACCACTCCTGGTATCCCTCTTTCAGGGTATCCTGCTGGTCAATCTTCTCATAATCTGCCAGGAAACCATTTTCTATTTTCACCTGATATCTGCCCAGAAACTGCCGCTCATCACTGCGGACTGCCTGTCCTGAGGAACGGAGTTCACTTTGCCCGATATCCTTGCCTTCCTGTCTCTCCGGGGTAAAAAGCAGGAAACGTACTCTGTACTCATGATCCTTTGTCACAAGGCCGCCCCCTGCACCGGAAGGCCAGCGGTCCTCATCATAAAGCCAGGTAAGCATCCCCATTTCCTTACATTTCTCGTTTGTATATTTCACAAGACTTAAAAATTCATCCCCCATGTAAGGATTGTCCATTCCTGTACGGCAATGTACATGTCCGCCTCCCATTCCCATTTCCTTCAGAGAATTAAGGCTGTTGTCGATTTCCTCTTTCGTCATTTTACAGTTCCAGGCCCAAAAGGGGGTTCCCCTGTATTCGCTTCCGGGATTTTGGAATAATTCCTGTGTCAGTTTGTCTGTTTTTTTATATAACATTTCCCGTCTCCTTTTCAATATATTCGGAAGGACGCACACCCGTATAGGAATAAAAAATCCGGCTGAAATAAAACTGGTCTTTATATCCTACCTGTTCTGCCACATCCTTCACAAAAATTTTCTCTTCACTTTGCATGAGTCTCTTAGCCTTTTCCATCCTTAAATCTGTAAGATAATTATTAAATGAGGCATTTTCATATTTTCTGAAGAGCCTGCTTAAATACGTCTGTGACACTCCCATCTCACGGCTCACCTTCTGGAGGGAAAGGGGTTCTGCCATGTGAGACTGCACATATCGTTTTATTTTTTGGAAATATTCCTCTGTGCTGAGCTTCTCCATTGCCGGGTCATCTTTTTTCTCTTTAAAGAGGATGTCCTCCAGGCTGGTGATAAGCTGCTCAATGTCCTCGGCGTTGGAAAACGCCTCGTCAAGAAGGAATTCGCATTCCCGGCAGTCATCATTCCCTGCCCCGCAGCGCTGCAAAAGGTAGGAAATCTGACGGATCCTGTTCTCCATCCAGATCTGAGGCCGTTCCTCCTTCCCCCATCTGCGTATAAGCTTCTCTGTCTCCTTCTGAAGCCGCTCATATTTCTTAGCTTTTGCCAGATATTCCAAATCCTGAAGGTAATCATAATTATTATCCTGCTCTATTTCCTGGGGGACAGCCTCACTGTCCAGAATGATCATCTGGGTTTTGCCAAGAACAAGACTGGAGTCAAGCACCCTGTACAGCCCCTTTACCATACTGCCGATACCGTCCACAGTAACCGGTTTCCGGCAGATCACTGTGGTGGCATAAGAAGCCTCAGGCTGCTCTTTGGAGATATGCCGTTTGATCATCTCCACATAATCCTCCCCGCAGAGAATCTCCTCAGGACAAAGATAAAGAGTCTCCTGTCCGTCGCGGCCATATACAAGCATCCACTCATTAATATCAGAGAATACTTCCCCTTTTCCTCTTTCTGAAAACCGGGCAGGCAGTCCGTTCAGTCTTACAATTGCTCCGTAATACCGGGAAGAGTTGAAATAGTGTTTAAGCTCCTCCTTTTCCACAGGTATTTCATTTACCATCCTGTGCATCAGAACATTACGGCCGCGGTAATACTTCGCTTTCAGCTTCTCCTCCAGCCGGCCGAACAGTTCCTTCAGCTCTGAGGGCACGATCGGCTTCAGTATATAATCTGTCACACCAAAATGCATTGCCTGCTTGGCATACTCAAACTCCTGATATCCGCTGACCACAACAGAAATAAGTTCCGGATACAATTCCCTGGTCTGTTCTAAAAGCTTAAGACCTGTCATAACCGGCATCTGTATATCGGTTATCAGCACATCCGGTCTGCATTCCTCCATCTTTTCCAGTGCTTCTTTTCCATCATAGGCAATACCTGCAACCTGAAACTGACCACATTTTTTCTCTATGATCGTCTTTATCAGATTCACCGCCGTCGGTTCATCATCAACCACCATTACTCGATACACTGTTCATCGTCCTTTCTTCTCACCCCTATCGTAATACTTAAACCTTCATCCATATTTTTCATAGAAAACACAGTGTTGTCCGCATAAAGCAAAAACATTCTTGCATACGTGTTGGCAAGCCCCATTCCGCCAATCTCCATTTCAATATTACTGCGCTTATTCAATATCTTATTTTTTATTTTCTCTATTTTTTCCTCCAAATCCTTCATCACATCTTCAGTGATACCCTGTCCGTTATCCCGGACTTCAAAAAACCAGCCCTTGTCATCCTTCCACCCATGCACATGGATGCGCATGACAGACATACTGTTCACAAAACCGTGTTCCACACTGTTCTCCACAAGCTGCTGAAGTACAATTTTAGGCATCACCTCATCCTCGATCCGGGATTCACAGGTTACCTCCACCTCCAGTCTGTGTTCATAGCGTGACTTGAGAAGGAAAATATATTTCTTCAAATATTCCACTTCATCCCTGACAGTTGCATAACGTTCTTTTGTGTTAGTGGAGTAGCGCAGCATTGCTGCAAGGCTGCCGCAGATTTCACAGATTTCTTCATCCCCGCTCACAATCCCTCTGTTAGAAATTACATTGAGCACATTATAAAGAAAATGAGGATTCACCTGGGCCTGCAGCGTATCGAACTGGGCCTGCAGCTGGAGCAGCGACAATCTCTTCTCCTTTATGATAGATTCATTGAGACGGTTCATGAGCTGGCGGTAAGCCTTTGCAAGTGCTTCCATCTCATCATCTGCCGCCATTCGGATTGGCTCGGCATCCAGGTTCTCAATCCCTGTATTCTCCATCTGTTCTCTCAATTTTGTGATAGGGCTTGACAATTTGCTTGCGATAATAACAACCATTCCCATAGAGACCACAAAACAGCCCAGAGCCAGTGCCCCGGCCAGAATAAGGGACTGCTTCAGATCCTGTAGTACAGTTCCGCTGTTTTGCACAGCTGCCACGTGGATTCCGTAATTTTTTGAAGTGGCAGTTGCCAGAATCTGTTCTTTTCCGTTTGTGATGACATTCTTTACTTCACCTTCTACTCCCTGTTCCAGGTACTTGTCCAGTTCCTTGTCCTTAATCCCCTTAGTGCGGTACAGAAGGCTTCCGTCAGGCAGCCAGGCTCCTACAAGCACATTGGAATCAGGGAGCTGAAAAATAGTTTCCAGCTTGTCCACATTATTCTGGACCTCTATATAACCGAAATCTCCTCCCTGCACCTTACGGGCAAGAGAAAAAACCTGGACTGATTTCCGGACACTCCAGCCATCCTCATGAGGCCCGGTGAGCAGCACCTTTCCATGAAGCTCTGCAGCTTTGTCCAGCCAGTTGATCTGGGATACATCCCGAGACTTACTGATGATCATATCCCCTGTATTATTGCTGCTTGCCACATCTCCCATTCCATTAAAAATAATGACACGGTAAAAATTCCGGTTTATATAATCCATGGAAATTCCGGTGGTAAGCACTGAAATCTGATTCTTTCTCTCTGTATCATTGCCGTTTTCATGGTATTTGGGCATGGACTGCATGGCATACAGCATATCAGGATCTGACAAAATATAGTCTGTCACCTGTTTCATAGTGTCTACTGTAGAATCTATACTGTCTGCAAGCTGTTTGGAATAAAATTCCAGATTCTGTCTGGATACTTCTGTAATGCGCCTGGAATTATACTGGTAGCACACCACTCCAAGAATTGCAGATATTATAAATATTACAAAAGAAAAACCTACTATCAGCTTTGTACGAAATTTCATATCCTATACCCCATGCCGTCTATTTTCGTATATCTTTGAGCATTATCAACTCAAGTAAACTTATCTTACAATAAAAAGCGCTATTATCCAATAACGCTTTTTATACCAAAATTCAATATTTCTTAGCCCTTCACTGCACCAGCAACCATACCGTCAACTATTTTCTGGTTAAAGAACAAGAACAAAACCAGCATAGGTATTGTGATGATCAGCACATCTGCAAACAACAGGTTATAGGAGCTGGAATACCGTCCCATAAAGTTGTAAAGAGTAAGCTGTACCGTTGAATTTTCCGTTCCTGGCAGAAAATATAAAGGATTCGTAAAATCATTAAATATATTAACTGCATTTAAAATAACAATGGTAGATGTTACCGGCTTTAACAGCGGGAACACGATTTTAACAAACAGTTCCCCTCTTGTACATCCGTCAATATATCCTGCCTCCTCCAATTCAACCGGAATCGTGTTCATAAAGCCTCTGTAAAGCATGATCGTAAATGGAATCTGCAAAGCAGTTTCAATGAGGATCATACCAAACATGGTTTTATAAATATGCAGTCCCTGCATGATCCAGATAGTAGGAAGGATTGCCGGCGGAATCATAAGTCCTGTCATAACCAGGACACTGACAGCTTTCGTGGTTTTATCTGACCGTCTCTGAAGCACATAACCAGCCATGGAACCTACTGCGATCAGCAGAAGTACAGAGCCTAAAGTAAGGATGATACTGTTCTTAAACGCTGTGACAATAAGATAATTATTTGCCTCAAACACCTGTTTGAAGTTATCCCACATCCATTCTGTAGGAAGAGTAAGGTTAAGGAGATTGGCCTCCTTTCTGTCCTTCAGTGCATTGACCAGCATGAACAGAAATGGAACGGCAAATATTAAAATCCCAAAAATACATCCAAGTATATCCCCCACCAGGGTAAGTCTCTTCTTTTTCTTCATATCAGTTGTACACCTCCCTGCTGTTGAGGAACTTTTGAAGCGGGAATGCTATCACCGCTATGAGCACAAACATAATTACGTTTCCTGCCGTGGACAATCCATAGAAGCCCGACGCATACTGCTTGTAAACTACAGATGCCAGTACGTCTGTTGCAAATCCGGGACCGCCCTTTGTCATAGCCCAGATCAAATCGAAACAGCGAAGGCCGCCGATAAGGGAAAGTGTGATAATAGTGTTCATGGAGGAACGCACAAGCGGAATCACAATATGCCTGATGGTCTGCCATCTTGTAGCTCCGTCTATGGATGCAGCTTCATAAAAACTGCTGTCAATGGAACTGATACCTGCAATAAAGATTACGGTTGATATGCTGACACCTTTCCATACATCTACTCCGATGACAGAGAAGAGTGCAAGGTTCGTATCACCAAGCCAGTTGGGCCCTGCAATTCCGATCGCACCGAGAACTGCATTAAAAAGTCCCTTACTTGGATGCATCAGTGCTTTGAATACGATACCAATAGCAATGGCGCTGACAAGGTTCGGGAAGAAAACAAGGGATCTCAAAAAGTTCTTTGTCTTAATTTTACTTGTCAGGAACAATGCAATAAAGAACGCGATGATCACCTTTAAGGCGCTGGTAGAAAATGCATAGATCAATGTGTTTCTCACGGAGATACTTAAGGACCGTTCTCCGAAAAATGTTTTAAAGTTATCAAGTCCTACAAACGTATATGTTTTTAAATCCCATATTGTTAAGCTGAAGAACAGTGAAGTAACCATTGGGATGATGAAGAAAACCACGAAGATTGCTACTGCAGGAACAAGAAACCAGTTTGTGTATATCTTCTTTTTATTCATGAACTCTTTCCTTTCCACATAAAGAAATCGGCCGCTTGCAGATGCAAGCGGCCGACAACACTAGTTTATTTCCAGTCAATACCCAGCTGTGTAGCCTGTTTCTTACAATCCTCATCATATGCCGCTGCCGCTTCTTCTGCAGTTGTCTGTCCTGTTGCTACTTCTGAACAAATATACTCACAGTTTGTGCCTTTTACTGCGGTCTGGAACTCTAATGCAACATTGATTTTTCCGTCATCAAAATATTTCTGTGCCTCTTTAACAGCATCGTATGCATCCTCAGGAAGTTCATAACCCTTGATACAGTATGGGCCGTCCGGTCTCAAAGCTGCTGTATAAGCATCCAGTGCTTCATCAGAGGTATAAAACTCCATAAATCTCAGAATGTCTTCTTTTTTGTCACTGTTAGCATTTCCATAAACAGAAGTCGGCTCCCAAACAGTCAGGCCGTGGTTTTCCGGGTCGTCTCCAGGAATTCCCATAAGACCGATCTTGTTTACGTCATCTCCGTATAACTCATAAATACTGGATAATGCCTGAGTAAGAATGAAGTAGTGAGCGCCTTCTCCATTTACTAATTTGTCACAAGCATCAGCGTATGTGGTTGCTGTGTAGTCTGCATTAAAGTATTCCTGAAGGTCTGCCAGCTTCTGGAAGCTCTTAACACCAGCCGGTGTATCTGCATATTTTGCTGTTCCGGCTTCGAAATTCTCAGCAAAATCCGGTTCTGCCGCAAGTACGTTATAATGGTCTCCAAGATATGGAACCTGGATGGTCCAGCTGTCTCCAAGAGAAGCGATAACTGCATCTGTACCTGCCTCTTTGATCACTTTACAGTTTTCAAGGAACTCGTCCCATGTGTGAGGAACTTCAAGTCCGTTTGCCTCATAAACTTCTTTATTGTACAGGATCGCACCTGACATTGTAGCTGTTAACGGTACGCCGTAAACTGCTGTGTCTGAGCCTGCGCTTACTGCTGCCTTATATGTATCGTCCAGTCGATCTGCAAATGCTTCGCCGGAAATATCGATGAAGTTTTCTTCAGGATTCAGCTCTCCAAGCTTAGCTCCTGAGTTGTAGCCGCAAAGGTCTGTCATATCGCCGGAAGCCAGTCTTGTCTTCACCTGGTTGTCGCCGTCACCGCCGGAAGAACGAAGCTCTACGTTTACATGGATACCTGTTTTCTCTTCCATCAGATCAAATACTGCCTGATATCCTGCGGTTGCTGTGTCCGGGTCGATCAGAAATGACAGTTCAGCCTCTTTGTACTCCCATTCTTTTTCTGCGCCCTCATCCTCTGCCGCATATACGGTGGCGGAGCCTGCCAGCATGGAAGCTGCCATTACTGCACAAAGCAGTACGCTAACACTTTTTTTCTTCATTTAATCTTCCTCCTTTAAATTGTTGTTGTGCTCATTTGATGTATTCATTTTATCTTTCCGGACACAAAAAGTACATGGAAAATCAAAGCATTTTCCATGTACTTTTGAGCACACCATTATCATCGTTACTGTTTTGCTATTTTATCTGACAAAGGTGATAGTATATTCTCCTGAACCGGCCTCTGCCTTCATCACACCGTCAACAACAGCAAAATTTAAGCCGTCGCTGTCTTTTACTTCCTTCGCATTGTCCAGGCAGATAGTTGCTGTCGTGTTCACCGGAACAGACACTCGGAGAACTGCTTTGTCTCCCTGATCCTCCCAGCCGCTCTTCACAGAACCGTAAACGGATTTATACTCTGCTTTCAGATAATCCAGACTGCCTCCCAGTCTTGGATAGATCACAGAATGCTTGTATCCCGGGTTTGACTCGTCAATTTCCAGTCCTGCAGCCACACGGACCATCCACTCACCGATAGCACCATATGCATAATGGTTGAAGGAATTCATGTCAGGGCTCCACATGGTGCCGTCCGGTTTCATTCCATCCCAATGCTCCCATACTGTGGTCGCCCCCATTTTTACCTGGTAGAGCCAGGATGGGAAATCATCCTTAAGCAGCAGGTCATAGGCTTCCTTTACATGTCCGTTCTGACTTAAAGCATGGCAGAAATAAGGAGTCCCCACAAAGCCGGTCACAAGATGCCCGTTTTCCTTTTCCAGAAGCTTAAGAAGGCCGTTGATTGTCTTCTCTTTGTATTCCTCCGGTGTCAGGCCAAAGTACAGTGCCACAATATGGGCAGTCTGGGTCTGTGCTGTCATAATACCATTTTCATCAAAGAAGGTCCTCTGGAACTTGTCTACGATTTTCTCATAAAGTGCCTGATACTTCTCTGCATCCTCGGTCTTGCCGAGAATTTCTGCAATCTTTGCAAATAATCCTGTGGAATACGCAAAATATGCGGTACATGTAAGATCATTAGGAGTAGCTCCGAAATAGCTTCCTTCTTCTGCATCCAGAGCCACCCAGTCTCCAAACTGCAGCTTATAATTCCAGATATAATCCACAGCATGGGTTTCCATGAAACTGATCCATCCCTTCATGCTCTCATACTGTTCTTTCAGGATTTCCTTATCACCAAAGGTAAGGTACATGGTCCAGGGGTTGATGACTGCCACATCTGCCCATGCCGCTGCGGAATGGCTTCCCTGCTTCAACAGCCAGTTGTCTCCCTCATTGCCTGAAACAATATCAGGAACCACATGAGCCACGCCGCCCTCCGGTGTCTGGTCTGCCTCAACATCCTTAAGCCACTTACTATAGAAGGAATAGGTATTCATCAGGAAGCAGGCAGTACGGCAGAAAATCTGCGCATCTCCGGTCCAGCCCAAACGTTCATCCCTCTGAGGACAGTCAGTCGGCACATCTACAAAGTTACTTTTTAATCCCCAGAGAATATTATGGGCAAGCTGGTTCAAGTCAGGATTAGAGCACTCAAAGGTACCTGTAGGTTCCATTTTGCTGTGCAGCGTATACACTGTGAAATTTCCAAGTGCCGGCTCTCCCGGGAAGGATACGATTTTCGCATACTGGAAGCCCATGAAGGTAAAGCTTGGTTTATATACAATTTCTTCTTCCCTTGCAAAAGTATATTTCACAGCCTGTTTAACTCCGCGGAGGTTATCCAGATAAACATTTCCTGCTGCATCAAGCACCTCGAAACAATGAAGTTCTATCACATCACCTGCTTTGCCCTTTGCAGTCACCTGGATATGTCCGCTCATATTCTGGCCGAAATCAATGACCGTATCTCCCTCTGGTGTGCGGAAAATTCTTTTCGGTTTTACTTCCTCTATCTCAGAAACTTTTCCGTTGCTCTGTCCTGTGAGAACGGAAAAATCATAGTCAACCACCCTTACTCTATTCCAATCTCCTGCAGGCTCTCCTGCTTCTGCCCAGCCTGGGATTTCTTTCCGTGCGTCATAAACCTCTCCGTCATAGATTTCTGCAAAAACAACCGGGGAGTCAGCGCCTGTCCAGGTATCGTCTGTCACAAGAGTCTCTTCCGTACCGTCTTCATATCTTATCACCATCTGTGCCAGGAAAGCAGCGTTTTTGCCGTAATGATTGCGGCGCTTCTCAAGCCCTTCAAATCCCATAAGGCCTTTAAACCATCCGGCAGCCAGCATAGCACCCATTCCATTGCTGCCCTCTTTTATGTATTCTGTCACATCATAGGTCTGGTAACACAGATGTTTCAGATAAGAGGTCCACCCCGGGGTCAGTTCGTCTGTCCCCACTTTTTTGCCGTTAACATAGAAGTTATACAGGCCAAGAGCAGTTGTGCACACAAAAGCTTCTTTCACAGGCCCTTTCACCTGGAATGCCTTTCTCACATAAGTGCCCTTAGAATCATCACCATCGGACTCCTGTTCCGCAGTGATAAAGGATGCCTTCCATTCCTTATTGTCCATAAGCCCTGTGACAAAAGATGTCTGAGTCCATTCAGTCTCTTCCCCTGCCGCTGAAACTTTCACCCTTACATAGTAGTACTGCATAGAAGACAGGGTGATGCCTTCCGGTTTTACCTGAGCCGAAGCGGAGGACAACACTTTACCGCTGGCATATATTTTATCAGTAAAGCAGATATCTTTTGCAATTTCCAGTTCATAAGAATCCTGAATGACATTTCGCTTGTCACTTTCCAATACCCAGCCAAACTGCGGTACATGGGTAATTCCCACCTGCGAATTTTCATAATCCATCAATATTTCTGTTATTCTCAGCATTTTTCTGCCTCCATTTGTCTTTTTATGATACATGGGGTGAAACGGCGGAGGAGAGCACCGGACCTCTTCCCTTTCCCCGCAGCATCGTCATGTAATTTTCATTGATACTTAAACGTCAGAGTCAAAAGGGAGCCGGGGCAGACACTGTCCTCTCCAGACAGGCTTGCGGAAGCGCGCCTGAAAATCCAGTGCTTACGAAGACTTAGTCGCGAAGGCTCTCCTGAGCGTCTTAGTCGCAGTTAGTGCTTAGTTGAAGGGAAGCGGGCGTCTGCCTGGAGAGGACAGTGTCTGCCCCGGCTCTCTTTTGACTCCGATATCATACTTATAAAATATAGAAAAAAGCGTTATTCTTCAATAACGCTTTTCACTAAAATATTGACCATTTCTAAGATGTACTTCGGTGTGCTTTCCGATACTGGGCTGGTGTGCAGCCTTCTGCCTGCCTGAACTTTTTATAAAAAAAGTTCAGATTATTGTAGCCGCACATGGGTACCAGTTCTGACATGGGGATATCTGTATTTTCCAAAAGCGCTCTTGCCTTCTTAAGCTTCTGCTCCTGGACATGCTCTACAAAACTCCTGCCTGTCTTTTCTTTTAAGAGTGCAGTCAAATAGTTTCCGTGCATTCCGAAAGCTTTTCCCATTTCGGGCAAGGTACAGTTCTCATAATTTTCCTCAATATACCCTAGAAGTTCCAGGATCTGTACCTCCTGAGATACAGAATCCTTCTCCCGTGAAACATCTCTCCAGGTACGCAGAAGCTCGGTAAAAAGAATGATCACATAACTCTCCAAAACCTCCTGCATTCCCAAATCCGCCCCGTAATATTCCATCATGATATGCTCCATAATATCGTGGACACGTGGATTTCTGCTGGAAACAAAATAAAGGAAATGCTTACTCTGGCGGCTCTTAGTCACCGCTTCCACCAAAAACTCCGACACGATCCCTTGTCTTGTCATCCTGCTCAGAAAAGCAGCGTCAAAAAATTCCTTCTTCATCAGGATATTCACCACAATATCATCCTCACCCCCGGCCTCAACGGAATGGACCGCCTGGGTGTCAAAGATACATACATCACCCTGAAGAGTGGTAACCTTCTTACCCTCAATCTCCTGCACACAAGTCCCGGACCATACATAGCACAGTTCTATATAATCATGCTTATGAGGCCGCACCTGACTGAAGCGGTCCTGCCTGGATACCACAATTTTCTCTCCCGGATCCATAAAATGCACGCTTTCAAAAAGATAAGCACCCTGATCCGTGACCCGGAATTTTTCAAATATTTTCTCATTTAATTCCGCCTGAGGACATCCAGCCAAATACGCTTCCTCACCGGGTGTATACCGGCGGATATACTGGTTTAATTCTGATTTATCCAAATGTGTACTCCCTGTTTTCTCGTTTATGGCATTATTGACAGTATCTGCTGCACCGTCTCTTCAGGTATATCGAGACAACGGGCTATTGCTTCCGGTGTTTCTCCTTTGGCCGTGAGCTCTAAAACTGCTTTTGTAAGTTGAATCCCTTCTTGCCTCCCTTTTCTTATCCCATCCTCCACAAGCATCTGTCCTAATATCGTCATTGCAATCGCCTCCTTGATCTCTGCCAGCTCTGTGCTCTTCAGTACCTTAACTGCAAGAGCATATAAAACCGCCTGCATTTTACTCAAATCTCCTCTGTTCACTTCCGGATATTCCTGGTTGAGCCAGAAGAACCCTTGCCGGATCCTCTCCTTCTGTGGTATTTCTCCGCTCATCAATGGTGTCAGGAGCAGCGGCACAAGATCCTCTTTTTTTATGCCGCTCATTTCCATTTCCGACAGTTTCTTCAGAATGATACCTGCGTCCATGTCCTTCAGGCGTACCACCTTCACCTTATAAACATTCAATCCCTCTGTCATCTCACACATCAGTTCCTTTACCGTGGAGGAACACACTACAATAGTGGTCACCTCAACTCCATATGTACGGCTTGTGACAGCCTCATACTCACGGAACCGCCGGAGGTCCTCACGGGTAATGCTGTCGCTTTCAAATTCAATGTGGAGCCAGCGGTCATCCTTCATCAGGAAGTTAAAATCTTCATACATCTTCTTGATCTCCAGATGGACCATCTCTGTAGGTGCAATCCCTATGGGTTTTTCCTCAATCCCCAGATAAGAAAAAAGCTCCTCCCCGAAAAACTGAGCTGCTGCCTTTAAGGCTGCGTCTTCTGCCTGACAATAGGCCTGCTCCCTGACAGCAATGTCTTTAGTTTCCTGCATAATACCTCCTTTTTAAGGCCATGCAGTTCTATATCTCTATTATAGTATGCCACAAAAATACATACAACGGTTTTCTTTATTTTATACACATAGTTTCGGAAGTTTTGTCCGATACGGACATGAAATTCACTTTAAGAATTGTCATATAAGACATATAAATATGAAAAACAAACTACAACAGAGATATCCTGCAGGACCACCGTTGTCTGCTTCAATTACTATAACATTTCTCAGATGTTATGTAAAGTATACCAGAGATAAGAATGCTCACTTTTTCAGACTATATTCCTGCAGGCGCCTCTGACTGCTGTGGATTACATTATCGGTTTACTTTTTATCCGGCGCAGTTTTTCCTGACAAAAAAGCTCCTGCTCCTCATCCTCCACGGTTCGATTTACGGAACTTATTTTTGCTAATCCCCACATAATAATCACTAACAGTAATAATAGAAGCCCGGCAAAAACTGTGCATACAAATAACATGTGATAACCTCTCCTTACCTTTTCACTTTGAGGATACAAAATATCCCCTCTGCAAAACAGAACAAATACATTACATTTTATAACTTTGAATATATACGCAACTGCGGCTTTACCGACTCCTTGAACGGGCCGGAAGGCGATATTCTACCAAAAGCCGGCAGCCTTTAGCCACAGGCCTTTTGCTGGTTTCCCAGCATTTATATAAGAGTGATTTCTCACTGCTTACATCGAAAATCATCAATACATTTCTGACCGAGATTTCTGGCACTGTTCAAAAACCGATTGCCTCTGTGATCATTACAGCAGAAATATGTATCACGCTTTTTCTTTATATCACTTCCACAGTAAAAACAATGATCGCTGGTATTCTGCGCTCCCACTTCTAAGATAAGAATCCCCTGCACCCATGCTTTGTATTTCAGATAACGCCTTATCCTTGCCGACAAATATATAGGTGAATACATTCCGCACCGGTACTGTACCAGAGATGAAAATTCTTCTTCATATTCCGGAAGTATGATGAGCTTTACTTTATTATTGCAGCAAAAATCTATCACTTCCCGGCTTACTTTATGGGCATAATATTCGGATAAATTCCGGAGATGAACGTAGTGCTTTTTATTGCTTTGTGTTTCCTTATCATTTTTGGTAAATTTTTCTGAACATTGTATTTTCTTTAAAATATTATTGCATTGGTATCTGTACATGTCACCACCGCGGCAAAAATGAACTGCTTGCTGTTTGCCTGCATTGTCCATTACACAGCAGACAGTAAAAACATCTGTGTTTGTAAACTGCAGGCTGCAGATTTTATCCCCTTTCAGCATTCGTGATTTAGCATTTCGTATATCATCCACCGGAAGCTTTACCGGAACGTGCAGCATATAAAAATGCTTATATTTCACTAAATTAGGTGACATCGAAATACCATCGGAAGGAAGCTTTCTGCCTTTTAACGGATATTTTTTCCATACCCAGTTTTCTCCGTCCCAAAGCTTTAAGGTGACCTTTTTATCCGTCAAATCCTTGTACATTCCCTTGTAAAAAGTAACTGTTGCATCAACCTTTTGAGGAAACACTTTCTGTAAGTCCAATTTACCTGCATTGGCTTTGTCCTCCTCCATATACGATGCCAAGCATGTTTTCGCCGCGGTTGCTGCCTTATCAATAGCTGCTCTGCGGAAATACACCGGTACATTATGATATGGGAGCTCTACTTCCGGAACTCTTCCATCTCTTCCTGCCACAGTAAGTATCTCCAAGCCTCTCTGGATTTGAAACATATTTAAATTCCAAAGTTCCTCTCTTCGTGACAGTA
Source organism: Eubacteriales bacterium (assembly GCA_030524175.1). Classification (GTDB taxonomy): domain Bacteria; phylum Bacillota; class Clostridia; order Lachnospirales; family Lachnospiraceae; genus Blautia_A. Next base: position 16,654 of record JAUNHC010000006.1, read on the forward strand.
AATCAAAATAAAAACCTACTATATCTCTGAAATAATCCTCTGTTTTATAAAAAAATTCATTTTCTGAACTAAGAAGTGTATATTTCCATGTTCTGATACTATATCCTTTTTTCTTTTCCATAACTTACCACTGTCGCAATACTGTTATAAAATGACAAGGACCAATATATTCATATTTTTAGACATTTAAAACACTATTGACCATTTTATGACTGCGCAAAATAATCATGGAGTTTTCCATAAGTTTACAAAGAACTGCTTTGTGACTGCATAACCCATATGAAATGACCATATTTCTCAAGGGAATCTTAAAATATACAAACATGTTAAATATAATTTTTATATACCACTATGTGACTGCTTAAAGGAAAATATATTGAATTTTTAATGAATTTAGATATAAAATAGATTCGAAAAAAGTTAATTACGCTTTATCAGATGTACATTTTTATAGTTAAAATCGACATTATTACATATTGACTGTTCTAATTTTTAAGGTTATACTAAAAAAGTGGAAAAAAAATAGAAAATATTTAAGAAAAGACCAGCAGAAACTTGTCATATTATAACAGTAATATGATATTTTTTTGTCCAAAATTGCAAGTATGGTGTCAATCAAATATATCAGAAAGGGACTATTCTAAGAAATCATTTAGAACAATCCCTTTCGATTCCCTTCCAACCTGCTGACTTCAAACCATGGACACACATAGCAAAGCTCAATATATTCACAATTTTGCAAATATCGGCACATTTAAATCTGCCCTATCTAAATGTGTACTCACTGTCTTTCTCATTTATTGCATTATTGACAGTATCTGCTGTACCGTCTCTTCAGGTATATCGAGACAATGGGCTATTGCTTCCGGTGTTTCTCCTTTGGCCGTGAGCTGTAAAACTACATTTGCTTACCGTGCCTCACAGATAGCCGGAAGGATAATCTCAGCAATAGTAGCCACATTAGGTTCACTGTCAAATATCAATGATGCCTCATCGCCGAAATACAGTTTGAGACGTTCCCTGACATTGTTTACTCCTATTTTGCTGAACCGGGTTCCTTGTTTTTGACTGCAGTTCAATTTCACTGTACTTTCCTGATCCATGCCGGTACCGTTGTCAATCACTTTGATATGCAGTTTATTATCATAAATTTTTGCAGTAATATGGATACGGTAATTTTCCCGACCTTCGCTGAAGCCGTGGATGATAGAATTTTCTACTAAAGGCTGAAGTATAAAACGCAGAACACGATATTGCGCTGCCCGTTCATCTATATCTGTTGTAAATTCGAAAATATCACTGTAACGGTATTTCTGGATAATTATATAGTTCCGCACACTTTCCAGCTCGTCCCGCAATATGGTCTCACCCTCTGCCTTTCCCAGATTATACTGAAGCAGATTGATAAGTGCTGTACTCATCTCTCCAATATTATCCACCCCCTGCATTACAGCCAGCCACTTGATAGAATCCAGTGTATTATAGAGAAAATGGGGGTTGATCTGGGCCTGAAGAATCTGGTATTCCATCTCTGCTTTCCGCTTCTGGTCAGCCCTCTCCTTGGCAAATGAGTGATTGATCTGCATGAGCATACAATTAAATGTTTGCCCCAGCTGTCCGAATTCATCTCGTCTGGTCACATTCACATGGGCATCAAAATTCCCCTTTGCCACTTCTGTACAGATATTCATCAGTTCTTTTACAGGTCTGTTGATAAGCCTGGTCATCCAGGCAGCATACCCTAATGAGATAAGTGCCACTACAAACAAAGTGATCTTCAGCACCTCCAGCATGTCACGGAACATCTGTGTTGCTGTATCTTTCCGGACAAAACGTACAATACTCCAGTCAGCAACAGGGATTTTCTCGGAGACTATCACTACATCTTTGTTATATAGCTGGCCTTCTATCTGCACACTTCCCTGCAGAACCTGCGGATATCTTTCAAGGACATCATCATATCCTGCCTGAAGAGGATATTGAAAAAGAATATTTCCGTTACTGTTTACAATTACAGCTTTATCCTTTAGCCTGATAGACGAGGATGTAAAAAGTTTATGTAGGCTTTCATAGGATATATCCAAAACGGCAATTCCATAAACTTCCTTCGTCTCACTGTCAAACAGGGGACGGATATAGGAGGTGCTGCTTAAATAATTGTCATCCTCTGTGGTATGGAAATCTGTCCAGACGCCTTTTCTCCCGCTTTCGTATTTATATCTGTCCAAATATTCTTTATAGTAGGTATATCCTCCAGGCCCGGAAAAGCCGGCACTGGTTGAACACCGGAAGCCATTAGTCCCTAGAATATGTACATTGTTGATACTGTAATTGATGGAACTCATAGCATTAATGTATGTCTGGATTTCTTCTTTATCTTCCTGAGATACCTCTGCAGCTTTATGGGCAAAAACCGCCTCTTTTACTGTGGGATGAGTAAGCAGCGAATAGATGCTCTCATCAATCATATTGATCAATACATTAAATTGTTCTTTTGTATTGTTGGTAATTTCCAGGTGATATTCGATTTCTTTATTTTCCAATATGTTCCTGTAAAAACTCATGATACTGGCAGACATGATCAGTAAAATAAGCAGGAACAGAAAGAATATCCCGAAAAATATCTCAATGGAAATGGAATGGGTCCTCTTAAACTTCATTTGAATTCCTCCGCCCCTCTAATCACTGTCCTCCTGCCTGATCATTGAATATTTGTCCCTGTATTCTTTGCACTGCATTTTTGTGATCTCTTTGAATACTTTGCTGAAATAATAAGGACTGTAAAAGCCGATACTGTCTGCTATCTCGTATATTTTCATATTTGTATCTGCGAGAAGATGCTTTGCCTTTTCAATGCGGTACTGATTCAGATATGTCACAAAATTAATACCTGTCTCCTGTTTAAAAAGCATGGACAGATAATTTTTGCTTATGGAAACATGATCAGCCACATCTTGAAGCGTAATATTAAGAGCATATTGTTCTTCTATATAGGCGATACTTTTTCTTACACTTACACTGTATTTTGACTCGCATCCTCCTCCCTGCATGAGTGTGTCAAATATATCACAGATGTAATTCTCAGCCTCTTCAATGGAGGTAAGCACATTCCAGTTATCATAGTCCAGCTTACTGATAAGATTTTCCCCGGCAGTAATGCCTTGTTTCTCCATAGCAGACTTGGCGCTGAAAAGAAAATCAATAAACACATGGCGAACATGAGAATAATTCATCTGGTTTTTCAAAAGCACAAAAATTTCATTTATGTAGGACCGGATTCCTGACATGTCACCTTCATCCAAAAGTCTTGCTATCTTGGAACTGCTGACATGGATATTTTCCATTGTTTTTAAATGTCCCTGGAACCTACTGTCAAAAATAATAAACTGGTCCCCGCCAAAAAAACAACGTTGTCGCGCAAGCTCTGCCTGGCGTATCATACTGGGAATCTGATCCGGCCCCATAATATTGCTGATTCCTCCCCGGAGTTTTACGGAGAAGTAATATTTTAATTTCCTGCTGATAAGCTGGCTTTTCTCCAGAAAATGCTGCTGGAGCAAATCTCCTTGGGGACAGATAAGGGTAATGTAATAATGGAGCTGATAGATCACCTCGCTGTACACCGCATCGGGAAATTCACGTTCCACCAGAGATACTGCAGTCTTACCCAGCATATCCAGACTCTGTTCATTTAAGGAACTGATGTTGCAGTAATATTTGATCACCCCATAGGAGGACTCAGGAAACAAGCCCTTGTCAGGGGCTTCCAGGCGTTCCTTGGGAACACAGGTGTTGATCTGGCCCTTGGATAAATTACAGCTAAGATAAGCTGCTCTCTCCCGCTCTCCCAGTCCGCCCTTTTCCACCTCTTCGTGTATATCCAGGCGGACGCTCTCCAGGGTGGAAAGCAGGGTGTCCGCATTGATTTCCGATTTCAGCAAATACTTTGACACCCCAAGTTCCATGGCTCTCTTGGCATATTGAAAACTTTCATAATTTGTCAGGATAATAAATGAAAGGTTTTTGTTGATCTTTTTTGCCCTGGTAATAAACTCCAGACCATCCATAAAAGGCATTTTAATATCTGCCAGTACAATGTCCGGTCTCAGGGATTCTACCATTTCCAACGCTTCATTTCCATTGGCCGCTTCACCAACAACATGGTATCCATGTGCCTCCCAGTCTATTGTTGTTTTCAAGCCTAAGCGTACTAAAAATTCATCATCTACGATTAAAATGCGATACATGATGCCCCCCACTCTTGCCTTTCCTGAAAGATGTCTCATTGTTTTTTATTTAACGGGTTTTACGCTGAGGTATATCACCTCAGCGTAAAACTAATTATATCATATGGATTCTTGTTATTCAAATGTTAAGGCCACCTTGAAATCTCCATATTTCCCCGTGGCATACTCAAAGCCTTTCTCCCACTCTTCAATGGGGAAGCTGCTGGAAACCACCCCGTCTGTTTTCAGCTTGCCGCTGCTGATGTTCTCAATAACAAAGGGATAAGCATAAGGACTCAGATGTGCCCCCAGAATATCCAGTTCTTTGCGGTCGCCGATAATGGACCAGTCTACTGTGGTGGGAGCTCCGAAAACACTGAACTCCACCATGCGGCCCAGTTTTCGTACCATACTCAGGCCCTGGATCACACTGGATGGATGACCGGTTGCCTCAATGTATACGTCACATCCGTAACCGTCCGTAATCTCTTCTATGGCCTTTATCACATCCGTCTTTCCCGGATTCCACACCAGGTCAGCGCCGAACTCTTTTGCTTTTTCCAGACGTCCGTCTACCATATCCAGTACAATGAGCTTCCTGGGATTCTTCATTCTTGCATAGGTCGCCATTCCAAGACCCAGTGTACCTGCTCCGGAAATCACCACAACGTCCTCATTTGTGATATTCCCTCTGTCCACTGCATGCTTGGAGCACCCGTATGGTTCAATGAGCAGTGCCTGATCCAAGGGCATGGATTCAGGGACCTTGCTTATGACACAGGTCTTTGGAAATCGTACATATTCTGCCATACCGCCGTTGTTGGTATGCTGAAATCCAAAAATATTGTGAGGCTGGCACATCCAGTAATGGCCGTCTTTACAGAACCGGCATTCACCGCAGGGAACAATCTGATCTGCAATGATACGGTCACCCAGCTCATATCCCTTTACGTTCTCACCCATTTCCACAATGTGGCCAAAAAACTCATGCCCGGGAATAAATGGAGGTTTTACCCATGCAGGCTGTGTTTCATCTCCCCAGAACATAGCAGCTCCATGATTACATTTCAAATCCCCTGCACAGATGCCGCAGGCCTCTGTTTTGATAATAATGTCATCCGGACCGCACACCGGTGTAGGATAAGCAGTTTCAAATACATAGTTGTCTTTTCCATAAGCAACCAATGCTTTCATCGTTTTGGGAGTAGTACCAATATTAGCCATAATAAATTCCGCCTTTCTATTTTTATGATCTGCTTTTATGACCGGATTCGTTCACCGGTCTCTTTATCAAAAAGATGTGTCCGTTCTTCATGAAACAGAAGCTGTACCAGATCCCCGGCCTCATAAGATACATCCTCAGCGGTTGTCATGCTGAGAAGCTGTTCGCCCACACGCACGGAAATTCTCCGTTCATCTCCTAAATTTTCATAAATAGCCACGGGAACCGGTGTGCTTTTCACTTTACTTTTTGCAATAAGAACATCCACAGGACGCACGCCAAGAGTCACTTCCATGCCGTCCCTTACAATTTCATTGTATTTCCCAGGCACTTCCACCTGCAGTTCACTTCCCGAAAAAGTAAACATAAACTGTCCGTTTTTCTCCACGATCCTGGCCGGCATCAGGTTCATGGGGGGCTCACCGATGAAGCCTGCCACAAATTCATTTGCAGGATCGTCATAAACCTCCAGCGGCGTTCCTATCTGCTGTATTTCCCCGTCCTTCATAATGATGATCCTGTCTGCCAGAGACATGGCTTCCATTTGGTCATGGGTAACGATAATAGTAGTACACTTCATCTCATGATGCATTCTCTTGATCTCCTGACGGAGCTGCTGACGCATTTTGCCGTCCAGATGACTTAAAGGCTCATCCAAAAGCAGCAGGCCCGGACGGCGCACAATAGCCCTTGCGATATTCACCCGCTGCTTCTGCCCGCCGGAAAGAGCAGGCGGCTTCATTGTCAGGAGCTTATCTATTTTCATAAGAGGAGCCACATATTCAATGGCCTTTTTGATTTCCGCCTCGGATTTCTTTTTTGCCCTCATATTAAATGCCAGATTGTCGTAGACATTCAATGGAGGATAAAGTGCATAATCTTCAAAAGCCAATCCGATGTTCCTGTCTTTGGGATGTAGTTCATTGATCAACACATCCCCTATGTACATCTCTCCCTGGGTAATATCCTCCAGTCCTGCGATCATACGGAGAGTTGTGGATTTCCCACAGCCGGAAGGCCCCAGGATACCTATGAATTCTCCGTCCTCACAAACATAGGAAACGTCCTTCACAGCATAATCATTCACTTTCTTTTTGCGGAATAACTTTTTTTCCTGATTATCATAACGCTTATATATATTTTTTAATACCAGCTGTGCCATCTTTTGCCCTCCTACTCTTTTCCGGTATAACGCGCAAGATTGTTCCTTGTGATAAACGCTCTGCTGGTACCGTGAAAATAAAGTGCATTTTTCATATTTGGCTTTATATATACCTTCTGATCCAGGGCTGCTATGGTATCATTCGGACAAGTAACCGCAATATTTGCATCCCCGATTTTCACAGTCATTATCACCTTATTTCCAATAGGCTCATTGGCATACACAGTTCCTTCAAACCAGTCCTTCCCAGGCTTTTCAAAGGAAAAACGAATGTCATTTCCCCTGAGTCCAATATGGATATCATCCGTATCTGTCTCTGCCAGTGAATCCGTGGTATCCTCTGAGGGAAAAAGTGCTATATCCTGGTCCAGCATTTTAAAATAAACACTTCCCGGTCCTATATAACGTCTTGCAGAGAGAAGATTGATCTCCGGTTCGCCGAACAGACTTGCCACAAATTCATTGCATGGAGCATAATACATTTCCTGAGCAGTCCCGATCTGTATGATCTTACCTTCATTGAGAACCGCAATACGGTCTGCCAGGGACATTGCTTCCATATAATCGTGGGTAACGTAAATGGTAGTGGAATTGATGGAGGTCTGCATCTCCTTCAGCTCGCCCCTCATGAAATGCCTGAGCTTTGCGTCCAGATGGGCCAAAGGTTCATCCATAAGGAACACGTTTGGGTTACGCACCAGACATCTTCCAAGTGCGACCCTCTGCCTCTGTCCGTTAGAAAGCTGGCTTGGCTTTCGTTCCAGAAGCTGGTTGATCTTCATCATTTTTGTTACCTTATCCACTGCTTCCTTGATATAAGCCTCATCCTTACGGTAAAGCTTACTTCGCATAGGCGATGCGATGTTGTCATACACGGAAAGGTTGGGATATAATGCATAATTTTCAAAAACCATGGACACATTCCTGTCCTTTGATTCCACATGATTTACAATTTCACCGTTGATTTTCACAAGTCCCTTTTCCGGAAATTCTGCACCGGCGATGGTTTTTAAAAGTGTTGTCTTACCTGCACCTGCCGGACCAAACAATACAAAGAATTCATTGTCCTTTACTGTCAGGCTTACATCGGAAAGGGCAATGACATCACCGAATTTTTTTGTAATATTGCAAAGTTCTATCTGAGCCATTTTCACATTCCTCCAATCAGCCTTTAACCGCACCGAAGCTTAATCCGCGCACCAGATGTTTCTGGATAAACAATGCTACAATAACCTCCGGGAGAACAGCGATGGTGGATGCAACCGCAACCTGCCCGTAATGTACCGTATCTGAAGCGATATAACGCAGCGCTGTGATGGTAATTGTCTGAATCTTAAAACCGCTTAAGATCAGCGGGAAAGTAAAGCTGTTCCAGGCAAAAATAAATGCCAGAAGTGCCGATGCCACCAGACCAGGCTTGATCAGCGGCACCAGTGTCTTAAAAAAGATTTCGTACCAGCTGTAGCCATCCAGCTGAGCAGCCTGTTCCACCTCAATGCTGATATCTTCAAAGTATCCGCGGACCACCCAGATGAGCAGCGGCATGGTGATGAGCTGATACACCCAGATCAATCCGAAATAAGTGTCATACAGCCCAATTTTCTGGAAAATAAGGAAAATTGGTAATATAACCATAATTTCCGGGGCAAATTTAAAGGATAAAATCTGAAAAGCCACATCCTCTTTTTTTCTGAAATTGTACCGTGCCAGAGCATATGCACAGGGAACACCTGCAATGACTGTTATGATCACTGCTCCCCCTGCCACCACCAGATTCTGGAAAAAGGCTTTGAAGTAATCCGTCCCCACCAGAACCGCCCGGAAATTGTCCAGAGTAGGAGTAAAACGGAAAATAGTATTATACATCTGTGCATCAGATTTAAAAGCACAGATCACCATCCAGACCAGCGGAAAAAGTGCAAACATGGCAAAAAGCGTCAAGCCCAGATTCCGCAGTACAGGTTCTAAAAACCGGAACGTTTTCTTATTTTTGCTGCTGTCTGTAAGCTGTTGATTCATAAGTCCCCCTCCTTATTGTCCTGCTGCCTGTTTCGCCAGGAATCTCTGACGTTTTACAAGGAATTTTGCAGTTTTGTTAATAATAAACCAGAGAATCAAAAGGAACGGAAGGGCTGTGGCCAGCTTCTGATAGGTAAAGCCGGTAATATATCCGGTAAGAGATATATTCATCAGGGTATCCCCGGGTCCTCCTTTTGACAGTGCATATATAATTCCAAATTCCTGCAGTGCTGCCATTAGCCTAAACAGCAGTGCAATGTACATAAATGGTTTCAGCATTGGAAATGTAAGGGTTTTAAAGGTGAACCATGCACTGGCCCCGTCAACTGCCGCTGCCTCAAATGGTGATTTTGGCAGAGACTGGATTCCTGCCAGCACCAGCAGAAGCACAAAAGAAGTGTTGACCCATGCATCAATAAGTACAGCGGTGAACAATGCGGTACTGTGGGATGCCGCCCACGGGAAATTATATACACCGAAAATATTAAGAAATTTTTCCATGATCCCTACAGTGTTGGAGGTCATCAGCTGCCAGATCAGAACTGCGATTGCCGGTGCCACCATGAGAGGGAATGTGAACAATACCTTCAGAATCCTGCTGTACCTTGTATCTTTCTTTAATAGCAGAGCTACGCCTGTTCCAAGGAGCATCTCCGTACCTGTTGCAAAAATACCGTATTTAAGCGTTACTCCAAGAGCATGATAAAATTCCTTGCTCTTAAACATATTTATCCAGTTCCGCAATCCCACAAATCCCCATTTCGGAAGCCGGAAAGAATAATTTGTAAAGGAAAGAATGATCGCAGTGACAAAAGGAATCATTATCCCTATGAGGATGATCAGTCCGGGAGCTATAATATAGTATGGTCTCCTGCGTATGTGAGCCGGTATCTGGTTATAATCCACTTCCCCGCTCTTTTTCTTTTTTCTGAGCATTTTGAACCTCTCCTTCCCAATATTGAAATATGCCGGGGTTACTTCCTTTAAAGTGTGCCGTGAGCCCCACGGCCCCACATCTCCCGGAAGAAAATCAGGGTGCTGCACAATGGCCGGTTTCGTACATTCTGCAGCACCCTCGGATTTGTCATACATTAAGTGTTATGAATCACATGTGTCTGCTGCCGCAGACCTAATATAGTCAACAGTCTCATGACCATGCAGGGGATTCAGCAGCTGCTGTCCCAAAGATACCGCCACGGACATTCTTAATACATAGATAAATCAATGTCAGATACTGCCATATCCATCTTTTCCTTAAGTGCATCAAGTCCATCCTGAACGCTGTCATATTTTCCGGCAACGATATCCTGGAGTGCTGCTGCCCATTCTGTTGTCGTCTCAAAGAAATACGGCTGTGGAGTAAATAAAATCGTAGTATCATTGATGGTAGCTTCATATGCTTCAATATATCCGGGCTGCCCTTCCATAAGAGTCTTAAATTCCTCAGACTCCCATACAGAAGTACGTGCAGGGTCAAGGCTGTTGCCTTCTATTGTTGCATATTTTGCAAAATCCTTGCTGGTAAAGTACATAATGTAGTACCATGCTGCACCTTTATTCTGTGATGCAGAGTTCATGGCAACAGACCATGTCCAGTAATTAGAAATCTGGGGATCGCCTTCCTTTGCAACAGGAAGAGGCGCAAATGCAATATTACCGGCTTCTTCTGATGCGCCTTCCCAGTTCTGATGTACCGGGTTATTATCAGCGTCAAGTACCATAGCAGCATTTCCTGTGCCAAGGTCTACACCACAGTCATACCAGGTATATTTTGACCAGGAAGGGCTTCCCCCACGTTTGATCATATCTACGAAAAACTCTGTCATTGCAACAGCTTCCGGTGAATTGACCTGAGATACCAGTTTATCACCTTCGATGGCAAAATCCTTAGCTCCGTGAGCAGCAAACATGCTCATGTATGCCGGATGGATCGTACCCCAGTCACGTGCTCCGCGTACTGCTACTGCATAGGAATTGTCTCCATTCCATTTCTGCAGTTTGTCACAGGCTTCCAGAAGCTGGTCATAGGTTCTTGGCACTTCAATTCCGTTCTCTTCAAATGCCTTCTTATTATAAGCCATTGTATACACTTCAAATGCCAATGGAAGTCCAAGCTGCTGTCCTGCTCCTACCGGGTCTCCAGGAACACCGGACCATTTCAACGCATTCACTGCACTCTGTACAAAATCATCATAATCATAATCCGGAGTTATCATTTCCGGATCTTTCAGAAATGTATCAAGATCCTCAACATAACCTGCTGCTGAATAATCCCAAAGCTGATATGCACCTGACATAAATAAGTCAGGACTTCCTGAACCACTTGCCAGAGATGTAGAAACCTTATCAAAATAGCTGCTCTCCGGTGTAATGGAATACTCAACATGGATTCCTGTCAATTCCTCAAAATCCTCCAGTTTTTTCACCATTGCTTCCGATGCCGTATGCTGCACCATTTGGATCTCAATGGTTGTGCCTTCGTATTTCTTCCAGTCAAAATCACTTTCGGCCTGTGCTGTTACCGCTGTGGCAGCCAGCGTTCCTGCCATCATTGCTGTGCACAGAGATACAGACATTGCACGTTTGAACCATTTCTTTCTCATTTACTAACCCTCCTGTTTGTTTGATGTATTTTTTTCACTTAATGCATGTAATATATGGATATTATAACTATAAGCGTACAAATTCTAAATGGTTATTTTACCAAAATTCCATAATTTATTATTATAATTTCGTTATTTTATAGTCAAATTGGATAATACATCCAAAAACTATAAAAATATTACGATTTTACTGTATACAAAAAAAGCATCCCCCGGCAGAAACTGCTGTACAACAGTTCCTCCCTTGAAGGATGCTTATCTGGCTTTCATTTATTGATATTTTACAGTTTCAAATCTTTTTTACAGCCTTTCCAATTCTTCCTGGCAGATGGGCCGGATTCCGCTCTGCTGAAGCACATGGACTGCTTTCTGATTGTCCTCGACCCGGAAAATCATATATGCCAGGCCTTTTTTCCTGGTGATAAAGGCGTACATGTATTCCACATTCACATCACTGTCTCCCAGGACACGGATGACCTTGGAAAGTCCGCCCGGCTCATCAGGGATTGCAACTGCCAGCACCTTGGTGATGGAAAACACATAATTTGCCTCTTTAAGAACCGTAGATGTCTTATACACATCATCCACGATAATACGCACAATACCGAAATCCTCTGCCTCAGCAAGAGAAAGTGCACGCAGATCAATACCATTTTGGGAAAGCACATCCGTGAACTCAGCCAGTCTGCCCGGCTTATTCTCTAAAAATACAGAAATCTGTTTTACTGTCATAGGAATTCCCTCCTTTTTATTGCTGATACAGGTTACGTTTGTCAACCACACGGACAGCCTTGCCTTCGCTTCTTGTGATGGTTTTCGGGTTGACAAGCTTCACTTTTGCATAGATGCCAAGCATAGCTTTCAGTGCATCTACAAGTTCCTTCTCTTTTGCTGAAACAGCGCTTAAGCTGTCGGAGAACATCTCCGGAGTCATCTCTACCTGTACCTCAATGGTATCACTGTTATTCACACGGTCAACAATGATCTGATAGTTAGCCGGATATCCCTTGTTCATGAGAACCGTCTCAATCTGGGACGGGAATACATTGACGCCCTTGACAATGAGCATATCATCGCTTCTGCCCAAAGGCTTGGTCATCTTCACATGGGTTCTGCCGCAGGAACATTTCTCTCTGCTCAATATGCAGATATCACGGGTACGATAGCGGATAAGTGGGAATGCTTCCTTAGTGATGCTGGTAAATACAAGCTCACCCTTCTCACCGTCCGGCATAACTTCCCCTGTCTTCGGGTTGATCACCTCCGCGATAAAATGATCCTCATTCACATGCATTCCTGTCTGGGCAGAGCACTCAAAGGACACTCCCGGACCGGAGATTTCTGTAAGTCCATAGATATCGTAAGCCTTAATTCCAAGCTTTTCTTCTATATCACGGCGCATCTCCTCCGTCCAGGCTTCTGCACCGAAGATTCCTGCTTTTAACTTAATCTCATCCTGAAGACCTCTCTCAATGATACTCTCTGCAAGGTAAGCAGCATAAGACGGGGTACAGCAAAGAATAGTGGAGCCAAGGTCAGTCATGAACTGAATCTGACGCTCTGTATTTCCCGATGACATGGGAAGTGTAAGACATCCAACCTTATGGGAGCCTCCGTTCAGTCCCGGACCTCCTGTGAAAAGGCCGTAGCCATAACATACATGACATACATCATCCTTAGTTCCTCCTGCTGCCATAATTGCCCTGGCACAGCAGTCCTCCCATAAATCCAGATCATGCTGTGTATAGAAAGCCACAACACGTCTTCCTGTTGTTCCGCTGGTGGACTGAATACGAACACATTCTTCCAGCGGTCTTGCCAGCAGTCCGTAAGGATAGGCATCACGCAGATCATCCTTTGTGATAAACGGTAATTTATGTAAATCATCAACAGACTTGATATCCCCCGGCTCAATGCCCATCTCTTCCATTCTTGACCTGTAATACGGGACATTATCCCAAACATTCTTCACCTGCGCTGCCAGTCGTTCACTCTGCCACTGCCTGATCTGCTCACGGGAGGCACATTCGATTTCTGGCTGATAGTAATTCTCCATGTTCTTTGTTTCCTTTCCTGATTTTTCTTCTGTGCCCGTAAATTTTAACACTTCCGCCGCACAGTCGTCTGTATTAATACTATACCACTTCAAAGCTTCAACGTAAATACAAATCTGCTTTTCCGTATAAAAAAGCAGCCGCCATCCTCAAAGTGAAACCGGGGATAATGACTGCTTATTCTCATATCAGATTCAGAATTTAGATAATTTAAGTTTCTCTTCCAGATACCCGCACAGGCGCTCCTGTACAAACATAGGAACGTCCAGCATTTTCAGCGGTCTGTCATCTCCTTCCAGCATATGTACATACTCCGCCAACGCATCATAATAAACTCCCAGGAATTCTGTACCCACATTGAATTTATTGATCCCCTTCCGGAAAGCAATCTCAAGCTGGTCATGAGGGATTCCGCTTCCTCCGTGAAGTACAAGAGGAACATCTGTGGCAGCATTGATTTCCTCCAGCCTTGCAATATCCAGATGAGGTGTTTCTACATACACTCCGTGGGCATTTCCAATGGCAATGGTAAGGGAATCCACTTCTGTCTCCCGGCAGAAACGTTCTGCTGCGTCTGCTTTTGTATAGTAATCCCTCTTATCCCCATCATAGTCCTGTGCCAGTCCTACATGTCCGATTTCTGCTTCCACGTCAGCCCCAAGAATATGTGCTGTCTCTGTCACCTTTCTTGTCAATGCAATATTCTCTTCCAGACTGTAAGCGGAAGCGTCAATCATAACTGAGGGAAATCCTTTTTTGATAGACTGGATCACTGATCCATAGTCATAGCTGTGGTCAAGATGAAGTCCCACCGGCACCTTCACAGATTCTGCCAGTTCCTTCACCATCCGGGCAAAACCGGCCACATTGATAGTATTATTTTTTTCACAATGCTCCGGCAAAAGCATTACAAGAACCGGTGTATTTGTTTTTTCTGCTGCAGCAACCACCGAATACGCCATATTATAATCCATACAAATGAATGAAATAACTGCTGTATTACACTCATCTGCCATTTTCAAAATCGTGCTTACCTTCTCTAACATTTTTCCTCCTTCTCGCCCACTGTTTTTGGGCATAATGGTATGCTTTGGTATTCTTCTTATCCGTTCTCTTTCACTGTGTCACAGAATGCCCGGAACCAAAGACTTGCCGATACTGCCCCCGGATCCGGCAGCCCCAGGGTCTTATCTTTAAAGTTTTTGCTTCTTCCTATGCCGGACTTCATATTTTTGCTTTCCTCCGCCCCGTCCTCTGCGGCCTGACACGCCTTTTCAAAAAGGAATATCACATCCTCAGACTGTGAAGCGGCCTGTTTCATGGCAATACATGCAGGGTAAAGGGCATCCAGCATGGTTTTCTGTCCGGGTCTGGCTTTTCCCCGGCGCTCTATGGCCTGTTCCCCTTCCATAAAATATTCGCTCAGTTGTCCGGCAGTTACATACTCCTTATGCCCAAGTTTTGAAAGCCCACCGAAAAACATGGTGCCGAATATAATGCCGGAAGCACCTCCCATTGTTTTGATCAGCTCTGTGCTGACTCCGTAACACAGCTCGTCCACATAATCAAACTGTTGTTTTCCAAGAAGCCTTCCTACTGCTTCACATCCCCGCTTCATCCCCATGCCATGGTCACCGTCGCCTATGACAGAATCAATTTCTGTGAGATAGGGCTCTTTTTCTGTAATAAGGGCTGCGCCCCGGACAAACATTTTCTGAAACAGTTCTACATACAGCCTTTCCATTGAATCTCCTTCTCAAGCACACTGACCGGATCCCGTTCAGCCAAACTGTACTGTTTGGCTAAAAGCAATCTGATCCGCACTCTGATTAAACAAAATGATTTGATGTAAGGATCAAAAGGACACTGGAGTGTGTTTGAAAATTCATTCCGACAATCTGCACGCCCCACTTTGCGGTATATTTGGCTCCAATTCGGTCAGCGTAGCCCGCTACGCCTCCCTCATCGGAGCCAAATCTCCCACAAATTGTGACGCACATCTTGCCGAAAGCAATTTTCAAACACGCTCTGGGCAGTGTCCGTCCTGGCACTCTTTTGACCCCTACATCCTGTTCTTCTATATGACAAAACCATACCCTTTTTCCGGGTGCAGGTATTTCCTCATTTCCTCATCGCAGGCAATGAGGCTTATCATACAGCCGGTTCCTTCGTAGACATCAAAATAAGTTCCTGCCCCGCAGCCCCACATTTTAAGTCCCTGTTCTTTCAGCCACTGTACTGCTGAATTGAGGATCACAAAGCTTTCTGTATATCCCACACCGCAGTGGCTGTTCACGGAAAGATAAAAAGAGTCATCTCTCCACTGTTCCATTTCCTCCAGAAGAATGCCGCACGCCTCCCGGACCATCTGGTCCACAGACTGGTATGGGGATGTTTTCACAGCAGGCTCCCCGGAAAAGCCTTCTCCAAATAAGATCATTCCTTCCCGGATATTCACTGAAACAGAGCGGAGACGGCTGTTTGCTTTTTCTGCCAGCCCCCAGATTTCATCCAAGGAAAGTCCCTCCCTGGCTGCTGCCCCGCAGATCTTACAAATCTGGCCGATTCCGTGAAGCCCGCCTCTGGCCTCCTTTGCCTCACCCTCACAGCTTAAGATGTCATCGGAAACACAGCACAGCTTTGCAGGGATCCCGTCATGGGCCAGTAGTTCCACAGCCATGTCATTATTCAGATAATCCCCCATAAAATGATTGGTAAGAAACAGCACCCCGCAGCCGCAGTCTACAGCCTTAGCCATTTCATACAAAACAAAAGCGTTTGGGGCACTGTCAAAATTCCCATGTACCATGGCATCGGCCAGCCCGTTGTCCGCAAACCCAGCCCACATAGGGCCGTAGCCCCCTCCGCCGTTGATGATGATACGGACCTGACCGTCCCTCAGGTTATTTCTGTATAATCCGTATCCATATTCTGAAGGAAGCCTTGTATACTTGCCGGGATTTGCAAGCATGATTCCCTGCAAGGCTTCCTCATGAGCACTTTCTTTTGAATTCCACAGCCTCATCCGGCTTCACCTATCCTTTCACTGCTCCCGCTGTCATACCTTTGACAAACTGCTTCTGCACTATGGAATAGAATATGATCATAGGTATTGTGATGATGATCAGGATTGCAAACAAGATTCCCGGCTGGCTGTTGTAAACTCCTTTATACTGCTGGGCGATCAAAGGAAGAGTTTTCGTGGTAGCCTTGGTCATGTTGCAAAGAGCCAGGAAAAATTCATTCCAGCAGGTCAAGAATGTCCAGATGGCAACCACAACAATTCCCGGTTTCAGCATAGGCATGATGATTTTTGCATAAAGCTGTACGATATTGCAGCCGTCCAGACATGCTGCCTCCTCCAGTTCCTTTGGAACACCTTTCATAAAGCCCTGAAGAATGGTCACTGCATAAGGAATATTCAATGCAATGTACGGGAAGATCAGCCCGAAATAATTATCCAGAAGCCCCATTCTGCTGTTAAGCTGTGTAATGGGAATGACCAGCGCACTGATAGGAACCATCAGAGTACATAAAATAAGGTTGTACATGAGTATTTTTCCATATACATTCTTTCTGGAAAATCCGTAAACCGCCATGGATGCGCAGAGCACAGTGGCTGCTGTGGATACCACGGATATCACAAGACTGGAAATAAAATTGTTTATGATGGTAGGGTTATCCGTTATGGCTTTTATGTAGTTGCCGACTGTCAGATCAGTAACAAAAAGGTTAGGGGCATAAATAGAGTTCTGTGTCCGGAAGGAAAGGCTGAGAGCATAAACCAACGGGATCACCGCAATGACCGCCATGATCACCAGAAAGACTCCCCAGCCGGCATTTTTATGTCCTAACCGGTTCTTAGTTATTGTGTCTCCCATAATTACTCTCCTTTCTTCTTCATGAAATCACCGGAGCCAAGGAATTTCACCTGGACAAATGTCAGGATCAAGGCAAACAGAAGAATTGCCACTGACACTGCACATGCATAACCCATCTGGTTTTCCGTGAAGCCCTTCATGAAAATATAAGTACCCGGCATTTCTGTGGCATGGTTAGGTCCGCCCCCGGTCATTACTCCGATCAGCGCATAAGTCTGGAGTGATCCGATAATGCCAAGCATCAAAAGAGATTTATGTACCGATGACAGAGAAGGAAGATATACATTTCTTATTTCCTGCCAGGTATTGGCGCCGTCAATTCTTGCCGCCTCTTTCATATCGTCAGGTATCTGTGATATTCCGCCGATATACATGATCATGGACCAGCCTGTCCACTCCCAGATATTTGCCAGCATGATACCGTACAAAGCTATTTTATTGTTTCCCAGAACATTGATGGTACTGGATAATCCAAACCACTGGTTCAGGTAATGTCCGATGATTCCCTGATAAGGCTGGAAAATCTTGCTGAATATGATCGCCACTACTGTCACTGATGTAACTACAGGGATAAAAAACAAGGTCCTGTAAAATGTTCTGGACATGGATTTTCCATTTGTTTTCCTGCTTTTGATCCTCTCTTCCACCGCATAGGCCAGAAGAAAGCCAAGGCACGCCTGCACCGGCACGGTAATAGCGATCCACATGATCGAGTTTTTGATCGTCACCCAAAATGTACTGTCCTGAAACACCTTTGTAAAATTGGCAAGAGCCACAAATTTCATATTGCTCAGTGTAGCCCATTCAAACATGCTGTTTTTCAGGATAAACACAATGGGATATAAAATATAAAAACAAAAGAAGAACATTGCCGGCAGGATAAACAGATATCCTGCGTAATTAATGTTTAATTTCCCCTTTTTCTTCACCCTTGCTGTATTTGCCATAGTCTTCTCCTCTTTTTAAGAGAGAGAACCGAAATAACGGTTCTCTCCATTCCTTAAGACTATACATTTCCCATGAAAAGTATATCTTTATTATAATGCATCCTGGGCGTCCTGAATATGCTGGGCAGCTTCATCTACAGAATAGGTTCCGCCCACAAGTCCCTGCATAGCTTCCTGGACTGCTGTCTCGATGGTAGGCTCTGCGATTCTCTGGTTAACCAGTCCGTTTGCAATATCCTTGCCGGAACGGTTAAATTCATCAACTGCATTCTGAAGTCCTTCTCTCTCCACCATAGCGCTTGTATCCGGCTCAATGTTCGGGTATGACAGATGGTTATTCATATCATTTGCGATTTCCTGAGCGCCTTCTCCTGAAGCAAAGCTTACAAGAGCTTTCCAGGCTGCATCTGGATTTTCACAGTTCTTTGTGATTCCGTAACCGAAGTCAACACCGCCGATTGCTTTGGAGTCAGAAAGCCCTTCTGAGATTGCCGGAAGATAGAAATAATCATAATCCCAGTTTGCAACTGCATCGGAAACATCTTCAGCAGTATATTCCTGTGCCCACCAGGAACCGAGGAGCATCATGCCTGCCTGTCCTGCCAGGAACAGTGTAGTTCCGTCGCTGTAGCTTGTGGAGGACAGAGAGCCGTCCTGCATTACGCCGTCATCAAAAAGCTTCTTATAATTTGTCATGGCCTGCTTCATCTCGTCGCTGGTCCACTGTGTTTTGCCGTACTGACAGTCGTCAAACAGTGTGTCACTGATCTGTGATGTACACATGATCAGGAGATTCACGTGCTGCCAGCCGTCAGCGCCGCCGAAGAACAATGGAGCATAGCCTTTCTCTCTCAATGTCTGGGAAACAGCTACCAGTTCATCATAGTTCGTGGGCGCTTCCAATCCCAGTTCCTTAAACAAGGTCTTATTGTACTCCACGTAAATATCCTGTGTTTCAATAGGAAGTATACGGTGGCTTTCATCACCCTCTGCATTTCCAAGGGTAAGCTGGCTCTGTGTTACATTGTCATAGACAGATTCCCAGTCATCTCCCCACTCCTTCTTTGCGTAATCCGTAAGGTCGATGAGATAATCTGAATAGGTCTGGGTCAAAGAGCCCGGCTGTAAACCAACGATATCAGGCAGGTTATCAGACGCAGATGCGGCAGAAAGTGCCTGGAGGTACTCCGGATTATAATTGTAGTTCGTGTAGTCGATCTTAATATCCGGGTTTGCTTTTTCAAATGCATCGATCATTTTCTCTGCGGTACGTGTCACCGGTGACCAGGTCCACAATGACACTGTGGTGGGTTCTGCAGCAGATACTGTGGCTGCACTCAATGAACATCCCAGCATTGCTCCGGCTACTATTACACTTGTAAGTTTTTTGTTCCTCATGTTTTTTCCCTCCATATGAATCCATCAATTAGTTTAATAACACCTTTTTAAAGATTCGGCCGAATCTAAAAAACCATTTCACAGCAATCATATTACTCTATAGTTTCTTCGTATTTATCTACAGCTTCTTTCCAATAACACCTGTTTTCAGGTTCAAATACTTTTATGCCAAAAGAATCCTTTGAAAGGCTTCTCATCTCTTTTACTGTTTTCACTTCTCCCAGGGCGTACAGCTGTGTCAGAAGATTTCCTGCTAGTGTGGCATATGGCATCCCTGCACGGATCTCACATCCAAGGACATTGCTGATCATCTCCATGAGCAGTTCATTGCGCACTGCCCCGTTGATCACATATACTTCCCTATATGAAATGCCTAGCTCTGTGAGAGCATTTGCATAATGACATATTTTAAGTGCAATACTTTCAAAAATACTTTTTGCAAATTCGCCGTCACTGCTCAACTGTCTTTGCCCTGTTTTTATGAAATACCGGTTCATTTTCCGGCAGAAATCTCCTCCGGCATCGTTAAATTCCGGAGCCTCCACATCAAACCAGGGAACCTCCTGCTTCTCCGCCCTGGCAAGTTGGATCAATTGCGGATGTGTATAGCTTTTTCCCTCATCCCTTCTTGTTCTGATAAATTCATTTAAATGCCAGCACGCGGAAAAATCCCGGTATATGATCTTGCTTTTATCAATTCCTCCAGTATTTTTGAAACCCTTGCGGTATGCCTCTTCTGAGAGAAGACATTCGTCTCTCTCTATCCCCATACTAACATTTGTTCCAATACTGATATACAGCTTTTCTTCTCCGAAATCCGGTATAGCGGCAACTGCCGAAGCGCTGTCATGGGATACGCAGGCCACCAGCCTTGTATTTTTCATCCCGGTTTGAAGCCTTATATTTTCAGACAGCTTTCCTTTAAAGGTTCCCGGTTCCACTATCTCTGTATAAATTTTTTCCGGCACAGAAAACCGTCCGGCAACTTCCATACTCCAGTCTTCCTGTCTCTTGTCCATGAGACAGGAGGTTCCTGCGATAGTCATCTCTGTTGTTTTTACTCCTGAGAGAAAATATCCCAGCAGATCGGGAAGAAGAAGCATACTTTCTGCATTGTCCAGCACGGGACAGTCTGACGTCCTGTAGGAGTAGAGCTGGGGCAGTGTATATGTCCTGTTGCACTGGCATCCTGTTAGTCTGAACAGCTCATAGGACGACATTACCTTCTCCATATCCCGGATGACTGTACGGGTGCGCTCGTCCCTGTAATGGTAAACCGGCTCCAGCAGTCTTCCTCTTATGTCGAGCAGCCCGTAGCTTGCTCCCCAGGTATCTATTGCCGCTGTATCTGCTTCTCCGTACTTTTCATTAAAGTAAGCCATACCGTCAATGACAGCATGATACAGGGAAAACACATCCCAATACAAAGCAGTCCCTATATCAACAGGGCGGTTTTCAAAGTCCCTGTATTCCCTGATGCTCATCCGTTTTCCGTCAAATTCCCCAAAAGCCATCTTACCGCTGCTGGCTCCGATATCTACTGCCGTTACTTTCCTGTTCATGTCAACTCTCCATTCATTGTCAAAGGGAATTTACTGCCCCCATGTCCGCTCACAGCTTAGGGCTGCTATCCAGACAATCCGGCTATATACGTTCTTCTCCAAACTCGAAAGCTTTCTGCATCACAAGTGCAGCCGCTCCCATTGCTCCCAGATTCTTTCCGAATTCTGAGGCAACGATCTCCAATCCCTGGGAATTTTCTTTGATTGAATCCCGGCTGACCCGTTTTCTTACATCCTTCAGGAGTAAGTCACCCATCTCAGCCAGTTCACCAAACAACACTATCTTTCTTGGTGCAAATATGTTCACAAGCATACTTAAGGTATCACCCAGGAAGCCTCCTATTTGTTTCAGCAGATTTATGGAATCCTCGTGTCCCATCTTCACAGAGTCTGCAAACATTGCCATAGTGACCTGTTCCATATCTCCATTGACCAGCTCACAGATTTCTCTGAATCTTCCCACACGGATACCGTCAATGATTTTATTTACAATTGCCACGTCGGAAATTTCTGAATTCAGGCAGCCGTATCGTCCGCATGCGCAGAGTCTGCTTCCGCCCTTGATCTTCACATGGCCCAGTTCTCCTGAAAATCCATGGGCACCGCTGACAGGCTGGTTGTTTACAATCGGTATCACCCTGGCACCGGTTCGGATTGACACAAAGAGCATGTCCTCACATTCTCCGTGATACACAAGCCATTTATATGCAAAAATCATAACATTTACATTATTGTCCATATAACAGGGGGTATGGAATTCTTCTTCTATCATCTTCTGAATGGGAATATTTGACCATCCTCTTATATGACTGTAGGAAATGGCCAGCCCTGCATTTACATCACTGTAACCCGGCACGCCTAAACCGATCCCCACCACTTTCTCACTTTTATCCCCCAGAAACTCCACAGCCTCATGGATCATCTCTTTGATCAGGCTGATCACCTTATGGGCCGATTTATGTCCTTTTTCAATATCTTGGCCTCTGTCGTAAATCAGTTTCCCTGTAAAATCCAGTGTGACACAATAAATACTGCTTCTGTTAAATCCTACCCCGATGAAATATCCTCCCTCAGGATTGATCCTAAGCCATACAGGTCTTCTTCCAACTCTGGCATCATTACAGCTCTCTTCGTAGATCAATCCGTCATGTATCATTTCATCTACTGTACTAAGCACTGTTGTCATGCTGTATCCCGTGATTTTTTTCACATCGTTCCGTGAAATATCCTCACTGGAACGGATTACACTCAGCATTTTATTTCTTTGATTATTTTTCCTGTTTTCTAAAATAGAATCAATCCCCATGTTTTCTGTCCTCCCGCTTAAACTTCTTCTCCGTCCACGGCAGATCGCCGGAAACGTCAGATATTCAGTTCATCTCAATACTATTAAGTATAACAGAATTACATGGTTTTTGTATGTATCAGCCCTATTTCTTTCTCCGGTTTTCCCTGTTTTCTTTATATATATCGAAAAAGCGTGCGACTTCATCTCTGTCCAGAGGCGCTTCTGATTTCAGTATATATTTTGTAAGCAAAACCTGCTCGGCAATGGATTCACATGCCTCTACCACATTCATGGCATCCTCCACCGTCTTTCCCACTGCGAGACTTCCATGATTGCCCAGAAGAACGATTCTGTACCCATCTGCCAGATAGGGCTCTGCCATAGTCAGAATATATTTTGTCCCGGGGGCTCCATAGGGTACGCAGGGAATCTTGTGAAAGTTCCCCATCATTTCAGGCAGGGCTTCTGTCTCCACATCCATGCAGGCCATAGAAAAGGCTGTGAGGATCTTGGAATGGCTGTGTACCACACCGCCTACATCCCAGCCGTTGGCTTCACAGATATCGTAAGCCATGGAATGCATGATAACCTCAGAGGTTTCCTTCATTCCCCAGATACGGCTGCCGTCCTCGTCAATAACCGCAATCTTATCCGGTGTCAGAAGTCCCTTGTTCTGGCCTGTAGGTGTTATGTAGATCTTTCCGTCCTTCTTCGCGGAAATATTGCCGGCAAAGGAATTTACAAGTCCTTTATCATCCATGCGTTTGGCGACAAACAGAACTTCATTTATCGCTTCCGATGAAATACCCAGCTCCTGCATCTTTTTTTCCATTTCATCCATAAGTTCTTCCTCCTTGGAAGTGATTAATTATTATCTTTTCGATGTATTTATACTACAACGCTTCATCATATTTGTCAATAAGGAGAATAAACTTCGCTGTTTTATACAAATTTTCAATACTTTTATTGTGTTATATCACGTATTTAAATCGTTTTCGTTTTTATTCTTCCCTAAATAGTCATATTTAATATGATGTTTTCTCTATTTATATATGATGACGCACAAAACAGCGGCCCCGGGGATAAGTCTTTCCCCAGAACCGCTGTCCTGCATTACTTTATAGAAACTCTTTTAATTTTTCAATATTATCTTCTTCATAATCCTTGAGATGTTCCATCAGCTTTTTGATATCTTTTTCCACATCATTGTCGTACTGATGGAGCTTTTTCACCGCTTCGGTGACACCCATGCTGCTGCCCTGGATCAGCATCTTCGCGATATGGGAGGCAGAACTGTCAGTCATTGTCTGAAGATTGACCATCAGGTAAGTCCTGACCTTCTCAAAGGTATTCAGCCCTTTTTCATCAAATCCGTTTTGGTTAAGAAGCTCTCTTGCTTCCTTGTGGAATTTCTCGTACCCGGTAAGCTGTTTTTCCAGATATTCCTTAAGAGCCTTGTCATCGGTCATCCCGATGAGCTGCTGCAGTGTATCAACACCCATCTGGGAATTCTGGTAAACATAATTTAAAAACTCTGCATTTGCATTCATAATCTGTACTCCTTTCCTTAACCTGACAGTGAAACCGCAGCAAAATCTTCTGCCGGCCTTACAGCCTTTGTTTTTCACTGTTAGGATGTGGAAAAAAAGCCTTGATTATACAGAATATTATTCGTATTTGACAATTTCTTTTTTCAGCCGCTTCATAATGCGTTTTTCCAGTCGTGAGATATAAGACTGGGAAATCCCCAGCAGGTCAGCCACTTCCTTCTGGGTTTTCTCTCTTCCCTCCGAACAGCCCAGACCAAAGCGCAGCTTGATGATAGTCTGTTCTCTGGGGGAGAGCTTGGATATGGCTTTGGCAAGGAGGGTGATCTCCACTTCATCCTCCAGATGCCGGGAAATGACATCCTCATCCGTTCCCAGTATGTCCGAAAGCAGAAGTTCATTTCCGTCCCAATCCACATTCAGCGGCTCGTCAATGGAAACCTCCATCTTTGTCTTGCTGTTCCTTCTCAGATACATAAGAATTTCATTTTCAATACAGCGGGACGCATAAGTTGCCAGTTTGATTTTTTTCACCGGGTTAAAGGTATTGATGGCTTTGATCAGGCCGATCGTGCCGATGGAGATCAAGTCCTCCACACCCACTCCCGTATTGTCAAACTTTTTGGCTATATAGACCACCAAGCGGAGATTATGCTCGATCAAAATTGCTTTTGCCTCTTTTTCCTGGTCTGTGCCTAATTTTCCGATGACATAGGCTTCCCGCTGGGGCTCCAGCGGTGCCGGCAGGACATCGCTCCCGCCGATATAATAAAGCTCCCTCGGTCTGGTTAGGACCAGCCGGGAAAGAACCTGAAACGGATTATAGTTTATGCTGGCTGCTTTCATGCTCATAGATGTGACCCCTCCTAATGCAATAATCTGGAATTTAACAGTACCTTGTACTCTTTTCCCAAAGTGGAGGGTTCGAAGGACAATGCAAACACCGGCCTGGATATGTGAACCACTTCTCTGGGAGTATGGATACAAAGGTCTTCTAAAGTGACTGCCAGCAGCATTCCTTCTTCCCGGCCTACAGTCTTATAGGGCAGAAAATGAGGGTGCAGCCCGGCAAGCTCTGTGCTTTGAAGCTCCCCTGGGTTCTCTTTCAGGTGTTTCAGTTTGTCTACCAATTCTCCGGACAGCATTGCTTCCAAGATATCAGGTTTCACAATGGAAACCGGTCCGCCGCCTATTGGATCTGTCAGAAGATTGCCTGTGTCGTAAAATCCGTAAGACGACTGTACTTTTCCCTGATAGGACAGGGTTATAGGATAGATGTTCTTCATCCGCGCCCGGACAGAATCGGACAAATATACAAGGGCAGAAAGTCCCAGGTATGTACAGACGGCAGACAGCAAGAAAGTTTTCAGGGTTATGCTGCTTCCCGCAGTCATGACTTCCCAAAAACCTCCGCATAAAAACGCCGTCAGGTACAGCGTTACCATTGCTTTTGCCAGCAATCCGCCTTTTTTTAGTCCGCATCCGATCATAAGCATCCCCATGGCACATGCGCCGTGGAGAAGAATTGTCACCGGAAGAAACGCTTCTGTGGGTATATAGAGAATAAGGCAGGAAAACAGGGCGCCTACAGCCGCCGCAAGAAGGCATCTCTTACGGCTTCCCCTGCACCGAAACATTATTCCCACAAGACGCAGAAGAATATAATCCATCAAGAGATTCGTCACGAAGACAACATCTATGTATATCTCGTAATACATAAAAAACCCCCTATGACCTGTCAATCCTTCACTTTGGTAAGTGAATTCATTATAGGTGATAGGGGGTGCGTATTTTGTCAAAAGAAGGGACCTGTTCCCAAGAATTTCTCGTTATGTTTCGACAGCCGTTCCTAACATTATGTTAACTTATTCCTGATTTTTCTCATGAAGGGCCTCCAGCATCATGCGAAGCTCCTTCACAGGAAACTGCCCCGGTGCCGAAGCAGCGCCTACAATTCCAAAGGTGATACAGGAACCGAAGTTCTCGCCGGATATTCTGCTGATGGAACCCATGCTTCCCATGGACATGGCGATAAGAGGTTTCTCTGTATATTCCTTTCCCATGGTGCTCGTAACCTGCATAAGTGCCGCAACATCATCGAATTCATGAGGCATTACGGCCATTTTAAGGATATCTGCTCCTGTGGCATCCATCTTTTGGAAACGTTCAAGCAGTACCTGGCGGCTGTCTGTTTTTGAGAAGTCATGGGAAGATGCGATCACCTTGGCTCCTGTATGCTGCAGAGTATGTATCAGTTCCCTTTTTTCCGCCTCATTTCCAAAGACTTCTACATCGATCAGGTCGGCTCTTCCGGTGTTTGCTGCCGCAACATTTAAGTTTACATAATCTAAAGTCGAAATTTGGCAGCTGCCACCTTCTTTTTTTGTACGGATTGTAAATAAAAGGGGAATCTGTCCTAAAATGTCGGAGAGATTTCGTAAGGTTTCACTTGTTTTTTCTATGTCCATAAGGTCTTCATAGAAGTCTGCACGCCACTCAATAAGGTCCGCTCCGGCCCGGACAGCATTTCGTACTTCTTCACATAACGCTTCCCATGTGGAGGAGGTGAGCGGAACACAGACTTTCGGAATTCCTTCTCCTATGGTAAGACTTTTAATCTGAATTGGTTTTGTCATTTCTTGACATCTCCTTTGCAGTGGAATAAAATAGGTTCATATAAAACGGAGGTTCTTTATTATGAATATTACAGGACATACGCAACTTACCGCCCTGCTTGGAAGCCCTGTGGCCCACAGCATCTCCCCGCTGATGCACAACGAGGCATTCCGGCTCCGTGGTCTGGATTATGTATATTTATGCTTTGATATCAATGAGAATACCCTGCCGGCAGCTGTTGCAGGCCTGAAGGAATGCGGCATCCGGGGCTTTAACCTTACAATGCCAAACAAGAACAGGATCGTAGATCTTCTGGATGATCTTTCCCCCGCTGCCAGACTCATCGGCGCTGTGAATACTGTAGTCAATGACAATGGACGGCTTACAGGATACAATACTGACGGCATTGGATATATGCAGTCCGTGGCTGACGCCGGCTATGATATCAAAGGAAAAACAATAACTGTCATGGGTGCAGGAGGCGCCGCCACTGCCATATGTGCCCAGGCTGCCCTTGACGGTGTGGATGAAATACATATTTTCGCCCGCCGTACCAGCCGTTTCTGGGAACGCACCCAAAGGCTGGCCGACACCATCAACAGCACCTTAAGCTGCAGGGCCTGCCTCCACGAGAACCAGGATCATTCCGCCTTGAAGTCGGCAGTTTCCAAAAGCGCACTCCTGCTCAACGCCACCTCTGTAGGCATGGCGCCAAATACAGATACTTCTATTATTTCCGACAGGTCTCTTTTCCGCCCGGATTTAATCGTATCCGATGTTATCTATAATCCTAAGGAAACCCTGCTGTTAAACCAGGCTAAAGCTGCCGGCTGTCCCACCTTCAACGGTATGTACATGCTTCTCTATCAAGGCGCCGAGGCCTTCCGCTTATGGACAGGAAAGGATATGCCTGTGAAAGAGATCAAAGAGAAATTTTTCTCTGACGGAGAGCATTGACTTCTCTTCTGGCTCTAAGGGCAAATATATGAAAAAGCTGCTGCCGCGGAGGCTTTCCCCCGCCGGCCGCAGCTTTTTATTATCGTTCTATGTTTCGGCTGACTATTTAGACGCTTCTTCCACTTCTACCTTACGGTTTTCTCTTGTTCTGATTTCTTCTTTTAATGCCTGGATGAATTCCGGAAGGTCTTTTGCCCCTTCATCGCCTAAGAAGCGGCTTCTCACAGAAACCTTTCCTTCTTCCTCTTCTTTGGCACCAACTACCAGCATGTACGGAATCTTCTGCAGTCTGGCTTCACGGATCTTATACCCGATCTTCTCTGCCCTTGTATCTGTTTCTGCACGGATACCGGCCTCTTTTAACTGAGCAAGCACCTTGTCTGCGTAATCCATATATTTCTCTGAAATAGGCAGTACCTTCACCTGCACCGGAGCCAGCCATGTGGGGAATGCTCCTGCAAAATGTTCGATAAGGATGCCGATGAAACGTTCAATGGAACCGAAAGCCACACGGTGGATCATGATAGGACGGTGTTTCTCTCCATCTGCGCCGATATATTCACAGTTAAAGCGCAGAGGAAGCTGGAAATCAAGCTGAATCGTGCCGCACTGCCAGGTTCTTCCAATGGAATCCTCCAGATGGAAGTCAATCTTCGGTCCGTAGAAGGCTCCGTCCCCTTCATTTACCACATAGTTAAGACCAAGATCATCCAGTGCACCTCTGAGGGCGTCAGTTGCCATTTCCCAGTCCTCATCACTGCCCATAGAATCCTCCGGACGGGTGGACAGCTCTACATGGTATTTAAATCCGAACAGCTGATAAACCTCGTCGATCAATTTTGCAACGCCCTTGATCTCATCACGGATCTGCTCCGGCATCATGAAAATGTGGGCATCATCCTGAGTGAAGCAGCGCACACGCATAAGGCCGTGAAGCTGGCCTGATTTCTCATGACGGTGGACAAGTCCCAGTTCACCCATGCGAAGAGGCAGGTCACGGTAGGAACGCGGCTCTGACTGGTATACAAGAATACCGCCCGGGCAGTTCATAGGCTTGATGGCAAAATCTGTCTCATCGATAACAGTGGTATACATGTTCTCTTTATAATGATCCCAATGACCGGAAGTTTCCCATAAATGGCGGCTGAGCATGATAGGAGAAGAAATCTCCACATAACCGGCCTTATTATGAATTTCTCTCCAGTAATCAAGAAGAGTGTTCTTAAGCACCATACCCTTTGGCAGGAAGAACGGGAAACCAGGTCCTTCTTCTCTCATCATGAAAAGTCCCAGTTCCTTGCCCAGTTTCCGGTGGTCACGCTTTTTCGCTTCCTCCAGACGGGTGATATATTCCTCCAAATCTGCTTTCTTTGTATAAGAGGTTCCGTAAATCCTTGTGAGCATCTTATTCTTCTCACTGCCTCTCCAGTACGCACCTGCAATGCTTGTAAGCTTAAAGGCCTTCACCGGCTTAGTTGTCATAAGATGAGGACCTGCACAGAGATCCACAAATTCTCCCTGCTGGTAAAAACTGATCTCTGCATCCTCAGGAAGGTCTTCGATCAGCTCTACCTTATAAGGCTCCTGTTTTTCTTTAAAATACTGGATAGCTTCTGCCCTGGGTTTGGTGAATCTTGTAATGGGCTGTGATTCCTTAACGATCTTTTTCATCTCTGCTTCGATTTTTCCCAGGTCATCTGCAGTGATGGGAGTTTCGCTGTCAATATCATAGTAAAATCCATCTGCCACAGAAGGTCCGATCGCCAGCTTCACATCAGGATACAGACGCTTGATCGCCTGAGCCATAATGTGGGAGGTTGTGTGGCGGAATGCACCCTTGCCCCCTTCGCTGTCAAAGGTAAGGATATTCAGTTCGCAGTCCCTGTCAATGACAGTACGCAGGTCTGCAACCTCACCGTCCACCTCGCCGGCGCATGCAACACGGGCCAGGCCTTCGCTGATATCGGAAGCAATGTCAATAATTGATTTTGCCTCCGCGTATTCTTTTTTAGAACCATCTTTTAATGTGATAATCATGGTTACTCTCCTTTTCTTGTATAATGGAACAAAGTGCGGCTGGAAAACAGCTTTCCTTGTATATAAAAAACCCTTACAGCGCTGTATGTGCACTGTAAGGGACGAGTTCTATCGCGGTTCCACCCTGCTTGCCAGACTGTATGCCCTCAGGGAGCTTGTCTGACCACTTTGTGTGATGGTAACGGAATCACCGGACCGGATTAGGGCCACTCAGAGGTAGTTTTCGACTGTTTCCCGATAAGATGCTTCCACCATATGCACCTCTCTCTGGAACGTTCCGCAGTTTACTCGTCTCGTCATCGTGTTAGCTGTTTTTTGTATGTTTCCCATTATATATGGGGAAATTTTATTTGTCAATGGATTGGGCGAAAATCTCAGATATTTCCCTTTAATTTTTCTTTTACCAGGGCAAACACTTCCCGTACCACATAATGTACCTGGAGAAGAGGATCCGATTCAGCAGCAATTCCTTCCGCATTCCTGTATCCCAGCTTATGAGCAAGCTTCACAGCCCTGTACACATGAAAATTATTGGAAATGATTCCTGTACGGCTTTGGGCACACGGGGACAAATCTGCGGAAAAAGCAAGATTTTCCCTGGTGTTTGTGGATTTATCCTCAAGGATCATACGATCCCCGGGAACTCCATGAGCACTTAAATACTCCTTCATACACTCAGCTTCTGTAATATCCTCCCCTGAGCCCTTTCCTCCTGACAAAATAAGAATGGTATCCTGATTTTCTTCCGCATACGCCAAAGCTGCTTTCAGCCTCTTGTTTAATGCTTTCGAGGGAACATTTCCCCTTACCTGTGCTCCAAGAACAACCACATAGTCCAGATCACTGCTGCCCTTCCAGGTCATCCCCTGGATAACCTTCCCGCATATGGCCAAAAATATGACTGCCCCTGCTATAAAAAGAGCAATGACTGTTCCCTTCAGCCAGCCCGGAAAAAATCCAGGGTGGCTTTTGCCATAGCGTACAAGAAAACCGCCTCCCAAAAACACAACACCTGCAGCCAGCCAAATCCAGGCAAAATCAGCAGTGATTCCTGCATAAATAATGATAGCCAGATAATAAACAACACAAACCATTCCTGCCGCTATACATACCCCAGTCATTTGTCAGCCCTCCTGTATCTTTTTCCTCATACCCATTTCCACGGTCTTTTTTCCTATATCCTATCCCATGTGCCCTTTTTCCGTAAACTTTCCTGATGCAAGCCTTACTGCTCACTCCGCTGCCGGGACTATCCCGGAAAATTCACAATACACAAACGGACCGCCGCAGATATTTCAGAGACAGTCCGTTGATCATGCATTTTATTAATTTTTCCCGCAGCAATGTTTGTATTTCTTACCGCTGCCGCATGGACATGGGTCATTACGGCCAACCTTATGCCCCTTCACAACTGTACCTGATTTCTTCTGCTCCAGGTAAAGCTCTTTTCTTCTCTCTTCAGTGAAAATCTCATTCCACTGAGGCAGCTCATACAGCCAGTCCGCTTTAGCGTCTACCATATTCTTGAACAGCAGCTCTTTGTCAAAGCCAAGATTTACAACTGTGTTCTCATCCATTGTCTCAATGGGGTTAGGATTCTTCAGGCTGTCGTTGATACCATCCAGAAAGCCTACCATTGTGAGAACTTCCTGTCCATATTTTTCTGCCAGCTCTTTGACAGATCCGGTCACTACTTCATCCGGTGCATCCAGGAGCTGCTCATAAATAGCTTTTTCAATATTAAAATAATTTGCCCAGAATCTCTGGAGCTTATTGCGGTCTGCCTGCTGATCGTAGGCAATGGAACGCCACTGCTCTAAGATAGTTTTATCGCTCATTTGTCTAGTCCTCTTTTCCCAAAAAAATTTCACTTGCGCGCAGTATGGTCTTATGATCCTTCTGCAGCGCAGAATTACTCGCCTTTTGCCCGTAATCGTGTTATATTATACCATCATTTTAGAGAAAACACAAATCCTAATGTTTGTATTTTTTGTGAACAATAATGGGGGAGGATGGGATCCCGGAAGGTGGTTGAACGGGGATGAGAAGGGAAACCGGTGCGGGGGCTATCGCTTGCGGCGGACAGGTCTAGGCTTTCATTTGTAGCTTGGGGACGGAAAAGTCGTGCGGCAACTCGCAGCGTTTGCTGATGCAAACGCTGCTCAGACAGGCCTTACTCCGCGCCAAGGCGCGGCTTTTCCTGACCGCTCCAACTGAAAGCCAAGATCTGTCTCGTCCTCGCTCAAAGCCCCCACACCGGTTTCCCTTCTCATCCCCTTCCTTTACGCTTTCGCCATCTGGAGTGTTTTAAATTTTAGCTGGCAGTTTTTGAATGCGGAAATTTAATTTAACGTTGATTAAATTTTAGGATTGGCGGGACGTTGAAAAATGCTAGGCAATTCCAAATGCTTGTTCAGAGCACCTCTGCCCTTTCTCTCCCTGTCCAGCCCTATCCAACCTTACCGAAAAGATAACATTTCATGGCGAAATGTAATTTGATATATAAACTTTTTTTATTTTTATGTATAAACTGCAAATACAATGCCCATACTATAAATGTTCATTGGAACCCCCTTCAATGACACACCACCAAAGACAAAATATGAAATACTTATATCCTCCCCTTTAAACGCGGAAGGCCTTGCGGCTGTGCAGGCTTTCCGTGTTTTTTTATGTATGGAGATCAAGGTCTCATCCCCTTTTTTCCTTAGCATTTCCGATTCGCTTCTGTCTGCCACGGTTTGGTGATCCTGTGATCATTTCTTAACGAATCTTTCGTGTTGATGGATAGTAGATTGAATACCAATAAATGCAGCAATCTGGCAATCTTTATAGGTATTTCAAAGCTCATACATAGCAAAGCTCCATGAAATTCATACTCAAATACCTATAAAATTGGAAATGGATTAATTCTTATAGGTATTTTCAAGCCCAAACATAGCAAAGTTCCATGAAATTCATACTCAAATACCTATAAAATTGGGAATCGGTTAAATTTTATGGGTATTTCCAAGCTCAAACATTGCGAAGCATTACAAAATTCACCCTAAAGTACCTATAAATTTGGGAATCGGTTAAATTTTACGGGTATTTCCAAGCTCAAACATTGCGAAGCATTACAAAATTTACCCTAAAGTACCTATAAAATTGGGAATCGATTAAATCTTATGGGTACTTCCAAGTTCAAACATTGCAAAACATTACAAGATTCACCCTAAAGTACCTATAAATTGTGGAATAGGTTACATCTTATGGGTACTTTCAAACCCAAACATAGCAGATCATCATGAAAGTCATCAAAATACTTATAAAACCGGAAATCGGTTAAATCTTATAGGGGAATTCTGATTGAAATGAATATGTCCGCCAAAGAAATACGCCATGTACTGAAGCACACCAACAGAAAAGGAATTAGAAAGAGGGCAAAATGAAGAACAGCCGGGTTTCTATAAAAACACATTGAAACCAGGCTGTTCCTTAAGTTGAAAAAGTAAGCTCTGCAAGGAAATCCTTTCTTGCCCTGGTAAGCTGACGGGGTTACATTGAGCAAGCAGGGATGCACAGATGAAATTACGCTTTATTTTTCATGGGCTGACTGTTCCTTGGCCCGCTGGTATGCAAGATATGCATTCTGCACCTTGAACATGCCGCCGTCAACTCCTATAATCTCACCTGTTATGTAACCGCCTTCCGGCGAGGTGAGAAAGCCCACAAGGGCAGCCACGTCCTCACCTGTTCCGAATCTGTTCAGAGTAAGATCTTTCACCTGCTCATCTCCGCGCTCACGGATCATGGCATCTGTCATATCTGTGTGGATGATCCCCGGCGCATATGCATTGACCGTGATATGGTATGGCCCAAGCTCTCCTGCCGCTATCTTCGTGAGCATATCCACTCCGGCTTTGCTGGCAGCGTAAGCCGTAAGGCCGCAGTCAGCAAAATGACCGGAAATAGAAGACGCATTGGCTACACGACCATAATGATTCTTCTTCATATATTCTGATGCAAATTTCAGCATGTAAAACTGGCTTTTAAAATTAGTATTCAGTACACGGTCAAGATAATCCCCATCCATCTCATCTATGAAACGAAAATCAAAAATCCCGGCATTATTCACAAGGATATCAATCCTTCCGAACTTTCTGCCGATAACTTCAATGACTCGTGCCGCTTCCCCTTCTTTTGACACATCGGCACGGTAAATCCCACACTCAGGTTCCAATGCCTGCATTTCTTTTAAAGCTGATGCCGCACTTTCCACATGAGACCTGTATACTGCACATACAATATTACCTCTTTTTGCCAGTTCAAGGCTTATTGCCCTGCCCATACCTCTTGTTCCCCCGGTTACAACTGCAATCCGTTTTTCTCCCATAACATAATCCTCTCCCAGATTGTCTCCAGTTATTTTACTCCCAGCTTCTCCAGCTCAGCAGCCGCCTGTTTAAAATCATGAAACTGGACAGCATGTATTCCCAATTTTTCTGCACCCTTACAGTTTTCTAATCGGTCATCCACAAAAACGCACTTATCTGCCTTCAGGCTGAAACGATCCAGCAAAGTGCGGTAGATGTCCGGCTCAGGTTTGATCTGCCCCACCTGACAGGAAAACACTGCTCCGTCCGCATATTTCAGGAAACTCATCTGAGGACGGTTACGCTCAAGCATATAATTGCTGTAGTTGGACAAAATGTACAAATGATATCCCTTATTTTTCAGATATTTCACCCAAGTCTCCGCGTAATCTGCCGCTGAAATAGTTTCCGGGCTGCGGCGCAGAACCTCCCGGATATCAGCTTCATATTCAGGCGCACTCTCAACAAAGCGGCGTACATAATCCTCTTCCTCCAGAAGTCCTTTATCACGCTCGTCCCAAATGGGGCTTCGGAATACTGCATCCGCAATCTTCTCATATTTCTCTTCTTCGAAGCCAAAACCTTTCAAAAAAGTTTCCCAGTCATATTTAACCAGCACTTGTCCCACATCGAAAATAATATTTTCTATACTTCTTTCTGGCTTCTGCTTCTTCCCAAACATTCTGTACACCATCCAAAAAATATAGATAAGCACAGGCACTAAAAATGCCGCGCCCAAAGCGCCCCTAAACATTGCCTGTGAATTCTCACCCTCGCCCATGGCAAATATCATGGGAAGGCAGAATACTGCAAGGAGCAAAACCACGGCAATGATCGCCCCGACTCTCTTAAAATTCTTCATATTATACCTGTCCGGTTCCTTTTTTAAATTTGTCATAATAAGCCTTATACAATCTGTCCAGAATTTCCGGTGCCTTACCGCCAACCGGTTTTCCGTCAATACTTTCTGCAGCATGGCATAACGCGCCTGAACGGCTCACGATCACTTCATCTGCTGTAAATAATTCCTCCACTGTAAAGGGTTCTTCCACTACCGGTATCTCCAGCTCCCGTGCCAGCTCAAGCATATGTTTTCTTGTAATCCCCGGAAGGATCAGATTGTCACAGGGGGCTGTGCGCAGAACTCCGTCTTTAATGATGGACACATTGCTGTGAGCACATTCAGTGACACGGTCGCCTCTGTGAAATACTGTCTCATCACATCCCTGGGACTCTGCTTTCTGGGCTGCCATCACATTAGGGATCAGATTCAATGTCTTAATGTTGCAGAGATAATAACGGTTGTCCTCCATGGTAATTAGTTTTATCTTTTTTTCCATAGGTGCAGGATGAATAGGATTGAGCATTATCATAAGATTGGGCTTTACATCTCCGTCCGGATATTTATGGCCGCGGTAAGCAGTGCCTCTGGAAGCCTGCCAATAAAGAAGTCCGTGTTCTCCGTCAAACTCCTTCACCACTCTCAGCAATTCCCCTGTAATATCCTCCCTTGACATTGTGAAGGGAATTTCCAGCAGACGGCAGCTGTTGTAAAAACGGTCCAGATGCTCTTCCAAAGCAAAAGGCTGTCCGTTAGCCACTGACGTTGCATCGTAAACTCCGTCCCCAAAATAATATGCACGGTCAAGAACAGGAATTTTCAGTTCTTCCACCGGTGCAATTTCCCCATTATAATATCCTACACGTTCCATAAAATTCCTCCTTATTCTAAAAGCAGTATCTTTGCTTCTTATCCTTTACAGTATATAACTCACGCCGGAGAAATCTCCCCGGCGCAATAATTTTATTTATTTCTATAAATGATATCGTTCCTTCCAGGACCATTGGAAATCATTGTGATCGGGAAACCAATCTGTTCTTCCACAAACTCCACATATTTCCGGCAGTTTTCAGGAAGATCTTCATAATTTCTGATTCCGCGGATATCACTGTTCCATCCAGGAAGAACCTTAAGAACAGGCTTTGCCTTCTCAAGCATAACAGTAGTCGGGAAATCCGTTGTCACTTCCCCGTCAATTTCATAGCCTACGCATACAGGAATCTCTTCCAGATACCCTAACACATCAAGAACTGTGAAAGCCACATCTGTGGTTCCCTGCATACGGCAGCCATATTTAGATGCCACACAGTCAAACCATCCCATACGTCTTGGACGTCCCGTAGTAGCACCGTACTCTCCGCCGTCTCCGCCGCGTCTTCTCAGCTCATCAGCCTCTTCCCCGAAAATCTCGGAAACAAACGCACCTGCACCTACAGCACTTGAATATGCCTTGCACACAGTGATGATCTTCTTGATCTCATATGGCGGCACACCTGCACCGATGGCACCGTAAGCAGCAAGAGTGGAGGATGAAGTTACCATCGGATAGATACCATGGTCCGGATCTTTCAAGGAACCAAGCTGTCCTTCCAGAAGAATTTCCTTTCCTTCCTTCAGGGCATTCCACAGATACAATGCTACATCACATACATATGGCTCTACCATCTTCTTATATTCCATAAGCTCTGCCATGATATCCTCCGGTTTCAGCAGAGGTTTGTGGTAAAGATGCTCAAAAAGAACATTCTTTGTCTCACAGACACGCTCAACTTTTTCTCTGAGAGATTCCTCATCAAAAAGTTCGCTTACCTGGAAACCAATCTTAGCATATTTATCCGAATAAAACGGTGCGATACCGGATTTCGTGGAACCAAAAGATTTTCCTCCCAGGCGTTCTTCCTCATACTGGTCTAAAAGGATATGGTAAGGCATAACGATCTGTGCCCTGTCGGAAATGAGAATTTTGGGTGCAGGTACGCCTCTGTCCACGATTTCATTATATTCCTTGAAAAACACAGGAATATTCAGTGCTACGCCATTGCCGATCACACTGGTAGTGTGATCATAGAACACACCTGAAGGGAGTGTGTGAAGTGCGAATTTACCATAGTTGTTCACAATAGTATGTCCTGCATTTGCACCTCCCTGGAATCTTACGATAATATCAGCTTCCTGGGCAAGCATATCGGTAATTTTACCTTTTCCTTCATCTCCCCAGTTCGCTCCAACTACTGCTTTGATCATAACACTTTTTCCTCCTCGTGTTTTCTCTAAATATTGTTCCTTTACCAGCTTCCGCCGCCTCCGCCGCCGAAACCTCCGCCGGAAAAGCCGCCTCCGCCGCCAAAACCTCCACCGCCGGAAAAGCCGCCTCCGCTGCCTCCGCCTCCATTGAAACCTGAATCTTTAGGCGGTTCGGCCACAGTCAGTGCTCTGGACACCGTATTCATGTTTCCCATAAAGGCACGGTGGAAATAGTAATAATTCCACATATGATAATCAGGACTTGAACCTATATACCACTGTGGTGCCGGAATAGCCAGACCCTCCAGCTTCTTTGCGAAAATATCTGATAAACCGAACACATAGGTATAAGGCAGGATGTGGTAAAACCACTGGGGATTCTCCTCCGCCATTGCTTTCAGACGATCCAGCTCTGCTGTCTCAATAAAGTCTCTGAAACCTGCCAGACGTCCCATCCATTCCACACACTGATGCGTCCGTTTTTTCATAAATCCGGTAAGCAGCACGCATATACCGCTGGCTGCCGCCACAGCCACAAGGGCTATAACAAAATTAAAAACTTCTCCCTGGCGCCACTGCATAAGATAACTTCCCGCCAGCCCCGCAATGGAAACCATGGAAAGACCTGCTCCCATCACGCACATAGAACGCTGCTGGGACTTGGTTCTTGCGTACCAATTATCTATAATATTATTAAACAGACAAATTCCAACAAACAAAAGCACAATGTCAGCCACATAAAAAATAGTGCGGAAAACACTCATCTTGGAAAATGCCGACAATAGGACCACAAAAACCGTCATAGGCAGAACCGCCAAGACAGAACATACACCCCTGGCAATCCTGGAGCCAGTAGTATAGATCCCTCCTTTGCCGTTCACATATGCTTTAAGCTGTGTCTTGGAAACAGAAATCGTCTCTGCACAATGAAATTTCAAGCTTTTCAGGGAAACTTCACTGCCTTTTCTGAAAATCTGTTCAAACAGGACAGAAGCATATCTTGGAGAGTCTGCCGGAAAAGTTTTATCTGTTTTCAGAAAATATATCTTCCCCTTGCCTCTATCCTCAATTTTCAGATACCCTTTATCCGCCCAATAGATGATCAGAGACAGGATATCCTTATCCTCTATACTTCCGTCAATAATATATCCCACCGCCGCACTGTCAAGGCCTTCCGGGGGCTGATACTGGATAGATGGTATGATCTGCTCATCCCTTCCGAAAAAGAAGAACAAAAGTGCTGTCACCAGCAAAACAAGCAGTGCTGTAAACAAAATGAGCAAGTCCACTCTGCCTATGGTATGGCTTTCTGTAAAATATCCCTCTCCAAGTTCAGCATAAAGGGTGACTCCGCTTAAAAAGGGAAGGTCAGACTTTAATGTACCTGTGAGGGTATTTCCCTCCCATGATAGATCAATAATATCCTCCGCATTGTCCGTAGAGCCGTATTTACCATAATAGAGCCTCAGGGCTTCATGACTGAACTCTTTAGGAAAATGGAAGGCAAAGCTGCTCCCGGCAGGTATACTGTTCTGCCATGTCATAGGGAGAAGATTGTAATAGGCTTTGGTGAAGTCTTTCTCCTGGAAGCAGGGCGTCACTTTGTAACGCAGCTCATAGGTCTGGGGGCCGTAAACAGTCGCCGAAGCATCCCCAAGCCTCATTGTAAAGAAGCCCTTGCTTGTCTCCGCAGTTACCGGGACATTGCACCCTAATATCTCAACTTTTGCATAGTACGGGACACGTGTTAAATTTTCGTCCGCATCAAAGGCCTCACTGTATCCCTTCTGGGGAACATACCGGTATATGCCGTGGCGGGAAGTGAGCATGTCCACCTGGATAACCTCTTTCACCAAATAGCTGTTGTCTTCTCCCAGCGTGACATCCACCTGATAATTCTCGGTTTCCATATTGTTGTCATATTCCACATCTGCCGAAACTGTAGTGAGGCGCTCAATGAAGCCTCCCCCGAAAATCATAACAATGACAAAAAACCATATGATGATACTTAATCCGGATGTTCCTTTTTTCATGGGTTATCCTCTATTCTAAAAAGACACTTTAACATTTTCACGTTCAGTCTCAGAGTTCACTTCATAGAGAGGCTTTCTCTGAAAACCAAACAAATTAGCCAGGATATTTCCGGGAAACATCTCTGTCTTAGTATTATATTTATTCACCACACCGTTGTAATAACGTCGGGAGCCGGCAATCTCCTCCTCAACCCGGGCCATCTGATCCTGCAGATTCAGAAAATTCTGATTAGCCTTCAGATCCGGATAGCTTTCCGTCAGGGCAAAAAGAGATTTCAGAGTTCCGGAAAGGGCATTGTCATTGGCAATCTTCTGCTCCGGGGTGCTGGAATTCATAGCCTGGTTACGGGCCTTGATCACCGCATCCAGAGTTTCTCTTTCGTGCTTTGCATATCCCTTGACTGTCTCCACAAAATTCGGGATCAGATCATATCTTTTCTTAAGGGAAACATCCATTGCGGAAAATGCTTCCTCACTCTTGTTGCGCAGCTTCACAAATCCATTGTAGGAAGAAATCAGCCACACAATGATCAGAAGAATAATAATACCGACAATTGCAATTAAAATCATATTACGCCTCCTTATCAGACGTTAATTTCAGCCTTCACTCCCAGTAAGTCCTTGTGTGAATCTAAAATCGGGCGGACCACCTTGGAAAGAAATGCGTCTGTCTGCTCTTTTGCACGGCCTACGTATTTCGCCGGGTCCATTGTTTTCTGCAGTTCCTCCAATGTGAGATTAAAGGCCGGGTCAGCAGCGATCAGCTCCAGGAGATTATTCTCCTTTCCCTCTACCTTCACATTGCGTCCTGCTTCCATAGAAAGCTCACGGATACGCTCGTGCAGTTCCTGACGGTCACCGCCTGCCTTTACTGCATCCATCATAATATTCTCTGTGGCCATGAAAGGAAGCTCAGACATAAGCCGCTTCTCTATCACCTTTGGATATACCACCAGACCGTCCACCACATTCAGGCAGAGATCCAGGATTCCGTCCACAGCCAGAAAGCCTTCCGGAATACTCAAGCGTTTATTGGCAGAATCGTCCAGAGTTCTCTCAAACCATTGGGTTGCTGAGGTGATCGCCGGATTCAGTGCATCCACCATCACATATCTGGAAAGGGAAGCAATCCTCTCGCTTCTCATGGGATTTCTCTTGTAGGCCATAGCAGAGGAACCAATCTGTGACTTCTCAAAAGGTTCTTCCACTTCTTTCAGATGCTGAAGAAGACGGATATCGTTGGACATTTTATGTGCGCTTGCCGCAATTCCTGCAAGTACATTCAGTACACGGGTGTCCACCTTACGGGAATATGTCTGTCCCGATACAGGATAGCATTCCTTAAATCCCATTTTTTCAGCGATCATAGGATCAATTTTATCAATTGTCTCCTGATCCCCGTCAAAGAGTTCCAGGAAGCTTGCCTGGGTGCCTGTTGTTCCCTTGGACCCCAGAAGCTTCATGGTACTGATCACATATTCCAGATCCTCCAGATCAAGAAGAAATTCCTGGGTCCACAATGTGGCGCGCTTGCCCACGGTGGTAGGCTGTGCCGGCTGGAAATGAGTGAAAGCCAGTGTTGGCTGTGCCTTATACAGAGCTGCAAATTCTGACAGCTCGGCGATAACATTTACCAGTTTCTTACGCACAAGTTTCAGGGCTTCTGTCATCACAATGATATCTGTGTTATCACCCACATAGCAGGAGGTTGCTCCCAGATGGATGATTCCCTTCGCTTTCGGGCACTGCACGCCGTAGGCATAAACATGAGACATCACATCATGGCGTACCTGGCGCTCACGCTCCCTGGCAACATCGTAATTGATATCATCCACATGCTCCTTCAGCTCGTCTATCTGTTCCTGGGTAATATTCAGTCCCAGTTCCTTCTCTGTCTCCGCAAGAGCAATCCATAATCTTCTCCAGGTACGGAATTTCATATCCGGCGAAAAAATATACTGCATCTCCTTGCTGGCATAACGCTCTGACAACGGACTTACATATCTGTCTGTACTCATCTTCGCTCTCCTGCTTCTCAATCAGTCTAATCCAAGGCGGTGGAACACTTCGTTATAAGCTTCTTCCACATTGCCCATATCACGTCTGAAACGATCCTTGTCCAGTTTTTCATTTGTATTTACATCCCACAGACGGCAGGTATCCGGAGAAACCTCATCGGCAAGAAGGATTTTTCCATGGAAACGTCCAAACTCAATTTTGAAATCAATGAGCTTCATTCCTGCATTCAGGAAATATTCTTTCATAATTTCATTAACCTTAAGTGTGTAGGTTCTGATCTGGTCAATTTCTTCCTTTGTTGCAAGGCCAAGTGCCAGAGCATAGTCGTCATTGATAAACGGATCTCCCAGATCATCATCCTTGTAGCTGAACTCAAGAATAGGACAAAGAAGCTCTCTTCCCTCTTCAACACCCATACGCTTGGAAAAGCTTCCGGCTGCCACATTACGGATAATAACTTCAAGGGGAACGATGTCTACCTTTTTTACTGCTGTTTCTCTATCATTTAATTCTTCGATGAAATGGGTTGGGATTCCTGCAGCCTCAAATTTCTGGAAAACAAGATTTGTCATGCGGTTGTTAATAGCACCTTTCCCTACGATAGTGCCTTTTTTCTCACCGTTGAATGCAGTTGCGTCATCTTTATAGCTGACGATCACTACATCCGGGTCCTCGGTTGCATAAACTTTCTTTGCTTTTCCTTCGTAAAGCTGTTCTTTTTTCTCCATGTCTTTCACCTGTTCCTTTCTTATGCTTGGCCGAATGGCCATGTTGGTATCCTGTAAGGATTTCTTATGCTTGGCCGGATGACCATGTTGATTTCCTGTAAGGATTTCTTATGTTTGGCCGAATGGCCGTTTTCTTGCATTGCACATTCGTAGAAATTATATAACATTGCTTTGTTAAAAGCAATAACAAAGCGGAAATTTTCAATTGCATTGGAATTAATAGGGATTAATGATGGGGGGATGGGATTCCCCGGAAAGTTGTCGAACGGGGAGGAGAAGGAAAGTCGGTGCGGGGGCTATCGCTTGCGGCGGACATATCTAGGCTTTCATTTGTAGCTTGGGGACGGAAAAGGCGTGCGGCAACTCGCAGCGTTTGCTGATGCAAACGCTGCTCAGACAGGCCTTACTCCGTGCCGGGGCACGGCTTTTCCTGATCGCTCCAACTGAAAGCCAAGATCTGTCTCGTCCTCGTTCAAAGCCCCCGCACCGACTTTCCTTCTCCTCCCCTTGCTCTACGTTTTCTCCCCATCATTGCGTTTGTGTGTTTTATTTGATAATTCTTATAGCGATATGCGTTGGGTATCTTGAGGACTACCGATAAAATTTAACGGGTTGGGGATTTTGTGGGTATTTTGTGGCGTTATTTGAAGGGAATGGCCGGGAATCTCGGGGGATTACCTATAAAATTGGGGGAATCGGAGATTTTATGGGTAATTTAAGACGTCATTTGTAGGGGAAAGCCGGGAATTTCAGGGGAATTACCTATAAGATTGGGAGGATTGGAAATTTTATAGGTAATTTAAGGCGCTATTTGAAGGGAATAGCCGGGAATCTCGGGGGAATTACCTATAAGATTGGGAGAATCAGAAATTTTATAGGTAATTTAAGGCGTTATATTAAGAGAACAGCCGGGAATCTCGAGGGAATTACCTATAAGATTGGGGGAATCGGAAATTTTATAGGTAATTTAAGGCGTTATTTGTAGGGAAGAGTTGGGAATGTCGGGTGAATTACCTATAAGATTGGGGGATTGGAGATTTTATGGGTAGGTTAAGATGTTGTCTGAGAAAAATGCGAGGAAGATGTTCTGGAATTGGCGATAGAGTTTGAATAAAATTCTCTGATGAGGATTTTATGAGTTGGCGGGGGCGCCAGAGCGGGCCGGCGCAGCCATTTCGTGATTCCTTGCGAAGCGATCGTACTGCGCCGGTTCCCTCTGCTCTGGTTTCCTTGCTGCCGGCCCAGGCTTCTCTTGCTATGCCGTTCAGCACATTTTTCTTACCCCTGATGAAACTTCCCGAGAAACTCTTTCATGCGCACATTTCCTGAAGAAAATACCTCCTGGGGGGTGCCTTCCACGGCGATCACGCCTTGATCCATAAAAATGATCCTGTCTGAAATATCCCTGGCAAAGCTCATCTCATGGGTGACAATGACCATGGTAATATGGTCCGCTGCCAAATCTTTGATAACCTTCAGTATCTCTCCTGTAAGTTCCGGGTCAAGGGCTGAAGTGGGTTCATCGAAAAACAAAATCTTAGGATTCATGCAGAGTGCCCTGGCAATAGATACACGCTGCTGCTGTCCTCCTGACAGCTGGAAGGGGTATGCATCTGCTTTCTCTGAAAGTCCCATTTTTTTAAGAAGCTCGGCGGCCTGGGCATAGACCTCTTCCTTCTTCCTTTTCTGCACCCGCAGAGGTGCGTCCACAATATTCTTCATGACAGAGAAATGTGGGAAAAGATTGAAATTCTGGAACACCAGTCCAACCTCTCCCTGCTTGATGATTTCTCCGTCATCGGGCTTTTCCAGGCCTGTGGCACAGCGGAGAAGGGTTGATTTGCCTGAACCGGAGGGGCCGATAATGCTCAGCACCTCTCCTTCCTCTACATCCAGGGAAATATCCTTAAGCACTTCTAAGTCTTCAAAACTTTTTTTGATATGTTTCATCTCAAATAATTTCATAAGAAATTCCTCTCACCTGATCAGTATTCAGCAATAGTAGTTCAACGGTAGTAGTTCAGCTTCTGTTCCACTTTTTCCATGACTACAGCTACAATAAGATTAAAGATATAGTAAAATACTGCCGCAATAATAAAGGGCATCAT
This sequence comes from Eubacteriales bacterium, assembly GCA_030524175.1. Taxonomy (GTDB): domain Bacteria; phylum Bacillota; class Clostridia; order Lachnospirales; family Lachnospiraceae; genus Blautia_A. The sequence continues at coordinate 60,501 of JAUNHC010000006.1, forward strand.
GGTTGTCTGGGAGCTTGCGATCTGCTTTGCTATGGTAAACATTTCCGCCACAGCCACTACAAATGCAAGGGAAGTATCTTTGACCAGGGTAATAACCTCGTTTGTCACTGAGGGCAGGATCCGTTTGATCACCTGGGGCAGAATAATGCGGAAAAATGTCTGCACCTTATTGTATCCCAGGATTTTTGCTGCCTCATACTGTCCCACAGGCATGGATTCAATCCCGCCCCGGTAAATCTCAGCAAAGTAAGCAGCATAATTCACCGCAAAGGCAATGAATACTGCGATCAGGCTGTATCCCATAGAAATCCTGATTCCAAAAATAAAGTACGGTCCGAAATAAACCACCATTAACTGCAGCATCAGCGGGGTACCCCGCATTATGGATATGTATGCGGTGACTATTCCCCGGATGACCGGATTTTTAGACATCCTCCCAAAACAGATGATCAACCCAAGGGGCAGCGAAAACAGCAGGGTTACAAAAAAAATCTCTACAGAGACCAGCATTCCTCCTGCAAGCTGCTGTAGCATAACACTTAAGCTCATGGCTTTTCCTCCTAAATATTTCTCTCGCGGAACATTGTCGCTGTATTGCGTACATTCTTCTAAAGAGCAAGAAAAGAGGGTGCTTAACGTACCCTCTGTCTCTCAGTATTCATATCACTGCAGCAGGATCTTGACCCTGCTGCTTATATTTATTGCTTAACACTGTTAAGCTGATCTTTATTCGCTCATTCAGTTTTCGTACGATCTGCGCAGTGACTGCACAGGCTTATCTGAACTGTTGCCTTTATTCTGCATCAGCCTCTGCTTACTCTGCTGCTTCTTTGTCGTCTGCTGCATCGGCATTTTCCGCTTCGTCTGCTTTCGCATCATCTGCATTTATCTCATCGCCAAGGCAAAGCATATCAGCTACTTCATACTGCTCTGCAAGCTTGTCAATCTCTCCTGCTTCATACAGCTTAATAACCTCAGCCCATACGGTATCTTTAAGCTCATCGTTGCCCTTCTTGAATCCAATACCGTACTGTTCGCTCTGGATCGGCTCATCAAGAATGATATATTTGCCTTCTTCTCTCTGTGCCAGCTGATATTTGGCAACACCGATATCTACAGCCACTGCATCTGCAGCTCCTGAATCAATATTCATAAATGCAGTGTTATAATCGGGATTCTCTGTAAGTGAACCGAAGCTTTCTGTAAGCTCCTTGTTGTCATCACCGTTCAATGCAGTCAGTGCGGCAGAAGCAGCCTGTACCACAACATTCTTGCCTGCCAGATCTGCCAACTTCTCAATGCCGGAATCTGCTGCCACTACCATTACCTGTTCATTGTTCAGGTACGGGTCTGACCATGTATAGTCATCCTCACGTCCATTGATGGTAAAACCATTCCAGATACAGTCGATATTTCCGGAATTCAACTCCATATCCTTGGAATCCCAGTTAACCGGCTTCTTCACCAGTTCCCATCCAAGGTTATCACATACCTTCTGGGCAACATCCAGATCGAATCCGACATAATCTCCATTGTCGTCCATATATCCGAAAGGCGGGTACTCTGCATCAAACCCTACTGTAAAGGTAGTTCTTTCATCTTCTGCTGCCTGTGCAGTCACACCTGTCATCATTCCCGCAGTCATCACCGCTGCCATCATTATTGCCAGTGTTCTCTTTTTCATTGATATATCTCCTCTTTCATATTTTATGTTGTTGTATCACGTAGTCACTCTACCACGTGAAAGTGTATGGTAATCGTATCATATGCCTCACAAACTGTCAAGAGGAAAACAATGAATTTACTATGAATAATCCAATTCTTATGACCCTGTACTTCTGTGATACTCCCGTGTGAATTCCTCCAGCATGGTGTCAATATTCCGGGAATAAACTTCCTTTTCGGGACGTTTGGCAAAATGCTCTAGGTCTTCCTTGATTTCCTGTCTCAGTTCTTCTTCCACATCCAGCTCTGTAAGCTTACTTTCGTATTCTATAGGGGTACATATGCTCTGACAGGCCAGGAGATAAGACTTAAGCGCCTCCCTGCTCTGGCTGATCTCATATGCTTTCCGGAAACAGTCAAGGGCTTTCTCCATCTGAAAGAGATAGCTGCACGCACACCCCAGATTGTGATAAACATTTTCTCTCAGCCCATCGCTGATCTTTTCCAGGTCATCCCGCTGCAAAAGCTTTTCATATACACGTATGGCATTGACATACATGCCGTTCTCCACAAGGGAATCCCCCTTGCGCTTCTCTCTGACAGCAGGTGCCTCTGCATCAAGCTTTGCCAGCTGACCGTTAAGAATGCGCAGTTCCTCATAGGAAAGATAATTGATTTCTTTAAAAACCGGATACAGAACATCCTCCGCACTGGCGAATTTGCCCAGATGAGGACGAAGTTTGGCTGCCAGTCTGGGCAGCTCCAGTTCCTCCTGTATCCAGGTACACAGACCTTCATTGATAATGGTTTTGTCCACCAGATACAGATTGTGGTACAGGTAATAGCAAAGCTCTTCCAGAGAGTAAATATTAGTGCTGATATTCTCTATAAAATACGGTGTCTCTGCCTTCTTAGTCTGACATAAAATATATCCGCTCATCTCTAGCCTCCTCTACCACTGTACAGATTCTTTCCATATTTTGCCGCTGCCCGGATACATTTCTCCAAATCCCAGGTCTTTCACCGTGATCCGGCATTCCTTCCTGGAAACATACTGCAGATCCAAAGACAGGCGCGTGGTCTTATTAGGACGCTTGGGAAGGCCCGGGAGCTGCATGGCAACCCGCTTTTTCTCCTGTTCCCCAAAGGTGCTCACCACAAAAACAAGTTCCTGGGTATCGTCCAGAATAAATTCGCAGTACGCCTTACACTCATACCAGTTATTCCCTGCCTCGATGAGAGGATAGTAGGTGGGGGAACCCATAACCCTCATATCCATGCCCACATCCGAGAGCACAAGGGAATCACTCATATAACGGTAGCCTTTCAGATTCTTATCCTCCAGGCGGTCTTTGCCTGCCGCACAGGCACCCTTGGCAAAGAGGTTATTGCCGTAAAACACTTTGCGTTTCTGGTAGCAGAGTGCCTTCACCGACTGCTGTGCCCACTGCTGGTCAAAGCCTTTTCCAGTGATCTGTATACTGGAAAACAACTCAGTGCCTAAAGTGGACTGGATAAATTTACAGAACTCTAAATCCCGGATTTCTCCCTCTTCGCTCAATTCTGTATCCACCGGCTCATCAAGACGGGCAAGAATAGGCCTGGAAGCACCGTTTAATGTCAGCTTGCGGAAAGAGACACTTTCCGGCGTAAAGGCATACCAGGCCACACTTCTGTTCCAAGTCTCTCTCTTCTGGGTAAGCGCATAATAATAGAAGCATTCCCCGTAATCCATAAGCATATATTTCTCTTCCGGGAAGCCCAGATACTCACAGGCCTTCTGAAAGTTTGAAACCTGTACCTGATTAAGGGAGGGGGCTGATACTACCAGGCATTTTGTGTTTTTTACCACATCCATCACACCTAAAAATTTCAGCAGTCCCTTCAGGAAATTTGCCAGAAGCTCCCATGGCTCCACCATTTCTCCCTGTATCTGGACAGTCTCATCCTTTTCGCACACATCGTAGAGACTGCCGATCATATAGCCCCCTTTTTCCCGGGCAAAATATTCCGCCTCAAGGCCTACGCAGTAATCCCCCTGCTCCACTCTCCGGCAGATACAGGTAGGTGCCTCATACTGGCTGGCCCCAACCTTCATGGAAAGGGAACGGGGTTCTCCCGCTTTTCTGTCATAATAACATATCTGGGAGTATTCTTTTCCAAAGTCGATTCCAATTATCAAGTCACGAATTTCATTCATCTTCTGCTTCCTTCTCTATGCTTCCTTCTTGATGACAAACATCTCTTTCACATACTGTTCCTGACGCAGATATTGCTTCATCTTGGACACTACCTCCTGATCCTTCTCAAGCCTTCTGGCTGACAGGATCTGATTAATAAGCTGGTATTTGCTCATAGGCGTACCGTCCACTTTATTCATGGTGATCACTCTTTCGGCAGTCTTTTTGCTCTTGCCGTTTTCTTCCACCTGGAAATAATAGTGGAGTGTCTCACCGTAAAACAGAGTAAAGGTTTTCGTAAATATTCCTTCGTAAATATTTCTGAGAGGTTCGCTCTTATATTCCGGTTCGAGGCCAAGCCCTGTGTCCATGGCATAAAACAGAGTAACCTTTGCCTTGGGATTTGCATGATATTCCACAAAGGTTTTGTCATCCAGCTGGTAAGGACTTAAAAGCTGTGGGGAAAGTCTGCGGAAAAACGCAAATGCCATTCCCATTCCTGTACACTCTGACAGCAGCTCCTTCTCCATCTTAAGATACTCGCCTTTCCCGTCTTTTTCTTTAGACAAGGCCTTCAGAAGTGCCAGACGGCACACCACATTCACAGGCCATTTTCTAACATAAGCATATTCCAGGCATTTCCGTCCAAAAGGACTTAAAGGATATTCCTTTACAAATGAGCCGTAAGCCAGCTGAGTGAGATATGCGCCGATAATGCGCTCCTTCCCTGACTGCTTCATATAATCCTGAAGCACTGTCTCACCATCCTTGCGGTAATCCGAGGTAAACATCAAAAGGCCGATGATTCGTTCCTCCAGATCATAAGTATCCATCTCAAAGCCTTTTGCACTTTTCCATATAGAAAAAATCTCATCCACAGGACCAAACCTGTATTTCATCAGATACCTGAGGATCACCTCATCGTATTTTCCCCTTCGGTACACCTCTGATGCCAGTGCCAGCAGTTCCTCATCCTCTGCCATTTCACAGCGTATGATCATACGGCTGGTAAGCTTCAGAAGACAGCCCATGTCCAGACCTTCAAACCCAAACTCCTCAATAATACCAAGTGCCTGAGGAAACAGGCCTCTGGCGGCAAGTGTCTCAACAAGGGTAGTACGGTCCACCATGGCATATTCCCGGAAATCCATTTTTTTAAGATAATCATCTAAGTCCTCACCGTGGACATGAGACGCATAGTAATCCAGGATCTGCATCCGTACGGAACGCTTATAGTTCTCAGTATAGGCCTCTGATCTGACAAGCGCCTGGAAAACATCAAGATTGTCACGTCCGGGGGCTGTGCTCTCGCAGTAATGCAGCAGAACACCCGGTTCTGTCACCCCATAGTTCAAAACAGCCGGGATCATTTCCCGCTCATCCATAAGCTTCTTTACATTAAACGCCACTGTGGAGGTATAACGGCGCTGTTTCTCATCCTGGAAGAGTATCACAGCATCCTCAGTATATATTCTCGGATAGGCCACCCCTTGTACACACGGATAAATCTCCTCACGCTCCATCTGGCAATGACGCACGATCACATGACGGATCTTCTTGTCATCACAATATAGACGGCAGGTAAACATACGCCTGGAAAGGGCTTCCGCCTCCTCTTTATTCTGAGGACTGCTGAGAAATTCCTGGTAAACAGCCGCATAATTTTCATTCATACGGCCCTCATTAAGCTTCTGGGAAGCAAAGGTGCGCATACTTTCCCTATAGCTCTCGTAAGTCTGGGGTTCTTGCTCTTTATGGGCGATAACACTGGCATAAATGAACGCCTTTTTAGCATCCCCCAAAGTATTATTGTTATATGTAAAATACATGAGCAGAGGCTTGGGAAGTTCTCTCTGATACGAGGTATCCATAGTCTCCACATAATATTCAAAAAGCCTTGTAAGCCGAAGCCCCTGATCCACTGCAAGGGAATACCAGCGGAAATATTCCGGCTTCCGTGGATTTCCTTTCATAATATATTTACAGATAGCCTCAAGGGTATCCTCTGAAGGATAAGCCTCATATCCCATAGACATGGCACGGTACAGGCTCTGGCTGAAATTCTTCTCGTACCCTGAAAGGTAGGCAAACCTCATCACCAGTTCTTCTGTAAACAGCCTCTCTTTTCCGGCAAACAGAAAAACCTGGGCCCAAAATCCGCTTAAACGGTGAAGCAAGGACATATCCCTTGATATATAGTTCCACGCTTCCAAATAAAGCAAAGGACTGCGGCATCCCCGTTCAAACAGCTCTTCCATCATAAAGATAACTTTGGATGGAGATGATTTTGTAGCGGGATCGATTTTCAGAAGGATACGGAAAAGCTGGAAGCTGTCCTCTTTCTGCATATAAAAGTTCTGAATCCTGCGAAGAGCCTGGGCCTTGTCTGTATACAGCCCGGTCAGAGTGCAGAGATACAAATAGATTCCTGCAAATTCCAAATCTTCCTTTGTAAAAGATTTATCCTGGTACTTGAGGAGAATCTCCGATGCGCCCTTGTCATCACCCTCCAGATGGAGAAGATAAGCTTCATACATCTGGTATTCCGGATAATCACAGCCGGCCTCCCATAACTGGTTCAGAATAAAATGGCTGCTGCCCACCCAGGTCTTAAAATCCATCCTGCCGCAGCTGTATGCCAGATAATCACGGAGAAGCGACAGCTTATGACGTTTCTCTCCTATATTCATATTCACCCGGACCTTGGAACTCCTGGATGCCATAATATGGAAGGTAAGCTCCTGGTAAGGGCTTTTCACAATTATCTCGCCAAACTGATTCCCTCTCCCCAGCTTCTCCCTGTGGATGACATAATCCACCTGATAGGAGCTGCCGATGAAATCCTCTTCTGTGACAACCCTTCTTGTAACCTCCAGGAAATCCCCTTTTGTCTCTACATCAAGCCTTAGATGTCCCCATCCGCTCCTCTGTATGGTGAAGGATTCCTGTACAGTCTCCTGCACCTCATGAAACTCTGCCCCGGGCTTTTTCAAAGAAAGATTCACCTGGTCCTTCAGCCCGGAACTGATAAAATATTCCTCCAGATGCTGGTAAGTAACAGGCTGCCTGGACATTCCTGCATACAAAGCAAGCTCCTTATTCCCTCTGTCCTTTAGGATCATGGGAAAGCTCTTATCTGTAAAAATACGGTATGCCTCACGGAAATCTTCTTTTGCAATCTCCCGGAAAGCATCTACCGTCTTCACTTCCCCTGCAGAGCTGCGGATCTGCTCCTGCTCTATCTTCACAATAAAAGGAAATTTATATTCACCGATATTCGTGGTAAAGCAGAGCCAGCCTTCCAGGCAGTCTCCCGGCTCCATACCCGTCCCGTCCACCCCGTAGGGAAGACATACCGTAGTACCGGAAAATTTGTCAAACCCCGGCACCACCCTTCGGTTTGAAGAGGTGACAAAACCACGGATTTTCTCGTTATTGTCCGTTCCCAGATATAAATCCCCTTTTCTCGTCTCTCCTGCTTTCAGAGTGACGGCAATCTTGTCCTGGGAAAACAAAAGCTGAGGCTGCTCATATTCAAAGTTACCGCTTAACAGTTGTTCCATTTTCTTCTTCAAAATTCTTCACCTTATCGTCCTTGGTCGTTCTACTTTTTTCATGGTATCAATTATACACTACAACCGCAATCTGTGCAAGAAAGGGTCAAAATTTGACAAATCCCCCGTCCTTTGGGGTTATATCCTTGCTATCCACGTCCCAATAGGCTGCGCAAAGAAACGTCAAATGAGCAGCAGCATAGTCCCCGCCACTATAAGAATAAGTCCTGTAAAAGAACGCTTATTCAGTTTTTCCTTAAACACGATCCATGCAAAAATAACGGTCACCACAATACTCAGCTTGTCCACAGGCACTACGATTCCTGCCTCCCCCTCCTGTAGTGCACGGTAATAACACAACCAGGAGGCACCGGTAGCTACACCTGAGAGACAGATAAACAGAAGCTCTTTTCCGTCCATTTGCTTCAGTTCATCTTGCTTCTTAGTTACAAAAACCATGATCCAGGCCATGATAAGCACCACAATTGTGCGAATCGCCGTTCCCAAATTCGACTCCACCCCTGTGATACCCACTTTTCCCAGGATTGCGGTGATACTGGCAAACACAGCAGATCCCACTGCATAAAGAAACCACGCCTTTCCCCTGACTGCTTTCTCCTGTTTCTTCTTCTGCACCATCAAAAGTGTACCCGCCCCTATCAGGAGAATAGAGATCCCCTTGATAACTGTCAGTCTCTCTCCCAGAAATACAGCCGCCAGCAGCATAGTGAGCACGGTGCTCGTTTTATCTATAGGAACTACCTTATTAATATCACCGTTTTGAAGGGCCTTAAAATAGCAAAGCCAGGAAAGCCCCGTGGCAATCCCCGACAAGACCAGAAACAGCAAAGTATGAAAAGACAGATTTCCCACCTGATTCCCGGAACCTACAATCAACACCATGATCCAGGAAAAAATCACCACAACGACTGTGCGGACAGCAGTTGCCACCGTCGAATCCGTCTTCCTGATCCCACATTTAGCCAAAATAGCTGTCACACCTGCAAACAACGCCGACCCAAACGCATAAACCACCCACATCCTAACCCCTCCGCTCCCATTCTCAACTGAGAAATATTTCTAAAATCATAGCACTTTTCCATTATTCTGTCCATAAATACCATGTTTATGAATCCCCACCATTCCCTCATCCTCTTTCCATTTTCCTCCATCACAAACACACGCCTCATCCCTAACGTTCCGGAGCCAGTAAAAAGATGCTGAGGCGGGAAGTGTGCCGGGGGAGGCGGTGTGCATCCCAGGCAGACTTGCGGAAGTGCGCCTGAAAATCCAGTGCTTACGAAGACTTAGGCGCGAAGGCTCTCCTGAGCGTCTTAGCCGCAGTCAGCACTTAGTTGAAGGCAAACGAGCCTCTGCCCGGGATGCACACCGCCTCCCCCGGCACACTTCCCGCCTCAGCATCGCCCCCTTAATTAATAGAAAATTCACACTTACCTTCTTGACTTATCAGCTAATTTCCAACATAATATAAGTATAACGACTGAAGGGAGTGATTCCGATGGATATAACCGTGTCAGATGAGATCGACCAGGAATTCCTCGAGATTGTAGGCGCCATTCTCGGGGACAGCGAATTTATAAAGCTTGGTAAATACAAGCAGCACCAATTCACCACAAGACTGATGCACAGTATCAATGTTTCTTATATTTCATGGATGGTCGCGAAGAAGTTAGGCTGTGACGCCAAAGCAGCCGCAAGAGCAGGTATGCTGCATGATTTCTGTGTCTACGATTTCCGGGACGAAGTTCCCACCGGTGAAATGCAGGCATTCTACCATCCGAAAGCAGCAGCAAAAGCCAGCAAAGAGCGCTTCGAGGTCAATGAAAAAGAAGAAAACGCAATACGTGCACATATGTTTCCCCTGGGTCCCCTGCCGCGGAGCAGAGAAGCATGGATCATCTCCTGCTCGGATAAAATCTGCGCGTGTATGGAAGCCTGCCATGTGGCAATTGCCCTGGCAAGACGCAACCGTGTAATGGTAAGCCCGGCATAAACAGACAGTATGGTGATAAAATATCAAAGGGGTATGTTTCCAGGTCATCTGAACCTGGGTGACATACCCCTTTTTCCAGCCTTCAGCACAGGCTTCTATTCATTCTTCCAGTTCAACACTTCATCGCGGAGAGGAATGGATGCAGTGGCTCCGGGCCGTGAAACTGCTATGGCAGAAGCTTTCGCAGCAAGCTCAAGTCCTTTTTCCACAGGCATGGCTTCCAGGATGGAAGAAATAAAATATCCTGTGAAGGTGTCTCCTGCCGCTGTAGTATCCACTGTTTTCACCTTAAAAATCCCCTGATGATATACTCCTGTTTCATCCTGATAAACAGAACCGTCTCCTCCTAAGGTGAGAACGATTTTTGCTTTTGGATACAAATCTTTTATTTTACTTAAGATCTGCTCAGGTTCTTTCTCTCCTGTAATCTGATAACCCTCAATTTCATTTACCAGGAACAGACTGATCTTAGATAAGTCGCAGGCATCAAGAGCACTGTCATACGGAGAAGGATTCAATATGATCATCATTCCTTTTTCATAGGCCTTATCAATAATGTAATCCAGCTCATTTACTTCATTCTGCAGGAGAAGAATGTCTCCCTTTTCAAAAAATGCCAGAACCTCATCCACAAAATCACGGGTAATGCTGCGGTTGGCACCGCCATACAGAAGGATGCAGTTCTGTCCGTTCTCATCCACCTGGATCACTGTATGGCCGCAGGGACCTTCGATTTTCCGTATAAACTTAGTGTTTACTCCGTTCTGCTCACAGGTTTCCAGCAGGATTTCTCCGCCCTCCCCGATCATTCCTGCGTGATAAACCGGAATACCTGCTTTTGCCAAGGCGATGGACTGGTTCAGTCCCTTGCCTCCGCAGAAGGTATTGCGCTCTTTAGATGCCAGCGTCTCTCCAGGGATAAGGATGTGGTTCACCTGGTAGACATAGTCCAGATTCAATGATCCGAAATTTAATACTTTCATTAGTTTCCCTCCATTCTGCCGCATACATAAATAGAAAACGGCGCGGTCACGTGGTATCTCCTGTATTCTGCTGTAAAAATGCCACTTTTTTCTATAGACTTCCTACACTTAGACCGATATGTTACTATTATACAGAATGAAATTTTATAATGCAATATACTTTACTACTATAACTTAAAGTAAATGACTTTATTGGCCCTGATGCCGTGCGGCAGGGTGCACAGCCCTGTGGACAACAGCCTTTATGTTACTGCAGCATCCTTTATGTTACCGTTCACTGGTAATATCCCGCAAGATGTTTTCGTATATATGTAAAAACAGCTGCTGTCCGGCAGTGAATATACCGATACATCAGCTGTTTTATATTCGTTGATTTAGGCGGCGTCGTCCAAGGCTTCTGAACTGTAGGAATCAATCATTCCCTGAATTTCACTGTTTCCTTCCACTCCTTCTAAATCATAGAGATATCCTTCAAAATCATCAAGAGTCCATGCTCCCTCTTTATAGGCATAGGTCAAATCCAACCGTCCCAGATACTGGTCCTGCTCGCCCCCGCCTTGGAGAATGGGTGTACTCTTGAAATTCTCTTCTCCCGGATAATAAATAGGATTGGTAATAATATAATGGTCATCTGCACCTACAACAGCACTCACACCTTCCACATTGGCAATCTTTGTGTCTACCGCCAGGCCTGTGTGGGAAAGAACAATGTTGATATCTGTCTGTTCCTTCACTTCATCTATGATTTTTCCCACTGTGATTTCTCCGCTTTCGAAGGTTTTGTCTGATACTTCCTTCCAGTCTCTGTCCTGGGGCTTTAAAGAGGTGACACCGATGATTCCGATATTCAGCCCGCCCACTTCTTTCACTGTATACGGTGACACATTGTCAATATATTCTCCGGTATTATTCATAGTTACATTTGCACAAAGGGTAGGAAACTCTGCAAGCTGGATCAAGTTCTGAAGCTGTTCATTCCCCTGCTCAATACTGCCGCCCTTCGGCGGAACACGAAAATCATTATTTCCTAATACCCAGGCATCATAGCCTATTGCATTCAGCAGTTTCATTTCCGGGATACCCTGCTGCTCCTGGAATTCTCCCCGCAGAAAAATATCTCCGCCGTTTAACACCAGAAGATTGTCACATTCCTCTCTTGCCTGATCAATAAGTGTTTTAAACTGAGGCAGCCGGTCCACACGTCCATGGATATCATTATCATACACAATGGACAGCTCATATGTATCCCCTTCCTTTGCCTCTGCAGCCTGTACCGTCATGGGAAAAACCGAAGTAGCTGCCATTGCTGCTGTGATTGATAAGATTGCTGCTTTTTTCCTCATTTGAAACATAACTGTTCTCCTTTTTCTATGTTTTTTCTTTTGCAGGCTTATCATAACAGACGGTTGTAACAGCCACATCATAGGAAAATAAAAGTTATGTTAAACATTGGACTGAATTATGCAGAATCATACACAGTCAAAACTCAGTCAGGCTGGAAAAGCCACTCCTGCCCTGAGGATAATGTTTGGATAAGGTGTAAACTCTCCTGTTCTGATTGCGAATTTCACAGTCTTTGACATTTCTTTTAATTGTGTATGTGGAATCATCTCTGATTCCACATCCGGCAGCTTATCCCGGATATAGGCAAGAAGTTCCGGATTTTTCTCCACAATCTCTTCCGCAATGGTGTACTGCTCCACCTCTGTCTCATAAAGGACTGCATCCATTACCTGGCGGAAGGTGGGAACCCCTCCGCATAAAGCTAAATCCACAATTTCAACACCCTTAGGAACCGGCATCCCTCCGTCTCCGATCATAAATGTATCCTTATGCCCAAGACCTGCGATCAATCCCGCAAGCTGGGCATTGATGATTCCTCTCTTTTTCATAAGCCTTCTCTCCTTTATTTGGATTCATTCCGGGCCTGAAGAGCCATTTTGGCCTGAAGGTTTCTCTGGAACTGGTCAATGATGACAGCAACGATGATCACCAGACCTCTGATGATCTTCTGCCAGAACTCTGTGACACCGCACATAGTCATACCGTCATTGATAACGCCGATGACAAAAGCACCTACAATTGTCCCGCCGATGCTTCCCACGCCGCCTGCCATGGAGGTTCCGCCCAGAACTGAAGCCGCGATGGCGTTCATTTCCCAGGACTCACCTGTCTTGGGAGTTGCGGAAACAAGCTGGGAGGTTGCAATGATACCCACTATGGCAGAGCAAAGACCTGAGAAAGCGTAAACCCATATTTTTACTCTGTCCACCTTAATTCCGGACAGCTTAGATGCTTTTTCATTACCGCCGATCGCCTGTACATGCCATCCGAAAGGAGTCTTCTTGAGAATGAGTCCGGCAACTACAGCCACAAGAGCCAGAATAATTACTCCTACAGGAATCATAGTTCCCGCAAAGTTTCTCCCGAAAAACTCAAATCCTGTATTTCCAAGTCCATCGTAACCTGCCAGGTCAGAAAAGGTTGCTCCATTGGAACGGATATTGGCAAGACCGCGGCAGATATACATTGAGCCAAGGGTGGCAATAAAGGGCGCAACCTTAAATTTTGTGATGACCACACCGTTAAGGGCACCTACAAATGCACCCAGAAGGATTGTGATCAAAACAACAAGAGGAACGCTGAAATAAATGGTCACTCCGGCAAACTTAAGAGTAAGGCCTTCCTGGATAAGACCTCCGGCGATCATACCGGCCAGACCGGCTACTGATCCTACGGAAAGGTCAATCCCTCCGGTAATGATGACATAAGTCATTCCGATTGCCAGGATTCCGTACAGGGCAACATGTTTGGCCACTGTCAGCAGCGATCCTACTGTAAGGAAATTGTTCGCCGTGATACTGAAGAAAATAAGTAATACAATTAAAACGATGAATGTTCTTCCCTTTAACAGGGTCATCGCCAAAGAGTTATTGGATGATTTTTTCGCTGCCATAATCTAATTCTCCTTTTCTTTATTCTGTACATGGTGTCCTTTGTAGGACGCCAGTACCAGAGTGTCTTCCTGAATTTCGTCCCCTCTGAATTCTCCGGTCTTCAGCCCGTTGGACAGGACGATGACTCTGTCCGCAATGGCTACGATTTCCTGTAATTCAGAAGAAATGACGATAATGGATAACCCGCGTTTTGCATACTGGTTGATGATATCGAACACCTCAGTTTTAGCGCCGATATCAATACCGCGGCTGGGTTCGTCCATCAGCAGGATCTTAGGCTCGGTAAGAATGCCTTTTCCGATAACTACCTTCTGCTGATTACCGCCCGACAAGGATAAAATTGGCAGTTTCTTATCTGCTACTTTAATATGTATATCTTTGATCTGTTCCTCTACCTTTTCCTCTTCCAGCTTGCTGTTCAGAAAGATTCCTGCTGTCTTATAGTTTTTCATGGCCGAAATGGCGCAGTTCTTTTCAATATCCATGGTCTGTACAAGCCCCTGGGACTGCCGGTCCTCGGGAATGAGGGCAAATCCTTTATCAATCTGTCCTGAAATGGATTTGATATTCAGCTTCTCACCTTCCAGGTAAACTTCTCCCGTATGCTCCGGGTGAAGTCCCATAAGACATTCAAAGATTTCACTTCTTCCTGCTCCCATCAAGCCGTAAATACCAAGAATCTCCCCCTTTTTCAGCTCCAGATTTACATGATCCACAAGGTAACCGCCGCCGGCTTTGGGAAGACAGAGATTCTTAACTTCCAGAACCGTCTCCACTGCTGACCAGTCCGTTCCTGTGTTTCTTTTCGGGTAAGCCTTTTCGCCTCCTGTCATCTCATGGACGATCCAGGGAACGTCAATATCCTTTACATCCGCGTCTGATACGTATTTTCCGTCACGGAGGATCGTCACATGATCCCCGATCTGCATGATTTCTTCAAGACGGTGGGATATATACACAATGGAAATTCCTTCTGCGGTCAGTTCTCTCATAATTTTGAAAAGAACCTGCACTTCCTGCTGGCTTAAGGATGAGGTAGGTTCGTCCATGATCAGCACTTTCAGGTCATCCGCCACCAGATTTCTAGCAATTTCAATCATCTGCTGCTGCCCCACCCGAAGCTCTCCCACCAGAGCCTGAGGATCAATCTCATGCTCCAGCCTTTTCAGTATTTTTTCTGTTGCTTCAATGTGGGTTTTATTGTCCAGTTTGATTTTTCCTTTGGTTTTCTCTCTTGCCATAAAGATGTTCTGATATACATTCAGGTTAGGAAAAAGGCTTAACTCCTGATGGATAATACCAATTCCATGTTTCCTGGCATCTGTGGTATTCCGAAAGGCTACCTCTTTGTCTCCGATAAATAATTTTCCTTCACTGGGGTGTTCAATTCCTGCGATCATCTTCATCAGCGTAGACTTACCGGCGCCGTTCTCGCCGATCAGAACGTTTACCTTACCTTTAAGCAGGTCGAAGGACACATCGTCCAGGGCTTTTGTTCCGGGATAAATTTTGCTGATATGGTCCGCATGGAGAAATACATGGTCCGGACATTTGTATGCCATATCTGTTACCTCCTATTCCACTTCCAGCTCTACAGGAGTAATCAACACCTCTGTATTGTCATTTGCAGTAAATGAACCTAAAAAGGAAATAGTCTTGCCTTCCAGGGAGCCTGGATCTGCAGGCTGTACCACCTGTTCATCCACAATCTTATTGATGCTCTGGGAAACTGCGGCCCAGTCCTGCTGGTTGGTGTAATCACCGAATTTAATGATATCCAGTGAATCACGGATGGAAGAGCCTTTATAAACAGAACCTATCTGCAGTTTGATCACCTCTGCACCGTCATAACCGTCAAGCCTGACTGTCATATAGCCGGCCTTCTTCTCCTGGTTTACTTCATCTACCGTTCCTGTTCCCTTTACCACATAATTGATTTCCCCGCTGGTACCCATGGAATACTTGCCGTATTTGTCCACCAGCGATTTCAGGTCACCATTTGCTTCTGTCAGGAAATCCTTCAGCTCCACTGCTTTTTCTTCAAGCTCCGGCAAAGCCATGGACTCCCATATTTCCGCTACATTGTCCCCTGCATTAAACTCCGTCTTACCTGTATACTGTGCTTCTTCGCCTATTTTTACAACCTTCACGCACCCCGTCATAGTCGATGCAGTAAGGGCTAAGACAAGTCCCAAGGCTAACATACGTTTTTTCATAGCCGCTCTCCTTTAACTCCTGGAATTACTGTAATTATTCTTTTCTTTCCAAAGACAGGAAGGCTCTTACAGCCTTCCTGTCCTAAGATTTCTTATAAGCTTGCCTGCCGCTGTTATTTATTCAGCGGCCTCATCTGCTGCATCGTCTGCTGCTGCCTCATCTGCTGCACCGTCCTCTGCTGCTGTGTCTTCTGCTGCCGCATCATCTGCTGCTACACCGTCTTCGCTATAGTTAAATGCGGATAAGTTATCTACGTTTTCAGCTGTGATCGCGATACAGTCAACTAACTGCTTTTCATCCAGGCCTGTGGAGCCTTCTTTGAGGTATTTGTCTGCCTGCTCAACAGCCATCTGAGCAATGAGTGCTGCCTGCTGTAATGCAGTACCTGTTGCCTTGCCTGCTTTGATCAATGCTGCTGCTTCGTCTGATCCGTCAACACCGATGATCGGAATCGTCAGTCCTGCTGCGTCACATGCTGCCACAGCACCTTCCAGCATAGTGTCATTTCCGCAGATGATACCGTCCAGATCCGGATTAGCCTGAAGGATTGCTTCTACTTTATCAAATGCTTCTGTCTTTTCCCAGTTTGCGGTCTGCTGTGCTACCATTTCCAGATCCGGATACTGGTCGATCACTTCATGGAAGGCAGAGGAACGTACTCCTGCATTTGTATCAGATTCTTTTCCAAGAAGTTCTGCGTATTTGCCTTCTTCACCCATAGCTTCTACCCATACTTCTGCGATCGCTTTTGCGCCCTGGTAATTGTTCGCAACGATCTGGGAGATTGCAACGCCGTCTTCATTGATTTCACGGTCGATAAGGAATGTGGGGATTCCTGCTTCTTTTGCTTTTTTAACAGCCTCTATCGTTGCGTCTGCACCGGCATTGTCACAGATGATCGCTGCAGCCTTATCAGCAATTGCACTGTCAAACAGTTCTGTCTGCTTGGTGGGGTCGTCATCGTGGGACGCTGCTTTTACTTCATATCCCAATTCCTCTGCTTTTGCGGAAGCAACATCAGCCTCTGTCTTGAAGAAAGGATTGGAAACAGACGGAGTGATTACATAAATAATGTTGGAGCCGCCGCCTTTCAGTGGTTCTTCAGCCTCCGCTGCCATTACGGACATGCTGCCTGCCATAGTGGATACTACCATTGCTGCGCCTAACATGATACTCAAAATTCTTTTCTTCATTTTTTCACCCTCCTGATGATATGTATGATTTTCTATACCGAACAATATCTTCCGGCATATTTCGAAATCCCCTTGTGAAAGCAAATTTTATTACTTCCATAATTTGGAAATTTCGTTTTCTGGTATTTTTTATTTTAAACGCTTACGTAAATTTTTCAATATATTTTTCATATGTTTTTTACGTTTTGGTGAATATGCAAGATATTTTTCTATATTTTTTGTGCAATATAACCTTTATTTTATAGATTTTTGCTGCTCAATTTGATTTTTCGACATCATTCTATATAAATGTTTATATAAACATTTATGCAATGTAAACACTTTTATTATTATTAAAGATGTTCTGTTTTTCCAGTATCTTTCGTTAACTCGATTAAGAATTTCGCCCAGTTCAGGTGTTTAGCTGTAAAAAAACAGGATACTTCTCACATGATTTCCAAATATTCTAAATAACAGGTCATAACCGGCATATTCCATTGCTTGCCACACCTATTTCAATACAGTATAATGGAATGGAAATGACCATGGAGGAATACCTATGCTTAATATTGCAATTTGTGAAGATAACCCGGTACATTCCCGGAAATTAAATGCTATGATCGAAACTCTCCTTCCGCTGCCCTTTACAATCCATAACTTCGCTTCCAGCCGTGAGTTTCTTGCATCCTGCCAGTCAGGAATTTGTCCCTATGATTTGATTTTCATGGATATTGAGCTGGATAAAAACTCGATGAATGGTATAGAATTAAGCCAGGAAATCAACGTGCGTAATCCTAAGGCACAGATCATCTATATCACTCAGCATCTTGAATACGTTTCCTGTGTATATGAGACCAGCCATACATATTTTATTGACAAAGAGCATTTAGACCTCTATCTGGAAAAAGCTTTAAGGGCAGCACTCTATAACCTGGAAACAGTCCAGCAGCAAATTCTGCATTTCAAGAGACAGCAGAAAGAGTACCGTATACCCCAGAGTGATATCCTATATATAGAAAGGTCTCTGAGAATCTCAAAGATCAACACCAGAACTGAGCAATTCACCTGCTCCCAGCGTCTTTCAGATCTTATGGAACAGCTGACACCAACTTTTGTGTACTGCCACAGAAGTTTTATCGTTAATCTGAAGACTGTCAAAACTCTGAACCGCGATGAAATCATTCTCGTTACCGGACAGGCTGTCCCTGTCTCCCGGGCCTGCTATCCGGAAGTAAAAAAAGCCTTTGCAAAAGTAATACTCGAAATCTGAAAGGATCATCCCATGAACAGCAAAACAAGAAGCTTCTTTATCTGTTTCTTCTTCTACCAGTTTACAGCCATCCTGTCAATCTGGCCTGATAATATATATTTGCAGCAGGTACAGTATTCCCTTCGTTTTATCTGGCTTGGTCTGTTTACTGCCCTAAGCACAATCATGCTCTTCCGGGTTATCAAAGGGCTCGCGGAGGATGCTCAGCTAAAAGCAGATGTGGCTCTTCTGGAAAAGCAGCAGAAACTGAAAGAACAGCAAATACAGGCAATCAGTAAAAGACATAAGGAAACAGAAGCGCTCCAGGCAGAAATGACAGCACAGCTGGAAAAGCTCTATACAGATTTAAAATCCGGAAACCACAGCGCTGCCTGTGAATATTTCCGGCAGATATCCGGCGCATTTAAAGAAATACAGTTTCGCCCATGCTGTTCCGACACGCTGCTGAACGCTATCCTGGAAAGTAAGCGCCAGAAGGCGGAAGAAAACCATATCCGTACGGAGTATCAGATTTTGCTTCCAGCCGATTACAACTGTTCCAGTGCTGTGCTTAGCTGCATCCTTTTTAACCTTCTGGATAACGGCATTGAGGCTTGTATGACCTGCCAGGCGCCTGATCCCTTTTTATATCTTTCCATTAAAACCAAAGGGGATTTTCTCACCATACATTTGAAAAACTCTAAAAATCCAGATATTCCCTTTTCCAGACATACTACCAAACAGGATGCCCTTGCCCACGGATTTGGGCTTTCTATTATCGAAGAAACTGTAGAGGAAAACGACGGCTCCTGTGAATGGCTGGACAAGGGAGATATATTTGAATCGATCATTTTAATGAGGAGAACCTTATGAATACTTTTTCTGTCTTTTATGTCCTTTCAGGAATTTTTTATTCCGTGTCCATTTCGTTTATTTACTGCAGCTTTCTTACACCAAAAGATAACATCCGTCATCCTAAGGCAGTCTCCGCTGTCATTATGTCCTTGATCTGTGTTTTTGCCGTCATAGACTATCGTTTCGTTACATACGGGCTGCTGGTTTCCATGATGATAACTCTGCTTCTGTTCAAGGATTCCTTCGGCAGACGTATAGCAGGCTTTATTATTGCATATATGACCCAGCTTACCACAGAATTATGCGCTGTAAATCTTTACAACCTTCTGCATTTCCTGATTTTCAAAAAATTCCCTGCAGCCAGGACAGGTCCTGCCTCTGGAATTGGGGAGCTGTTTGGCACTGTGTCACTTATTTGTATCTGCGGAACCATGATCACTGCCATTCTTTCAAAATATATAAACAAATGGCTGTACCATTTCCGAACCAGTGCCATCTCCATGATGGGCCTTCCTCTGATCATCACCATGGTACTGTATAATATCCTGATAGGGAAATTAGGCACTCCCCAATTTTATCCATATTTGATCGTTGTATGTTTCCTGTATCTCCTATGCTATTTCCCGGTAGCACTGGGGTTCCGCAGAATACACCGCCAGGAAAAAGAAAGAGCTGCCCTGGAGAAGCATCGCGCTCTTGTCCAGGAACAGCTTGCATATTCACAGCAAATGGAAGAAGAATACAGGCAATTACGGAAATGGAACCATGATATCTCCAACCATATCATTGCTCTCTCCTATCTTTTGGACAATGGAAAATACCAGGAAGGCGCTGATTATCTGGAAATATTGCTTTCTGCATCAAAAACCGTTCACAATCCTTCGGATCAAATCACCTGTTAATATGAGAAATGATATAAAAAATGCCTGGTTCCAGGCTGTTTCAGACAGCCTGGAACCAAGGCATTTTTTAAAATTGGAATTGTTTCTCACAGAAGGCGATCATTAATTCCTTCAATTTATCTTTATCTGTAACACAGCCTAAAGTGTCCTTTTCTCCCAGATTCATGTAAGCCAGCTGTGCGGAATCCGACGGCAGCCACTCGGCAAGACCTTCACTGTTGGGATTTCCCGTCTTCATGAAATTCGTCCAGTATGACGTACAGATATCAGCAAGTTCATGATCCCATTCCGTCCATTCGCGCTGCTCCGGAATATCTCTCAAGGACCCAAAGGTATACCACAGCTCACTGGAATGCCATGCCCAATAGTAATCTTCATTTCTTCCAGGTGTTTTATGTGCAAAAAGATATACAAAAACGTTTCCGTTTTCACTTATTGTATCGTAATGCTGTCCAAAAAGCTCTACTGCGGTAATGTTTGTAGTCATACTTGTGGAAAATCCTTGTGAATTAAGATTTCTGGCAGTCTCCAGTGCATTCTCATCTGTTACCGGCACAAGATTCTCAAAATCATATTCCTCATATAAATCTCCCAGCAGTTCTTTGTAATAGGAATAAAACTCTTCCGCCGATTCCATCGGATTTCCATTGATACCATCCTGAGTACTCTCACCCAGATTTGCGCCCACTAAAATATTTACATCTCCAAAAAGTCCTGCTTCATACGCTTCCTTTAAATTGTTATACTGAATATACTTTCCATCGACTGTCATACCTTGGGGGGCATTTTTATAATTATCCTCCTTGCCCATAAACACAGCGGCATCCATTGCCTGCAGTTCCTCAAGTGACTCTTCCCCTGTAAGGCCGCATTCTTTCAGCCATGCAATGCTTATTTCCTGGATTTCTTCCTGTGTTTTGTATGCTGTATCATATTTTAATCCTGTCTGCCAAATCACATTGTCAGCCAGCCCTGCACCGATATCGCTGGCAAAAAAGGCAGCAGTTTTGCTTGTTCCTCCCGACTGTCCTCCCAGTGTGATATTTTCCGGATTTCCGCCAAAGCCCTTAATATTTTCTTTAACCCATTCCACTGCTTTGATACTGTCCATCAGACCATAATTACCACTGGCCCCATATTCACTCTCTGCATCCAGTTGAGGAAGAGACATATAGCCAAACACACCAAGGCGGGTACCTACCTCAACAACAACTACCCCTTTCGCAGCAAGTGCCTCCGGGTCACATTCCACCTCGTAGGAATAGCCATGATTCAAACCGCCGCCATGAAACCAGACATAAACCGGCATTTCTTCATCTCCTGCAACAGACGGGGTCGCAATATTAAGATAAAGACAGTCCTCGCTGAATTCCGGAAGTTCATTGTAATAGAAATCTGTTTTCCAGGGATCAGCCGCCATATCATTTTCCCACTGACAGGGAGCATCCGCATACTTATCAAAAATCCTGACACCATCCCAAGCCTCAGGATCCTGGGGTTCCTTCCACCGCAGTCCATCAACAGGAGGCGCTGCATATGGCACACCTTTAAATAGCGTAACATTATCATATGTATCACCTGACACACCCTGGGCTGACCCGTAGGCGGTCTCCACAGTTCCAAGCTCTTGCGTATCCCCGGCCTCAGCAAAGGCATTGACCCCAGATGAACCAACACACATAAATAGTGTCATAACTCCGGCTAAACACTTACACATCATTTTCTTCTGTCTCATTAATATTTCCTCCTTTTTAGACTGCTTTTTCATTTGATAGTGAGATATTACCAATAAAGTCATTTTCATTCAACGATAATATATCACTATGCACAAAGAAAATTGTATAAAAAGAATAAAAAAACACCGTTTTCCAGAAAAAATTTCGAATAACCAATACATTTTCACCAAAGGTGAAAAATTCTACTCTTTCCCTGCTTTTATAGTACAGGAATCTGAGGCGGAAACTCCAGTATAATCTCCAGGCCACAGTCCGGACAGGGAACTGCCCATATGCAGAACATTTCACCATAAAGATAATCTAAACGCATCCGAATATTATAAATCCCTATATGCTGCTGTGTATCTGAATGCTGTTCCTGCGTACCAGCCGGTATATCTCCGAAATACTCTTTGATCTGTTCCTGGTCCATACCAATTCCGTTATCACGTATTTTTGTAATAATCTTATCACGGTCAGAGTATATACAAATTTCAATATGACCGGGAAATAAAACATTATTTTCGTCACGATGCAAAAGTATTCCATGCAAAATAGAATTTTCCACCAAAGGCTGAAGAACATTTTTAGGGTATAAAATATTTTCACATTCAGAAGAGATATGAAATTCTAAGGAAAGTTCACTGTTGCACAGATATTGCTGGATAGTGATGTAGGACAATAATTGTTTTTTCTCATTATCCAGGGAATCATATATCTGCAGTTTAGTCATTTTCAACCTGTCCCTCAGCATACTGGTCAAAGATTCGTTAATGATCGTTATATCCTTTGGACGGTTCAGTTCTGCAAGATAGGTAATGGTGTTGAGGGTATTATAGATAAAATGCGGATCTATCTGTGATAGCAGAAGACTATATTCAACCCTCTTTTCCTTTTGTTCCTGCTCTTTTATCTTTTTTATATTCGCCTCAATCTGATCCATCATCTCATAAAATGTATCGGCAAGCATACCAATTTCATCCCTGCCAGAAATATTTTTAGAAACACACATCATTCCACCACGGACATTCTGCATCTGGACGGAAAGTTTTCTGAGATTATTAAGGCTATGGTTTAAAATTGCTATAACCGCTCCAATCAAGAAAATAGAAAAAACAAATAATATGATCATGATGAGTCTGCTGAAAGTCCGATAAGGCTGAAGCAATTTTTTATTCGGTAAACTTATAAAGAGTTTCAGTTGTTCCGCTTGATAAGAAATACGGGTTCCAATCACTGTGTGGCCGTTTGTTTCTAACAAATTGACAGCATACTGATCATCCACAAAAAGAGTGTTCAGCATTCCAGATTCCATCTGACCAAAATAGGATTCCTCTTGGTTTTGAAAAAGAATCTTTTCTTCATTGCCGATCAAGCAAAAATCCGATATATCTGCATCTAGAAAATCCTGAAACAGCTGCCGGAAATCATCAAAGGGTTCTATGAGAATAAAAAGAAAATCATGCCCTTGTGTACAATTAAGCATTGCCATAGATATAAATTCTTCTGTATCTAAAACAGAATCTGACGAAAACACAGGAGAATATATTCTTTTTCGGCGCCCATTCTCTTCATATCCGCCAGTCTGCTGCATATCATCAGACAGTTTAGAATACCATGGTGACTTAAATATCAGTTCACTGCAGCCCACAAGAGAATCTTTGGAAAACGCATATTTCCAATCAACGATCAGAATTGCATTACGAGTTGAACAAATTGCACCAGGCTGTCCTTCTCCCATTTTTTCCTCTGTAAGACCTGAAATAATCTGTTCTCTTCCTACATTCTGTGCCTCTGAGCCTGCTGAATCCAAATATTGCACTGCATCCGATAGAAGTGTTTCATTATTCATTAATTTCAAAAGATACTGTGTGTTTTGATGGAGTATATAGCTGGTTTTCGTTGCAACTGCGCCGGTCAAAACAGATAGATTATGTTGAAGCTCAGGCTTAAGCAATCGGTAAGTCCAGACTGAAACAAGATTGCTTGTAAGAAGCAACAATAAAATTGTAACGATACAGATCACATATACGATTTTTTTTATTAAAGTATTTGGATAAAGTTCTTTTAGCAGCCTGACAAACTTATTATTTTCATTCATCTCGTCTCCCTCTGCGATAATCCTGAGGAGACAGACCATAATTCTTCCTGAAAACCCGTGAAAAATAGGAAACTGAACTGTACCCCGTCATTTGTGCAATATCCGGCAGGCATTCTTTTCCTGCCTCAAGAAGCTCTTTTGCCTTTTCCATTCGTATTCTGGTAAGTAAACGCCCTATGGTTTCCCCCTCTTCCTTCTTCATAAGGTCATTGAGGCGATTAACACTAAGTCCTGAAAATTCAGCAATCTCTTCAACGCTGAGAAAGGGATTCCTATACTCTTTATAGATATATGCCACTGTTCTGGCCGCAGCGTCTGATTGAAAACTTTTGCGAAATGAAAAAAAATGCGCTAAATCTGACACCTTACTTTTCAGCCATCGAAAAATCCTCCTGACACTTAAAAGGCAATAAACTTCCTCATCATATAAAATATATGGAAGGCCCATCTTTTCCGCAGAATATTTTAACTTCTCTAAAATCCGTATTAGCAGCTCCATCGTCCCTGTAAAATCATAATTATATATAAATTCGCGAAAAAGCCGGTCTATGTACAGGTTCACTTCCTGTAACGAATGATTCAGTACGATTTCAAAATCATCCAATGACGGCATTGGCTGTGCCTTGGGCTGCTCAAATAAATCTGCCTGCAGGACAGCACTTCTCCCCTCAAAATATCGTTGTTCAAACAAATAGCGATGTTTCTCATATTCTTGTCTGCATTGCAAAACCGATAGTGATCTCTTATACAAATAAAGAGAAAAACTGCTATCAGTTTCACTTTCCAAGAATGATTTCATATTAGTCCCCAGTTCTTCGCAATCTGCCGAATCTGCTGTTAAACCAAGAAAACGGTAACGTTCAATCCTGACCAGATTAAGAAGTTCAGGAAATTTATCCCGAAGTTCCGGGATCCAAATATGATGTTCAATTTCAATAGTACGCATATCTGCTATCCGGGAAATTGTATCTGGTATATGATCCTGCTCCAACACAAAAAAATTAAATTTATTTTCGGAAACTTCCTGGAAAAACTCTGTGTCAAGATCCTCTATGGGTGTACGGAAACAAGCAGCCAAATGGACACGGGCAGCCCGGTTTCTCTTCTCCTCTTTTTCTTGAAAGATCCGGTTGATTTCCCTGAGTTTATTTTCCAAAAACTCTTTATTAAGCTCATGCTTAAGAATATATTCCTGTACACTAAGATCAATAGCCGCACGGGCATAATCAAACTCATCATAGCTGGATAGAAAAATCACCATGGTTTCCGGTGCTTCCCCCTTAATGCGCCTGGCAAGTTCCCGGCCATCAATGCCAGGCATTTGAACATCAGTAATTACAATATCAGGATGAAAACGATGAAACGCCCCTAATGCATCAATACCATCAACCGCCCCGTAAACCATCTGAAACCCAAGAGCACCCCAGTCAACCAGATGAGTAAAATGATTTAATGCAAATTTATTGTCATCTGCAAGCATGACCTTAAGCAATACCTCCACCTCCATTTATATAAATAAACAAAAAAAGTTTGTAACATAGTCTCTTTTTTTACAATACTCTATTTTCTCTTAAGTATCCAATGAATTCGCTATATATTTTCTACTATACCATATTTATTTTTTATCCGCATTAGTAAACCAGACTATTTCACACATATACTTTACATAGCAATGTGTGGCTTGGAATCAACTTTCTTATGAATGTTGTCCATATCCCGTAAGGTTTTACATACCAAGAAGTTTATCAACTTTTGTTTACAACAAAACAGAAAGATTTTTATAATACAAAAAAGGCTGCCACACCCATGATTAAAATCATAGGTATGGCAGCCTTTAAACGCTGTTCTCAGATTATGCAGCGTATACGTTTACAGCCTGATCTCCGCGGTTTCCAGAAGTAATATCAAATGTTACTTTCTGTCCGTCCTCTAAAGATTTAAAACCTTCTGAAGCGATTCCTGAGAAATGTACGAATACATCTTCCCCTGTTGCATCATTAGTGATAAATCCAAATCCTTTTTGTGAGTTAAACCATTTTACTGTACCTTTATTCATGAAAGATACCTCCTAATATTTTATTATATTTCTCGACAAAATTAAAAAATCACATATTTTTGTAAAGCATCAAACTAAGAAATGATGATTTACAAAAATATGTGAATCCAAATCTCATTCAAAATACTTCGTCAGTATAACACGGTCTTTTACACCTGTCAAGCATTTTTCAAAACTTTTTTGAATTTTTATAAAATTCAGAATTTGTTACCTGTCGAATGGTGAACAGAAAGGGAAAGCACTGACTGCCGCACCTGTGATTTACTAATCACTTGTGCGGCAGCAAATGTACAATATGTATCTCCTATGTCTTCTCAACACATCTGTATGTACACTGTGTTTGCAATACCTTTCCCGAATAACATCACCCTTCTGATCTTTTATTCTTTTTCTTTCTTCCCTGAATTGTAATACCTACGATCAGAAGGATCACAGCGATCACGGTATTCCCCAACCCGTTGGAAACAAAAGAAAAGAAATACATTCTTAATCCATCGTATTGACCGCTGAGATAATTCGTATAATAATTACCCGGCACTGCCAAAGCCGCCAGGATTCCAATCGTAAGCACCATATTGGTGCGAAGGAACACATAGCATGCCACACTCAGCCACAATATTACAGACCACAAAACAGCCACGGGCAGCCCGATTTTCCAAAACCATAAATCTCCATACTCCATAAGATAATAAAGCACAACCTGGATAACCCCAAGGAATGCCAGCGCACATAAATTTAAAACAGCCATTGCCTTCAGGATACGATTCCTGCCTCCATTGATTGCAATGTATCCAGGTATATATGCTGTCGCTATTCCTCCTGCTACAATATAAAACCAAGTAAGCTGCTTATCTATCACAAGATTAACAATAAAGCAGGTTAAAAGAGCTATAAACGCCGATACACCCATTATCCAGTAAAAAATACTCATCCTTGATTTTTTCAGATATTTTTTAAACGCCTTTACCTCAGGCGCTGTCTCCACAGGAATGGGCTGTTTCATTTGTTCCAGGACCGCCCTGCATTCTTCACATTGAGCAATATGTGCCTCTATAGATTTATTTGTAGACTCACTTGTCATATTATCAATATACATCGGCAGTAAATCTCTTACTGTATCACATTCTAATCGTTGTTCCATTCTTCTCTTCCTTTCGTCAATTTCTGTTTTCCCCTGTAAAAGGTAACTCTTGCCCACGTCTCTGTCTTTCCCATAATATTACCGATATCAGCAAAACTCAGTTCACCGGTAAGCCGCAGATACATCACTTCCCTTGTAGTCATATCAAGATTATGCAGGATGCGGAACAATTCCACTTTTTCAACATTGAGAACATAATCACGTTCTATATTTTCAAATGACCTAATCTCATCTGTTATCTCGGATAACGGAATCTCTTTATACTTTTTCCGTTCCAGTTCTTTATACCACAGCCTCTTGGCAATCTGGCACAGCCAGACAGAAATTTTGCATTCCCCCCTGAATTGATCTATGCTCTTGGTCGCCTGATAGAAAGTTTCCTGTGTCAGTTCCTCAGTTAAATCTGCGTTATGGGTTAAGCAGAATAAATACTTATAGACTGTTTTCACGTTGCATTCATACACCTCTTGGATATTCTGCTTATCCACCCTTACACCTCCTTCTATCATAAGTGCGGCGAAACTGTCATTCGTTACAAAAAATATAAATATTTTATTATTTTATGCCATCAGGCACAAACTACCTGCAGTCTTATGTCATTTAAAATCCCAACAGATAATTTTTTGCCTTTCTACTGTAAATATTATATACTGCCTGCATAAAAAATACAAAGCCTCTTAAAACTTATCATAACAGCAGAGTGTTAAGAATCCGGTTTATATGGTATTATATAAGCAGGACTCATTTACCGGCGGATATGGTTAATCGTTTCCCGCATCTCAATCTTACCATAACTCAAGAAAGGAAATTCACATTCATGAAGAAAAAGGGCTACTACTCTTCCGGTGAATTCGCACGTATGGCACATGTAACTCTGCGCACCATAAGGTATTATGACAAACAGGATGTTCTGAAGCCCTCCTGTGTAAGTGAAGCGGGGGCCAGATTTTATACGGACGAGGATCTTGCTAGACTGCAGCAGATTCTTCTGCTGAAATACCTTGGCTTCTCTCTTGAGGATATCAGAGAGATGACCATTGATGATTCTGACTACCACTTCATGCTGAATTCGCTGAACCTCCAGCTGCGTCTTGTCCGTGACAAGATTGAACAAATGCAGCTTGTCGAGAAAGCCATCGAAAACACAGCCAGCACAATTTCAGAAAATCATTCCATAGACTGGAGCAAAATGTTAGACCTGATCCATCTCACCGCTATGGAAAAAAGCCTCAAAAACCAGTATCAGAATGCCTCGAACATTTCTGCCCGAATTAACCTGCACAAGCTGTATTCCGAAAACAAACAAGGCTGGTTTCCCTGGATATACAGTCAATTGCCTATAGAACCAGGAATGAAGATACTGGAAATCGGCTGCGGAGACGGCACTTTGTGGACAGAGAATCTGCCCCTTGTGCCCCGGGGCGTAGAAATCACACTTTCCGACATCTCCGAAGGTATGCTTCGGGATGCACGGCGGGCAGTGGGGACAGAGGATGCCCGTTTTTCAAGTCTTGTGTTCGACTGCCACCGGATTCCTTATGATAACAATTATTTTGACCTGGTTATAGCCAATCATGTACTTTTCTACTGCGAAGATATCACCAGGACATGCAGTGAAGTACATCGGGTACTGAAACCGGGAGGACATTTCTTCTGCAGTACCTACGGTTCCGGCCACATGCATGAAATAAACCGGCTGGTCCAGGATTTTGACACAAGGATCGTTCTCTCTTCCGAAAATCTTTCGAAAAAGTTCGGCAGAGAAAACGGATACGATATTTTAAAACCCTGGTTTACCAAAGTACAATGGAAAACCTATGAAGATTCCCTTCTGGTATCTTCCCCTGAACCATTGATTTCTTATATATTGTCCTGTCACGGAAACCAAAACCAGTATATTCTGGACCGGTATAAAGAATTTCGTGCCCACGTGAAAAAACGGACCTCCGGCGGCTTTCATATCACAAAAAATGCAGGGATATTCATCTGTGAAAAGTAACTGCATGTAAAAGCCCCGGAATACTGATATCATTACATTCAGTCAGCACAGTGCAGGCGAAAAACATCATAAATATGAGTTTTTTAAAAAAGTTCTTGAAGGTAACCCAAGGTCACCTTTTATAATATAAGTACGTTAAAAAGCCTACTTACTTTCTTTCACGCATTTGCGAAAAAACAAAGGAGATTTATAATTTATGAAAGGGATCATTCTTGCAGGAGGGTCAGGCACACGCCTTTATCCTCTGACCATGGTAACATCGAAGCAGCTGCTTCCCATCTACGATAAGCCTATGATCTATTATCCTATGTCCGTGCTTATGAATGCGGGCATCCGGGAGATACTGATCATTTCCACACCTCAGGACACACCGCGTTTCCGGGAACTTCTAGGTGACGGCAGCCAGTTTGGCCTGACTCTTACCTACGCTGTACAGCCAAGTCCTGACGGACTGGCCCAGGCATTCATCATCGGTGAAAACTTTATCGGCAGCGATACTGCCGCCATGGTCCTGGGAGACAATATTTTTGCCGGAAGCGGCCTAAACCGCCGTCTGAAGACAGCTGTGGAAAATGCTGAGACCGGCAAAGGTGCAACTGTTTTCGGCTATTATGTAGATGATCCGGAACGGTTCGGCATTGTAGAGTTTGACAAAAACGGAAAAGCTGTCTCCATAGAAGAAAAACCGTCAAGCCCCAAAAGCAATTACTGTGTGACAGGTTTATACTTCTATGACAACCGTGTGGTAGAATATGCCAAAAACCTGAAACCCAGCGCCCGGGGGGAACTGGAGATCACAGACCTGAACCGTATTTATCTGGAAAATCATGAATTGAACGTGGAACTTCTGGGACAGGGGTTCACTTGGCTTGATACAGGAACCCACGAAAGCCTTGTGGATGCCACAAACTTCGTAAAAACCATAGAAACTCACCAGCACCGCAAAATTGCCTGCCTGGAAGAAATCGCATACCTCAATGGATGGATCACCAGAGAGGATGTGCTTAAGGTTTACGAGACTCTTAAGAAAAACCAGTACGGACAATATTTGAAAGATGTTCTGGACGGGAAATATCTGGACATTCTTGGATAAACAGAATTAGATAAACAGAAAAGGAGACTGATCACTTGAATATTATAGTTACCGGCGGAGCCGGATTTATCGGAAGCAACTTTATCTTTCACATGCTGAAAAAGTATCCTGACTACCGCATTGTTTGCCTGGACTGCCTGACTTACGCAGGCAATCTGTCCACACTTGCCCCGGTGATGGACAATCCCAACTTTCGCTTTGTAAAAATCAGCATCACTGACCGGGAAGCCGTATATAGATTATTTGAAGAAGAACATCCTGATATGGTTGTAAATTTTGCGGCGGAAAGCCACGTTGACCGTTCCATCGAAGACCCTGAGATTTTCCTTGACACAAATATCAAAGGGACGGCTGTCCTCATGGATGCCTGCCGGAAATACGGAATCCGCAGATACCACCAGGTATCTACCGATGAGGTTTACGGGGATCTGCCTTTAGACAGGCCTGACCTCTTCTTTACGGAAGAAACGCCAATCCACACCAGCAGCCCCTACAGTTCCTCAAAAGCAGCCGCGGATCTTCTCGTCCTTGCCTATTACAGGACCTACGGCCTGCCTGTGACGATCAGCCGCTGCTCCAATAATTACGGACCCTATCATTTCCCGGAAAAGCTTATCCCTCTCATGATCGCCAACGCCTTAAACGATAAGCCGCTGCCTGTGTACGGAAAGGGCGAAAATGTCCGTGACTGGCTCTACGTGACAGATCACTGTAAAGCTATCGACTTGATCCTTCATAAAGGAAGGGTGGGGGAAGTCTATAATATCGGCGGACATAATGAAATGAAAAATATCGATATCGTAAAGATCATCTGCCGGGAACTTGGAAAACCGGAAAGTCTTATCACTTATGTCTCAGACAGAAAAGGACATGATATGCGATACGCTATCGATCCGGCAAAGATCCACAATGAGCTTGGCTGGCTGCCCGAAACAAAATTCGCTGACGGTATAAAAGCTACCATTCAGTGGTATCTGGACAACAAAAGCTGGTGGGAAGAAATTATTTCCGGAGAATATCAGAACTACTACGAGAAAATGTACGGAAACCGCAGTTGAAAAAGAGCCTGGAAAGAAAAGCATCTCTGCTTATCTTTTCAGGCTTTTTTCATTGTTCTGGTCATCCTCCCGGCCTTTCACTGACATATCACTGAGAAACTTCTCCTGCTCCTCATCCTCCCTTTTCTTATCAAAGGAGGAGGTCCTTGCCAAAACTAAGAGCAAGGTTATCATACTTGAGAAAATAAGTACCATTAAAATCCAAATCATAACTCCGCAGCCTCCCCGACCATCTTCCTGCTTTACTTTTCACGCACCCTGTCCGTATGAACCCTTCCTGCTTCACTGCTCACCTTCCGCCACCGCCATTGCAATTGCTATTCCTGCCTCGTGTGAGATGGATAAATGCATTTTCTTAATATGCAATTTCCTAAGCTTTTCCCACAGCATATCCTCCGGTTTGTAATACGGACATCCCTGGGGATCATGGCAAATAGAGATTTCCTTAAGGCCTGCGTCCGTAAATCCTGTGCCAAGCGCTTTGACAAATGCCTCTTTCGCTGCAAAAATACCTGCCATGGTGTTATACTTCACATTTCCTTTGCCAATGATGTACGATTGTTCCTCTTCCGAAAAATACTTCCTGAAAAAACTGCTTTCCACTGTAATCTTTTCCATCCGCTCCACGCTGCAGATATCAATTCCTGTACCTAAAAGCATATTTCCCTCCTGTCATATTTAGAGGGGGATATTTCCATGCTTTTTCCATAATCTTCTCCGCCTTTGTATTTTCTTCTTTTTCATTGTGTCCACCAAGGCTTCATAAACCTTGTCTCTTGTTTCTTCCGGCTGTATCACAGCATCGATATAACCCATCTCAAGTCCATGCTTATAATTAATTACTTCCCTGCGGTACTCTGCCTTTTTTTCTTCAAGAAACACACGCCGTTCTTCCTCTGTCTTCCCTCTGATTTCCTTGGCAAAAATAATTTCCACAGCACCATCCTCCCCCATTACGGCAATTTCAGCCATGGGCCATGAAAATACATGATCCGCCCCTAAATGTCTGCTGTTCATAGCGATATATGCCCCTCCGTAAGCCTTTCTCATGATCACATTCAGTTTAGGAACGTCAGCTTCCGCAAAAGCATACAACAGCTTAGCGCCATGGCGTATAATCCCTTTCTTTTCCTGGTCGGCCCCGGGGAGATAACCAGGAACATCTGTAAATGAAATCAGCGGGATATTAAAAGCATCGCAAAAACGTATAAACCGAGCCGCCTTGCTGCTGGAATCACAGTCAAGTATTCCCCCTGCACACAATGGCTGGCTGCAGACAACACCAACGGTAATCCCATATAATTTAGCAAAACCTATCACAACAGACTGAGCGTATAATGAAGACACTTCCATGAAAGAATCATCATCCATCACATTATGGACCACCTGGCGGACATCATATCCAAGCCGGGAACTATCAGGAAGCTTAAATTCCGTCTTTCTTTCCTTGATATATTCCTTTTTATTCGGTATCACTGCTTTCTCTCTGCAATTCTGGGGCAGGATACTTATAAGATAACGCAGAGCATCAAAACAAGACAGTTCATCCTCATAACAAAATTGTGATACACCGCTCTCCCTTGCATGGACCTGCCAGCCGCCCAGCTCCTCAGCCGTTATACATCTCCCTGTGACACTCTTCACAACCTTGGGACCTGTGATATACATTTGTCCGATATTTTTCACCATAAAAACAAAATCTGTGATCGCAGGAGAGTACACAGCTCCCCCTGCACAGGGTCCTATGATAAGAGAAATCTGGGGAATATAACCTGATGCCCTCACATTCCGGTAAAAAATCTCACCATAGCCTGCCAGTGAGTCTATTCCCTCCTGTATCCGTGCACCTCCTGAATCGTTCACAACAATCAGCGGACACTTCTTTTTTATGGCCAGATCCTGTGCCCTTGCAATATTCTGCCCGTGCTTTAACCCCAAGGTACCGCCCCGGTATGTAAAGTCCTGAACAGCAGCAATCACATCTTTATTTTTAATTTTTCCCTCGCAGATAATTACACCGTCGCGCTCTTTTTCTGTTGTAAGTTCACTGTAGCTCCCATCATCAAACAGCTTTTCTAAACGCTCTGTCACATAAAGCTTCCCTTTTCCATGCTGCTTCTCAATGGCCGCCAAAATCCTCTCATCGTTCTTCATAAAAACCTCCGCACTATCTTCTGTTAAATACACCGGTTATCATATCTTTTGCCCTGCGCTTCACATAACAATAGGAACTGTTTTTTGTTAAAGCTGACAAAGAAATGTACACAAAAACACCTGCAATGATCTGAACTATAAGTTTCGGAATCTGCGCCAGCGGAAAAAGTCCGGCCAGATATACACAGATTCCCATCACTAAACTCATCCAAAGTGCCGGAAATAAATCTAAAAACTGTTCCTTTATGGAATAATCAAGAAGCTTACTGTTTGGATATGCATTTACCAGAAGAGAAAAGACAGCAAGCGGAATGGCACATACCGCTACTGCGAATACTCCATACTGAATCATCCAGATAAGGCAGATAACGGTCACAGCTTTCTTCAGTATTTCAATTTTGAGGATAATATCGCTTCTCCCCATTGCTTGGATAACCTGAAGGTTGGCTGTATGAAGAGGCCAGAAAACATAACTGAAACACCCTATCCACATATAAGGGACTGCCTCCATCCACACATCAGTGTAAAGGATCGATATGAGATTTTCCGATACCACTGCCAGTCCCATCATACATGGAAATATGAGATAGGTACTGCTTGCAATGGATTTTCTCACAAGGCTCTTCAAGCCCATCTTATTGCCGTTGGCCGCAGAGTATGCAGGGAAGAAAACACTTTGAATGGAAGTATTCACATTTGTTATCACCAATTCAGGAAGACGGTTTCCTCTATTGTAGAAAGCCAGGTCAGCCTCTGTATATACCTTTCCGATCAGCAGGCTTCTTAAATTTTTATACAAAGTATCAATAAGATTAGAAAAAAACACCTTCCACCCAAATGAATATAGTGGCTTAAAACGTTCCAGGGAAAATCTGAAGCTGGGATGCCATTCTAACATTAACCATAGAATGACTGTATCCATTATTTGATTTGTAAGAATCTGACCCACTAACGCCCACACTCCCAGTCCGGAATAAGCCATGGCAATTCCGGCAAAAGCCGAGCATACAGTGCCTCCGATAGTTGCCTTAAAAAAGAGCTGGAACTGCATTCTTTTTGAAATATAAGCCTGCTGGATGCCGTTGATCCCGCCTAAAATAACAGACAGAGAAAGGACACGTATGATTGGTACCATATCAGGCTTATCATAAAAAGCAGCTACTGCCGGCGCTAAAAAAAAGAATAAAAAATACAGAGCTATAGACATAAAAATATTAAAAACAAATACTGTGGTAAAATCCAGATCGTCTGCCTCTCTTTTTTGGATAAGTGCAGTAGAAAGCCCGCTCTGGACGAAAACATTCATAATATTGATGATCACAGTGATAAGGGCAACCGTCCCGTATGCCTCCGGACTGATGATCCTTGCCAGTACCACCGATACCAC
Source organism: Eubacteriales bacterium (assembly GCA_030524175.1). GTDB lineage: Bacteria > Bacillota > Clostridia > Lachnospirales > Lachnospiraceae > Blautia_A. The sequence continues at coordinate 94,953 of JAUNHC010000006.1, forward strand.
AAAGCTTACTCCCTGTGCACCGAAACGTTCTGCCAGCCGCCACAAAACATTTGTGGAAATTGAATTACTACTATTTTTCATCAGCAGCACCTTCCATTGCATCAAACAGACATCTCCACTTGTCACTGATGAGACTTATATCTGTGTACTTTTGTATTAATCCCATGTTTTTCTTTTTCTTATCACAGGAATAAGTTCTGAATTCATCAAAGGTTTCTTTCTGGATGTCAAAAGCATTTTCAAGTTCAAACCCTCTCTGCTCATAATTTTCCCACATAGTGGTGTCATCCCGCAGATACAGCTTCACACCCGATGCCAGTGCAATGGCAATATTCCCCATTGCCTGCTGCCTGTTGTTAAAAAATACTGCCACATCCATATCGCTGATAAAGTTTGAATACGCTTCTCCGTCCATGGATTCAGTGACAGGAACCACCTTATCCCTGCCAAATATTTCAACAGCCTTTGTGATAACCTGTTCACGATATTCTTCAAAGTTTTTAAAACCATAGGCCAGGGGTAAATGCAGGATCAAATCCTCCTTTGCAAAATCAGTCATTAATTCCAATGCTTCCATATGACAGTTTGTCTCTGTGGCTGAATTTCCAAGAAGTATTTTAAGGGTTTTCTTATCTTTTCCCTTTGCGGAGCCTTTTTCCATAAGTCTCTCCATCACCCCCGGCCTCTGGAGGGGAACCGGATAACTGAGAGAAAAGCATTTTCCCCGGACGTGATACCACTCCTTTGCCAGCGGAAGATCCTTATCCACCAAAGTTGCTATATAACCGATGTCAGGAGCATACTTTTGCTTCAGATATTCCGTAAATTTAACGCCTATCCTTTTTGACTCCTTTGTATGGCAGTAAATATCCCCGCCCCATATGACCCAGCAGGTCTTATTGAGCCACTCCTTTTTCCGTGAAATAAAAACAAAGTGTTTAAAATTGAACAGGCCGTGCATTACAATGGCATCACACTTATCTATGACTGACAAATACTTAGGCAGATTTTTAGGATTGATCACTTTCGCCCAGCCCTCCCGGCGGTTCAGCCCTATTGGTGCCCAGGCATCCTTTTTCCTGGCATGTCCTGTGGCAAACTCATGGTCACTGCCGTCGAAACATGTATTGATAAGCATGTACATATCCTGGGTGTACATGGTTTGGGATAAAATATGTAAAATCATATTCTGTTCACCCCCCTTTTTTTAACTATTTTAATACCGGTGCTTCTTATAAATCGTCTTGTCTGTCCTTGTTCCCTGGGAAATATGAAAAATACGTACACCACCAGCATCCAGAATTGGGGATATCCCCAGAAGGTATCTGACAGAAAAAGCTTTACGTTCACGCTTATTAAAATACAGAGAATAGATGACTGGTCCCCCTCTGCTTTTAATAAAGCCTGTACACATTTCCATATAAGAAACACGAAGATGGCAAGTCCTAAAATCCTGCCGAAATCAATGATCAATTCCAGAAACAGGTTATGGCTGTATCCCCAATAATAATAAGGAGCAATAAACTGCCTGTCTCCAAATGTCCCATATCCCAATAAAGGCACATGGGCAATGGCTTCCCGTGCCAGCTGATAAATCGCATCCCGGCCGTTGTCTTCTGCTATGCTGCCGTTCACAAGCATTTCAACCGTTCTCAAGTTCAACCCCGAAAGGACAGAAGAAATATGGTCCAGGCTAAATTGTATGAGTATATATCCTGAAAGAGCAGCCAGAAGAATCAAGATCTTTTTTTTCAATGTAACTGTCGTCAGTTCTTTTATGGTATAAAGGATAACGAATATTAAAAAGACAAGCAGGCATCCTCTGGATCCGCCCACCAGTGCCATAATAAATGAACAGATTCCCAGAATACCCTGCCAAATCCGGTGCTCTTTTAAGAAAAGAGAGAAAAAAATCAGTGCACAAAACATCACACTGTACCCAAAACCCAGATTATAACTTTGGGCTGCAGTCCTGCCCTGGTAATCTAATATCTGCCAGTATCCTCTGCTGCCTGCTCCCATAAACTGATATGTACTATAAAAAAACAGCAGGATCGCCGCAAGCTTCATATTCCGTTTAAGCACCTTACTGTTCTCAGAGCAGAAAACCGCCAGACAAGCCCATAGAGCACCGTTATCCGGTCTGAAAACGGAATCCCACACCCCATATGTATGGCGTGTATAATATTGCAGATAATCAGGATGAACAGCCAGAGTGACTGTGAAGAGAACTGCAGCAACAGTATAAAGAGTTGCAAATCTCAGTATACTCCCCGGCATTTTCTTTGCTTTTATCCTAAATATAAGTGTGAGTATCAATGGGATATATATGACTGTATCTGCCGCCAAAATATAGAACTCCGAAAGTCCGGCCAGTCCAAGCAGCCTTCTGCATACAATTCTTATGAGACCGCCGGAAAACCAGGTAATAAAAAACCAGGCAGCAGCAGATTCATAACTTATTTTCACCTTCACATTACCCATACATCCCTCTCGCAGTCCCATTATTTCAGTTTCGTGTAGATGATTTTTCCTGATTCATTCTTAGGCAGTTCATCAATGACTTCCGTCCCGAAAGCGGATGCATTAAGGTTCAGCTTTCCGGCTAAATATACAGGAAGCTCGTCTTTCAGGCTGTGGTCCGTGACAAATATTGTCATTTTCCTGTCTGTACCTGTACAGGCGCATTCACAGTTATATTTCTCCTTAATGATACGTTCGCACTGGTCCAGGCTGATCCTAAGTCCGAACAATTTTAAAAATCTGGCTTTTCTTCCCACAATATAATAAAAGCCTTCCGAATCCCTTCTGGCTATATCGCCTGTATGGTACTCGCCTTTCCATTCATCACCCTTCTGCAAATCCTTCCTGACAGTCCCGTATCCCATTGTGACATTAGGTCCCCGGTATCCCAGCTCACCCTCAGCCTCTGTCTCTTTCATCTCGTTTCCGTTTTCATCCAGTAGGAACAGTTCGCCTTCCGGGATTGCCTTTCCGATACTTCCGATTTTTCTCAAAGCCATTTCAGAAGGCAGATACGACATCCTGGCGCTTGTCTCCGTAGTTCCGAATGTGGGACAAAAACGCTTGCCGGTTTTCGCTGCATATTCTGCCAGTGTGTGAAACATATCATCTGTAAGCTTGCCTCCGCCCTGGGCGATTGTTCTCAAATCAGGGAGACTCATACGTGTGAATCTCAATTTCATCATAATTTCATAGCTATATGGGACACCGGTAAAATTCGTCCCGTGATTTGTCTGAATGAAATCCCAAAATCCAGGACTCATCAAATTACTTTTAACAAGCAGGACCGCTGCCCCTACAATAAGATGGCTGCAGATGACATTCAGGCCCATAGTGTACTGAACAGGCAGATCCATAATACATTTTTCCTTCTTTGTCCAGCCAAATACAACAGCAACATTCTTTGCATTTGACTCCAGGTTCCCGTATTTGTAACGTACTAATTTAGGACTACCTGTTGAACCTGAGGTTGTGAGAAGCAAAGAAAGATTCTCGTGTACTTTGTATATTTCATATTCTGTCTGAATCAGGCAGTATCCATAGGCGGAATATACAGGAACCCCTTTTAAGGTGCCCGCCATTGTTTCCGGAATCCAATAATAACGGGGTGTATATGTATGTTCTAAATTTTCAAGAAGCATATGGTCGATAGATGCACTTAGCAAGAGCGGTACCAGCTTTACAGTCTGGAACGCCACGATTCCTGCAAGTGCTCCGGCCGTATTTTCGCAAAGGCAGAATACAATACTTCTTGGAAGGTTCAATTCTTTTACTGCATTTACAAAATCACATAAATCTCCATACGTCATTGTCACTCCGCTGTCATCCACAATGGCTGATGAATCCCTGTCAAAGCTGTCAATGTCTAAAAACATATCTCTCCTCCGTTATCACATAATAGTACAGCCGTCCACTGCAAGAACCTGCCCTGACACATAACAGGACAAATCAGATGCAAGAAAAACACAGGCCTTTGCTATATCATCCGGCTCTGCCAGCCTGCCCATGCATATATTTCGGATACGGGGCTTAAGCTTTTCCATATCTGCCTGAGCCATCATAGGTGTGAGAGTAAGTCCAGGTGCAATGGCATTGACACGTATATTTTTTTCTGCCAATTCCTTGGCCGCAGATTTCGTCAATGATACAACAGCTCCTTTTGTGGCTGAATATACCAGTTGTCCCGGGTTACCCCGCAGACCTACCATAGAAGAAATGTTTATGATACTTCCCCCTTGAGACTGACGGCCCATGATCCTGCTCACGATCTGAAGCATATTTATGGTACCCATTACATTCACCTGAAACATGCGGTCCATGTTTTTTCTGCTGATCATGCCGATCAATTCATTAAACTCAACGCCCGCATTATTGACCAGTACGTCAATACAGCCAGCCTCTTTTTTAATAGACATGACTGCATTTTTAACTTCAGTTTCATCTGTAATATCAAAATATGCCGCGCGCATTCTGCCGGAAAATTTTTTATTTACATCTTCCAGCCACTCATCCATACAGCCCTTTTGCACGTCATTTGCATATACCAGAGCGCCGTATCCGGCAAACAGCTCCGCCATAGCTCTGCCAATACCCCGGCCTGCACCTGTTATCACACATACCTTTCCATCAAGAAGCTTATCCATATTCTTCTATCCTCCGCGTGCTTCAGAATTCCACTCCGCTTTTCCGAAGTATTTCTATTCCATTCAAATAAGAACCATAATGCAGGATATCTTCCGTCTCCAGCATTACACCAAAAGTATCCTCCAATTCAGTAATCAGATTCAGGTGGGCCACTGAATCCCAATTTGGAACAGAGCCGAACACAAATTCCTCTCCCAGCAGTTCCTTATCCACAGAAAAAACTTTGGCGAAAATATTGTCATATAATTCCTTGTTGCTCATTCTCACGCCTCTCCTTCCTGCATATGCTCAAGGATATCTGCCACTGTCACAAATTTTTTAATCATATCCCCTGTAAGCTGGACACCGAATTCATCATCCATCATCACAATCAATGATAGCTTGGCCATAGAATCATATTCGTCAATGTCAGCCAATTCCATATCAGGCACAAGTGTCCCTTCTTCCAGGTCAAGCAGTTCCTCTAATAAATTCAATTTTTTCATCTCGTCCATTTGTTTTCCTCCTCTGGTATCTTAATTTATGAACTTGTTGTTCCGCCGTCCACCGGCAGTGTGATCCCTGTAATAAATTTAGCGGCAGGGCTGATTAAAAATGCAATTGCATTGGCGATATCTGAAGTCTCAGCAATTCCTAAATACTGACGCTTGCAAAGGTCATCTGCTGCCTGGCTGTCCGCTCCGTATTTATCTATGAACTTTTCATACATTTCTGTGGCAGTCATGGCGGGAGCCACTGTATTCAGGCATATTTTTTTATCAGCCAGTTCCTTGGCAAGACAGCGCACAGTGGAATCCATAGCAGATTTTGTTGCTGAATATGCAGTATGGGCTTTATCTCCGCACAGAGAAGCGATGGAAGAAACACCAACAATACGCATCCCTTCATTGTATCTGCCCCTTTTGCAGACCTGGCGCACTGCCTCCACAAAACCGAAATAGTTGATATTAAAAGCTTGCTGGAGTTTTTCCGGTTTCAGCATTGCAAGGGGATAGGATGCTGTAATTCCGGCCGCATATACCATACCGTCGGCTTTTCCTTCAGTGGCTGCAATCTTTCTGAACAAACTTTCAATTTCGTTCACCTTGCTCAAATCGAACACAAAGTATGAATGACCTGTCCCGTAAAGAGCCTTCATGACCTCCTGAAGCTTCTGCTCCCTTCGGGCAACCAGGATCACATTGGCTCCTGCCCTGCTTAAAGTCACCGCAGTCTCCCTGCCGATTCCTGAAGACGCGCCCAGGACAATTATTTTTTTCCCTGTCAAATCAATTATCTTTGTCATTGGCGATTCTCCTGTATCAATACTTGCCCGGCTGGAATTTTCCTTCGGCAAAATAGTCCTCTGTCTCAGCAATCGGGAAAATATTCTCTGTATCCAGCACTGCCGATGTCACGCCCCAGGAAAGTCCGATGCCGAACCCACACATAAGTGCCTTTATCTTCTTACTCTCCTGAGTTCCGAAGGTATCACAAAGTGTAAGGGGAATTGATATGCCTCCTGTATTGCCGAAACGGTCCAGGGAAATCGGTACTTTCTCTTTTTGGGCTTTTATTTTTCTTGTAATTTGTTTCAGAATAAACTGGTTTGCCTGGTGGAATACAAGTGTGTCAAAATCATCAACACTGCTGCCTGTGTAAGCCAAATATTCTTTAATCGTCTGGGGTACATCTGTGATTGAAAATGAAAATACCGAAGTTCCATCCATAAAGATGTCATAAAGTGACCGCTCAATACCGTCACTGCATAGAAAAGTTTCATGGGTGGGATTCATATCCCGGAATCCTCCTGCCGGCAATACGATTGAAGAAAAGCGATTGCCGTCGCTTTTCAGAAGTGTGGTAACCATTTCCTCCCCGCTGCGTTCCAGCAGCACTGCCGCTCCCGCGTCTCCGTACATCATTACAATAGATTTATCCAAAGGATTCACAAGCTTCGAAGCTGTCTCTCCAAGCAAAAGCAACGCATATTTCATATCTGACGATGTCATCAGAGACATGGCAGTCTGCAGCCCGTAAACAAATCCGGAACAGCCAAGCCCCACATCCATGACTGCACAATCTATGGCAAGCCCCAGTCTTTTCTGAAGAACACAGGCTGTAGCCGGCCTCCGGTAATCCGGCGATTGTGTGACAAAAACCAAAGCACCGATCTCAGAACGTTCTATACTGATTTCAGCCAGCAATTTCTCTGCCGCCGAATATGCCAGATCGCCTGCTGTCTGCTGGGGGAGTGCTTTATACATTTGGGCGATCCCCGTACCTTCGGTAAACTTATCGGCTGCTTCTTCCCCAAACACGCTGTTAAAGCTTTTCACTGTAACTTTGTTTTTAGGCACAACACAGGAAATACCTGCAATTGAAAGCCCTTTATTCGTAAAATACGCCATACTTATCATTCTCCTTATCAGCTAAAACAAATGGTCCATAATGACCGGGATATACCTTGACTCCCCAGGGAAGGGACTGAATACGCTTTTCTGAAACAGTTTTCCAGCTTTTTATATCTCCCCCCGGGAAACCCAGTTCTGTCTTCCCTTGTTTAAATAAACTGTCTCCTGAGAAAAAATACTGATCATTAACCAGCACACCAATACTTCCCTCAGAATGCCCCGGCAGTTCAAATAGTTCTATATGGTTTCCGTTCCATGTGAACTTAGTTCTGTCCCTGAATGTAATATCGGCCTGACATCTGTAATCATGATCAATGTCCACATCCCCCTCCTGGGCGGCATAACTCTGAAGTTTATAAAAAGCCTCAAAATACCGGCTCATATTTTTGCGGGGATTTCCTATATTACAGGCACAGGCTTCACTGCACAGCACACAGGCACCATACTTCTGCTTCCATTGGTTTACACCGGAAATATGGTCATAATGCTCATGGGTTAAAATGATTTTATCTATTTCATAATCCATGCCGGGGGCAGTATTGCGGAACGGGTCAATCACAATGGCAGATTTCTTATGTACTATAAGATACATATTAGAAACCATCAAATCTGATTCAAACCTGAGTATCTTCATTTATCTTCCTCAAGGACTGCACTGTCTGATTTAATGTTTTTATATCCCCTGTCCGATAGACGTTCACATTTTTTAAAGTTTTTCTCACAAGTCCCCACAGAGTTTTTCCCGGTCCGCATTCCACATAAGTATCTGTTCCTGCCGCCCGCATATTTTCAAGTAACTGTACCCAATGGACAGGGCTCATTGCCTGACGGACAAGCAGAGCCGGAATCTCTTCCGTATTTTTCACAGGCAGGGCCGTGACATTAGAGTAAACAGGTATACGCGGACAGGAAAACTCAATGTTTTTTAACGCATTCTCCAGCTTGCGCGCTGCCGGCTCCACCAGCTTACAATGAAACGGTGCACTTACAGGGAGCATTACTGCCTGTATGTTTCTCTCCTGTGCCAGTCTCATCACATTGTCTACCGCAGCCCTGGTACCTGATATAACAGTTTGAACCGGGCTGTTGTAATTAGCAGGTATCACATATCCGTCTTCAGCCTCTCTGCAAAGTTCCTCTACAGTCTCCGCCTCTGTTCCTATCAATGCTGCCATAGCACCTTCTCCCACGGGCACAGCCTCCTGCATGGCATCAGCACGAAGCTGCACCACCCGGAAGGCATCAGCCATTGAAATTACACCGGAAAAAACAAGCGCGGCATATTCCCCCAGGGAAAAACCTGCAGCAGCCGACGGATGGAACCCCTTTGACAAAAGTACATACCCGGCCGCTAAATCTGCTGCCAGCATACAGCATTGTGTATTATGTGTCAGGTTTAAATCCTCCTGCGTTCCCTCAAAACACAGACTGCTCACTGGTCGTCCCAGTACCTTGTCTGCACATTCAAACACATTTCTTGCACTCTCATATTCATCATATAAATCTCTCATCATACCCGGGTATTGGGAACCCTGGCCTGAAAATAAAAATGCTGTATTCACTTGACCATCCTCCTTTAAAGCTTTATCCGCCTGGCCGGATTCCCCAGCACATGGGTTTCAGGCTTCACTTTTGTAAATACAATACTCCCAGCTGCTATCACTGCATCATCCCCCACAGTGACATGGGGAACAATAAACGCATGGCCTCCTATACGTACACGTTTTCCAATGTTAACATTTCCGGTCAGCCCGCATCCTCCCATAATGCACGAATAATCGCCAATCACCACATCATGTCCAAGTGTTGTGCCACCATTAAGCACCACACCTTTGCCGATCCGTATATTAACCGTGGCCAGCACTCCATGGGCTATGATCGCCCCGTCACCGATTTCCACCGAGTCATGGATTTCCACATCCGGGGAAACCAATGATTCAAACCTGACTCCCTGCTCTTCCAACTCCTGCTGGATACGCTCCCTTGCCTTTGGTTCTCCTATGGTACAAGAACAAAAAACATCTGTCTTATGCCTGAACATCCATTCCCTTGTTCCAAGCACCGGATATCCGTTCACCTCTGTCCCAGGTCTATAAAAACTGTCATCAACAATAAATCCTAACAGCTCATAGGTTGGACGTATTTGATTAATGCGTTCGATCAAGTAGGCTGTCTCCCTGCCAAAGCCTCCGGCTCCATATAATACTATTTTCTTCATTTCCATCATTTCACTTCCAATGTTCCCATAAATTCTCCGTCAATGCGTTCCCCCCGTATCTTTGCCCTCTTTCTGTTAAAAACCAGCCTGACCAGTCTGAACAGCATAATACAATCTGTCCTGAAACTGATATTCTCAACATACCACACGTCATTTTCAAGCCGTTCCTCCCAGGATACCTCATCTCCTGCATAATCAGGCATGGGACATTCCAAGCCGGGACGCACCGCATGTCTCATATGCTGGCGCTTGTTATAACGGGGCAGGTATTTCATAAGTAAGGGCCTTGGTCCTATCAGCGACATCTTTCCTGTAAAAATCAATCCGAACTGCAGCAGCTCATCCAGGGATGTCTTACGGAGAAGCTTCCCCAAAGACGTGATCCTCTCGTCCGGCGGAAGCAGGTCCCCGTTTTCGTCTGTATCCATGGTCATATTCCGGAATTTAATAATCCGAAATGGTATTTCGCCTAACCCGGGTCTTTCATGTACAAAAAAGACTGGCTGTCCTAAATCAAACAAGGTAAGCACTGCGATTATCAGATTTATGGGAAGCGTAAGGATAATTGCCAGCAGAGATACTATAATATCAATGGTCCGTTTTACATATTTAATATAAAATGACTTCTTGATTTTTAATTCGCCGGCAGCATATGGATTTGTGTAGTCTTGATCCAAGGCACCGAAATACGGCATATTCGTTCCCTTATTATGTAATTTCATATTTTCTTCCTTTATCTGCTCATAGAGATCACGATTTCGCAAATTCTGTCAACAGCCTCCATGGGAAGATCTGCAAACATGGGCAATGTCAGTATGTTCTTAGATACCTTATCCGACACAGGTGTATTTCCATGATTCAGTTTCCCTTTATAAGCCTCAAATTCATTTGTGGCCGGATAAAAATATTTCCTTGCATAAATATCATACTCATTAAGTTTCTGGCAGAGTGTATCCCGCTCTGTTCCAAACACCTCCGGCTCTATGTATAATGGAAAATACGAATAATTAGGAACCATACCAGCCCTGTAATGAATGGTCCGCAGGCCGTCTATCCCCTGAAAATATTCCATATACTTCTCAAAAACAGCTTTCCGTTTTAAAATTTCCTGTTTAATATGGCGCAGATTGCAGATTCCCATTGCAGCCCGGAATTCGTCCAGTTTTGCATTAGCTCCCACATCCTCAACCTCATCTTCTGTCACAATGCCGAAGTTTTTCAGATAGTGAAGCCGTTTCCTGAAGCTCACATCAGAAAAAGTGACAGCACCGCCTTCTATGGTATTAAAAACCTTTGTAGCATGGAAACTGAACATAGAAGCATCTCCGAAATTACCCACACCAATACCGTTATAGGTAACCCCGAAAGCATGTGCTGCGTCATAAATAACCTTTAAATCATATTTTTTAGCAATCCTGTCAATGGCCTCCACATCACACATGTTTCCGTATACATGCACCGGAAGGATTGCCGTAGTTTTATCTGTGATAAGCTCCTCAATCTTTTCAGGATCCATAGTATAATCATCTGGCTTGATATCACAGAAAACAGGAGTGATTCCGTTTCGGACGATCGCATGGGTGGTAGATGCGAATGTATAGGGGGTAGTGATTATCTCCCCGCTTAAATTCAATGCCTGGATCGCAAGTTCCAAAGCCATATGTCCATTGGCGAACAGGGATAGCTGGGGAACTGACAGATAATCTTTTAATTGATATTGAAACTTTTTGTATATCGGTCCCATATTTGTCAGGTAATGACTTTTCCAGATAGGCTTAATCTCCTCTACAAATTCCTCCAGATCAGGCATTGATGAACGTGTCACAAAAATACTCATTTTTAGGCCCCCTCATTCGTACGTTTTATGAAATAACAATTTCTATAACTTTGAATATACCCCGCTGGCCGCGGTTCTTCGGCGACTCCTTATCGGCCCGCCCGGCGATATTCGACCAAATAATACGCGCCGCTGGCCCGTATCATTGCGCCGGTTTCCCGGCTTCTATATAAGGGCATTTTCATGCCGCTTATGCAGCTATTATTCTCCCGGGCAATATCCTTTTCCCGCAAAGCTCTCCTGACATTTCCGCCCGAGATTTCTGGCATCGTTCAAAAACCGGTTTCCTGTGTGACCGTTTTCACATAATGACAGCTTTCCTTTTTTCCTCACCTTTCCTCCGCATACCGCACAATGGCTGCTGATTCCCTCTGCTCCTGCTTCCAGCACCAGAATACCCTGACTCCATGCTTTGTACTGCAGATACCTTCGGATTCTTTGACTGAGAAACAACGGGGTAAAACTACCGGTGCGATACATTACCATCCTGGAGAAATCTATATCATAGTCAGGAACCACAATGATCCCTGCTTTTTCAACTGTGCAGAAATCTACAATTTCCCTGCTCACTTGGTGGGCATAATACTCTGACAAATGTTTCAGATGCATAAAATGCTTTTTTTCAGGCTGAAGAGAATTATCCTTTTCTGTATAGATCCGGGACTTTTTTATTTTTTCTAAAAGCTGTCTGCAATAATGGCGGTAAGCATCTCCGCCCCGGCAGGTGTGTACAGCCTGCTGTCTTCCATTTTCATCAAGAACACAGCACATTGCAAAAATATCAGTATTAGTAAATCTTATACTGCAGATATTCTCCCCTGCTCTCATCCGCTCCTTAGCAGTACGTGAGTCCGGATTATCCTGTTTCACAGGAATATGCAGCATATACCATTTGTCCTGCCTCACAAGTGCAGGCGAAAGCAGATTACAGTGTTTCGGAAAATCACGGCCGGTAAGACGGCAGGGAACCCACTCCCATTTACATCCATTCCATAGCTTCAATGTGATTTCTGTATCTGAAAGTCCCCGGTACATTCCTTTGAAAAAAGTGACCGATGCATCATGAATTATCGGGAATCCATTTGTACATCCTACAGAAACTGCTGACTTTACGGCTTCCGCAGCCTTATTTATGGCCGAACGCCTGAAGTATACCGGAACCTTCTCATATGGAAGGGGATATTTGGGTATTCTTCCGTCTCTTCCCGGCACAGTAAGAATTTCCAGTTCCCTCTGAATCGTGTATATGCTCTTTGTCCAGAGCGCCTCCTCTTGTATAAGCAGTCTGTAATAAAAATCAAAAACATCCCTGTAGTACGATTCTGACCGCTCAAGCCACTGTTCCTTGGGACAAAAAAGTCTCATTTTCCAGGTTCGAATACTATATCCTGTTTTCATTTTCACTCATTCCTAATTGTCATATTCTATCAGTAATGGGATTTTTTACCGAAAACCAAGGAAACAAGCAGGATAAACACTGTTTGACCATTAACAAAACCATTTATATCGTGACATATAAAAAAGATTGGAAGCTGTAAGACACAAATAATAAAAGAAATAAAGGCTTAGAAGATGACAGCGTTCAGAACATTGACCATGATTCTGACCACTTATAGATTGTGGATAAAAAACCTCGTGTAATATAAAAATCAAAAATACCTCCAAAAAAGGTGATTTAGACGGTAAATATGACAAATTTACAATAGACTGTCATTACGTGTTGACATTTTTCATAATTCGCTGTAAACTAACACTGTCATATTGGAACGCACTAAAACAACAGAATTTTCTATTGTCGCAATACTGATATATTGCGACTTTTTTCGTATAAATTTAAAACAGCATAAAAAATCCAGATTAAGTTCTACACCTAATCTGGATTTTTTAATCCTATAAAACGAATATCTGCTGATACAGATATGACCAATCAGCAATGTGCACTGCATGCTTTCAAAATTATTTCTTTATACATAGGTAAGCCCTGTACTGCCGTTTCTCCATTTAATAGTAAAGTTCTTTTTCGCCAGAGATCCGCGGTTTCCCGGAGCGGTTGTGGTTTGCGTCATAGTAATCGTTACGGCTTTTGATTTGAGTGTCAGAACACCGGTACCTTGGTTGTTCCAGCTGTCTTTCCAGGTGAACTTGCAGGTATTTCCGTTAAGCTTTGCTGTAATGGGATAAGTCACGTAGATAGGCGAAGCATTCCGTCCGGTATATCCAATCTCAAATGTAACAGAGTTTTTAGAACAAGATTCTATGACAGCGGCTTTACTAATCCCAATGTTTATGCTAAGCTACCTGTAAACAGATAAGTAACACTACCTACATGATTGAAACTGTATACGCATCTGAAAGGAGGTAAAATTATGGGCATGTTTTTAAACAGTAGGATTCCTTTTGATTCATACAGAGCAACTGCCTCAGGCAGATATTTTGTGGATAAAACTGATTTGATCAATGAACTAATTCCTGAACTTGGAATGGATGAACGCTTTTTCTGCATCACAAGGCCCCGCCGTTTTGGTAAGAGTGTCATGGCAAACATGGTTGCATCATTCTTTGGAAAAGCAGCTGATGCCAGTGATGTATTTGATAAACTTAAAATTGCCTCAACTAAAAGCTATCACGATCATTTAAACCATCATGATGTATTATATATAGATTTTAGTGAAATACCAAGAGACTGTACGAATTACAAAGACTATATTGACCGCATTCAAAACGGAATAAACAGTGATCTGGCTGACATTTATCCTGAATTAGACATTGATATATCAAATGCCACTTGGGATATCCTTACTAAAATTTATTTGAAGACAGACCACAGTTTTATCTTTGTAATGGATGAATGGGATGCTGTTTTTCATATGCCTTTTCTTACAGAGAAGGATAAGGAGACATATCTGCTCTTTTTAAAGTCATTATTAAAAAGCAAAAGGTATGTTGAACTTGCATATATGACTGGTGTACTACCCATTGCCAAGTATTCTGATGGTTCAGAACTGAATATGTTTAAAGAATACAATATGGCAACCCGGATTAAATTCAGTGAATATTTTGGTTTCCTGGATACAGAGGTTGACTGTTTGTATAATGTTTACCGGCAGACTACCCCAAATCCTCAGATCACTCGTGAAGATTTGCGTATCTGGTATGATGGCTATTTTACTAAAGCAGGTGACAGAATATATAATCCCCGCTCCATTGTATGCGCATTGACTGACAATGAATTGGCCAACTATTGGACAAGTTCGGGAACTTATGATTCTGTTTTCAGCTATATAAAAGATAATGTGGCGGAGGTACAGAATGATTTAGCTCTGCTTTTTGCCGGTGAGCCTATTTCCGCTGATATTCAAGAATATGCTGCAACTTCTATGGTTCTTGAAACCAAGGATGAGATTTACTCTGCAATGGTGGTTTATGGCCTTTTGACTTATAGAGATGGATATGTATCCATTCCTAATAAAGAACTTATGGACAGCTATGTAGCCATGATGAAAAAGGAAAAGTCACTAGTGCACTGACACATTCATATTCAGCCTAACAGTGCTGCATATTTTGACATCCGCCGCGTTGTCGTCAGTCAGCGTAGCCACCGCTACGCTTCCTTCCTCCGCCTTGCGGACTGACAAAATATGCAGCACTGTTAGGCTAAACATGAATGTGTCAGCACACTAGGTTATATTTATAATCTGGCAAGTGTTTCAAAAACTATGATGAAAGCCACCCTTGCCGGTGATACAAAGACAATGGCTGAAATCCTTAAGTTTGCACATGACACAGAATCTCCTATTTTTTCTTACAGCAGTGAGATTGAACTGGCTGCGGTTGTGAATCTTGTTTATCTGGCTGCAAGAGACACTTACCGGGTGGAACGTGAGGATAAAGCAGGGCAGGGATATGTAGACTTTATCTTCTATCCGGTACGTAAAGATGCAGATGCCCTGATTTTGGAATTAAAGACAGACAGTTCACCAACAGCAGCAATCCAGCAGATTAAAGATAAGAACTATGCACTACGGTTTAAAGGTAAGCTCGGAGAAAAGCCCAAATACACCGGAAGGATTCTGGCAGTAGGCATCAGTTATAACAAGAAGACAAAAGAGCATTTATGTAAAATTGAAGAATTGGAGTAACTGTTCATGGTTCTGAACAGTTACGAATTGGAATAATTTCACTGTCCTCTTACAAAAAATAGAGAAACACATAATCAGGCCGCTGTCCCTTTTGACAGCGGCCTGATCTTTAAAATTTAAATGCCACTTTTAAATCACCGTGTTTCCCGGACGCAAATTCAAATGCCTTCTCCCACTCCTCGATAGTAAACATACTGGTCACAACGCCATTTGTCTTTAATGTGCCTTTGATCATGTTTTCGATCACAAAGGGATATGCATAAGGACTTAAATGTGCCCCCAGGATATCCAGTTCCTTCCGGTCTCCGATAATTGACCAGTCGACTGTAGTTTCCTGTCCGAAAACGCTGAATTCTACAAAACGCCCGAGCTTACGTATCATCCCAAGTCCCTGGATAACACTTGAGGGGTGCCCTGTTGCTTCTATATATACATCACATCCATAACCGTCTGTAAGCTTCTTTATCTCTTCCTCCACATCACACCGGCCTGGATTAAAGACTAAATCCGCTCCAAATTCTTTTGCTTTTTCCAACCGTTTGTCCTGCATATCCAGAGCAATCAGCAGTCTTGGATTTTTCATCCTGGCATAAGTGACCATTCCCAGTCCCAATGTACCTGCGCCGGAAATCACCACCACATCCTCATTTGTAATACTGCCCCTGTCAACTGCATGCTTCGAACAGCCGTAAGGCTCCACCAGCAAGGCCTGCTCAATGGTCATATCCTCCGGTACTCTGCTGATCACACAATTCTTAGGATAACGTACATACTCAGCCATACCGCCGTTAGTGTAGGACATAAAACCGAGCATATCATGGGGCTGGCACATCCAGTAATGCCCGTCCCTGCAATACCTGCATTTCCCGCAGGGAACAATCTGGTCTGCTATGATCCGGTCTCCCAGTTTATAGCCTTCCACATTTTCCCCAAGCTCTACAATCCTGCCGAAAAACTCATGTCCCGGAATAAAGGGCGGCTTCACCCACGGGGGCTGGGTCTCATCTCCCCAAAACATAGCTGCTCCATGATTGCACTTTAAATCACCGGCACAAATACCACATGCCTCTGTCTTTATGATAATATCATCCGGGCCGCATACAGGACTTGGATATTCCGGTTCAAACCGGTAATCATCCTTTCCATATGCCACCAACGCTTTCATTGTTTTCGGTGTAGCACATTTTGAACTCATGCTTCACATCCCCCTCTTCTTATTTATCCAATTTCAATGTTATAACATTCCAGGATGCCTTGCGGAGAAGACTTGTCATTTTCCCACTGTCCATTTTGCTTCTTTCTGTTGTCTTAGGAGCTACGTTCTCCTTTGCTGCGCTGTTGCAGGCCTTCATATCCTCATGCTCAAGCACGATATGCGCCGTCACTGTATACGCTTCCATTCCTCTTAAATCTGTAACAAGCTCAATATCCTCATGAATATTTCTGTTAACTGCAAATATAGTCAATTCTTCATTTTCAGGATTCCATACTGCCACACTCTCAATATCTGTAACATTTTCATGTTCCTTTGTGTCATGCACCGGGGAATGGATGATCGGCTGAAGGACCACACCTCTTCCGTATCTGGAAGCATGCATGAAGGGATAGAAAATCGTCTGTCTCCAGGCCTTACCGCCGTTCCTTTCTGTCATGACCGGAGCAATTACATTGACAAGCTGGGCCAGACAAGCCATCTTAACTCTGTCCGCATGTTTCATCAATGTAATAAGCATAAGTCCCACCAATACAGCATCTTCAAATGTATAAACATCTTCCAGAAGAGGCGGCGCCACCTGCCAGGGATGATTCGTCATAATATCATCATCCTCTGCATTGGAATGGAACCATACATTCCATTCATCAAAGCTTAAATTTATATTTTTCTTACCGCGCTTTTTCGCTTTCACATAATCGCAGGCTGCGATGACTGAACGGATAAAATTATCCATATCATCGGAAAGCGCGAAGAAGTCCTCAGTATCATTGTTTTTGTTCCCATAATATTGATGCAGGGAAACATAATCTACATAATCGTAAGTATAATCAAGAGTTGTTGCCTCCCACTCTGCAAATGTAGGCATGTCCAGATTGGAGCTTCCGCAGGACACAAGCTCAATAGACGGGTCGATCAGCTTCATGGCTTTAGCTGTCTCTTCTGCCAGCCGCCCGTATTCATGCATTGTTTTATGTCCAAGCTGCCAGTTTCCGTCCATTTCATTGCCCAGGCACCAGACTTTTATATTATGGGGTTTTTCAATGCCATGGCTGATACGCATATCACTGTATTTTGTCCCTCCCGGATGATTGCAGTATTCCAGGAGATTGCAGGCATCTGCTATCCCTCGTGTCCCGAGATTTACAGCCATCATGATTTCAGAATCTGCCTTTTTTGCCCACTTTGCAAATTCATTAATTCCAATTTCATTTTTCTCCAGGCTTCTCCAGGCCAGATCCAGTCTCCGGGGTCTGTCCTTCACAGGGCCTACACTGTCCTCCCACATAAAACCTGATACAAAATTCCCTCCGGGATAACGGACGATGGGCACCTTTAACTCCTTCACCAGGTCTATCACATCACTGCGGAACCCTTCTGCATCAGACAAGGGATTTCCCGGCTGGTATATTCCGTCATAAACAGCTCTGCCCAAATGCTCAATAAAGGAGCCATAAATTCTTTTGTCTACTTCTGAAATTTTAAGTACAGGATCAATTGTCATATTTGCATTCTTCATATCATTTTTCTCCATTCTTCATTATGCCTCTTCTACGCCAATCCAGATAATGTTTACCGAATGAGGGCAAAGACTGACTTCCATTCCGGGCTGAAACATACCCAGGGATTTTTTCTCTATCTGTACAGCATCATGCCCTATGTCATTATAGGCTTCTGTGGTGTCTCCGCTGATATAATGTATTGTCACCGGGCCGCTTGCCTCAAAATCAAGCCTGAAGCTTCTCTCTTCAGAGCCATCCTTGTTTACCGCTGCAATCGCCATTCCTTTCTTATTGCTGAAAGCGGTGGCAGTCACATCCAGCAGCTCCACCTGGGTTTTCTGCTTTGAAACAGATTCCAATGATTTTACAGGACTGTCTTCTGTCCACGAATCCAGCACTACATCCCCCAGATAGTTCACATACAAATCAAAAACATGATAGGTACTGCGCAAAACGATTCCTTCATTATAAGTAAAGATGCAGCCGCGTGTATTGACGATCGGGGCAAAGGCAGCCATCCCCACAACATTGCAGTTGCGGTTACACATATTTAAAAAGCAGGCTGTAAATACAGCGTCCGCCATGGTATAGCTGCTGTTATCATCGTTCCGGTCCCTTGGATAAAGGTATTCCTCCTTAGTCACCCCCTGCTTTACTGAATGAACCTTTGGATGATACCATTGCCGGAGATTCCATTCATCAAAGGCAATTTTTATTTTTCCATCCAGTCCCATTGCCTGCAGCAGTCCGCTTACCTTTTTCACAGAATTATCTATTTCATTGGTGTACACCATACAGGCATCATAGTCTGCGAGATCATTTGTCTCATGGATAGGGTCCCAATACTCATGGATAGAAATCCAGTCTAAAAACTCTCCGCAGTTCTTAAGAAGATTCACGTTCCAGTCTATATCTGTCAGGGCAGCCGCTGACAGTTCTGTGCAAGGGTCTGCATGCTTCATCATTTTTGCCGCTTCTGCTGTCAGCCGGCCCCATTCATCCGGGGATTTCGCCCCGATTTCCCAGAAGCCGTAGTTTTCATTTCCTATACTCCAGTATTTAACCTTATGAGGTTCGTGATAACCATTGGCAATCCGCCACTTTGCGTAACGGCCTTCAGATTCCAGGTTGCAGTATTCCACCCAGTCACTCATTTCCTCCGCCGTTCCCGTCCCCGCATTTGTACAGATATATGGCTGGCAGTTTATTTTCTTACACAGCTTTATGTACTCATCTGTGCCAAAAGCATTACTTTCTTCCACACGCCAAGCTTTATCAAACGTAGGGATGCGCTCGCTGCCCACTCCGTCCTTCCAATGATAAGAGGACACAAAACATCCGCCCGGCCAGCGCAGCACAGGAACCTTGATTTTTCTCATTGCCTCAAGGACGTCTGTGCGCAGCCCGTCCTCATCTGAAAGAGGGTTTCCCGGATCATAGACGCCGCCGTATATCTGCCTGTGAAAATGTTCAATAAAATGTCCGTATATCAATGGGCTTCTTCTCCCAAGCTCACGGTTTTTGTTTATGTATAATTTCACCCTTCCGCTCTCCTTTCTTTATCATCCTTTCACTCCTCCGGCTGTCATACCTTCAATGAAGTAACGCTGGAAGCATATAAAAAGAATCAATATGGGAACAATGGCAAAACAGGATCCTGAAATTAAAAGATCGTAATTATTTCCATATGGCGAAAGAAGACTCTGAAGTCCTACCGGCAGGGTGATTTTATCAATAGAATTTGTCACCACCATCGGCCAAAGGAAATTGTTCCAGCTTGCCATGCCCTGATAAATTCCCATGGCTGCAAAAGCAGGCTTCATCAGCGGAATCATGATCCGGATGAAAATACCATACTCTGAGCACCCGTCCACCCTGGCTGCATCCAGGAAGTCCTTTGGAATACCGGACAGATATTGTCTGAAAAAGAAAATCAGCATGGGGATTACAATATACGGCAGAATAATACCCCACATAGTGTTCATAAGCCCCATCTTGATAATAAGCCTGTATAACGGCAGCAGAATTACCTCTGTAGGGATCATCATTACAAGAAGGACGTTCATAAACAGGATACTCTTCCCTTTAAATTCATACATGGCAAATCCATATCCTACACATGCGCTGAAAAATAAGGCTAATGCCACCTGCACCACTGTAATGATAAGACTGTTTTTATACCATGTAAAATAAGCATTCTGTCCGCTGAACAACATCCTGTATTCATCCAGATTAATGTTTTTCCAGTCTATATTAAAATTCAGCCCGCTCCTCATCAGTTCTGTTCCTGGCCGCAGAGAGGAGACAGCCAGCAGCACTAAGGGAAGCAAGGTGACCGCCGCTACAATTACAAAGAAAATAACCAGAAAGACAGTAGCTCCTTTTGATTTTTTCATTGCTATTTCTCCTTTCTAAAAAATCCATTGACAAAAAGCTGAACCACATTCACCACCAATACGATCAACAGGAAGATCACACCGATCGCACTAGCGATTCCGATATTATTCTGCTCAAAGCCCATCCGGTAAAGCATACCTACCAGAGTGGTACCTACATTGTTGGGTGATTTATTTCCGTTAAACAGCATATAGGATTCAGAGAACATTGCCATACCGCCGAAAATAGAAATGGTCAATACATATACGGTAGTCGGTTTGATCAACGGAATTGTTATATACCTGAATTTCTGCATCATAGTTGCGCCGTCGATAGATGCCGACTCATACAAATCCTCAGGTATCTGCTGCAGGCCGGACAGATAATACATCATATTCACACCTGTCCAACGCCAGAGACACAGCATAAACAGGGCTGCCCATACAGTTACGGGATTTCTCAGCCATATGAAAGGGCCTTTCCCCCAAAGTGAAATCAATTCATTCATAAAGGAGCCTTCAAGTTCCCCGAACATCAGCCGGAAAACCACACCGGATACTACAACAGAGGTGAGGGCCGGAATGAAGAGAATACTGCGGAAGGCCGCTCTTCCTTTCATATTTCTGCTGTTCAGCATTGCAGCCATGATAAGCGGTATCGGTATCATCAGCGCACAGGAAACAACTGTGTAAAAAATACTGTTCTTCAGACTTTTTATAAAAACAGCATTATTAAGAATCTTATAGTTATCCATGCCTATAAAAACGGCACTTCCTCCTGCCACCTTCTGAAAACTCATAATCACCATACTCACAATGGAATAAGCAAAAAACACAAGAAAGGTTACGAGGAAAGGCGCAATAAAAACATAGGGAGCCGCCTTCTTGGAATAGAGAAATTTGTCTAAAAATGATTTTTTCTTCATGATGCCCTCCTTACCAACATTCTGTTAACCCCAAAACGGACAAATCCGCTTCTTATCATAAAAGAGGGGCGGCGCCTGTGGTGATTCCGCGCCGCCCCTCTTTAAATACGATATTTAATAGATGATGGTATCCTGTTCGCCCTGCAGCAGCTCCATAGCATCCTGGTCAGTGGAGATTTCAAATGCATTTGCATAGGTTGTAGATACTAAAGTGCTGTAGGTAGCGGAATAATTTCCTGAAATATCCGGTGCAGTCAGATCAGTTCCGTTTTTCTTCAAAATTTCAAATGGATTAGTTGTGAAATACTTAAGGAACTTATTGTCTTTATTTTCCGTGATCGCAGGGTCATCCCACAGTTCTGTACGAATGGGGTCAAAGCCCAGCACTTCCCATTCATAAGTACATCCTTCTGCAGAAAGCTTGGCAAAAGCCAGAAATTCTTTGGCCAAATCTGCATTTTCTGTATACTTGATCACAGATGTGCCTGTACCTCCCTGAAGGACTTCACGGGTATCTCCCTCATTCCAAACCGGGATTTCATAGATTCCCATCTTTCCGGCTAAATCAGGGCAATAATCTGTAAATCTTCCCATATACCACAAAGGTAAGGCAACGGAAGCAACATCCCCGTTGTTGAGATGGCCGTACCACTCTTCCATATGATATCCGCCGCCCGGGGCAATTTCACAGATTCCCAGGTCAATCATTTCTCTGATGTAATCGATGACATCCGCATGTTCCTGTGTTGCAATATTGGGATTGCCTTCTTCGTCAACATATTGAACACCCTTTTCAAGAAGCATAAGCTGGGGAAGGAAAAGGTCGGCTGTCTCAACAGCACACATAGGCTTGCCTGTGGTTTCCAGAACCTTCTTGCCGGCTTCTACATAATCATCCCAGGTCACAATGTCCGCCGGGTCAACGCCTGCTGCGTCCATAATGTCCATATTATAGTAGCACACCGTAGCTCCAAGGTGGAAATCTGCTCCGTAATAATTGCCTTCCTTATCCCCATACATTTCAACACGTGACATAACAATATCGTCCTTATAGGGTTCAACTGCGTCATTGATGGGAAGGAGATATCCATCCTTTAAAAAGGAGCCATAATAGCCGATTTCTATATCCGCCATATCAGGAGCTCCTTCCCCAGCCTGACATGCAATAAGAAGCTTGCTGTGCAGGGAGTGGGATTCACCGGTAGTCACAGTGAGGTTAATAGGCCTGTCAGGATTCTGCTCATTCCAAACATCTGCCATTTCTGTCCAGAAACCCACGTGCAGCTCCTGGAAAGTCCAAAAGGACAACTCTGTTCCTCCATCCACAAAAGTATTCGTTCCCTGAGTGGATGCATCATCTGCACTTGCACTGACACTGACACCGCCCGTCAGCACCATTGACATTGTCATTGCAGATGCTAAAATACCTGCCATAAGTTTTCTTTTCATAAACCTTCTCCTTTCGTTTTGCTTTTTGATATAGGTTAACGTTAACTCTTACTATAGTTTAACGTTATCCTTACAATTTGTCAAGATATTTTTATGTTTTAACCGTATATTTGTATAATATACACTTAATTTAAATAGTTTTTTTATGCATTATTACTCTTATCTTGTTTTATTGAGTATTTTCCGTTGCTTTAGCTTGTACACAATCTTGCGGCATGTTATAATTATTTTTCGGCAATGCAACTATCTGCTCTTTTCGATGCTCCTAACCCGCCGTGTCTCTCATAGTTGCCTGCCAACACACAATTGTATTTAACAGGAGAGTCGCCAATGAGTCAGAACCGTATTACTTTAAAAACTATAGCCGCAGAATGCGGATACTCTGTAAATACAGTATCCCGGGCACTGCGGAATGATACAAAACTGCCTCCGGAAACACTGGAGAAGATACAGACCTCTGCCCGTAATCTGGGATATATACGAAACAGTCTGGCCTCCTCCCTCCGTTCCGGAAAAAGCCATGTCATCGCTGTTATTGTTGAGGAAATACAGAATCCCCACTATTCCTATCTGGTTTCCCAGCTTGATTCAAAGCTGAGAAAGTTGGGGTATGTTGTTATGATCCTCTGTTCACATGCCAGCGAAAAAATAGAACAGCAAATGGTCAATATCGCCATCTCTCATTCCGTTGACGGGATTTTGCTGTTTCCCCACAGTAATAAAAGGCACTCTGCAGAGCTTATTACCAAGAATCAAGTACCGCTTGTATTGATCGACCGTGAAATCAAAGACTTTACTGCTGATATCGTATGTATTGATGATTACGGCGGCGGTTACTTTATCGGAAAGCGTCTGGCTGAGCTTGGACACCAACGTTTTTTATACATAGCCGGCCCCCTCAATAATGACTCTCAGCCCAAAAGGCAGAACGGCTTTGTCAAAGCCTTGACAGAAGCCGGGATACCGAAAAAAAATATACGTATCATCCCCTCCAAAGACATGTTATCAGCAATTTCCGCCAATACCATACGTGATCTTTTATTACCGGTTGACTATACTGCTGTTTTCTCCTTCAATGACGAGATGGCGTATTATGCAGTCAATTGCCTGCACAATGAAGGTTTCCGTATGCCGGAAGATCTTTCCATTGCCGGATTTGACCACATACGAAAAAATATTTCCTACCTGCTGCCTTTATCCAGTATCTCCTGTCAGGAAAATTGCAATATCGCGGAAATTGCCATAGAGCTTTTATTGAAACGAATAGAAAATCCCGATTTACCCATCCAGTCCCGGGTTCTCCCTGTATCCTTCTATGACGAAGGCACCATCGGCCCGGCTCCCATGTAATCTTGCTGACTTCTCATGGCTGTGTCAGAAGGCAGGAAAATCTGCTGCCGGGTTTCCTGCCTTCTGGGTAATAACCTGTCACATAACATTCTTATTCCGTCTGCATCTCATTACAAATTCTTATCTTAACCATATGGGTATCCATATCTTTTCTCTGTATCATCACTTATATCATTTCAGCTAAGCCTGAACTGTTATCATCACTTGTTACTGTTCACTGGTAATATTCCGCGAGGTGTTTTCATGCATCTATGCATGAAAATCCCGAGACATACAACGTGCGAAATTATGCAGTATGCATAATTTCTGTACATCGCGAAGCGTGTTACTGGTCACGGAGTGAACAGTAACCATCACTTTTCCCCCGTTGTATAACTTTTCTGAATCCCCTTGACATTCAGCAGTAAAGCATATATAATCCTTTTATATAAATTAGTTATATAATAAACTTATATATTTGGAGGAACAACAATGCCGAAACAAAAAATCACAAAAGAAATGGTGGTGGATGCTGCTTTTGAGCTGGCAAGAGCCGGAGGAATGGAGCAGGTGATGGTAAAGAACATCGCAGAAAAGTTAGGCTGCTCTGTACAGCCAATCTATAGCTATTGTAAAAATATGGACGGACTTCGAAAGGATGTCACAGAACGGGCACGGCAGTTCATACAAAAATTTGTAGCTGCCCACATTGATAAAAATGACTTATTCCGCAGTACAGGCAGGGCATATATACAAATTGCTAAAGAGGAACCCCATATTCTTAAAATGTTTATTTTCCAACAGCGTAAAAATATTTCTTCTTTGGACGATTTATATCAGTGTGAAGCAAGCCCCCAAATGGCACAAACCATAGCGGATGAGCTGAATATCACTGTAGAAAAAGCTAAACAGTTACATTTGAATATGCTGATCTATACCATTGGCATTGGCACTATTTTTTCTGTGACAACCCCGGGGATACCCCCTGAGGAAATCTATTCCCAACAGGAAAATGCATATCGTGTTTTTTTAAGAGCAGCTTTGGAGGAGAATAATGATGAACAATAAAGTCTTAGTAGTGTATAAAAGTATCAGTGGATTTACCAGGAAATATGCAGAAATGATATCACAGGAAATTGACTGCACACTTATGGATTTTAAAGAAGTGAATGAAACAACTATGTCAAACTTTGATACTGTTATTTTCGGCGGCAGGTTACATGCCGGAACAGTTGACGGGCTGAAAAATGCAAAAAAGCTTTTTATGCAGAGCAAAGCTTCACAATTCGTGGTATATGCCACCGGTGCCATGCCCAATGAATCCACAAAAGTAATCGAAGAAATGTGGGGTAATAATCTCTCTCCTGAGGAACTCTCAGATATTCCCCATTTCTATATGCAAGGCGGCATATCCTACGAAAGACTGCCCTTGTCTGACAAACTGATGATGAAAATATTCAGCGCTATGCTGAATAAGAAAAAAGATAAAACTGAAGACGAAAAACAAATGGCCCAGGCAATCTCCGGTTCTTACGACATTTCCTCCAAAGATTATATTATGCCCCTGATTTCTTCCCTGAAATCCGGCAGGAAATAGCATACTTTATCCTCTATAGGTATGACAGTTTTTCACTGAATGATATCACCGTTACATAAACAAACGTCTTATTTCGTTGGAAAAGCACGAAAAGCACGTCCCGGGCATAAACTATATAGAAATCCCCTTTGAGGTGAAGATTTGAAGACGTTCTTGAAACCTTTGACATTAGCCGAGGAAAAAACCTATCTTCAACGTTACCAGGGGGGCGACTTAGAAGCAAAGAATATCCTTATCGAACGTAACCTCCGTCTTGTGGCCCATGTGGTAAAAAAATACCAGGGCACTGACGAAGATTTGGATGATTTGATTTCCATCGGGACCATTGGACTGATCAAGGCAATTTCAACCTTTGATGCAAATAAAGCCACAAGGCTGTCCACATATGCTGCCCGGTGTATTGATAATGCTATAGTTACCCAATGGCTCACAAGGTACATAAACTACTTTTTCACATACCATATCTTAAGGATATATCATCAGAAATGGTGGTGCCGGAACACTACACCACTATAATTCTTAACCAAAAACCGGGACCTCCTCAGAGTTCCCGGTTTATTGGATCAATTCAATATTTACTTATTTGAATATCAGATATCACCCATACCTTCAAAGCCGTCCGTACCAAGCTCATCTACAGGCGTATCAGTATCTACAGGTTCTTCCTCAGGTTCCTCTACAACCGTCTGGACAAACTCAGAAAGATAAGCCTCCTCCGGGAGGTCTGCCAGAAGTGCAGGCATATTTAAAATGATACCGTCCATATTTTGGGGAAGTTTCACCGCAAGTTCACGTGTCGTGGGTTCATCCCCTTTGTTTTCCGTAATCTCAACAGTCATTTTAAAGTTTGCGCCCATCCAGGATGCCATGCCTCGCTCATCCGCTTTGAGCTTGGCGGCTCTCTCTTCTTTTACATAAACATCGATACGGTATGGAGTAGTATAGGTTTTTCCCTCATACTCCGTTTCCACATTGTCGAAATAAACTGTATGGCCTCTGCCGATCACCATCATAGCAGCGGCGATCAACAGAAGGACAAGAACTGCCAGAACTCTGATCAGGATTGTTTTTTTCTTACTCATCTCCCTCATCCTCCTTCTGTGCTTCCTTCAGACCCTGTCCTACTCTGCTCTTTATCCTGCGCTTTTTGGTCTCATACATGGTGAGGGCAACTGTGATAACACCGTAGGATACAAATACACGGAAATACTCGCCGATCATGGAATCGCCTGTGATCTTCGTACCTGTAGAAGGCGCAACGATAAACATAAGATGAAACAGAATTACGCCAAGAAATACATTCTTGATGGATGCACGGTCTACGGAAGCACCGCCAATCAACAGAGCCGCTATACAGAACATACCAATCTGTGAATGAGCGGTATAGGTAGGCAGATTTCCCATATTCTGGATGTAAATGACCATACCGAAGCCTGCAAGCACTGTAGAAATAACGATGGAAATAATACGTGTCCTGTCTACATTGATACCTGCGTCCCGTGCAACATCCATATCCTGGCCCACAGCCCTCATATCCTGGCCCAGCTTCGTTTTCCTGAACCACACAATGAACAGACAGAGTACACCGATAATAATAAAGGTAAGGACCGGAATCTTAACACCCTTTATGGTAACGCTCATCAGGTTATCAAGACACTGCCGCATATTCAAAAGACTTACCGTATTCCGGATGCCGTAGCCTCTTGGAAGCCTGATGCTTGAATGCTTGATCGGGATGATAGATCCCATCAAATACAAAACAATAAGCTGATAGATACCATTGATAAAGAAGCTGATGATATAACTGGTGATCATCTCACGCCCCTTTGCCATATTCAATATCTTTCCGCAGAAAATACCAAGCACTACTGAAATCGGTATGGAAATGATCATAGCAAGGATAACGCCGGGTATTCCGTAAATCTGCCAGTCAGCCACGAAAATAAGGCCGATCTCACCTGCCATAGCTCCCAGAGTCATACCAAAGTTCAGTCCCATTCCGGCCATAATGGGGATCAGCAAGCATAGAATGAGGAAAGTATTTCTTCCCATACGAGTCATAATCTCATTTAACAGATAGCTTGGAGAAAATCCGGATACCGGAATACATACAGCACAGATTATGATAAACATGATCGGTACAGGATTATCGGACAAAAATCTCCGCAGTTTTTTTCCAAAACTAACTTGTGTCGTCGTATTATTTTTCATTTCGAGCCCTCCGTCCTTCTGGTCAAAGCATACAGAATCATACCGTTGGAAACAATGATTCGGATAACTTCGCTCACGTCCATATGAATGATAGAGTTCATAACAGTAGGGGTCATGGTTACAATACCCTGGAACAGGAAGGTCCCAATGATCACATTGGGGATGGATGCCTTATTTACGGAAGCACCGCCGATAAGGATTGCAGATACCGCCGGAAGGGCCATATAAAATGGTGCCATATAAATCTGTACGAACCCAAAGCCCTGCTCATAAACAAGAATACCTATAGCCGCCAGCCATGTAGACATGATTACGGAAATCATACGCATTTTATCTACGTTTACGCCTGCCGCCTTTGCAAATGTGGGATTTGAACCGGCAGCCGTCATGGCTGTACCTGTCTTAGTGTGGAAAAATGCCCACACTGCCACAGCCAGCACAGCAAAAAACAGAAGGTTGCCTACAGGGATGGAAAAGCTTCCGATGTCAATTTTCAGGAAATTTGACAGCACCTGTGCATAATAGCCTTCAAGAGAAATAGTAGTACGTAAGCCTTTCCCGGACAGTCCCCAAACCATATTGGGAGCATGGAAAGGAAGCAGGATCCACATCATACACATAAAGGATACAGCCGAAAAGCCTACATAGGTAGCGATCATCATCTCGCCGCCTTTAATCTTATTTAAAAGCCAGCCGTAGCCGCTTCCCAGAACAAGCGCAAATGGTGTGGCAAGAACAATGGCCACGAAGAAGCTTAAGCCTCCCGTAAACCCAAGCTCGATGGACAACGTTGCGCCCAAAAGCCCGGAAATAATACCAAGAGGCAGACCGAAGTTCAATCCGCAGCCTGACTGGACCATTGGCACCATAGCCAGAACCAGAATGGCATTCCAGCCAAAACGGTTAATTACATTTGTTAATTGTGTGAAAATATTTGCTCCTACAAAAGGAGACGCAATAAAGAGCAGCAGAAGGAAACCGGCAATAATCAGTCTCGGCAGGCCGAAGCTTTCCATTAAGCCCCGAATGCGTCCGCCTGCTGTCTTCTCTTCAGAAGTTTTAGCGTTCATTTTATCCTCCTTATTTAACCTGGCTGATCATCAGCATACCAAACTTTTCTGATGACTCAGCAGCAGGAAGTATTCCGGCAACCTTACCGCCTGATACAATTGCAATCCTGTCACAGGTCTGTCTCAGTTCTTCCAGTTCAGACGAGATCACCACCACCGTAGCGCCGTTCTCCCGGTTGAATTTTTTGATGGCCTCCAGTACCAGGCTCTTAGCGCCTACGTCAATACCACGGGTAGGCTCTGATACGAACAGCAGCTTCG
Source organism: Eubacteriales bacterium (assembly GCA_030524175.1). GTDB lineage: Bacteria > Bacillota > Clostridia > Lachnospirales > Lachnospiraceae > Blautia_A. Next base: position 124,141 of record JAUNHC010000006.1, read on the forward strand.
GTTCCATGGCAAAGGCTTTTGCCAGGCAGATTTTCTGCTGGTTTCCGCCGGAAAGCTCTCTGGCCTTCTGTTTGGAGCTTGTGCATTTGATCATAAAGCTTTCTATGTACTTTTCCGTAACATCATGGATGGCTTTTTCGTCTCTCCACTTAATAAGACCGCCTAAATAATTCTTCAGATACTTATTCTGCACCTGCATGGCCGGGAATGCAATATTCCATTCCAGTGTCTCGTCAAGAAGCAGACCTACGCTTCTTCTGTCCTCGGAAACAAAGGCAATAGAGGAATCCAGGCACTTTCTTGGGTTGTTCAGGGGAATCTCCTGCCCGTTAAAGGTGATCGTTCCGCCTGCATCGTACAGCCCCATGATGCCGTTAGGGATTCCAAGCTTCCCTTGTCCTGCCAGACCGCCGATACCCAGGATTTCTCCTTCTTTAATATCAAGATCCACATTCCGCACTGTCTCGCCGGGCATATCAACCCACAGCTTACGGACTGTCATGATATTAGGCGCATCTGTCCTTATTTTTGCTTCTTTATTTGCAGCAGCTGAACCCACGTCACGGCCAACCATCCATTTGGTGATTTCCTCCACATTGGTTTCTTTGGATTCAACATCTTTGACAACATAACCGTCACGCATAACAAGAACACGGTTGCACACAGACAAGATTTCATGCAAACGGTGTGTGATGAAAACAACGGAAATCCCTTTTGCCGACATGTTGCGGATAGATTCCAGCAAAGCGTCCGCTTCTTTTTCTGTCAAAACGGCTGTCGGCTCATCCAGAATCAACAGTTTCAAATTCTCTTTGCTAAGCTCTCTGGCGATTTCAGTAAACTGCTTATGCCCTACAGGCATACTATTGATGGGCATGTCCGCATCAATCTGAAAGCCCATCTTGTCAATAGCCTCTGCTGCGGTTTCCCCCATCTGGCCGCGGTTCAGCGTATCCAGACGATCACCGAACACTTCTGAAAGTACGTTTTTCTTCTTCTGCTCTCTGTTGAGCACGATATTTTCTGTTGCGGTAAATCCCGGAATCAGCGAAAATTCCTGATGAACCATGCCGACCCCTGCCGCAAGAGCGTCAAAAGGCGTATTAAACTGAACCTTTTCTCCATTGATCAGGACATCACCTTCATACCCTCCGGTTTCTCTGATCACATCCATACCAAAAAGAATCTTCATCAGGGTACTTTTACCGGCTCCATTCTCACCTACAAGACCAAGGACTTCTCCCTCTTCCAGCTTGAAATTGATGTCTGACAGTACCTGATTTTCGAAGAAACTTTTTTTAACGTTTTTCATCTCCAATAACGGAGCTTCGTTATTCTTCATAATTTTTCATTCCTTGTCCAAGAATCTTATTTTACTATGAAAGTCCCGTACAGCAGCCATGAGACGGCGCATGCTTGCATGCAGAGTCTTATGGATATCGGACGGGCTAACCCGTATGAGCAAGGAGGCCGACAGGCCGGATCGCGAATACGGGTGGCGATTGCGGGAACGCGTAAGCGCGGAGCAATCGGCTTTCATGATTGGTGATGTCTGCGTCAGCAGACATATCTACGAAAGTCCCGTACGGCAGCCGTGAGACGGCGCATGCCTGCATGCAGCGTCTCATGGATGTCGGACGGGCTAACCCATATGATTTCCGAAAAGAACGGGGAGGAAAATTTTCCTCCCCATCTTGCTTGAATCATGACTAAACTGAGAACAGTTTATTTAACGGTGAAGTATTTTTCTGGAACCTCAACCTCTGTAGAACCCATGAAATGTCCGGGATCACCCATAATATAGGTATCCTGGTAGATCAAGAATGTGTTGTCGGATTTCACGCCTGTCTCAGCGTTTGTATAGTTGGAACCATTCCAGTTTGCTTCGCCTGAGAAAACGGTGTATGCTTCAGAAACATCATCGATTTCATCAATTTCGCTCTCGCCGTTGAGAACGTTCATAGCGTGCTGTGCAAGACCTGCAGATGTAACATATCCGTAGGAGTATGCCCATGTTCCGAAGTGGTCAGCACCGCCTTTTTCACAGATGGTTTTTTCAACTTTTGCAAGAATCTTGGAGAAATCGCCTGCTTCTTCAGTAAGGTCGATTCCTAATGCTCCCGGGTATCCCATCAGCGGAGACGGAAGATCGGCTTCAATAAAATATCCGCCGTATTCAAGAAGCTGTTTCAGCAACGGCTCTGTATGAGCATCGTTGGTACAGAAGTAAGCAGCGTTCTCTCCGTATTTCTCAACCCATTCCGGAACCTTCTCAAGAATGTAAGCCTGTGCGCCTGCAACGCCAACGTCAGATGTCGGGTCCGGAGCAGTCTCAAGTACGAATTTCATACCAAACTCTTCACATGCAGCCTTCATGATGGCAACACGGCGGCTCATTGTTTCATAAGCCATATGTCTTGGGAAAGAAATATGTACAAATGTGTCACATCCCAGCTCATGAGCTGTTCTGATGATCAGATATCCACGTGCAACGAAGTCATTGTTTACAACCAAGTCAGCAGCGCTTCCGATTTCCGGAAGGTCCTCGTGGGACTCGCCTGCGATACAAAGGATGTCAGGACGTCTCTCTTTAATCTGACGGAAAGCTTCTGTTGTTCCGGGAACTGCCTGGTTTACAACGATTGCCTTCATATCAGGATCGTCAGACAGGTTTACGATTGTCTGAATAGTTGTTTCCAGCTCTTCTGTAAAGTTGTCAGGATAGATGGCGAGCTTAACCATATCTTCCCCATACATTTTCTGGAATTCCTCCGCACCGCGGCGGTCATCTTCTGACTGGGAAACAGAACCGGTTACAATACCGATCTTATAATCCGCTTCCTCAGCTTCAGCTTTTACGCTTATGCTTGGCACTACTAACATAGAAACTGCCATAGCTAAGCTTAAGAGTGTTGCCATTACCTTCTTCATTGCTCTCTTCTCCTCCAATTTTCTTAATAAAATTAGAAATTGCTGTACTACACAATTCCTTGTTCCTTTGATAATACATTACTTTAATGTATTAGTCAATAGCATATGCACAATATCAAGTACATTTTTTGCTTTTTTTTGTATAAAACAACAAAATGCAACATGACAAAATATTGGTTTCTTTAGGTTTTTTATATAAATTCAGTCTAATATATCCAGTTTTTGTGACTTTTGTCAAATACATTCAGGGTTGCCCTGTTATGTCCATTTGTGTTAATTCTTCTTTTCTATATTCAGGTCATTAAGCAGCCGTAGTTTGTCTTCCCTGCTGTATGGAAGTGAATCCAGATAACTGATAACAGCATCCGCCTGTATGGCGGCCACACGATTTGCCAGTTCTTTCTTGTCTTTCTCAGATTTTGGAAAATGAACCACAACGTTCATATGATTTGCTCCTCTGTCGTCTCCATTTATTTTATGGGAGCATATTTATTTTATGTCATCCTCTTCACTTCCTTACACATATCCTGCATCATTTGAACAAAAATGAAATATTACTTTATATAACACATCATACAAGGAGGCAGTCTGTAACTTATGGAAGATACTGATAAGTTCATTGCCGTCTATTCCCGTAAATCCAAATTCACAGGGAAAGGAGAAAGCATTGAAAACCAGATCGGTATGTGCAGGAAATATATCGAAACCCATCATGGTCCTGAATCTCTGCCTCGTATACGAGTGTATGAAGATGAGGGATTCTCCGGCGGTACGCTCAATCGTCCCCAATTTAAATCCATGATCCAGGATGCCAAGGACGGAAAAATATGTGAGATCATTGTTTACCGTCTTGACAGGATAAGCCGAAATATCGGTGATTTCTCCAGACTCATTGAAGAGCTGCAGAAAATGGATATCACCTTTGTCTCCATCACTGAAAATTTTGAAACAGAATCTCCCATGGGGCGGGCCATGATGTATATCGCTTCTGTATTCTCCCAGCTGGAACGTGAGACCATCGCCGAACGTATCCGCGACAATATGCACGAGCTGGCTAAAACCGGCCGCTGGCTGGGAGGCACCACTCCCACAGGATACGGATCAGAAAGTGTTTCCAATGTAACCATAGACGGAAAGAAAAAAAAGGCCTGTAGGCTGAAACTCCTCCCCGAAGAAGCAAAAGTAGTAGAGCTGATCTACGAAAAGTTCCTGGAAACAGAATCCTTAAGCCAGACAGAAACTTATCTGCTTCTGAACGGATACAAGACAAAAAACAGCAAACCCTATTCCCGCTTTTCTATTAAAAACATTCTGTCCAATCCAGTATACATGATAGCCGATGAGGATGCTTATCACTACCTCCTTGAAAGTGAGGCAGCCTTGTTCTCTGAAAAAGAAAGCTTCAACGGCAAGTATGGTATTATGGCCTACAACCGTACCATACAAAAAACTGGAAAAACGAATAAACTTCGGGAGAAAAAAGAATGGATCGTTTCCGTTGGCAGACATCCCGGGATCATAGCCGGAAAGACCTGGATCAAAGTACAAAAATTGCTGGAGCGTAACCGCTCAAAAGCATATCCTTCAAGCAGAAGCAATGTTGCCTTATTATCCGGACTGCTCTGCTGCGGCAGCTGCGGTGACCATATGCGCCCCAAAATTGCCCACGGCACTTATCCCGGCGGCACTCCTAATTATTACTATCTCTGTACCACAAAAGAAAAAAGCAAGAGAAAGCTCTGCAGCATGAAGAATCCTGACGGTAATCTTCTTGACCAAATGGTAATTGAAGAAATCAAAAAGCTTACCAGTGACAGACATTTATTCATAAAGCTTTTGGAACATGGAAGGGGAAATCTGTGTGAAGAACATACGGATTATTCGGAAAATACTGCCCGGCTAAACCAACAGATCACAGAAAACCTGGAAAAAATACAGGCATTGACTGCCGCTCTTTCCACAGCTGCATGCAGCTCTGCTGAAAAATATATTGTAAAAGAAATTGAAGACTTGGACAAGAAAACGCAGGATTTAAAAGATCAATTAAAACAATTAGAAAAGTTAAATTCCAGGCATGCTCAGTATGATATGGAATTTACCGTGATCAAAAACATGGTACACTCCTTCGGCAGTACCATTGATCAGATGAACCTTTTCCAAAAACGTACTGCACTACGTTCCATTGTAAAAAAGATCATCTGGGATGGTAAAAACGCCCATATTTATCTTTTCACCACTGACGAAGAGTATGAATTTCTGGAAAATCTTCCTCTCATCTCAGAGACGGGAACAGATTTCCAGAATAAAGCGCCGTCAGGGGAGGATAGCAAATGAGCTTCTGATGATGCTTCGTTCCAAGAAGAAACACTCCAAAGAGGTTTCTCTGTATGAACCGATCGGTACAGATAAAGAAGGGAATGAAATCAACCTTTTAGATGTGATTGAAAGCCCGCTGGTGGATGTGGTGGAAGATTATTCCACAAAGGAGGACTTGAAGCTGATACTCCAGTCCCTGGAAACCACCTTGACACCTAAGGAGTTTCAGGTGATCTGTTACCGTTACGGGCTGTTCGGGCAAAAGGAACAGACACAGCGAGAGATTGCACAGAAATTGTCTATCAGCCGTTCCTATGTGTCCCGCATCGAAAAGAATGCCCTTCTCAAACTTCGCAGGCTTTTCCCGGATGTAACGTAACCGCCGCCGACAGGTTTTCTCTGCCGGCGGCGGTGTTTTGTGGACATATACTCGATTTTCATTTTACAACCGGCAGAAACATACTGATTTCATATGTATTTTCCATCTCCTCCACAGTGCATCTTCCATTCATTTTTCCCATCATACGTTTTATATTCAGTACCCCTAAATTTGTGCTTTCCACTCCGTTGCTGCTGGCTTTCACTTTATTTCTGATCCTTAGATACATACAGCTTTCTTCCATTTTCATTTTTTCCGGTCCGGTATAAAGGCCTGCCATAATTTCCACTTTCTCAGATTCATCGGCATATTTCAGCAGGTTAGAAGCGATATTATCCAGAATCCTGTCCATATATTCTGACACAACAGAAATTTTTGCATCCGGCCAGGAAATGCTGCATTTCACAGTAAAACCCTGGCTCTCCAGAAACATCATCAAGTCGGAAAGTCTTTCTTCCAGCACAGAACGTATGCTGTGAGGCTGCTCAGGAATAATTTTGTCGTCCCGGGAAATATAGAACTGCTTAAAGAGCTGGTCTGACATACTCTTTATCTGGTTAGCCTTCAGTGCTGTTTTTTCCAGATATTGTTCCATCTCCTTCTCATCCTTATACTTCTTTTTTGACAATAGTTCTGCATATAAAAGCAGTGAAGTAAGAGGTGTCCGCAGGTCATGGGCCATACCGGTGACAAGACTGTTGTTTGCCTGAAGGAGTTCTTCTTTTGCCTTCATATTTTCATCAAGGCTCATTCGCATCTGATTAAGGCCAAAGGCCAATGACGAAAGCTCATCCATCCCTTGCACCGTAATCTCTTTGTCCATTCCTCCCCCTTCCAGGATTTTCACTTCATTCTCCAATTGACGGACATATTTAAGCTTTTTCTGCAAAAATGCAAGGAAGATCAGCAGAAATAGGAGGGCGGAAAGAGCCAGTTCTATATAGTGCGCAATGAGATAAAACTGATATTCAAACAACCCCAGCAGATAGACTTGACCTGACCCGTCCGAAAATTCCATATCGTACTGTTTTGCCTCATTTCCATACATCTCTTCTATCATATAAGCAGATTCCGCAGTAACGACACCAGACTCATCATCAACCGTACTGTCCTCAGCCATTCCCCCATCATCAGCCCCGGCTTCTTCTGCAGCAGCGTCATCAATGAGACCTGCTGTCTCAGATGAAGTATCATAAACCGTTTCCCCAGCCCCAATACTCACTTCATCTGTGTCATCAGCATAATAAGAGGTATATGTCATCCGGTCATCCATAAAAACCGTATAGTACACCAGTATATGCTTCCGGGTCCACTTATTCAGGCCCTCTACATCATCTGACGCAAGCTTGTTGTCTGTAATATATTTTTGAAGCTTTGCCGCGGTTCTGTCAGTGGCCCGTTCTATATAGACAGATACCTGGAAGTAAGTGTCCAGCAGCCGGGCCACTGCCTGGTTAGACACATAATAAAAAAGGATAGATGCAGCCATTGCTGCTATCAGCACCAGGCTGCATTTCATTTTTAAACTATACCGTCTCTTAGACAAACATGTACCCCTTTCCCCACACTGTACGGATGTGCTGCGGTTCCTGCGGGTCTTTCTCTATTTTCACCCTGAGTTTACGGATATGTACCATAACTGTACTGTTTGAGGAATAGAAATACGGTTCCTTCCATATGCTTTCATATAAATTCTGGGCAGAAAATATTTTTGACGGGTGTTCCATCATAAGGAGCAATATTTTGTATTCCAAATCGGATAGATCCACTGTCACGCCCCCTGCCTGGACCTCGTTAAATTTTCTGCTGATGCGGATTCCGCCGGCTTCCAGATATTCATTGCTGTCCGGTTCCGCCTTTCCGCTGTACACCCGGTAACGGCGCAGCAGTGCTTTTACCCTCCCCAAAAGCTCAGAATAGGAAAAAGGTTTTCCCAGATAGTCATCTCCTCCTGCCATCAGACCGATAAGCTTATCTGATTCCTGAGCCTTTGCTGTGAGGAACAGAACGGGCACATACGATATTTTGCGTATTTCTTCACAAGTCTTAAGTCCTGAAATTCCGGGCATCATCACATCAAGGATCACCAGGTCTGTTTCCGGGGTCAAAAGTGACAGACCCTCACTCCCATTCTCCGCCTCTGTCACTGTATATTGTTCACTTTCCAGCAGGATCCTTACGCCCTCCCGGATATCTGCATCGTCCTCTATAATCAATATTTTCGCCTTACTCATGCTTCCCTCCAGCTTCCTGCCGGTTACTGTTCATTTGGTATCCGGCAGACTCTTCCCAATACATAAAGATTAGGTACGCTTCTCTTTTACCACTATATCACAGATCCGGCACAATGATAAGTGTATCTTCTATGCCTTCATAGCCTCCAGTGCAGAGATTTTCACAGCTTTATTGGCCGGATAATACCCTGCGGCCACACCTATGAATATGGAAAATACAAGGGCAAAGACTGCAAGCCATACGGGAATAATGGAAATTGTAGTTCCGGTAGACGCTACCATCCCCATTGCGCCCATGCCAAAGGTATCCTCCCCTGTGCCGCCGCCCGCTGCTGCTGAGAAATAATTCATTGCCCAGGAGGCTCCGTAACTTAGTGCGATTCCCACGGTGCCGCCCATAAATCCAATAGTAGCCGCTTCCATAAGAAATTCCTTCCTGATATCTCCCAGAAAGCATCCCAGGGCTTTCATGATCCCAATTTCCCTTGTTCTCTCCGCGATAGACATGATCATAGTATTTGCAATCCCTATAGCCGCCACAATCAGCGAAATGGCGCCAAGCCCGCCCAACATCAACTGCTTTTGCTGTGCATCCTTTTCCATGGGCTTACGGATACTCTCCATGGAAAATGTCTGGAACCCCATCATCTTAATTATTTCCTCTGTCTGCACCACATCCTTCATGTCCTTTACACTTACAAGAATCTGGGAGTATTCCTTTTGCTTTTTCCTTCCATCTGCTCTTTGAAGCTGCTTCTGAAGCTTTTCCAGATCCTTCATCCTCATGACCAGACCGGACATGGTTTCCTCACCAATATCATAATCCTCATTAATGCGGCCTGCCACTGTCAGCTTTTGAATCTCTTTATACTCAGCAGTTCCGGCTGCGGGCTGCTGTCCTCCATTGTCTGAAGGCTTCTTCTCTTTCTTTTGGGATATGGATACTTCCGCCCCAAGGGCCTTGAAAAACGGTTTTGCATTTTCATCCATCCAATAATCCACCATGTTTTTACCTTCCGGCCGCTTGCTGTCTGTGAATTCAAAGGCAAAATTTTTTCCCGACAGGACTTCAAAAGGGCGCTTATCCGGGAACTTCCCCTCAAGAAGCCGGTAGCCTATTTTTTCAAAATCCGTCTCCGAAATTCCTATAATGGTGGTGCTCCCTCCTACAAACCTGTTCTTTTCTCCTGTTGTCAGCACAAATTCTCCCAGATCCAGACTTCTCTTTGCTATCACTGTGGTGACATTGGGAAGGGCCTGTATCTCCTTCACTGCTTTTTTGTCCAGAAGGGTTTTCTGGGCATTGTTTACCGGAGACGGCGATACGGTGATCCTTGTAAGATTTCCCATCTGTGCCAGCATCTCGTTCTGTGCCTCTCTCATGCCTATTCCAAGGGAAACCATGACCACAATGGCGCAGCATCCGATGATCACGCCGGAAACAGTGAGCATGGTGCGTCCCTTTCTGCGGTAAAGATTGCGGAGACACATTCGCATAATATCCAAAAATGACATTATAAAATCTCCTCTTCTTCCAGCTTGATTTTTTTCTGTTTTCTGCGGCGTAGAACCACAGCAATGATAACTATAAGCACTGCCGCTGCTGCGCCATAAATCATCGTCTTTCCAGAGAAAAATCCTGCCTTATTTACCTCCATTTCTTCCTCCATTCCGTCCATACTCATAGCATAATCGGACATGTCTGCTTCTCCTTCTGTAACTGCCAGCTCTACCTCCCTCTCCGCAGTTTTCTCATTGCCCTCGGCATCTTCATAGGTTACTGTGATTTTTGCCTTCTGGTTTCCTGTCTCATGAGGTGTCACGAAGAAATCAATGGTTCCGCTGGTGCCTGCCTCCACATTTCCCATGAATTTATATGTCTCTTCACTTGACATATCTGTTTCCAGTCGGGCCTCCATGTTGTAGATCGTTGTCTTCCCTTTATTCACATAAGGAATGGAAATGGTTGATTCTTCATTTGCTGTTGTCTCATTTTCCTTTTGGATATCTCCGATACTGAAGCGGTCAGGCTGTGTGAAACGGATGGACAGCTTCTCTGTGGAAGTAGTCTGTACTCTCTCATCTTTTTTCAGATATTCATATTTAAAATTGATTTCCAGTTTCGCATTCTCCGCCTGCCCCTGAGGAAGAACCTTAAGCTGCATCTCTTTTGCAAAAGTTTCCCGGGGACTCATCCGTTCAACATATGTGGTGTTTGAAGAATCTTCGATGGACAAGGCCTCACCTGCCTCCACAGTCATCACAAGATTCTCCACTGCTGTCTGCTTATTCGTGTTCAAAAAAACAAGCTTCAGGGTAAATTCCTCACCTGCTTTTACATCTTTGCCATAATCATACTGGCTGATGATGATATTGGGTGTCATAGGATCGATCTGCTTTTTGCTGCCTTCGCCGCCGTCGCTTCCCCCGCTGTATCCGCCTCCGTATGTACCTCCGGCTTCCTCATTTCCTTCCGGTTGATCTTCCGGATTTCCTTTGTCTCCGGAAACCGGCAGCAGAATGTTTTTTTCCAGCTGTCCTGATTTCACCTGTCCCTCTTCCTCATAACGGTAAGTCATCTTCACTGTCATCGTCAACGTAGGGATTCCATTCTGTAAGCTGCCGGAAATCAATTTAACCTTTACCTTCCTTTCCTGGCCCGGCTCAATGTCTTTCACATCAAAAGTGTCTGTCTTCTGGTCTGCATTCATGGAAATTCCCTGGGGCAGCCCGAACTGAAGCTTAATATTTTCAAGCTTTGTTTTCTTATATGTATTTTTGACAAAAACTACCACCGGAAACTCTTCTCCTGCTTTAATGGCCTTTTTCATCTCATCCCTGGAAATGATGATACCGCTTCCGTCTATGGGCAGGTCATCCGGATCGGAAGGCTCCGGTCCCGGAACCGGTGTATCCTCCGGGGTGGGCTTAGGTGCCTCTGTCACCGGCGGTTCAGTCTCCTGGCTGTTCGCCCCTGGTTTTTCTGTACCTGCCTCACCTGACGGTAATCTCCCTGAATCCCATCCGCCTGTTTCTGTCCCGTCTGTCACAGGAGGCAGATTTCCTTCTTCTGGTTCATCAGAAGCGGACTGCTTTCCCCCTGGCTGCCCGCTGCTGTCCTGAAAATCTAAAAAAACAGAGTTGGCTGTTTCCAATTCTTCCTGTATCTGTGCAGGCTCTCCCCAAGCACTGTCTGAAGCCAAAACATTTGCAGCTGAAGTATTCCCGGCCAGCCCCGCACAGAGCAGTGCAAGAAGTAATTTATTTTTTATATTCTGAATGTTCATCGGCTTTCCTTTCTTTCATCTTTTACAATATTACCGTCGATCAATGTGAGAATCCTGTCTGCATAGGATGCCATTTCCGGGTCATGTGTGACCAGAACGATGGTCTGGTTGTTTTTCCCGGCAATTTCCAACACCATCTCCATAATCTGAGATGTGGTTTTTGTATCCAGGTTTCCTGTAGGTTCATCTGCAAAAATAACCTCCGGGCTTACCGCAAAGGCTCTTGCTATCCCTACTCTCTGCTGCTGTCCTCCTGACATTTGGGATGGATAATGATGCAGCCTTTTTCCCAACCCTACCTTCTCCAGCAGACTGGCAGCCCGGGCCTCCCTGTCTTTTCGTCCATATCCCTGAAACATAAGGGGCAGAGCTGTATTTTCCAGTGCTGTCATATAAGGAAGCAGATTGTAAGCCTGGAATATAAATCCTATATGTTTTTGCCGGAAAGCAGCCATCTGGTTTTCCTGAAGCTTTGTGATATCAACCTTATTGATGATCACTTTCCCCTGGGTAGGCTTTTCCATCCCTGCAAGCTGATTGAGCAATGTACTCTTACCTGAGCCTGAAGTTCCGAAAATGCAGCAAATCTCCCCTTTTTGGATCTCCGCATTGATCCGGTCCAAGGCCACTACCTTTTCATTCCCTATTTTATATACCTTCCTCACATCGCTGATCTTTATCATAGTCTCCTGCATATTCTGTCTGCCTCATTTCTGTGTGTGATTTTTCTGTTTCTTTCTTACACCATCTACTATAACTATGAAACCTTAACAGTTTCTGATTTAATTCTAAATAAATCTTAACTGCGGCAGGAGAAGGTGCTCCAATGTGCAGCTGCAAAGCAGCCTTCCTCTGCACATTGTGTGCATCCCTCGAAGGGTTTTTATATCAATGAAAAAAGAGACGCTGCTTTTATACAACGTCTCTCTCATACAGGCTGAATTGTTCCAACTCATTCCTTACCTGCTTATATAGATTCATTTCACTCTGCTTCTGCTCTGCGCAAAAGGTCGTAAACCTGGATATCCCCGCCCAGATCCACGAATAATTTCTGCTGTGGATGGGGTGCGCTTTCCACGGGATTGCCTTCCTCATCATAAATAGCCCGTACAGTAACCTCTGTGTTACGTCCGTCCGGCTTCATGATCTCAATAGTCTCGCCCACAGAAAATTTATTTCTCTGGGTGATCCGGACCAGCCCCTGTTCATCCACTGCTTCCGCATAACCCAGATACGTATATTCCTTCACATAAGTGTTGTTGTCGTATATCTGGGAATTCTCATCTGTCTTCCCGTAGAAAAAGCCTGTGGTAAACTGACGGTAGGTACAGTTGGATATCTGCTCCTGGTACCAGGACATATTGTTCCTGTACTTCTCAGGACTCTCCATATAATCGTCAATGGCCTTCCTGTAAGTACGGGCAACGGTTGCCACATAAAGGGCTGTCTTCATACGCCCTTCAATTTTCAGGCTGTCGATCCCGCTTTCCAGAATATCATCCATATGCTCGATCATACACAGATCCTTGGAATTAAATATATAAGTACCTCTCTCGTTCTCATACACAGGCATGTACTCTCCAGGCCGTTTCTCCTCCACAATAGAGTATTTCCATCTGCAGGGATGAGTACAGGCTCCCCGGTTGGCATCACGTCCCACCAGATAATTGCTTAGCAGACAACGTCCTGAATAAGAAATACACATGGCACCGTGGATGAATGTCTCTATTTCCATATCCACAGGAATATGGGCACGGATCTCCCTGATCTCCTCAAGGGAAAGCTCCCTGGCTGTCACCACCCGCTTTGCCCCGAGGTTGTACCAGAAACGGTAGGTTTCATAATTGGTATTATTGGCCTGGGTGCTGATATGGCATTCGATTTCCGGGCATATTTCCCTTGCATAAGTGAAAATCCCCGGATCGGCAATGATCAGAGCATCCGGCTTCAGTCCCTTTAACTCCTCCAGATATTCCCTCACACCAGGCAGATCCTGGTTATGTGCCAGGATATTTACGGTGACATACACTTTTACTCCATGCTCATGGGCAAAAGCAATCCCCTCCGCCATATCCTCATGGGAAAAATTCTTTGCCTTGGCCCTCAGGCCAAAAGCTTCTCCTCCGATATATACGGCATCTGCGCCGAAAATAACAGCGATCTTCAATACCTCCAGGCTGCTGGCAGGCACCAGTAATTCTATCCTTCGCATCATACCTCCTGTGCCGCATTCCGCTGTGGCGGCTTTCTTCACTCCTGTTTCACGCTGACAGTCACCCCGTCCCCTAAAGGCAGAATAGAAGTCACCAGAGAGGGGTTATGTGTCAGTTCATACAGATACTCCCGCATCCGTTTATAAATGGTCCTGTTACGGCGCTCCACCAGATAATGTGACTCAATAATATCCCCCTCCTGCAGCACATTGTCAGACACAAGAACACTGCCGCAGTGCATCAGGGGCAGGATATGAGGCAGCCAATTGATATACTGGCCCTTTGCCGCATCCATGAATATAAAATCAAAATCCCCTTCCAGACGCTCCAAAATCTCACCCGCATCTCCTTCCAGCAGGGTGATCTGCTTTTCCCGGCCGGCCTTACGGAAATTTTCTTTTGCAATGGGGATTCTTTTCTCATAGTTTTCAATTGTGACTATAGTAAGGTCTGGGGGACCATACTCACACATAAGAAGTGTGGAGAAGCCAATGGCTGTCCCCACCTCCAAAATCCGCTCCGGCCGTTTCACAGCCAGAAGCATCTTCATAAAACTCTGCATCTCTTTACGGATGACAGGTACACGTTCTGCAAGGGCATACTGCTCCAGTTCCTCAAGAGCCGGAGTATTTCCCCTGTCCAGAGAATTGATATAGGTTCTCATCCGTTCGTCTACGATCACGAATTATTTACCCCTTCCTGCTCCGAATCTCCTGCCAGGATCCCCATAATTCTGTTAGGCGTATAGGCTGTACTCAAAAGATAGGTTCCCGGTCTTAATCTTCCATGATAATTGGAAAACAGCTCCTGCACATAAAACACCTTGGCATCTTCAACCAAGCCCTTGCTTTCCAGGGTTTTTGCTATTTTATATACGGACGAATCCTGCTTGATGACAACCGTGACTTCCTGGCCTTCCCCAGGACTCATAGCCTCCTGGTTAAATACATCATAGCCGAATTGGTATGTGGATTTTCCTATCCAGAAAATAAGGACCACGACACAGACATACAGAGCGATCCTGAAAAAACCTCCTGCCACAACCACTCCTGCTGCGCCCACCCGTTCTCTTGTATTTCCCATATATTCCTCCTTACAAATCAGGCACGTGAATCTCGATCCCTTCAGTGAGACTCCTGCATATTTTCTGCATCATCTTGCACAGGGCAAGCTCTGCATCCAGATATGCATTCACTTCAGGCATTTTCCGAAGCTGTGATGACTCCTTGGCAAGCAATTCTGCCACACTGAACAGGTTCTCCCTGTCCGACTCATTCTGAAGCCTGAAATTATCTGCCCTGAACTGATCCACTCTTGCCTTCAGCTCCGGATTCCTCTCCAAATTTGCCTCTTGTTTTTTATATTCCTTATATACTTCACTTCTCTTGATCACAGAAAGAAGTACCTGAATATTCCTGTTGATTGCATCCATTTATTATGCCTCCATGATAATTGGAAGTATCATCGGGCTTCTCTTGGTGCGTTTCCAGAGAAAATCATTAAGTGCGTCTTTCACAACTGTCTTTATCTTGCCCCAGTCAGTGATATTCCGCTCAAGACAAGAGTCCAGAGCCTTCTCCACCACTTCCCTTGCATGATCCATCAAGTCCTCAGACTCTCTCACATATACAAATCCCCGGGACACAATGTCCGGGCCGGCCAGAACAACATTGCTGTGGCGCTCCAGTGTCATAACGACGATCATAATGCCGTCCTCAGCCAGATGCTGGCGGTCACGCAGTACGATATTTCCAACATCGCCCACGCCTAAACCATCCACAAGAATTGCACCTGTGTGCACCGTTCCAGTCACCTCTGCGCTCTGGGCATCCATCTCCAGCACATTGCCGGAAGATATCACGAAGATATTCTCCTTAGGGATCCCCAAGTCCTCCACGATCCTTCTGTGTGCCGTGAGATGACGGTATTCCCCATGTACAGGGATCGCATATTTAGGGCGCACCAGGGAATAGATCAGCTTGATTTCTTCCTGGCAGGCATGTCCGGATACATGTGCATCCTGGAAAATAACTTTTGCCCCCTTCATGGAAAGCTCGTTGATAACTTTGGATACCGCTTTTTCATTGCCCGGAATAGGATTGGAACTGAAAATAATGGTATCGTTAGGTTTAATAGTGATCTTCTTATGAATATTAGCGGCCATCCGCGACAGAGCTGCCATGGACTCTCCCTGGCTGCCTGTTGTGATGAGCACAACTTTTTCGTCCGGATAATTCTTCACCTGGTCTATCTCTATCAGGGTCTGGTCCGGAATACGCAAATATCCAAGCTCTGACGCTGTGGTTATGACATTGACCATACTGCGCCCTTCCACTGCAACCTTCCTCCCGAAGCGGTAGGCTGTGTTAATGATCTGCTGTACACGGTCCACATTTGAGGCGAATGTAGCGATAAGGATACGGTTATTCTTATATTCATTAAATAAATTGTCAAAAACCTTTCCCACAGTGCGTTCCGACATGGTGAAGCCGGGACGTTCAGCATTGGTGCTGTCACACATCAGGGCAAGAACACCTTTCTTGCCTATTTCTGCAAATCGCTGTAAATCAATGGCATCACCGAATACCGGAGTATAGTCCACCTTAAAGTCGCCGGTGTGTACCACAATCCCTGCAGGGGAATAGATCGCCAGTGCAGATGCATCCTGTATACTATGGTTTGTCTTGATAAACTCAATGGAAAAATCACCCAGATTGATGACTTGTCCATGTTTAACTTCCTTAAGTTTCGTAGAGCGCACCAGATTGTGCTCTTTCAATTTGTTTGTGATAAGCCCCAGTGTAAGCTTTGTGGAATACACCGGAACATTTACTTCTTTCAGCACATACGGCAAAGCTCCGATATGATCCTCATGTCCATGGGTGATGACAAATCCCTTTACCTTTGAAATATTATCTTTCAGGTAAGTGACATCCGGGATCACCAGATCGATCCCCAGCATATCATCTTCCGGGAAAGCCAGTCCGCAGTCTACAACAACGATACTGTCCTCATACTCAAAGGCGGTGATGTTAAGGCCGATCTGCTCCAGTCCTCCTAAAGGAATGATCTTCAGTCTGGATGCAGATTTACGTCCGCGGCGGCCGCCTGACCTGACAGGATTTTTAAATACCTGGGGTCTTAGCACTTTTTCCTGTGACTTGTTCTCTTTCTCCGGAAGTTTATTAGCCTTCTCCTGAGGTTTTCCGGTTTTCTCCTGGGTTTTACTGCTGTTTGTCTTGTTCTGCGGCCTGCTTCTGTAGTTTCTCTGTCTGTTTACCTGTTTCTTTACAGGTTCTCCTGCATTGCTGTTTCCGCCGCTTCTGTTGCTGCCGTTTACATTACTGTTACTGTTGTTTTCGTTCTTCAATCAATTGCACCTCCATGCTTGTGTGCAATTTATTCCTTTATCCAGACACTGACGGGTCTTTTGGATTACAGGGCCTGACTCCTAATCCGTCTCCTCAGGCCGGTCAAATCTCTCATCTTTTATTTTTTTACTCTCCAGTGTCTGCAGGAACACTCTCAAAAATGGGCATACCTGTCCCCTGACAGGCCTATGTCTGTTCTGCGTTCAAATAAATTAACACGTTTCCTGTTCTATCAAATAATAAGATAAATAGAATAAATTGCGTATTCTTTTCTTTTAAATTTCAAGATCCACGTCTTCCAACATCTGTTCAAAGACTTTAAAAACAGCCTGAAGTTCGTCCTCGTCCTCTACCATCTCATAGCAGGCTTCCAGGCTTGTATCTTCTGACATATCTTTCAAAATATAGGCGGACGCCTCGTCCTCCTGGGAATCTGATACCAACAGGTATGCAGTCCCGCCGATTACGGTCTGTTCTTCTATATAAAATTCAGTTATTGTCCCATCTTCGGACTGAAATCTGATTTTCTCCATAAGTTTTTCCTTATCCATTCGCCAGGGAATCCAGATATCCCTGTAAAATAAAAATGGCAGCCAATTCATCCAGATACTGCTTACGGTTCTCTCTGCGTACCTTGGCTTCCATCAATGTACGGTTGGCTTCCACTGTCGTCAGCCGTTCATCCCACATAACAACAGGCAGGCCTGTCCTTTTCTCCAGTTTTTCCTTGAATTCCAGAGATTTCAAAGCCCGCTCTCCTATAGTATTATTCATGTTTTTCGGATACCCTACCACGATTTTCTCTACCTGGTATTCCGAAACAAGTTCATCAATTCTCGCCAGGGTCTGGCGAAGTTTATTTTCCTGTTTGCGCCAGATGGTTTCCACACCCTGCGCTGTCAAGCCCAGAGGGTCGCTTAAGGCGACACCTACTGTCTTGGAGCCGTAGTCCAATCCCAGAATCCTCATATCAGCGTTCCCAGGACTTATTCTTAATATATTCATTCAGAAGTTCTTCTACCAGCTCATCTCTCTCCACCTTCATGATCATGCTTCTTGCGCCCTTGTGGCTGGTAATGTACGTCGGGTCACCGGACATAATATATCCTACGATTTGATTCACCGGATTGTAGCCTTTCTCGTCCATGGCATTGTACACCAGATCCAGAACCTCCTTAACCTGAAGCTCCTGTTCCGGCTTTGTCCTAAAATATTGGGTGTTTCCCAGATTATTGTCTGTCATTTTCTCTCACGTCCTCACACTTATTTCCTTTATATTTTAATATAATTTACTCTAAAATACAATGAAAACTTTGTCTTATCTTTCAGGACAGGCTTTTTCCCTTGATTTTCAGGGAAAAACCTCTCCAAGTAATGTATGTTTTTCAAGAAAAGACACAGCTTTCACAGATATGATATCATTGATGCCGTACCCTTCCTGTTTCTTAACAGCTGTCTTTACATACTCCCGGCTGTGCCCCGCCAGGTAAACTTCGCCGTCAACGGAAACCTCCTCCTCAAGAAGCACCTCCAGGACATGCCCCAAAAGGGCTTCCTCATATTCCTGTGCACGCAGATGGTGAAGGGCTATCATTTTTTCACTGCGACGGGTTTTCTCAGCCTCCGGGATCTGTCCCTCCATGGCAGCCGCCTTTGTACCCTGGCGCCTGGAATATTTAAATATATGTGTCTCATAGAAACGGATACTCTCCACGAAATCAAGAGACGCCTGGAAATCCTCTTCACTCTCCATGGGAAATCCAACGATCACATCAGTGGTAAGGGCAGGATTCTCATAATATTTCCGGAGCAGCTCACATTTTGCCCGGTATTCCCCGCAGCGGTATCTGCGGTTCATTCTCTCAAGGGTCTTATCACAGCCGCTCTGCAAAGAGAGATGGAAATGAGGGCACACCTTGGGAAGTGACGAAATACTCTTTACAAATTCTTCGGTAATGATCCCAGGCTCCAGGGAGCCGAGACGGATTCTTTTAATCCCCTCAACCTCATGAACCTGAGTGATCAGAGAGAGGAGAGTTTCCTTCTCTTCCTCAGGGAAATCCACACCGTAGGAGCTGAGGTGGATACCTGTGAGAACCACCTCTTGATACCCCTTTTCCCCGAGGGCTTGTACTTCTTCTATGATTTTCCCTATCTTACGGCTTCTCACCCGGCCCCTTGCATAAGGAATGATACAGTAAGTACAGAACTGATTACAGCCGTCCTGTACCTTGATATAAGCCCGCACATGCTCTGCCGTGCGGCTGATGGATAATTCTTCATATTCCTTTGTCTGGTTTATTTTTATGACATGAGCCTGTTTACGGCTGTCCTGCCCATACTCTCTGAGAGCTTCCACTATATTCTTCTTCTGGTTGTTGCCCAGGATCAAATCAACTGCCTCATCCTTGTCAAGCTTCCCTTCGTCTGTCTGGGCGTAACAGCCCGTTGCCACCACGATCGCGTCCGGGTTCATTTTCTTTGCTTTATGAAGCATCTGCCTTGACTTACGGTCTGCGATATTTGTGACAGTACAAGTATTGATAATATATATATCCGCCCCAGGCTCAAAGGGCATGATCTCATACCCTTCCTGCTCAAGAAGCTGCTGCATCGCTTCCACCTCATAGGCGTTTACTTTGCAGCCCAAATTATGAAGTGCAACCTTTCTTTTCATGTTCTACCTCTGTTTTTCGTATAAGTTTTATACATTTTCACTAATTCTTTTGTTAAATTTTATCTCTTTTCACCTTGACTTTTAGGAGGGCTACAGGTAAGATGAAAACTGTAAAATAAAGAGTAATGATTCAGGCGCCCCTGACTATAAAGGCACTGAACAGTTACATCAAACAACATTATTAAGGGAGGTCCTCACAATGAAAACAGCACAAATCTCACTGAACTCAATTGATAAAGTGAAAGCATTCGTAAATGAAATCAGCAAATTTGACTGCGATTTTGATTTAGTATCCGGAAGATATGTCATTGATGCAAAATCCATCATGGGCATTTTCAGCTTAGACTTATCTAAACCGATTGACCTGAACATTCATGCAGACGGTGCAGCACTTGACAACGTAATGGAAATCATCAACAAATACGTGACTGAATAATTTTACTACAGAATGATTTTAAGCTGCAGGAGGAACTGGAAACAGTTCCTCCTTTTTGCTCCCCGATATCATGGAAAGTGCTGCTTCGGCAGCACTTGTCCTGTCTACCGGATTTCAATCACCTCTGTTGTTCTCAGCGCTTCTTCCATAAGCTGGTCAATTTTCTCTTCCAGCTTTGTCTCTGAGCGGTGGATAATATTTAAGTTTGGCTTTGTCACAGGATGTTTTGCCACAAAAATAGTACAGCAGTCTTCAAATGGAAGAATAGATGTCTCAAAAGTATCAATTTTCTTGGATATTTCCACTATTTCCTGTTTGTCAAACCCGATCACAGGCCGGTATACAGGCAGGGTACACACCTCATTAGTGGCTGCAAGGCTCTGCATAGTCTGGCTTGCCACCTGGCCGATGCTCTCGCCGGTGATCAGCCCCAGGCATCCGTTCTCCTTTGCAAAATGCTCTGCTATGCGCATCATATACCTGCGCATGATAATAGTAAGCTCCTCATGAGGACACTGGTCGTAAATGTAAAGCTGAATGTCTGTAAAGTTTACCACATGAAGACGGATCGGTCCACTGTATTTTGCCACCAGTTTTGCCAGGTCCACTACTTTCTGTTTGGCACGGTCGCTTGTGTAGGGCGGTGCATGGAAATAAACCGCATCAATTTTCACACCTCTTTTGGCGATCATATACCCGGCAACAGGGCTGTCGATCCCGCCGGAAAGGAGAAGCATAGCCTTGCCGTTGGTTCCCACCGGCATTCCTCCTGGTCCTTTGATGGTTTCTGAATATACATAGATCTTCTCCCGGATTTCCACGGATACTGTCAAGGCAGGATCATGAACATCCACAGATGCCTTAGGGAATGCCTCCAGGATCCGTCCGCCCAGTTCTGAACTCACCTCCATGGAAGTCATGGGATAAGTTTTCTTCGCCCTTCTGGTATACATCTTAAAGGTTCCTTCATAACCCGGGTAACGGGACTGCATATAAGAAACCACATCCTCTGCAAGCTTCTCAAAGCCCTGTTCCTCGTAAATCACTACCGGGCAGATCCCTACAATGCCGAACACCTTCTGCAAAGCTTCCACTGCCTCCTGGAAATCATAATTCTCAGGGCAGAAAACATATACACGTCCCTGCTCCTTCTTTACCTCAAACTCCCCCTCCACCTGGGACAGGGCGATCTTCATCTGCTTCACAAGGGCATCCTCAAACATATATCTGTTCTTTCCCTTGATGGCGATCTCTGCGTACTTAATTAAAAATGCATGAAATAACATCTGTATTCTCCTTTTCTTAACGGCGTGCATATCTGCGCAGCATGGGCACAGTTTCCTTAAGAACCTCCAGGCAGTAATCCACTTCCTCAAAAGTATTTTCCTCAGAAAAGCTGATACGCACGGTACTCTCCTTCTGACCGGCAGAAAGCCCCATTGACGTCAGTGTGCCGCTTGCCTTTCGCTTATGGCTGGAGCAGGCGCTTCCTGCTGATATATAGATTCCTTTGTCCTCCAGTGTGTGGAGAAGCACTTCACTTCGAATCCCAAGGAAACTCACACTTAAAATCTGGGGTGCCCCTTCCCTGAGAGGCATACCATTGATAACTACGTCTTCCATGGTTTCCAGACCGGCGGCCATTCTCTCCTTAAGGGCATAGAGATGCCCGATCTTCTCATCAAAATCACTGTAGATCATTTCTGCAGCCACACCAAGTCCTGCGATGCCGGGTACATTGTCTGTGCCGGAACGCATACCGCCCTGCTGTCCTCCCCCGAGAATAAGGGGCTGCACCTTGGCTTTTTCGCTGATATAGAGAAATCCCACCCCTTTTGGCCCATGTATTTTATGTGCGCTCACAGACATGAGATCAATGCCTGATTTCTTGGGATAAATACGGTATTTGCCAAATCCCTGGATCGCGTCTACATGATAAAGGGCTTTTGGGCTTTTCTCATGGACAAGTGCTGCGATTTCTTCCACAGGCATCACTGCCCCTACCTCATTGTTTACATACATTGTGGAAACAAGAATGGTATCCGGCCGCAAAGCTTCCTTAAGAGCCTCCAGCTTCACAACGCCTCTCTCATCTACCGGAAGAAAAGTCACCTCAAATCCCTGCTCCTGGAGAAAAGCTGCAGGCTGTCCCACTGCCGCATGTTCCACTGAAGTGGTAATAATATGATTCCCGCTCCTTTTGTTTGCCATGGTGCCTCCAATAAGGGCCAGATTGTTGGATTCCGTCCCCCCTGAGGTGAACAGGATTTCCTTTTCATTTACCTTAAGGATTTTGGCCAGGGTCTGAGCAGCCTGCTTAACATAGTTCTCTGCCTCCACCCCTTTTCTGTGCATTGCAGAAGGATTTCCAAAGTCCTCCATCATAGTTTTTACCACAATATCTTTCACTGCCTCATAACATCTTGTAGTGGCAGAATTGTCAAAATATACTTCCATTGTCGCTCCTCAATTTTAACAGTCCAGGCCGGCCTGAGCTGTCACCTTATTTTTCCAGTTGAAACATCAGTATAGAAAGAGCAGCCAGGCCTGCTGTCTCCGTGCGGAGAATCCGGCGTCCCAGAGTGATAGAATGTGCTCCTGCCTGTATTGCGGCATTCACCTCGTCTTCCTCAAACCCTCCCTCAGGGCCGATAAAAACACCGATGCTCTTTCCTGGTTCAATTCCCCGGATGATTTTCTTGGTGTCTTCCATCCCTTTTGCCAATTCATAAGGGACAAGGAGAACATCCAGTCCTTTTGCAAATTCCAAGGCTTCTGCAAATTTCATCACCGGACGGACCTTGGGCACCAGCATCCGTTTAGACTGCTTGGCCGCGCTCTCGGCAATCTGCTGCCAGCGGGCCACCTTCTTTTCCGCCTTTTTGGCATCCAGCTTTACCACACAACGCTTCATTTCCACCGGTACTGCCTCATGGACTCCCAGCTCCACTGCTTTCTGTATGATCAGTTCCATCTTGTCTGCCTTAGGCAGCCCCTGGAAAAGATAAATATCATTTGGCAGTTCATAATCCGGCTCCTGGGCATAAAGAATGTGAAGCAGAACCTCCTCCTGGGAAAAAGCCTGGATATTACAGTGATATTCTTTGCCCTTGCCGTCACTGACCCACAGTTCTTCCCCTTGTTTCATGCGCAGTACATTCTTTATATGGTTCACATCACTTCCTGCTATATGGATCAAGTTTGCATCTGCCTCTATCTGATAAGGCTCCACAAAAAAGCGCTGCATATGTCAGTCCTTTCTGGCTGTCACAGACACCCACTCTCCCTGATGTGTCACTTCCACAAGAGTAAGTCCTGCAGCCTTCACAGCATCCACCACCACATCCTCTTTCACGTCAAGAATGCCGGAGGTTATATAATAACCGCCCTTTTTCATCTGATTTACAATTACAGGTGTAAGAGGCACAAGCACATCTGCCAGAATATTGGCAGCCACAATGTCATATTTCTCATAGCCCACCTTATCCTGCACTTCTTTGTCGTCAATGATATTGCCGATCATCATTTCAAAATCACTGTCCGGAATGTTGTTGGCCTCTTTGTTTTCAGACACAGCCGGAATGGCACAGGGATCAAGGTCAGTGCCCACAACATGCTTTGCCCCAAGCTTCAGAGCCACGATCCCCAGGATTCCGCTACCGGTTCCCACATCCAAAAGCTCAGTATCCTGGGTCACAAATTTCTTAAGCTGGCGGATCACAAGCTGTGTTGTCTCATGCATACCTGTTCCAAATGCTGTTCCCGGGTCAATGTGGAGGATCATCTTGTCCTTGTCCTCAGCCTTGACTTCTTCCCAGGAAGGAACAATAAGAATGTCATCCACATAAAACTGGTGAAAATATTCCTTCCAGTTGTTGATCCAGTCCTTATCTTCTGTCTGGGATTCCTCAATGGTAGCCTCCCCGATATCCATGAAGCTTTTCAGCTCGTCAAGAGCCTGGCGCACATCTTTGAGGATTGCATCCTTATCTGCATCTTCCTCAAGATAGAAATTCAGATATGCAATTCCGTCATCCGCCGGACCTTCCGGCATGATATCCACGAACATCTGCGCCTTATCCTCCTCAGTGAGAGGCTGCTTATCCTGAATTTCAACGCCCTCAATGCCTACCTCGGAAAGAGTGCAGATGACCATATCCTCTGCCTCAGTTTTTGTCTTGATCGTAAAACGATTCCATCTCATACTTTACCTCCAGCGCCGTCTCTGTGGAAATTTTATCATTTCCCATGAGCTGGCTTTATAGTTATTTTTTTAATTTTAATAGTATTTGGTTACATTTTTCATAGAAATTCATAAGCTGTACATGTCTGTCCCCGCTGAAAAAGAACCTCCATGCAATCTCCACCAACACCACCCCTGCAATGGCATCCACAATATAATGCTGCTTCAGCACCTGGGTGGAAATGATGATCAGGAGAGCAAATATCAGTGAAAAGTTCTGATACCATTTGGGAATCTCTTCTGATCCCTTCACGCTCCTATAACACATCCAGCTCACATAGCAGTGAATAGACGGAAGGAGATTAGAGGGATTGGCACCGCCGTCAACTGCATAGATAAACTGCAGCATTTTTTCCGAAACAGTAACCCCTGCCACTTCCGGCCTCACATTGGTTGTGGGCAGAATCAAAAATACCAGCAGGCACACAATATGTACTGTCAAATCCGTGGCAACAAAACGGTAGAACTCATCCTTGCCTCTCTGAGCCGCCAGAAGATAGTTCACGCCCCAGAAAGGGAATGCAAGCACATAAATCCATATAAACTGCGGAATGAGCGGTACAGCACGGTCAAAGGCCATAGTCAGGTCGAAATGATATCGGCTCGCCGTCAATATAGCGCTCCCTGAATACACCAGTGTATTCAGCGCCAAAATAGATATCAATGGAAGTATAGCCCAAACAGGAATAAATTTTTCAAAAAGATTTTTCTGAGTTTTTTCAAATTCCAAATATATGCCTTCTTTCTTACACTCAGGATCACTGGAGAATCTAAACAAAGGTAACCACTAACGGTATGGTGACAAGAGACAGGATCGTGCTTAAAATAATTCCGCAGGACAGGACTCTCCCATCCCCTCCTATTTCCTCCACCCGCATGAGTGGAAGGTTTGCCACCGGAACAGATGCCATAAGCACCATAACTCCATAAACAGTATTGTCATGGATAAAAAGCCGCAGTAAAAAGCTTATTATAACAGGCACTGCCAAAAAACGGACAGCTATGAATAAATACATTTTTCCCTGGCTGAAGATCTCTAACAGATTTGTCCGCGCCAGAGATATTCCGATCACGATCATGGCAAGGAAAGTTGTGGTATTTGCCATGTGGTCGATGGTACTGACAAACACCTGCGGAAGCTTTGGCTGCCATACAAACAGAATAATTGTCAGTATGATTGAAAAGTTTCCCACATTGAGAAAATTCTTCAGGCGGAACTTCCCCTTGTCCCCGTCTGCCAGACGAATGCCATAGGTATAAAATATGAGATTAAAATAAGCATTGGTTACTGCCACATATATCAGAGCCTGACTTCCAAGCACTGCTGACGCCAGAGGAATTCCGATAAATCCCGTGTTCCCGAACAGACACATCATAGAATAATGATTCTTCCATTTGCTCTCTACCCTTAGAAATTTTGGAAGCAGCCAGGACACTGCCAGAAGTACCCCATACACAACTGCCCCGCCTAAAACCGCAAGGATAAGTTTATCATACGTCACAGAAGGATCCCTGTCAAACGCACTACGAATAAGGATCGCCGGATTGCAAACATTCACCACAAGGGCCGAAATCCCCTTGGAAACCTCAGCCTGTACAATCCCTTTCTTATACACAACATATCCCGTCAAAATCAGGATAAAAATAATCAGCATCTGCTGCAGCACAATCCCTGCACTCATCTGTACACCTCTCTTAAACTCCCGCCCCTCGTCCTACGGCTCGCTGCTATTCTCTAATATACACGAAGGATAAAAAAAAGAAAAGAGGGTTCTCCCCCTTTCCTGAAAAAGTGTTACTATTCACGGCCTATGGGACGTCGGCCCGGATGCCGTACAGCGGGGTGCGCGGCCCCGTGAATAATAACGATAAAATCTCATAGTTAAGACGGCCCCGAAAGGCCGTCAATGTTTACTTTAGTCAAGCATTTTAAGATTCTCGATAATCATCTCATACTCCTGTTTATCTTCCTCAAAAAGAGTATTGATTTTATCCACATTATCATTTCTCACAGCATCAACTATTTCCTGGTTAATGTAAAACAGCTTCTGGAAACCCAGATTACCTGCCACGCCCTTTAAGGTGTGAGCCGCACGCTCAACTGTAGAAAAATCCTGATTCTCAATAGCCGTGCGAAGTTCTTCATAGGTTGGGTCACTGACAAATTTCTTCAGGAATTTCACCAACAAGCTTTCCATATTGGCAAAACGCTCTAATGTCCCTTCAAAATCCATCTGTGTATTTTCAGCAAATTCCTTTAAAGTCATAGCATACTCCTCTTATTTTAACTGATAGCTTTACAATACGCTATTATAGGGGAAATGTCAAGATGGTCATTCATTGCGGGGAGGGGATTCCCCGGATAGTTGTCGAACGGGGAGGAGAAGGAAACCCGGGGCGGGGGCTATCGCTTGCGGCGGACAGCTCTAGGCTTTCATTTGTAGCTTGAGGACGGAAAAGGCGTGCGGCAACTCGCAGCGTTTGCTGATGCAAACGCTGCTCAGACAGGCCTTACTCCGTGCCAAGGCACGGCTTTTCCTGATTGCTCCAACTGAAAGCCAAGATCTGTCTCGTCCTCGCTCAACGCCCCCGCCCCGGGTTTCCTCCTCCTCCCCTTCCTCTACGTTTCCACCCCCTCAAAACGTTACGTTCTTAACCGAAAGGTTTTCAAAAGCGAAAAGATAATGCAATAACACTTTCGCCAGTATCATCAATGTTACGATTACATTACACTGGAATGCTAGATACGCTAAATACATTAAAATACGTTCCGCATTGAAACGTCAGCTTTTGGGGAGGGCTGGGGCTGGGTTGGGTTGGGGGAGAAAGGGCGGCGGGGCTTTGAGTAAGCATTTGGAATCACTTAGCGGGTGAGGCGGACTGCGCCGAGGTGATTTTGTGCCTCACGCACAAAATCAAGGGAGCCCTGTCTGAGGAAAATTATCTTCAGATAATTTTCCGAGTTGGCGACCGCTCCGACAAAGCAGTCCGACTCAGCCGCTTAGTGATTCCATGGGAAACGATCGCCCCGCCGCCCTTTCTCCCCCGGCCCAACCCAGCCCCAGCCCTCCCCAAAAGCGTCCCCTCCACCACCAACAAACGGCCCCAGGAATATCTCTCCTGAAGCCGTTCACCCTTATTTATTCTTCACCTTCAAAGGTTTCTTTCAATTTATCCATAAAGCTTTTTTTCTTTTTTTCTGCTTTTTCGAAAGTCTCGGTCTTTGCCCCGGATGGACGGTTTCCGCAGGCTTCGTCGAATTTACGCAGCGCTTCTCTTGCTTCTTCGTTAAGATTTGTAGGCACCTGAACAACCAGAGTAACATAATGGTCACCCCGGACATTCTTATTCCTCAGAGATGGGATTCCTTTTCCTTTCAGACGTATCCTGGTATCAGTCTGGGTACCTGGCTTCACGTCATATGCCACTTCTCCGTCAACCGTACTGATGCGCACCTCGCCGCCCAAAGCAGCCTGTGCGTAGGTTATAGGAGCAGTGGAAAAGATATTCATATCCTGTCTCTGGAAAATCGGATGGCGTGCTACATTCACTTCCACCAGCAGATCGCCTCTTGGTCCGCCGTTGGTGCCCGGCTCACCCTTCTCACGGATACGGATACTCTGTCCGTTGTCAATACCTGCAGGAACAGAAACCTGGATTTTCTTCCTTCCGGCAGTGTAGCCTGTTCCCCGGCAGGTAGTACATTTATCCTTGATCACCTTACCTGTTCCGTGACATTCTGGACAAGTCTGAACATTACGCACCATGCCGAACATAGACTGCTGCGTATAGACGATCTGTCCTTCACCGTTACATTTAGGACAGGTCACCGGAGAGGTTCCGGGCTTTGCACCGGTTCCATGACAAGTGCCGCACTCATCCTTAAGTGTGATTTCCAGCTCCTTCTCACAGCCGAAAACAGCCTCTTCAAAGGTGATATTGATCCGTGCCCGCAGGTTTGCGCCCTTCATAGGGCCATTGTTGGCACGTCTTCTTGTTCCGCCGCCAAATAAGTCGCCGAAAATGTCACCGAAAATGTCGCCCATATCTGCACCGCCGAAGTCAAATCCTCCGAAGCCGCCGGCACCGCCTCCGCCTCCGTTTTCAAAGGCTGCATGACCAAACTGGTCATACTGTCTTCTCTTATCCGGATCACTCAGGACAGTATACGCCTCTGTAGCCTCTTTGAATTTCGCTTCCGCATCTTTATCACCCGGATTTACATCCGGGTGATATTTCTTGGCAACTTGACGATATGCTTTTTTTAACGCTGCGTCATCGGCGTTTTTATCCACGCCTAAGACTTCGTAGTAATCTCTTTTATCAGCCATGATTTATCTTTCCTATGCTTGGTAGTCTGATCAGACTTCTTTGTAGTCAGCATCTACGACATCATCGCCGTATCCTGCTTCGCCGCCCTGGGAAGCACCGCCGCCCATATTTACATCCGGTCCCGGGCCTGCCTGACCTGCACCCTGTGTCTGCTCATACATTTTTGCGAACAGCTTCTGGGCACTTTCCATCATTTTCTCCTGTGCTGCCTTGATATCAGCAATCTGGGAATCAGAGAGTTCTTCCACATTTGCTGTCTGGGACAGTAAATCCTTCAGAGCGTTCAGGTCTGCTTCTACTGCTGCTTTATCGTTGGCATCCAGTTTATCTCCGGCTTCCTTCAGGGCATTCTCAACCTGGAATACCATGGAGTCTGCATTATTTCTTGTGTCAATGGCTTCTTTACGTTTCTTATCCTGAGCTTCGAACTCAGCAGCTTCTCTAACTGCTTTGTCGATATCGGAATCAGACATATTGGAGCCTGCTGTGATGGTGATATGCTGCTCTTTTCCTGTTCCAAGGTCTTTTGCAGATACGTTTACAATACCGTTGGCATCAATATCGAAGGTTACTTCGATCTGCGGAACACCGCGGCGTGCCGGCGGGATACCGTCCAGACGGAACTGGCCTAAGGATTTGTTGTCTCTTGCAAACTGACGCTCACCCTGTACAACATTGATGTCTACAGCAGTCTGATTGTCTGCAGCAGTTGAGAAAATCTGGCTCTTCTTAGTAGGAATTGTAGTATTTCTCTCAATCAGGCGTGTTGCAATACCACCCATGGTCTCAATGGAAAGTGACAGCGGAGTTACATCCAGAAGAAGGATATCTCCTGCGCCTGCATCGCCTGCTAATTTACCGCCCTGTACAGATGCACCGAGAGCTACACATTCATCCGGGTTCAGGGATTTGCTTGGCTCTTTGGCTGTGATCTGTTTTACCTTATCCTGTACTGCCGGAATACGTGTAGAACCGCCTACCAGAAGTACCTGGCCTAATTCAGAAGCTGTAATGCCTGCATCAGACAGTGCCCGGCGTACCGGTTCTGCTGTCTTCTCAACCAGGTCGTGAGTCAGCTCGTCAAATTTTGCTCTTGTAAGATTCATATCAAAGTGCTTTGGTCCTTCTGCAGTAGCAGTGATAAACGGCAGGTTGATGTTTGTTGTTGTTGCGGAAGAAAGCTCTTTCTTAGCTTTTTCAGCTGCTTCTTTTAATCTCTGGAGAGCCATCTTGTCATTGCTCAGATCAACGCCCTCTGTTCTCTTGAATTCAGAAAGCATGTAATCTGTGATCTTCTGGTCAAAGTCATCACCGCCAAGACGGTTGTTTCCTGCTGTGGAAAGAACTTCGATAACGCCGTCACCGATTTCAATGATGGAAACGTCGAAAGTACCGCCGCCTAAGTCGTATACCATGATCTTCTGCTCTTTTTCATTGTCCAGGCCGTATGCCAGGGCTGCTGCTGTAGGCTCGTTGATGATACGTTTTACATCAAGTCCGGCAATCTTTCCGGCATCCTTGGTTGCCTGACGCTGTGCATCATTGAAATATGCAGGTACGGTGATAACCGCTTCTGTTACTTTCTCTCCCAGGTAGCCTTCTGCATCTTTTTTCAGTTTCTGCAGGATCATAGCAGAAATTTCCTGAGGGGAATATTTCTTGTCGTCAATTGTCACTCTGTAATCTGTTCCCATTTCTCTTTTGATGGAGGAGATGGTCTTCTCTGCGTTTGTTACTGCCTGACGTTTTGCAGGCTCGCCTACTAATCTCTCTCCTGTTTTTGTGAAAGCCACAACAGACGGTGTTGTTCTTGCTCCCTCTGTATTTGCGATAACTGTGGGCTGTCCGCCTTCCATAACGGCTACACAGCTGTTTGTTGTACCTAAGTCAATACCGATTATTTTTCCCATGATATTTATCCTCCTATGATAAATGATTCTATATGATTTATAATGTTTGCTGTCTAATGATCAAATGCTCTAATTTGCCACCTTCACCATGCTGTGGCGGACAACAAAGTCTTTGTAGGTGTAGCCCTTCTGAAGTTCTTCCACCACCATATTGTCGCCTGCGTCTTCATCCTCCACATGCATCACTGCATTATGGAAATTGGGATCAAATTCTTTTCCCACAGCTTCGATAGGTTTGACGCCTAGCTCATCCAGTGTTGTCATAAGCTGCTTGTATATCATCTTCATTCCTTCTGCAAATGCATCGTCCTCCGGTGCCTGTGTAAGGCCTCTTTCGAAGTTATCCACTACAGGAAGGATTTTCTCTACAATTTCTCTTGCGCCGATAATATACATGCTTGCTTTCTCTTTTTCCGTACGTTTGCGGAAATTGTCAAATTCTGCCATACTGCGTCTCAGGCGGTCGGTCAAGTCTTCTATCTGCTGGTCTTTCTTATCTTTTTCTTTTTTCTTTTTGCCGAAGAAAGAGGTTTTGGTCTTGCCGGTTTTTTCTTCTGCCTGCTGTTCCCCTTCTTCCTGGGGCTCCTCCGCTTCAGAACCTTCTTCAGATCCCTCTGGGGCCTCCTGACCTTCTGCCTGGCTATCCAGGTCCTCAGCGCCTTCCGCCTCCGGCTTCTCCGTATCCGGCTCTGTCACCGGAATATCCTTGCATTCCTCATCCTGTACTTCAGATGTGTTTTTATTTTCTTCTGACACGCTTTCTCTACCGCCTTTCTAGGTTTTCTTTTCTAATACTTGGTCTAGCTGGACTTTTAATTCTTTTAAGCTGTCAACCACATTCTCATAATCCATACGCTTTGGTCCGATGATTCCGATGGTCCCTCGCATCCCATCCCCCAGCTCATAGCTTGCTGTCACCACGCTGCAGTCCTTCATAGTCTGAATAGGCATCTCATCTCCGATATATACCTGGATTCCGGTACTCTCAGTATCTGCCATCCTCTCCTTGACAAGATCCACAAGAAGTTTCTTCTCTTCAAAAGTGGAGATCAAGCCGCTTGCCTTACTGGTATCCGCCAGCTCAGGGTACTTGAAAATGTTAGTTGCTCCTGATGTATATATTTCCATATCTTCCTCATCCACATGAATGGTAGCAGCAACTGCGTCCAAAACGGTTGCCACCACACTGCTGTGGTTTCCCGCCTGCTCCTTAAGCCTTGCTATCATCCCCAGGTTAATGTCCTGGATAGGAAGGCCGTTCAGATTGGTGTTGAGAAGAAGATTTAATTTCAGGATCGTCTGGTCGTCCATCTCCTCATCCAGATTAATGATCTGGTTTCGGATCACATTGCCTTCGGCAACCACCACAGCTACCAGCTGCAGTTCGCTCATTCTGGACAACTGGATGAATTTCAGCCGGCTTCCGCTGTACTGCGGAACAGATATCATTGTCGCATAATTGGTATTGGAGGCCAGTACCTTAGCTACCTGCCTTAATACCTTCTCCATCTTGTCGGTCTTCTCGATCATCAAGTCCCGGATCTCTGCGATTTCTGCTTCCTTTTCCTGCATCATCTCATCTACATAAAGGCGATAGCCTTTATCGGAAGGAATCCTCCCCGCCGAGGTATGAGGCTGAATGATATACCCCATATCCGTAAGGTCGGACATCTCATTTCTGATAGTAGCGGAACTGACATTCAAGTCCGTGTACTTTGAAATCGTCCTGGACCCTACCGGCTCACCGGTCTCCATGTAAGTCTTGATGATCGCTTTCAGTATCCTTTTCTTGCGTTCATCCAATACTTCTTCCATGCAGTCAGCTCCTTTCCTTCTCGTTCTGTTAGCACTCATTTCAGTGGAGTGCTAACATCTATGGTCTTAAGATAGCACCGTTGATTTCATTTGTCAATATCCTTAACAAAATTTTTGTGTGAATTTTTGATGTTTTTACTAAAAGACCTATTGTATATGCTGCTGCAAGGCAGCTGCCGTCAAAAAGGCTGATGCAAATGCATCAGCCTTTTTTCCACTTTATCAATATACCCGCTGCAAGTAAAATTATTCCGCTTCCCAGAAGCCAGGGTGCTGCGCCATACTCCCCTCGTGTCATGGAAAACAAATAGAATCTGCCAAGCCTGTTCCCTGCTGCATAATTAATGCCGTAATAAACCATAGGTACCATATAGGAAACCGCTGTATTTCCTGATACAGCCCCGGATATAAAGCCCAGGGCACCAAGGAAAATCCCGTCTGCCACTGTTCCCATTACAAGCCGCACAGTGATCTCACATCCCTGGCTTCCTAAATATCCAACGAAAATACAAGTCAGCCCTAAAATAGCAAGAATTGAATAAATTGTTCTTATAAAATATACATGAGTGCAGCTGATGTATTTCGCTGCCACGGTCTCTGCTATCTGGGGATTCTGTTCCGGCGTAAATACAGGGGTAAGGAGAACAATGCCTATGAGAGAAAAAAACATCTCAAGGGGCACTGCACAGGCCTGCTCTCTAAGCTCTGTTGTGCCGAACAATACCGGAGTCAACACCATCAGCACAACTGCCATAGCAAAATGTCCGGGAAAGTTATGCCTGAGATTTGCTTTTGCGATTTCCAAGCTTACGGAAATTCCTGGTGATCTTCTGCATTCCATTTATCTTCCCCCTTCTTCTCTGACTATAAATCCACACTGTGCCCGCCAGCAGCAGCAAGGCCATGACAGTAAAAAGTATTCTGTTGGCAGTGAATTTGTCCAAGTGATCTATCCACCCCTGGGTATTCTCAAGAGAATTATGACGGGGTATCAGCCGGAACAAGGCACATCCGTCCCGCTCCCAGATCCCCTGGTTGGAATCAAAGAACCACCACAGACCCTGGATGGCAATGGCAATAGACGTCCCTGTAAGCTCTGTAAAAAACATCCCTACGGAAACGGACGTCATCACAGAGGGCAGAATCCATATCACCGCATATTTAAGCGGCGCCAGATAATCCAAGGCTTCTTCCGGATACAGTCCCCAGGCGGAAGCATTTGATATATAAGCAAGAATAAGTTCAGGAATCATCACCGCCGCAACCACTGCCAGATAACGTACTGCCACGATCCGGCCTGCCCCTGCCCTTCTCACAAATACCAGTTCCTCCATCCTGGCTCTCTTATCCTTAAGACATAAGGCAACTGCCAAAAATACCGGAAGGAGTGTCATCACTCCCACAATCATATAATCAGCAAAAAGTCTGGCATATCCGGCTGTAAAACGGTCCTCTTCCCTGGTAAGCCGGTACTGCTCCATGGCTTCCTCATAAGTGACAGGTGCCTGACAGAAACGAGTCAAAGATTTTTCCTCATAGCTTGACCCGCCGCCGATAAGCTTATCTGCCTTCTGCATCGCCTCCACAAATGCTCCATAGGTAATATCCGCTTTCAGAGAAACTGCTTCCAAAATCGGCGTGTGCACGGCAAAATCCGCTTCCTCGGACACAGTCTCCTCCACACTCTTTTTCTCTTCAGCCCTTTTTAACAGTTCCTCCGGGGAAATATCGGTAAGGCTGCTGATGATCTTTGCCATCTGTTCTCTTTTAGCCTCATTAAGCTTTACAATTTTATAATATCCTATAGGATAGGCCACATAATTATTGTATAAAAACTCACTGTAAAGAGAGTTCAAGGCAGCCGGCATGATCATCTCAGGATTCTCTTCATACTTTTGGCCGTATGTTTGCCCCGGTACCGGTTCTTCCAGTTTCACCCTGCTGAAATTCATGGCATCCTGGGAAACAGGCATAATGATCAAAGCTGCCATGAAAACCACAAATACTGCGGAAAACACAACTTTTTTTACTTCTGAGAGAAACAGCATCAGCATCCACCTCCCTGTCCCGGTATTACTTTATCCTTTTGATTTCCATTATTCTCACAGAGACAAACCATATAGGCATCCTCCATGTTGGGAGCTGCACTGTCTGCCCAGGATACTCCCTGCCCTGACAAGAACCTCACCTCTGTCTTATTTCCTTGTACCCGGGTACTTGTAACTGTGAATTCTTCTTTTATCTTAAAAAGCTCCTCGCTGTCCACCTGGGCTTCATATACTTTTCCCCGGGCATTTTCCATTAGTTCCTGCACTTTCCCGTTGAAGATCACTCTTCCTTCATTCAGGACAGCAATATCTTCACAGGCCGCTTCAATATCACCTACAATGTGAGTGGAAAGTATCACGATCCGTTCCCTGGCTTCTGTGCCCAAAAGATTTCTGAAGCGTATACGCTCCTCCGGATCCAGACCCGCTGTGGGTTCATCTACGATCAGCACCCTGGGATCATTGAGAAGGGCCTGGGCTATTCCAAGTCTCCTGCGCATTCCGCCTGACAAGGCCTTAACCTTCTTGTCTCTGTGCTCAGCCAGATTTACCTTTTCCAGCAAAAACTCTCCCCGCTCTTTTCTCTCCTTTTTATCCATTCCCGAGAGTATCCCCAGATAATCCATCGCCTCATGTACACGCATAGATGGATAAACGGAAAAATCCTGGGGAAGGTAACCTACGATCCTGCGTATTTCTTTTGCATTGTCCACAGGTATCCCACAGATGGTGATACTTCCTTCCTTCATTGGAAGAAGGGTGGTCATTGTCCTCATCAGCGTAGTCTTTCCTGCACCGTTTCGGCCTAACAATCCGAACATTCCTGTGGTCACTGTGAGATTCACATTACTCAGTACCTGTTTTCTGCCATAATACTGATTCAATTTCCTGATTATAATACTTTCATCCATAGAAAAAACCTCCTTGTCATCTTACAAGGAGATTTTATAATATACTTTTCAACTTTTTATCTACTTTTCATAAAATCCGAAAACTGCGGTGACCGCTGCCCCCTGATCACTGTTTTCAATCAACAGCCTCCCCTTGTGCTTTTCACAGATGATTTTGCAGATATACAACCCCATCCCCAAATGTCCTCCTTGCAGCGATTGTTCGCCCCGGGTGTTCTGACCGCCTCGGGGCTGCTGTCCGTCCCGGGGGTTCTGACCTTCCCGGGGCTGCTGTCCGTCCCGGGACTGCTGTTTCCTCTGAGACCGCTGTTCGCCCCGGTAAAAGGGCCTTACAACTTCGTTAATTTCCTTATTGCTAAAACCAACACCGTCGTCACAGAATTTAATCCTTAGTTCTTTCTCAGCAGAAATCTTAACTGTAACCTGTGACTTTGCATAACGCACAGCGTTTGATAAAAGATTTTCACAGACCTGCAGCACAAATGACAGATCCACAGGGATAAGACAAGACCTTTCCTCTGCTGTGTGAAGGATAAATTTCTTATCCCTGCAGAGGATTCCTGCGCTCTCTTTCAGATGGGACACTATCTCCCCTACCGGAATCTTTGCGGCCCTGACTTCCAAATCCTCAAGCTTCTGTATACGGTTCATTGTCTGTACATACTCCTCCAGCCGGGAAATATGCGCCCTCATAGTCTGTGCCGTGGCCACGATTTTCTCCTGGGTCATTTTCCCTTCAGGAACGTATTTCACAAGCATTTCACTCTGCCCCTTAAGGACTGTCAAAGGGGTACGCAGATCATGGGAAAAAGCAGCATTCAGGCGTTTTCTTTCTTCCATCTGCCTCCACATTTCCCGGTTATTGTCCCTCAGTGCCAGTCTCATCTTCTCAAAAGAATCACAAAGACGGCCCATCTCATCATTTTTTTCATAGTATACCTCAAAATCAAGATTCTGACGGGCAATCTCTGAGGCAGCAGCATCCAGCACTGCCAAAGGTTTTTTCAGATTTCTTCTATAGAATTGGGCGCTGGTAACAGCAATGCAGATAACAAACCATACCGGCACAACAACAAAACTCATAATATCAAGTATTTTGTCCAAAAGCTTATCTGCATCCGTATAAAAATCTTCAATATCTTTTGTATAATAATACATAGAACCTAATTCCTCGCCTGATGACTCTGTGACGATCCGCCCTGTGTAGCTATCGCGCCTGTCTTCATACTTTTCTTCCAGCTTATTTATGCCCCACTGACAGGCAGCCGAAGAAAACAGCGACAGTAAAAATGCCGCGGCAAGGCACACCACCAGATGAATGACAAAAGATTTCCTAATGGATTGTTTCCTGAAGATTTCTTTTATTTTACCCATTTATAGCCCACTCCCCATACAGTTTCCACACAGGAATCCAAACCTGCTTTGCCAAGTTTCATACGGATGCGCCGGATATGCTCTGCCACCACTGAACTGTCACCTTCACTGTCATATCCCCAAACACGCTCATAAATACGTTCTTTATCAAACACCTGCCCTGCATGCTGGGAAAGAAGTTCTATGATATCAAACTCCTTCTTAGCCAAGGCTACGGCCTTCCCTTTCACATATAAACAACGCTCCAGATAATCGATCGCCAGATCAGGCCCGAACTTCACCTCATGGGCTGTTTTCTGCCTTTGTTCTCTCCTGAGATGAGCCGCTACCCTTGCCCCCAGTTCCTCCAGAGAAAAAGGCTTCACAATATAATCATCCCCACCCATTCCAAAGCCCTTGATCTTATCACTGTCCTCAATCCGTGCCGTGAGGAACAGAATGGGACAGGAGACAAAATTCCTGATCTGGGCACACACTTGAAGCCCGTCCAGATCCGGCATGTTAATATCCAAAAGAATTAAATCAGGTCTTTTTCCTGCTTTCTCCACTGCCTCTGCTCCCCCTCCTGCAGTCAGGACACAATAACCGTTATATTGGAAATAGTCTTTCAGCATATCTACTATGTCATTTTCGTCATCTACGATCAATATGGTCTCCCCCATGGAATCTTCCTCCTGTTTCTATACTTTGATCATTAACGCTATATTGGTAAAAGGATATAAGGAACGGGATAACCCCTGATATGGTAATGTAGCGATAAGCCGGAATTTACGCCTTAAAACTCGTACCTTGTTCCATGAGAAAGCAGCATTCCACTTGCTAATTCCACACATAAAATTACGGTATTCTCATCATCGAAATTATTGTGTCCGTTATCAATCCATTCTGCAAAGGCCTTCTTCAATTTCTCAGCTATCACCTGATTATCTTCTTTTCTGAAATAGCCTAAATTTATACCCTTTCCATGTGCGGTAAACCATTCTCCAGCTATTGCAATACTTGGATTGTTCTCTATGTGCTTCATTTTATTTGAAAGTGCATATGTAATAATATAAAATGCACCATTCTCATAATAAGCATTTACATATCTCACATAAGGTATCTCATTTTCTACTGTTGCTAATGCAATAACAGTATCTTTTCCAAAACGTTCTGTCATTATTTTTTCAGCTTCTTCGCTAAATTTTTTCATAGAATTATCTCCCTTACATATCCGCTTTGTGGTTAAGGATATTTTAACACGACACTATGAAGTTTTCTACTGCAGTCCGCCGAGGATTTCCTTCTGTTCTTTTTTCCTCAAATATAGTAAAATATATATGTCCGTTCTCCGAGTATTGTACCGGAAGGATGTATAAGTTAATATGATGCTCTTTTAGCTGGAGCTTTTTACTATGAAAGTCCCGGACAGCAGCCGCGAGGCGGCGCATGCCTGCATGCAGAGTCTCATGTAATGCTCTTGATCAGCCATTTAAAAGAAAGGATACCTATGAATACAAAATCTAAAATCATAAAAATCGATCAGTCCATTCAGTTCCTACCCCAATGTACTTCCTTTTCCGTCATCGGTGACCCTGGCTGCGAAGGACTTGGAACCTCCATGATGCAGGTTTATGCCAATGCTCTGGAAGAAGCATCCCGGGATGATTTTATCCTGATAGCAGGGGACCTGGTTCCTATCGGGGATGCCCGCCACTACCGCACCATCTGCGATATCACTAACTCCTTATCAGAAAAAGATGTCTATGTCCTTAGAGGTAATCATGATACTGGTGCCTACTGTGACAGCTTCGGCCTGATGAATTATGCTCTGATAAGGCCTGATTTTACTATTGTTGTCCTGGACAATGCCATGCGCAGATTCGATCCGGAGGGCCTGGAATTGTTAGGAGCGGTCCTGTCCCGGGAGGATTGTAATAATGTAGTGATTTCTTTCCACATTCCTTTACCAAATAATTTTATAAAAAACTGCGTCTCCCAGGAGGAATACGAGAAACTGAGAAAGGTTTATCTTCCTTATAAAGACAAAATCAAATACTTTGTATGCGGACATGTACACTCCCGTTTTGAAGATTTGGTGGACGGCATCCCCTTTATTTGTACTGGCGGAGGCGGCGCTATGATCGAAGATGTGTCCCAGGATATTAAAGCATCAGATATAGATTACCACATAGTCCGCTTCCAATGCAAATCCGGGACTCTGTCACACGAGATCATAGATTTAGGGGACAGGCCTTATACCAGGGAAATCAAGGATTCCATTGCAAAAGAAAAGCTGGCGGACACAGTGAAGGGTGAATTATATGCGCACCTACATTATCTCACTTTTGCAGAGCGGGCTGAAAAGAGAGGCTATGATAAGATTGCCAATCTTTTTTATGCGCTTGCGGAATCCGAGTACCGCCATGCCAGAAGCTTCTTTTCCATTTTAAACAAGACCCAGCCTTTCGCAGAGACAGGGAAAAGCTTTATTGCCAATGAGGTTTTTGAATACGAAAAATTGTATGCCATAATGCAGGATTATTCTAAAGAACAGGACTTACCCCTGTCACGCCAGGCCTACAGAGATGCAGCCGCCGCTGAAAAAATTCATGCAGACCTGCTGAAAGAAGCAGTAGATTTAGACAATTTTGAGAGGGACACTATCTACGTTTGTCCGGTGTGCGGATTTGTTATGACGGACGAAAAAGAACGGTGCCCCATATGCGGGGCACCGGCTCGGGTGTTTAAAGAATATGTGGCGGGGAGGGCGTAAAGCCCTCCTCCATGCTTTCAAAACTTACAAAGCTTTTATGAAACAAGAGAAAAACCCTTATCCGTAATTACCTTCTCAAATTCATTATCGTAATATTGATATAAATCATTAATTTGTGTTCCAGGATTTTTAGTATCTGAAGCCCCTATGTCATCACATTGATAAATTTTTCCATCTTTATATATCATAGCAGCTTTCCAACCTGCGGACTTCCCATTGTCTGTGTCACTATACTTGGTAGCTGATGCATATAAAATAACTTTCCCATCTTTTAAAACGTAAGGTCTCCAATATAAAGTATTAGTTTCAAATTTGCTTCCACTTTTTAAAAGCTGAGATACTTCAGGCAAACTTCCTCCATTATCCTCATAAAATTTTTGTATAATCCCTCTATGATCAAAATTCCATCCGCCCTCCTGACCATAATCTCCAGTTCCCCAAATTTTTTCTGCCATTTCTACATAACTATATACATTTTCTATACAAGGACATACTGCAACAGGCTTTACATGATTACCACTTGTAGATAGTCTAAGGTTATATTCTTCATTATACACAGGACATTCAGCCTCTGCTGCCTTTAAAAATCCTAATCTTTCTAAATAATCAAACGGATCCCCTATTTTAACTGCTAACTCCTCAGTCAACGTACATGAATTTAACATACTATCCTCAATACAAGCAATCTGATACACCCGTTCAATCTCCGCCCTCTGCGCCTCACACTTAGTCACCTTAGATTTCTTCACATACTTCGTATAACTCGGTGCAAGCAGGCCTACCAGTATTGCAAGAACAGCCACCACAATAACCAGTTCGATTAAAGTAAATCCTTTGTTGCTCTTCCTATATTTCCTCATTGTCATCCTCTTTTTCACAAAGCATGAAATGCTTCTAAATAGTAATTCTCATCATTTTCTATTTTTACCATCAAGCCTTCCTCTTACTATGTAAGTACAACCGCAATCCGGCACAAGGATCGGCTTGATTTGATTCCTAACAAAATATGGTAAGTATTTTACTATTCTACAACAAAATACAGAAAAAAGGAACAGCAAAAACAACAAATATTTTTTTCTTATTCACACATTCCGCTGGTAAATCCTGCTGAATTCGGTTATCTGGCGTTCCAGTATCTTCAGTGCTTCCTCTTCTTTCTCAGGCTGCTGCATATATTTGGACAGGAGGAAAAAAATAGGTGTATAAAAATTCATAGCCATCACTTCCGGGTCGGCATCCACAAATATGTTTGCCCGAATCATTTCCCGGAAAAGTATTGTCTGATAAGTTATGCTCTCTTCCATGAAAATCTTCCTGTATACCAGATATATTTCTTCGTTCTGATACTGCTCAATAGTAGCTAGACGCCAAAACCGTGATACATAGCTGTCATTTAAATAAAATTGGAGTACCTTTTTACTCAGAGTAATAAGCCCCTTTAAATCCAAATCTCCGTAAGCTTTCGCTGCTGCAGTGTAGTTCTGTTCGTCAGGCAGCCCCATGGCATTGGACATATCTTCCATTCGGCTGCGCATCTGCCGGATAATGGTGTCCATAATTTCCTTCTTGCTTTTAAAATGCTTGTAAAGGGAACTGTCCTTTATCCCCACTGCCTCAGCAATATTTTTCACACTGGTTCCGTTAAATCCCTTAACCGCAAACAAGGTCAAAGCTTCGTCCACGATTCTCTCTTTGGTTGTCAACTCACAATCCCTGGTCATGATCAGCCTCCTAATAATTCCTTCACTTTTTTCTCCTGTTCAAAGAGAACGCAGCCTCCAATATGCTCCTTTTCCAAATTCCCCTGACTGTTCAGCCGCCGGAAGAACGGTGATTGCAGAGCATCGCATAATGATGTGTTCACCAGGCTGGTATCTGAGTATGGAGAAAAAGGACAAGGTTCCGCCCCTCCCCATGGATTAATATGAAAAAAACCTCTCCCCGCTGCCAGACAGCCTCCGGATTTTCTTTCATCTCCGGGAAATGCCACAAACAACAGTTCCTGCCTGGTCTCCCGAAGCACGGCAAGACGCCTGTCCATAAAAGCCCTGGTTTTCTCATCAGGTGCCAGATCCCTGTCAGAAGGGACTACAGGCACGTATTCCACATATACGACTGCTTTACACCCTGACATTGCCAGTTTCTTTGCAAATTCA
This sequence comes from Eubacteriales bacterium, assembly GCA_030524175.1. GTDB lineage: Bacteria > Bacillota > Clostridia > Lachnospirales > Lachnospiraceae > Blautia_A. The sequence continues at coordinate 165,529 of JAUNHC010000006.1, forward strand.
TCAGAAAAAACTTCTTCTGCATTTTCTTTTGTAACTGTGACCGACACACCATAAATGATCTCCTTATCTAAAAGCTGTTCCATGGTATGGACAAGCATCCGCCACGTACCAGTACCTCTGCGCCCGTCAGTGACTTTCTCCCCGCCCTCCATACTAAGAACAGGAATCACATTAGGGTTCTTTAATAAAAACTGTATGTATTCTTCATCGATCAAGGTTCCATTGGTGAAAACCGGGAATAAGATACGGCGCTGTCTTCCGGCTTCCTCCAAAACATCTTTCCTCACAAAAGGTTCGCCTCCTGCCAGCAAAATAAAACCCACCCCAAGTTCTGCTGCCTGAGAAAAAATATCACCCCATTGGCTCCTGTCCAGCATTTTTTGTCCTGTTTGGGAATCACAGCAGCTATGATTAGCCCGGGCATAACATCCTTTGCAGTGAAGATTGCATTCTGTTGTGATACTTGCTATAAGAAACGGGGGGATATGAAGTCCCTCACCCTCATACTGGTTGCGTCTTTTCACTGTCTTCCCGCTTTCTCTGGAATACTGCGCCATGAAAAATTTCATACGGGGGTTTTTCAGGCTTACCTTCATAATTCCTTTTACTATTTGTTCTACTCCATTACTTAAATATAATTCTAACTCAGACTTTTTCACGGGCAGCTCCTTCCTAAATATCAGGCTAGTGAATACTAGCCTTTTCTCTTCATTATAGCTAGTGTTCACTAGCCTGTCAAGACATTTATATCTACTCTGCACATATTACTGTTTATACAAAGATTTGCATTCATAATCAATATGCAAGGAAAAAAGGAATGAAGTCCCCGAAAAACTGCCGAATTAAAGCCAGTCCCCTCTGAGGCTGGCTTTGACCCTATTTCCTAAGATTATCCACAAGCTTCTCCAGTCGCATTTTCTGCCACTCGTTCATTACCGCAAGTTTCTCCACGGATGATTTCTGAAGATGTTTCAATGTGTCAATCCCTTCCTTTGGAAAGTTTTTCAGATTCTCCACACTTTCCAGGGATGACTGCTGCAGATTCCGCAATGTCTCAATTCCTTCCATAGCATTACCTGTAACAGAAATCACTTCATCGGAGAAACGTTTCTGGCTGACAAATTCTTTTCGGGCATACTTCTCTTTGACCACCTCGTAGCGCTGTGCTGCTCTTGCCACACTGTCCTCCCAGGATAAATAAAGCATATCCATGGCGCGCTGGCCTACTTGTCCTGTCACTTCCGGATGCTCCTGAGTACCTTTTAATAAAGAATACATCCCTTCTGCATTTTCTTCACATAGGAACCCATTTACACCATCAATGATTCCTTCTGCAGCACAGCTGTCTTTAATAAGTGCACTTGCCAGCCCGCAGGCTGCCGCCTCACGGACCACAAGGCCATTGGTATCGTAGCTGGACGGAAACAGAAATAAATCAGCCCTGCAGTACCATGCCCGAAGAACATCCCTGTCATAGATTGCCCCGGTAAAGATGCATTGGTCCTTAATCCCTGCTTCTTCCACATATTCTTCCATTTCTTTTTTATCTTTTCCTTTTCCGATCATGACCAGGCGAAATGGTTTGTGGTCTTCTTTTAATCTGCGCAGTCCGTCAAATACTATTTTCAGGCCTTTATACCACATCATACGGCCCACAAAGAGATAAACAGGCACACCCTCCGGTAAATCTGCCCCTTCTGCCGCTTTTCGTATTTCTTCCTGTGCTACCCGTCCTTTTGGGATATCAACCCCGTTCTGCATCACAATATAATCACCTTTATATCCAAGAGAACGAAGATTTTCTCCTGCCCCCTCACTGACTGTCCAGACTTCATCACAGGCATTAATATTATCTAGGATCAGGTTCACTGCCTGCCGCTGCAGGATTGTGGACTTGATAGTTTTTGCAATATCCACATCAAATTTTGTATGGTAAGTAAATACCAGGGGCACATCCACATGTCTGCGTAAGATCCGTGCCAAAACAGTGGACATAAACGGGCAATGGCTGTGGATCAGATCACAGTTTACTTCTTTCAAATCCTTCATCGCGCTGACGGAGAAAGGATATCCGGCCCGGTAACTCAACAGCTCTGTTGTGTCAAAGCTCCGATAGCGGATAACCGGAAATGGGAATTTCTCATCCTCTGCATCCGGATGGTACGGGACCGCTACATAGGCACGTCCAAAATTCTTCTGATAAAAGGCTGTATAATTCATCACTGCATTGGCAACTCCATCGATCAACGGCGGAAATGAATCATTCATTAAGCATATTGTGTTTTCATTTGACATTCCAGTGTCCCCCTGCTTTTTTGTTTACGCTTCCATGGCAAATGATGGTCCGGATTTCTTGATTTTCACCACTTAATTATTCTTTGTGGTACTTGCATATCTTATGACTTCTATTTGAATATTTTTCATTTTAGGATTATATTTTCATAAGATGTTACTATTTTTCTTTATCTTTTTTCTTAAATAAGTGGATAATGTAGGTCAAGCCATATCCAGTCAACCCTCCCCCAATCCCCCAAAAGGCTAACCCCATCCCCTCACTTTGAAACAAATATCCGGCATCCCCATACAGTATCCATAGTATTTCGGATTACCTGGTTGCATTTAGTCTATATTTCTGGTAATATGGTATAGAACATACGTTCCCAATTTTATTGTTTATTTTCAGTAGAGTGATTACCATTAAGTAACCATGTAAAAGTGTTAATCTACCCCTGGTTGTGTTATACTATGTTAATATGCCGTAACAGTTCAGACAAGTCTGCCAGAACTGTTCCAATATGTCACAATCTAAGTTGATTTATATAAAAATCCAGGTTGATATCAGCCATGTAAAGGAGGTTTTTGCTTTGGATCATTTTGAATTAGTATCTGAATACAAGCCCACCGGCGACCAGCCGCAGGCCATAGAACAGCTCGTGAAAGGGTTTCAGGAAGGCAACCAATGCGAGACGTTGTTGGGAGTTACCGGATCCGGTAAGACCTTTACAATGGCAAATGTTATTCAGCAATTAAATAAACCGACCCTGATCTTAGCACATAACAAGACACTGGCAGCCCAGCTCTATGGGGAGTTCAAAGAGTTCTTTCCCAATAATGCTGTTGAGTATTTTGTGTCCTATTACGATTACTATCAGCCGGAAGCATATGTACCGTCCACAGACACTTACATTGCCAAGGATGCTTCTACTAACGATGAAATCGACAAGCTGCGCCTCTCGGCCACAGCAGCTTTGTCAGAGAGAAAGGATGTCATCATTGTATCTTCTGTATCCTGCATTTACGGACTTGGTTCTCCCAAGGACTTCCAGGATATGGTTATCTCTCTGCGCCCCGGCATGACCAAGGACAGAGACGAGGTTATCCGTCAGCTCATAGATATCCAGTATACAAGAAACGAGATGGATTTCCACCGGGGCACCTTCCGGGTCCGGGGGGATGTGCTGGAGATTTATCCTGCCAACTATACGGACAGGGCTGTACGTGTGGAATTTTTCGGTGACGAGATTGACAGGATCACAGATATTGATATCCTGACAGGCGAGATCAAGTGTGAGGATGCCCATGTGGGGATTTTTCCGGCCTCCCATTATGTTGTTCCCATGGAGCAGATTTTAAAGGCTGCTGATGCCATTGAGGAAGAATTGAAGGAGCAGGTTGAATATTTTAAAAGCGAGGATAAGCTTCTGGAAGCTCAGAGGATTTCTGAGCGTACAAACTTTGATATAGAGATGATGAAAGAAACCGGATTCTGCTCCGGGATCGAGAATTATTCCAGACACCTTTCCGGGCTGGAGCCAGGACATCCGCCGTATACGCTGATGGATTATTTCGGGGACGATTTCCTGTTGATCATTGATGAGTCCCACAAAACCATTCCTCAGGTAGGTGGAATGTTTGCAGGTGACCAGAGCAGGAAACAGACACTTGTAGACTTTGGTTTCCGGCTTCCGTCGGCTAAGGACAACCGGCCTCTTAATTTCCAGGAATTTGAAGAGAAGCTGGATCAGGTTCTTTTCGTGTCAGCAACTCCTGGCGTGTATGAGCTTAACCATGAGTTACTGCGGGCAGAGCAGATCATCAGGCCTACCGGCCTTCTTGATCCACGTGTGGAGGTTCGCCCTGTGGAAGGTCAGATTGATGATCTTGTGGGTGAAGTGAACAAAGAAATAGCGAAAAAGAATAAAATACTGATCACCACTCTCACGAAGCGGATGGCTGAAGATTTGACTGATTATATGCGGGATATCGGAATCCGTATACGGTATCTCCATTCAGACATCGACACCCTGGAGCGAGCGGAAATTATCCGCGACATGCGCCTGGATGTATTTGACGTGCTTGTGGGTATCAACCTTTTGAGAGAGGGTCTGGATATTCCTGAAATTACTCTTGTGGCTATCCTTGACGCAGACAAAGAAGGATTTCTGCGTTCAGAAATATCCCTCATCCAGACCATAGGGCGTGCTGCCCGAAACAGCGAGGGCCACGTGATCATGTACGCGGATAATATGACTGACTCCATGCGCAAGGCGATCAGTGAGACAGAGAGAAGGCGTGCGATTCAGGAGGCATACAATAAGGAACATGGAATCACTCCTACCACCATCAAGAAGGCGGTCCGGGATTTGATCGCTGTATCCAAGAAAGTTGCCGAAACTGAAGTCAAACTGAAAAAAGACCCGGAATCCATGAACAAAAAGGAACTGACGAAGCTTATTTCACAGGTGGAGAAGCAGATGCGTGCCGTCGCTGCGGATTTGAATTTTGAACAGGCCGCAGAGCTCCGTGATAAAATGCTGGAATTAAAAAAGAATCTGTCTGAGATTTCAGAGTAAAACAACGCTTTAATTTTACAGGCCGGAGGATCCTATGACAAAGATTTTAGTAGTGGAGGACGATGATACCATTTCTTTCGGAATTATTTCCGCTTTAAAAAATAAGGGATATGAATGTGTAGGCTGTGCGTCTGTAGCACAGGGAAAAGAACTTTTTTCTGAAGAAATTCAGATGGTCCTTCTGGATCTTAATCTTCCGGACGGCAACGGATATGATTTCTGCCGATGGGTGAAAGACAGAGCGGACACACCTATTATTTTCCTGACTGTGCGCGATGACGTAAGGGATATTACAAAGGGGCTGGACATGGGAGCGGATGATTATGTTACAAAGCCCTTTCATATCGCGGTACTGGAATCCCGGATCGCGGCAGTGCTGCGCCGGGGACAAAAGGATAACAGCCAGGTCATCACCTGCGGAAATATCCGTATGGATAAGAAGAAAATGCAGGTATCCCTGGACGGACAGGATGTGGATCTGACTGCCCTGGAATACCGTCTCCTTTCTGTGATGCTGGAGAATAAGGGGCGGACGCTGCCCAGGAATCTGATCCTTGAGAAATTGTGGGATGCGGATGGAAATTTTGTCAATGACAATACTCTCACCGTCACAGTAAAACGGCTGAGGAAAAAGCTGCTGGACACGGAACATATCGTGACGATCCGCGGTATCGGATACCGGATGGAGGAAAAGATATGAGGAAAAAAGGGCTGAAGTATTTTATCATTTCCTGCATATTCTGGCTGATACCCGGGTTGGCTGCCGGGCTTTTTTCTGCTGTTTTTTTCAGCATACAGCAATATGATCTTACTGTACGTCTGACAGAATCAGCCCTGGAGGACAAATCTCTTCCCCAAGCGCTGAAATCTGCCGTGATCATGAAAAATAACACCAGACAAGACACAGCGGCAGACAGATTTTCTGATAACAGACAGGACGCGGAACAGTATCTGGAGTCCTACGGGTATGGCAGATTAAGCAGTCTGCCGGCTCATCTTCCCTATACAATGGGAATATGTATCTCCCTTTTCCAAGGAGCAGGAATCATTTGTTTTTTCCTAAGACTGAGACAAAATCAATACCAACGGGTCAGGATCGGAGAGCTGACGGAATATCTGAAAGCAGCAGGACATGGCCAGGCAAAGATCTTATCCAGAAAAGAAGATGAATTTTCTTATTTAGAGGATGAAATATATAAGACTGTCTTTGAATTGGCCTGCACAAAAGAAGAAGCGGTAAAGGACCATGAAATCCTGACAGAAAGAATTGCGGATATTGCCCATCAGCTGAAGACACCGCTTACATCTATGTCATTGATGGCAGAACTGCTGGGACCTGCTCAAACTGACCAGCAGGAATATCTGGACAGGCTGAAAGCCCAGGTGGAACGCCTGAAAGCACTGGTAAGTTCTCTTCTGACATTAGCCAGACTGGATTCCCATACATTGGAATTCCGGCAGGATACCATTGATATGGAAGAATTGATCCATATGTCAGCAGAACCTCTCCATGAATTAATGAGACAGAAAAATATCAGACTTAATATCCGGCGTAAATCTGAAGAAGAAATATGGATTCAGACAGATATGCAGTGGAGCGCTGAAGCGATATTAAATATATTGAAAAATTGTGTGGAGCACACACCGGAAAACGGTGAGATCAATGTTTTCTATGAAACTAATCCCCTTTATGTCCTGGTAACTGCAGAGGACGGCGGTACAGGTATCCCCAAAAAGGACCTGTCCCATCTGTTCGAACGTTTTTACCGGGGAGAAAAAGCGGCAAAGGACAGCGCCGGGATAGGACTTGCCCTTGCCAGATCAATAATAGAAGCACAAAACGGACAGATCCGTGCAGAGAATTCTCCTGCAGGACATGCCCGTTTTACCATTAAATGGTATCATCCTTAATGGCTGTAATAATAATCGAGTGGGTCGGCGGTATTACTACCGCTTTCCCCTCTAAGAACCGTA
>JAUNHC010000007.1 GCA_030524175.1 Eubacteriales bacterium
CAAGTCTGTCTGGAGAGGACAGCACCCGCCCCGGCTCCCTTCTGACCTCGACATCTAGTTATGAAAGTGAAGAATCCAGACAGTAAAAGTGCAGGTCTGTCAGAATTGTTACTCCGGACAGACAAAGGCTGCCTGAAAGATGTTCGCAGGTTATTCCCATACAAAGAAGTATTTGTCATGGGAAAGAGAGGAGAAGGGTATATGAAATATTTGTTAAAGAACGGTACAGTTGTGTCGGGGGATCAGTCGGAAAAAATGGATGTTCTTATTGACGGGGAGAAGATTGTCAAGGTGGGATGCGGGATCGTGTCAGAGGATGCACAGGTGATCGATGTGTCCGGTAAGCTCCTTTTTCCCGGATTTATTGACGGACATACCCATTTTGACCTTGAGGTGGCAGGTACGGTGACTGCCGATGATTTTGAGACAGGGACACGGGCGGCATTGGCAGGAGGCACGACTATGGTAGTAGATTTTGCCTCTCAGGATAAGGGCGGCCACACTTTAAAGGAAGGCCTGGAAAAGTGGCATAAAAAAGCAGACGGCAAATGTTCCTGCGATTATTCTTTCCACATGTCCATTGTGGAGTGGAATGAGGACACAGAAAGAGAAATCCAGGATATGATCCGTGAGGGGATCACCAGCTTCAAGCTTTATATGACTTATCCGGCAATGATCGTGGATGACTGTGACTTGTATAAAATTATTAAGAAGCTTAACGAATATGGTTGTTTTGCCGGGGTACACTGTGAGAATGCCGGGGTTATTGACGCTCTTATCGCCGAAGCCAAGGCAGAAGGAAGAATGGGACCGGAAAATCATCCCCTGGTGAGGCCGGATACCATGGAGGCAGAGGCTGTCCACCGTCTTCTTGTCATTGCCGGGGAGGCAGGTGCTCCGGTGATGGTAGTCCATCTTACAAACAAAAAAGCATATGAGGAGATCATGGAGGCCCGTGAGAAAGGACAGAAGGTTTATGCAGAAACTTGTCCTCAATATCTTCTTCTTGAGGACAGCGTGTATTCCAGGCCTGATTTTGAAGGGGCTAAATTTGTATGCGCACCGCCTATCCGCAAAAAAGAGGACCAGGACTGTCTGTGGGAGGCCCTTGCTAGAGGTGATATCCAGACAGTGGCCACAGACCAGTGCAGCTTTACACTGGCGCAGAAGGCTATGGGCAAGGATGATTTTACCAAGATTCCCGGTGGGCTTCCGGGCGTGCAGACCAGAGGTTCCTTACTGTATACCTACGGTGTCCGGGAGGGAAGGATCACCAAGGAACAGATGTGCAGGCTGCTCAGTGAAAACGCTGCCAGGCTCTATGGTTTATATCCCAGAAAGGGAATTATCCAGGAGGGGAGCGATGCTGATATCGTAGTCTTTGATCCTGATAAAGAGGACGTGATTTCTGCAAAGACACATGCCTACAACACAGATAATAATCCGTTCGAAGGATTTGCTCTTCACGGAGGGATCGACAAGGTTTTCCTCCGGGGAAATCTGGCGGTTGAAAATGGCAAGGTGGTCATGGAGAAGCTGGGTACCTATATTCCCAGAGGAAAGAAACAGATCTGACAGTACAGAAAATAAATTCGTAACTGTTCATGGTTCTGAACAGTTACATAAATTCAGAGGTGAAATATGGAACATATTATTGATGCAAAAGGCAAACCTTGCCCCCAGCCGGTGGTCATGGCAATGAAGACTTTAGAAAAAGCTGTTTCAGGGGATACGGTAAAAGTGTTGGTGGACAATGAAACGGCAGTGAGTAATTTAAGCAGACTGGCCAACAGCAAGGGCTGCAGCTTTGTGTCTGAGAAGACAGGGGAGAATGAGTACCTGGTGCGTATGTGTCCGGGAGACAAGGCACCGGCGGATTTCGGGCAAGAAATAAAATGTGAGCCGGAGAAGGATGAAAGGCTAAAAAGCGGCGGTCCCCTTGTGGTATCTGTGGGTTCTGACAAGATGGGGGAAGGAAATGATGAACTGGGCCGTCTTCTCATGAAGGGTTTTGTCTATGCAGTGACTCAGCTTGAGCAGATGCCTGAGACCATTCTCTTCTATAATGGAGGAGCCAGGCTGACTGTGGAAGGCTCTCAGTCTCTGGAAGACTTAAAAAGTCTGGAAGAGCAGGGCGTGGAGATTCTCACCTGCGGTACCTGTCTGGATTATTATAAGCTTAAGGATAAGCTGGCAGTGGGAAAAGTCACAAATATGTATACGATCGTGGAGACACTTGCAGGGGCGGGGAGAGTTATCAAGCCGTGACACAGTTCCCGGAAAAGGGAACAAGGCAGAGTATTTTCCAGGTATATAAGGAAACCCGGCTGGATGATCCAGCCGGGTGATTTTGTCTCCTGTGTGATATCCGCATCCTGCGGGCCACAAAGTAATCTTATAAATCAATACTGATCTTCTGCTCAGCAATATTGTGTTTCTTGGCATATCCTGTAAGCATCAATGTCAGCGCACCGTCGCCGGTTACGTTGCAGGCTGTGCCGAAGCTGTCCTGCAGAGCGAAGATGGTGAGCATCAGTGCGGTTCCGGCATCGTCGAATTTCAGGACACCGGTGATGATCCCAAGGGATGCCATAACAGTACCTCCGGGAACACCAGGTGCTCCGATGGCGAAAATGCCAAGGAGTATACAGAAGAGAACCATGGTTCCAAGAGACGGAACAGAGCCGTACAGGATCTTGGAGATTGTCATACAGAAGAATACCTCTGTCAATACGGAGCCGCAAAGATGGATATTGGCAAAGAGCGGAATGCCGAACTGTACCATATCTTTACGTAAAGGCTTCGCTTTGTCTGCACACTGAAGAGCCACTGCCAGGGTGGCAGCGGAGGACATGGTTCCTACTGCAGTGATGTAAGCCGGTCCATAATGCTTTACCACTTCCATAGGATTTTCCTTGGAGTAGGTTCCCGCCAGCACATACAACAGGGTCATCCACAGGAAATGTCCGATCAATACGATTACGATAACCTGTAAAAATACAGGAAGCTGTTTGGTGATAGATCCTTCATAAGCAAGGGCACAGAATGTAAAGCCGATGAAAATAGGAAGGATAGGTATAATGATCTTGGAAACCAGAGAGAGCACGATCTTCTGGAATTCGTCCAATACTCCGGTAATAAGTTTCGCTTTATTCCATGTTGCTGCAAGACCGATCATGACGGAGAATACGAGAGCACTCATAACAGACATGATCTGCGGGATCGCCAGCTCAAACACAACATCAGGAAGAGTCTTAAGCCCTTCTACGTCCGTCACGATAGACAGATGCGGAATGAGTGCATAGCCGGATGCCATGGAGAACAGAGCAGCGCCTAAGGATGATGCGTAAGCGATGCAGATGGCAACACCCAGCATACGGGAGGCATTGTTGCCAAGTTTGGTGATGGATGGTGCGATGAAACCGATGATGATCAACGGTACACAGAAGTTGATCAGCTGTCCCAAAATGTACTTCAGAGTAACCACTACGTTCAGGATACCTGTTGTGAGCCCGGAGCCGTCAGTGGCATTTAAAATAAGGCCGATGACAATACCAAGCACTACGCCTACCAGAAGCTTAAACGGAAGGCTGCTGAAAAAACTGTTTTTCTTCATAAAAAAATCCCCCTTCTAAGGTCATACCTTAATGTAATTTATGCCGGATAGCCAGTCAGTAGTATTTATTCTGGCCGCGGCAGTATTCTTAACAATCCTGATTTACATTTACACGGTCAATCATGACGTTAAGGATCTCCGTGTCGGTGGCACGCATTCCCACTCTTCCGATGTAACCCATGCTCTTGATGGTTTCTTCCACATCACCCTTGATGATTCCTTCACCGGGAAGAAAGCTCTTGTTCTGGATGCTGAGATGGAAAGCCATCAGGGCTGCGTCCACAGAAGAGGCGATCTTGGCTGCACAGGATGGTTTGGCTCCATCACATACAATACCGCCCACGTTTCCTAAAGTATTGATGATAGTCAGGGATACCTGCTGGTAATTCCCTCCGTACATATAGGTGATTCCGGCCCCTGCCCCGCAGGCTGCACTGACTGCCCCGCAGTAAGCAGAAAGACTGCCTATGTAATATTTCTGATGGATGGCAATGAGATTGCTCACGACCAGAGAACGGAACATCTTCTCCCTGGATACTTCCCATTCCTCCGCATAAGCGATCACCGGAAGGGATACGGTCATCCCCTGGTTGCCGCTTCCTGAGTTGATGACTACAGGCATGGAGCACCCGCCCATACGTGCATCACTGCCGGCTGCAGCTCTGGCACATGCCCGGGTGGTGATACCTTTGCCCCAGACGTGCATCAGGGTTTTCCCTATCTGGGCACCGTAGTTATTGTCCAGGCCTTCCTGGGAAATTGCAGTATTCATCTGGACCTGGCGTCCGATGACCTCCTCAATATCCTCCATTTTCACATGATCGGCAAAATCCAGAATGTCCCGTACCGTGAGCTGTGATTTGTCAACACCTGCATCCTCTGATTCGGCTTCAACAGGCTGGTCAAGAAGAACCTCCCCGTCTTTAACCATTTTTGTGATGTTGGTGTGCTGGTTCACGATCGTGACCTCTGCATAATGACTGCCCTTGATCACCTTTGCGACAATATAAAGGTTTGCCACTCCCTCCACAAGGGAGCATGAACACATGCCCTTGTCCACCAGTTCCTTGGTGCGCTCAATGTGCTCCGGCGTGATAGACTCCAGAACTTCCAGAGCCTTGTCGGCGTTTCCGCCTACCGCGCCTAAAACAGCAGCTACGTCAATCCCTTTTAAACCGCCTGAGTTAGGGACGGTTACGCCTTTTACATTCTTGATGATGTTGCCGCTGCAGCTCATCTCAATGGTATCAGGGAATTCTCCCAGCACCTTTGTGGCCTTGGCGGAGGCGTAGGCGATGGCAATTGGTTCAGTACAGCCCAGGGCCGGAACCAGCTCATGCTTCAGGATGTTCAGATAATTTGCATAAAGCGCAGAATCCATCTCTTTTCTCCTCTCCTTATTTGTTGGCCGCAGGGGAAACAAGACCCCGTGACGGCACTATGCAATTATTATAATATATCTATCAGAAAATCTCAATATTTATTTATTATTTACAAAAAATAGTTTATTTGGTATATTCATACCAGGGTAATAACTGAATTATCACGGTGAACTTAAACAATTTAAAGTGGTAAAATACCAGAGGAGAGACGTATTATGATCTATTTGGACAGTGCAGCTACCAGCTATCATAAGCCTGACTGTGTGGCGGAGGCTGTTTATCATGCAATAAAACATTTGGGAAACAGCGGCCGGGGATTCAGCCGGGAGTCCCTGGAAGCATCCAGGGTGATATTTGACACAAGATGTATGTTGGCGGAATTGTTTGAGACGGAGGGTCCCCGGCAGGTTGCTTTTACTTCCAATGCAACGGAGGCCCTGAACACGGCAATTTTGGGAAGTTTTCAGGCAAAGGGGAAAATCCATGTGATCACCACAGCCATGGAGCACAACAGTGTACTGCGTCCTCTGTATCTTCTGGAGGACGGGGGAATGGAGCTTACCATTTTAAGGACTGATGAGAAGGGTTGTATTTCCCCGGAAGAGATGGAAGGGGCGGTGAAGGCGAATACAAGAGCCATTGTGTGTACACACGCATCCAATCTTACAGGGAATTTAAACAATATCCGGGAAATCGGGAGGATTGCCAAAGCGCACAGGCTTCTGTTTATTTTAGACGCATCTCAGACGGCAGGTGTTTTTCCGGTCTCTATGGAAAAGGATGGGATTGATATCCTTTGCTGTTCAGGCCATAAGGGACTTATGGGGCCTCAGGGAACAGGAGTGATATGTGTGAGGCCCGGTATCTCTCTCAATCCCTTGAAAACAGGGGGGAGCGGTGTCCAGACCTTTTCCAGGACACATCCTGTACAAATGCCGGAGGCCTTGGAAGCAGGTACTCTCAACGGTCATGGAATTGCGGGACTTGGGGCAGCGTTGAAGTGGCTGAAGGATACGGGCATTGACAAGGTGAGGCTGAGAGAACAGTCATTGATGATACGTTTCCATAAGCAGGTGAAGGACATTCCGGGAGTGAGGATCTATGGAGATTTTTCAGATTATGAAAGGGCTCCGGTGGTAACACTGAATATAAAGGATTATGATTCTTATGAGATAGGCAGTGTGCTTATGGATGAATTTGAGATCAGCACCAGAGCAGGCGGACATTGCGCACCGCTGATGCACGAAGCTTTGGGCACAAGAGAACAGGGGGCAGTACGGTTCAGCTTCTCATATTTTAATACAGAGGAAGAAATAGACAGGGCGGCAGAAGCGGTAAGAAAAACAGCACAGGAGGCGTAATATGTACAGTGAAATATATGAAATGCTGGAACGGCAGGGAAAAGTAAAAACCGCAGTGATACTGAACGGAAAATACGCAGGAAGCAAATGTATTGTCCAGGAGGGGAAATGTATCCTCACAGGGAAGGACCCTGGGCCTCTCTGGAGTACCTGGGAGAAAGAGCTTTCAGCTATAGAGGAGACAGGTATCACTGTCATTGACGGCACAGAAATTTTCGTGGAAATTTATCTGAAGAATCCTCATCTCATTCTTCTGGGAGGAGGGCATGTATCCTGCCCCGCAGCCCATATGGGTAAGATGCTGGGGTTCCATGTGTCTGTGATGGATGACAGGGAAGAATTTATCTCCGAAGAACGTTTTCCTGATGCTGACGAGAGGATTCAGGGAGGATTCCATGAACTGTCAGAAAAAATTCCTGCTTATGACAATGCTTATTATGTGATCCTCACCAGAGGACATGCAGGTGATTCCTTGTGTGCCAGGCAGATTTTGAGAAGGCCCTATATCTATCTGGGAATGATCGGAAGTAAGACTAAGGTGAAGCTTACAAGGGAAAAGCTGATGCAGGAAGGATTTACGGAAGCTGAGCTGGACACCATACATGCGCCCATCGGTCTCCCTATCGGAGGGCAGATGCCTGAGGAAATTGCAGTGAGTATAATGGCTGAAATCGTGCAGGTGAAAAACAAGCATTATGCAGCCTTTACGGATGAAAAGGTACAGGAGGCTGTTCAGGCCGGGACCAGCGGCGTGATGATGACTATTGTGAGAAAAAGCGGTTCCTCCCCCAGGGGGACAGGCAGCAAGATGTTTCTTGCCGACAACGGCAGATCTTACGGCAGCATAGGCGGCGGCAGTGTGGAATATGAGGCAATGAGACATGCGGCGGAGGTGAGTCATGGGGAAGTACAGCATTATAACCTGTCTGTCACTGACCAGAAAAATTTGGGGATGATCTGCGGCGGAAGAGTAGATGTGTTCTTTGAACGGCTGTGAGGCATTGTGTGTTATTACTGAAAATGTCATATAATTATTGTGAGAAATAGATAAAAGTGTGATATTAAAGAAACAAAGGTTGTTCTTCTCTGAAAGAAATGATATGATAATCCTAGTCTCAGGCTGCATGAGCAGCTGTGAGGTAATGAGCAAACAGCCAGGCGGGTCGTGTGTATCCGCATTGACTTAATAAGTACCGGACTTTAAAGGGTCATACCTGCGGAGGATGGACAGTCAGAATCGTACAGAGAAGGTGGAAGATTACGGCATAGAGCCGTGGTTTCCTTTTTGCGTGAATCGGCGTCCGTCACAGGGCGCCGTTTTTGCGTACAGAAAATTACCAGAAAGGAAGACAGTATATGCCGACAAGAATAGCCGTGATAGCCATTATTGTGGAAGACCGTTCTAAAAGCGAAGAACTGAATCAGATTCTCCATCAATACGGAGAATTTATTGTAGGAAGGATGGGGGTACCATACAAGCCTAAGGAGATTTCCGTTATCAGTGTAATACTGGATGCGCCTCAGGAGAAAATCAGCGCCCTTTCAGGGAAACTTGGAATGCTTCAAGGTGTCTCAAGCAAGACAGTTTATTCCAGGCTGCCGGAGAAAAGCCTATGAAAGCATTGATTGACAAACTTTATGAGACACAGTCCCTGGACAGCCGGGAATTTTGCCGACTGTTTACAAGCCGGACAGAGGAGACAGATACATATGCCAAAGAGCTGGCCTGTAAAGTAAGAAAGAAAAATTTCGGCAATGACATTTATATCAGAGGGCTCATTGAGTTTACCAACTATTGTAAAAATGACTGTTATTACTGCGGGATCAGAAAAAGCAACACAAAGGCCCAGCGCTATCGTCTGGATAAAGAAGATATCCTGGACTGCTGCAGGGCAGGCTATGAACTGGGGTTCCGTACTTTTGTCCTCCAGGGCGGGGAGGACGGTTATTTTACAGAGGACAGGATGACAGATATCATAAGATCTGTGAAAGAGCAGTATCCGGATTGTGCCGTTACCCTTTCTATTGGAGAAAAGGATTTTTCTACGTACCAGGCGTACCGGAATGCGGGAGCAGACAGATACCTGCTTCGTCACGAGACTGCTGACGAAGAACACTATGCCACACTCCATCCCCCTGCCTTGTCTTCAGGGTACAGGAAGGAATGTCTCAGAAATCTTAAAAAGCTGGGATTCCAGACTGGGGCGGGATTCATGGTAGGGTCACCGTACCAGACCACGGAGAGCCTTGTAAAGGACTTTTTGTTCCTGAAGGAACTGAACCCGGAGATGGTGGGGATCGGACCCTTTATCGCCCACAAGGATACACCCTTTGGAAAGGAAAAGAACGGAACACTTTCCGATACGTTGTTTTACCTGAGTATCCTGCGTTTGATGCTTCCCCGTGCGCTGCTTCCGGCAACCACGGCACTTGGCACCATCCATCCCAGAGGACGGGAACTGGGGATATTGGCAGGAGCCAATGTGGTTATGCCAAATTTGTCACCTGTATCGGTGAGAAAGAAATACCTGCTTTATAATGATAAAATCTGTACCGGGGAAGAGGCGGCGGAAGGACTTGCCAATCTGAAAGTGCGGATGGATAGCATCGGCTGTCATGTGGTGACAGGCCGGGGCGATTACAAGGGATAAGAAAGAGAGGAAAAAATCATGTATGATGTTAATTCAACAAAAGCTACAGAATTTATAGATAATCAGGAAATCCTGGATACCCTTGAGTATGCAAAGAAAAACAAGGATAACAAGGAATTGGTTGAGAGTCTTATTGAGAGGGCGAGAGACTGCAAGGGATTAAGTCACAGAGAGGCAGCGCTGCTTCTGGAATGTGATGACCCGGAATTAATGGAGAAAATGTTTAAGGTTGCCAAGGAGATCAAGCAGAGATTTTACGGAAACCGTATTGTTATGTTTGCGCCTTTGTATCTTTCTAATTACTGTATCAACGGCTGTGTCTATTGTCCTTACCATGCCAAAAACAAACATATCCGCAGGAAAAAACTGACCCAGGAGGAAATCCGCCAGGAGGTTATCGCTCTTCAGGATATGGGGCATAAGCGCCTTGCCCTTGAAACAGGGGAAGACCCCAAAAACAATCCTATTGAATATGTGCTTGAGAGTATCAAGACCATTTACAGTATTAAACATAAAAACGGGGCGATCCGCCGTGTGAATGTAAACATAGCAGCCACCACAGTGGAGAACTACAGGAAGCTAAAGGAAGCCGGGATCGGAACCTACATCCTTTTCCAGGAAACCTACAATAAGGAAAGCTATGAAGCGCTTCATCCCACAGGGCCCAAGAGTGACTATGCGTATCACACAGAAGCCATGGACAGAGCTATGGAGGCAGGCATTGACGATGTGGGCTGCGGCGTGCTCTTCGGGCTGGAAACCTTCCGTTATGATTTTGTGGGGATCCTCATGCACGCAGAACATCTGGAGGCCAGATTTGGTGTAGGCCCTCATACCATCAGTGTTCCCCGTGTCTGTCCGGCAGACGACATTGACACTGCTGATTTTTCCAATGCTGTCCCGGATGATGTTTTCCAGAAGATTGTGGCAGTGATCCGTATTGCAGTGCCTTATACCGGTATGATCATATCTACGAGAGAATCCATGAAATGCAGGGAAAAGGTTCTTGACCTGGGCATTTCCCAGATAAGCGGCGGTTCCCGCACATCTGTAGGAGGATATGTGGAGGAGGAAGCAGAGGAAGAAAATTCTGCGCAGTTTGATGTGAGCGACAGAAGAACACTGGACCAGGTGGTTAACTGGCTTCTTGATCTTGGTTATATTCCAAGTTTCTGTACTGCCTGCTACAGGGAAGGACGTACAGGAGACCGTTTCATGTCGCTGGTGAAGACAGGGCAGATCG
The DNA here is from genome assembly GCA_030524175.1 of Eubacteriales bacterium. Lineage (GTDB taxonomy): Bacteria > Bacillota > Clostridia > Lachnospirales > Lachnospiraceae > Blautia_A. The sequence goes on from JAUNHC010000007.1 coordinate 10,254, forward strand.
CCAACTGCTGTCACCCCAATGCATTGATGACGCTGAAAGAATACCTGGAGGACTATGCTTCCCCGGAGACAAAGAAAAAAGGGCTTGAGGTTATCCAGAGGGAACTTGCCAATGTGGGACGGGATAAGACAAGAGAAATCTGTGTTAAAAATTTAAAGGCAATTGAAGAAGGAAGCAGAGATTTCCGCTTCTGACATAAGAAAAAGGGCAAAAAACTTGCATAATTGATAATAATCATGTATATTTATCCTATAACTAAGACAAATCTTAGACAAAGAAAAAATCTTAAGCTGATATATAGAACCAAGGAGGAGAATATCATGAAAAAATCCACATTGTTTATCTTGCTGTTGGGATTGGTACTTTGTATTCCCGGATGCGGATTTGAAGGAGCTGGTGAAGCAGTTGTCACCATAGTGGAGGCCACCCCCACTCCGGAACCGACGCCCACTCCGGAAGTTACCCCGACTCCCGCAGCACCGGCAGCTACGCCAACACCTGCACCTGTTATGGAGCAGAGCCCCAGCGGAGTGAATGTTGAGAAGAAAGACGGGACTTATTACGCTGTTGCTGATCTGAATCTTCGGGCCGACTGTACGGCAGAAGCAGAACTTGTAGATTCTGTTTCCGCAGGAACACAGCTCACAAGTACCGGTGTATGTGAGAATGGATGGATTCGTGTGGATTATAACGGTCAGACATGCTTTGCAAGCGGTGACTTTGTGTCGGCAACTGCGCCGGAAGGCACAGCAGACGGCGGAAACGGTGAATAAGCTGAATAAATGATAAGAATGTAAAGACAGGACTAAGGGACACTTCCTCACAGGAAGTGTCCCTTAGTCCATTTCATATTAATGTTAAATTCATTTGAAGAACCGCATTCGTCCTTTCCGCTTATTCGGGATACACAAGACGGTCAGGGGTAATATCATACAAAACCTCGTCCAGATATTTTTTTGCCAGATATTTAGCCATTCCCAGGTTCATGTCAAGATAATTGCCGCAGTCCTTGGCAGAGGCACCCGGCACCTCTCCTTCAAAGTCTCTGATAAACTCGAAGGTTTCGATCATAAGCGGCACAATATCACTGGACTGGAAATCGCCGTTCAGCAGGAGATAATTGCCTGTACGGCAGCCCATAGGTCCCCAGTAAAGCGTCTTTGATCCGTATTCCTTGTGGTTTCTGAGAAAGGTTGCGGCCAGATGCTCCATCGTATGAAGCTCTGCATTGTTCATGACAGGCTCCTCATTGGGGGATGTCATGCGGATATCAAAGGTGGTGATGACGCCATCTCCGATTTTGTCCTTACGGGAAACGTATACTCCTGGCTGAAGTTTGATATGGTCTATGGTAAAGCTTGTGATTTTATCCATGGTTGCACCTCACTTTTAAATAATGAATTTATTTTGTTGCTGTTCACCGGCATGATCTCTGTACACCGCGAAGCGGCGGCTGGGCACGAAGTGAACAGCAACTTTATTTTATCAGAGAAAAGACTGTGTGGCAAGCGTGTAAGCAATTGACTTTATTCTAATAGAATGATAAACTGATGTCTAGTTTAGATGGTAATATTGGAGGAAAAAACAATGATAGATGGAAAAAAAGTATTATTCAGCGGTATGCAGGCTACCGGAAACCTGACTTTGGGAAATTATTTGGGGGCTTTAAAAAACTGGGTCACACTAAGTGATGAGTACGAATGCTTTTACAGTGTGGTGGATATGCATTCTATCACAGTGCGCCAGGATCCGGCAACTCTTCGTAAGCGTGCCCGCAGTCTTCTGACTTTATATATCGCAGCAGGTCTTGACCCTGAGAAAAACTGCATTTATTACCAGTCACACGTATCAGGCCATGCGGAACTGGCTTGGATCCTCAATTGCTATACTTATATGGGCGAGCTAAGCCGGATGACACAGTTTAAGGATAAATCAGCCAAACATGCAGACAACATCAATGCAGGACTTTTCACATATCCTGTTCTCATGGCAGCCGATATTTTACTGTATCAGGCAGATGTTGTACCTGTGGGAGTGGATCAGATGCAGCATCTTGAGCTTACAAGGGATGTGGCAGAGCGATTCAATAATATTTACGGAGATGTATTCACCATTCCTGATGCCTACATCGGAAAAGTAGGGGCCAAGATCATGAGCCTTCAGGAGCCTACAAAGAAAATGTCAAAATCCGATGAAAATCCCAACGGAAGTATTTATCTCATGGATGACCCGGACACTATTATGCGTAAATGTAAGCGTGCTGTTACTGACTCTGAAGCAAATATCTGTTACCGGGACGAGCAGCCGGGAATCAAGAACCTCATTGATATTTACAGTGCCTGCACAGGTAAGACTCCGGCTGAGACAGTGAAGGAATTTGAAGGAAAAGGCTACGGTGAGTTTAAGCCTGCAGTGGGAGAGGCTGTTATCAGCGTACTGAAACCGCTTCAGGATGAATATGCAAGGCTTACCAAGGATAAAGCATATATTGATTCCATTATCAAGAATAATGGGGAAAAAGCAAATTATTATGCAACAAAAACTCTTCGCAAGGTACAGAGAAAGGTTGGCTTCCCTAACAGAATTTGAACTTTCTGTGAAAAGAATTGTATTTTTTAAGTGTTCCTGTATAATGAAGATTACCAAAGATTTGGGAGGCAGATAAGAATGAAACGTAAATTTTTAATGATGTTTTGTGCGGCAGCTCTTACAGCAGGGCTTTTAGCAGGATGCGGCGGCACTGATACAAAGGAAAAGACAGAGACAACCGACAATGCCCAGGATACTGAGGACAAAGGCCAGACAGGAACTCAGGCAGGTGAAGACGACGGCGAAGTTGCAGATGAGGAAGAAGCTGAGGCTGCCGGTTTTACAGACGGTGCAGAGGAAGAAGCTGACAGTGCTGAGGATGGAACCGGCGAGGCAGACGGAGACAGCACAAAAGACGGAACGGATGCAGAAGAGGATGATTCCCAGACCGCAGTCCTGGACACAACTAAGCCATTGTCAGGCACACACCATGCAGAAATCATAATAAAGGATTACGGTACCATCGATGTGGAGCTTGATGCAGATACCGCGCCTATCACAGTGACTAATTTTGTGAAGCTGGCCCAGGAGAATTTCTATGACGGCCTGACCTTCCACCGTATCATAGACGGCTTTATGATACAGGGCGGAGACCCGCAAGGTGATGGAAAAGGAGGCTCAGAGGAGAACATTAAAGGTGAGTTCAGCAACAACGGCGTGGATAATGATATTTCCCATGCACGGGGAGTTATTTCCATGGCACGGGCCACTGACTATGACAGTGCCAGCTCCCAGTTCTTTATCGTGCAGGCCGACAGCACTTATCTTGATGGAGATTATGCAGCCTTCGGCCATGTGACAGAGGGACTGGATATCATTGACCAGATTTGTAAGGATGCCAAGCCTACAGATCAGAACGGCTCCATCTCTGCTGATCAGCAGCCTGTCATTGAAAAAGTAAAAATTATTGACTGATAATAACTGTTTAGTACAGGACTGTGCATTTACTGCACAGTCCGTGCGAAAACGTTGAACAGTTACGACTGAAAAATATAAGCAGACGTCCTGCACCGTTATTTGGGGAGCAGGACGTCTGCTTTTTTCTGCCGTTTTCAGAGTTTTATGACCAGTACCGGTACAGGCGGGTTATTCGGGCGATTGTAATAGTCACTTTTGATAACCAGGTATTTCCTGGAGTCCAGAGCTTTAAGCCAGGCCAGAACGGAATCCCGTTCCGTAAAGCCGGAATCCCCTCCGCTGTAGATACAAAGTGAGAGAAGGCCGCCTTTTTTCAGAAGCTTTAAAGCCTGCTCCATGGCAGGTATGCTGGTTTCGCCTTTTGTAGCCATAGAATGGTCGCCGCCGGGAAGATAGCCCAGGTTAAATACAATACAGCTTACTGTTTCCATGTCTGCGTACTGTTCCATGCGGTGATGGGAATCAAGGAGCAGAGTATAATTTTCCGGGGCATTGGCTTTTTGCAGCCGTTCTCTTGTATTTATCAGGGCTGTTTCCTGAATGTCAAAGGCAAGAACTCTTCCTTTTTCCCCGCAGAGTTTTGAAAGCAGCAGGGTATCGTTTCCATTTCCCATAGTTGCGTCTATGCACAGGTCCCCTTCTCTGACCTGTCGGCGGATAAACATGCCGCACCACTGGGTGATCTGATAATTTTCCATAGTAAACTCCTTTTCTGCCCTCAGGACTGCGGGCTGTGCTCTGTATAGTATAGGAAACGGCATTAAAAAAGGCAATACCCTTTTTGTATTATAGCTTCATTTATGTGGCGTAAATATCACAGCAAAAGGAGGGGCAGAATGATGGAGAGAAAAGTATTTCAGAAAAACTTATGTCTGAAATACTGCTTTTAGTTTTATGCCGAAAACTTTTATGATAAAATGTACATATAAGAGCTTCGTATTCTCATAACCTGCCGGCAGCCCAGTGCATTAGCATATGTAAAAAGCGGCTGCCGGACAGAATAGAGAGAAGATGTGATCGAGGGCAAAGGAGACAGAAAGATTGGATAAATATAAAAAAGCAGCGGCCTGGGTTATGCTGCTGGCGGCTGTTTGTATAATACTGTGGCTTTCGGTGGATGTGGTTTCGCCGGGTGCAGGCTTCGACAGTGAAAGTGTGGCGGTTATGGACGGAGAATGGACGGCCGTGAGCCGTGGAAAATCCCAGACGGTTCACCTTCCTGCCAAAGTGGAGGCCAGCGCCGGAGAAACAGTGTTGTTTTCCACCAGGTTGGAAGAACAGGATATTTCTGTGAATTCCATTATGGTGAAAGCGCTTCATAATTACATGCGAGTGTATCTGGATGACAGTCTGATCGGTGAATTCGGCTATGAAAACGAAACACCTTTCGGGAATGCGCCCTATGCAGGGTATCTGATCATCCGCCTTCCCGAAAATTGGCAGGGGAAAGTACTTACAATCCAGCAGACGGGGTACTACGATAACTATTCAGGAACTCTTAACACTGTATACGGAGGCACAAAAAATGCACTTGTCTATTTGATTTTTAAACAATGCGCCCCTGGGCTTCTCATTGATTTTTCCATTATCATTGTAAGTCTGTTTCTTTTGATTGCCAGTCTGTTCTATAAATGGCCGGGAATTATGATACAATTGAGGGCTATCAGCATATTTTCCATGATCACAGGGCTGTGGCTTATGCTGGAATCAGGCGGCTATCAGTTGTTTCTGGGAAATTCACCGCTGGTGTCAAACACGATATTTATCTTATTTGCTTTGGTTCCCATTACAGCAATCCGGTTTGTGCAGACATACCAGGCTTTTAAAAATAACAAATTTATGGATCTTTTGTATGTTCTGTCTCTGGCTAACTTTGTGATCGTACAGATCCTCCAGTTTACAAGAACCGCTGACTACATTGAGACCATCACAGGCTCACACATTATTATTGTTCTTACCTTTGGGGTGATTCTGTGGGAATTTATCCGGGCTCATATCCGCAAAGAAAAACAAGGGGAGTTACAGCTTTATTGGGCATGTATCGTGTTTGCCGTATTCGGGTGCGTGGATATTGTAAGATTTTATGTGGGAAATCCCATGTCCAATTCCGTGAAATTCTCACAGATAGGTCTGGCTCTTTTTGTGCTGGTACTTATGTTCTCGGCAATAAGCAACATTGTCAATGACCGTGAAAACAGTATGAAAAAAGACATGATGCAGCATCTGGCCTTTACGGACCTGCTCACGGATCTTCCCAACAGAAATGCCTTTGAAAAGAGAATGGAAAGCTACCGCAGGGAGGGAAATGAGCGGCATCCTCTGATCATTCTGGCAGATTTAAATTGTCTCAAAAGGATAAATGATACACATGGACACCGGATGGGAGATGAGGCCATTATCTGTACCGGTCAAACCCTTCGGAGCCTGTTTCCGGAGTCTGCGGCAGTCTACCGGATAGGAGGGGATGAATTTTGCATTATCTCTGATGAGATGGAGCAGTCTCAGGCGGAACAGTTTATCCGCGAATGTAAGCAGAGCCTAAAAGAGCAGTCGCATAAAGTCAAGGTGGATATTTCTGCCTCTTTCGGACTGTGTCAAGAAAATGGACAGGGGGCTGACTTAGCCTTTATAGCAGCGGATAAAGAAATGTACAAGAATAAGCTGCTGGACAAAGAGCAGAATAACCATAACGTGTACAAAAATATAAACAGATGAAAAATTCATTGCATTACCATACAGAAATGCTTTATAATAGTAACGATTCAGGCAAGCCTGAACTTTTACGTATGATAATGATGTCGGGATCAAAGAATATATAATTGGAAGGAGAACTGGGATGCTGGAAGGAAAAACTGTTCTGCTGGGTGTTACCGGAAGTATTGCTGCGTATAAAACAGCCAGTCTTGCAAGCGCATTAAAGAAGCAGCATGCAGACGTTCACGTGCTGATGACCAGGAATGCCACGAATTTTATCAATCCCATCACCTTCGAATCTCTCACGGGAAATAAATGTCTGGTGGACACCTTTGACAGGAATTTTCAGTTTCAGGTGGAACATGTGGCTCTTGCGAAGAAGGCGGATGTGGTGATGATAGCCCCCGCCAGTGCCAATGTCATCGGCAAGCTTGCCCATGGTCTTGCAGACGATATGCTGACTACCACCGTGATGGCCTGTAAATGCAAAAAAATCATAGCACCTGCTATGAATACAAATATGTTTGAAAATCAGGTGGTCCAGGATAACCTGAAAGTTCTGGAGCATTATGGTTATGAAGTGATCGCTCCGGTCTGGGGTTACCTTGCCTGCGGAGACACGGGCGCCGGAAAGATGCCTGAGCCGGAAACCTTGCTGGCCTATATCCGAAAGGAAATTGCATTACCAAAGGATATGGCAGGGAAGAAACTGCTTGTCACTGCGGGGCCTACCCAGGAAGCCATTGACCCGGTGCGCTATATCACCAACCATTCTTCCGGAAAAATGGGTTATGCCCTTGCTGGAATGGCAATGCTTCGCGGGGCGGATGTGACTCTGGTGACCGGACCAACATCCATACCTGCACCTCTATTTGTGAAGACTGTGCCTGTGGTAAGTGCCAGGGAGATGTATGAAGCTGTCACTGAAGCGGCGGATGAGATGGATATTATCATCAAGGCTGCTGCTGTTGCAGATTACCGTCCCAGGCAGGTGAGCGATGAGAAAGTGAAGAAAAGTGAAGGACAAATGTCAATAGAACTGGAGCGGACAGACGATATCCTGAAATTTTTAGGAGAGCATAAGCGTCCGGGACAGTTTTTATGCGGGTTTTCAATGGAAACCCAGAATATGATCGGTAATTCCAGGGCCAAATTGGAGAAGAAGAATCTGGATATGGTGGCAGCCAACAACCTGAAGGTAGAAGGCGCCGGATTCCAGGGTGATACCAATGTGCTGACCCTGATTACACAGGATGAGGAAGTTTCACTCCCGCTTATGAGCAAGGAGGATGCAGCCAACAAAATCCTGGATAAAATCCTTTCTGTCATGGACAGTAAGGAGCAAGCAACCCGTTGACCAAAGGAGGCGGGAAAAAAAATATACTGCCCGTCAGTCCAGCACCGTATTGTATCCGTGTAAGGAACGATAACAAGGAGGAAGAATTATGAGCAACGTATCAGCAGCAGCCGCAGCTTCAAAGACTCCGGCAACCATTTCTAAAACTAAGGGAATGACCCAGGTGGCACTTTTTATGGCCTTGATTTTCCTGATGGCATTCACCCCGTTTCTTGGCTATATCCCTCTGGGATTCACAAGAGCAACTATCATACACATCCCGGTCATTATCGGGGCATTACTGTTAGGACCGAAGAAAGGGGCACTGTTAGGTCTTGCCTTCGGACTGACAAGCTTTATTAACAATACTATGAATCCAACGGTAACATCCTTTGTGTTTACACCTTTTTACTCCTTGGGCGAGTACAGCGGAGGGATTGGAAGCGTGATCATCTGCTTTGTACCCAGGATTTTAGTTGGTGTAGTGCCGTTTTTTGTGTATCGTTTTGTAAAAAAACTAAGTAAAACAGATAAGGTTTCAGTGCCGGGACTTGCTTTGGCAGGTGTGGCAGGTGCTTTGACCAATACCTTGTTGGTGATGAATCTGATCTTCCTGTTTTTCCGTGACGCCTATGCGTCCGCAAACGGGGTGGCTTCAAATGCGGTTTATGGATTTATTTTATCCATTATCGGGATGAACGGCGTTCCGGAAGCTATTGTGGCAGGAATCCTCACAGTTCTCATCGGAAAGGTTCTGCTGAATAAGAATGTCAGAAGTAAGCTTGGGTTCTGAGGGGAATGATTTTATTTATGGATATCAGGAATTCTCAGTCAGAGCCGGGTAGCGGAAATGTCTGCTGACGCAGACATCAAAAATCATAAAAGCCGATTGCTCCGCGCTAATGCGCTCCCGCAATCGCCACCCATATTCGCACTCCGGCCTGTCGGCCTGCTTGCTCATATGGGTCAGCCCGTCCAATGTCTGTACATCTGTGCAAGCAGGCTTGCCCATCTGCACAGCCGCAGTCCGGGGCTTTTATAATAAAATATACGGAAGTGAGCAGAAGGATATGATTTTAGCAATTGATATCGGTAATACCAATATTGTGGTGGGATGTATTGACAAGGATAAGACTTATTTTATAGAGCGGCTTTCTACTGTCAAGACAAAGACAGAACTGGAATATGCCATTGACCTGAAGACGGTACTTGATATCTACCACATTAAGAAAGGAGATATCGAAGGCTGTATCATCTCTTCTGTTGTGCCTCAGATCACCAACGTGGCGAAACTGGCGGCAGAGAAAATACTGAAAAAAGAAGTGATGGTTTTAGGGCCTGGTGTGAAGACAGGACTGAATATCATGATGGATCATCCCGGACAGCTGGGGGCGGATCTGGTGGCAGATGCTGTGGCCGGAATTGCGGAGTATCCTGTGCCTTTGATCATCTTTGATATGGGAACAGCCACAACGGTGTCTGTTGTGGATGACAAAAAGCACTATGTGGGAGGTATGATCCTTCCCGGAGTAGGGGTATCGCTGGACGCCCTTACCGCCCGGGCTTCCCAGCTCAGCGGGATCAGCATAGATGCCCCGAAGAAAATCATAGGGAAGAATACCATTGACTGTATGAAAAGCGGTATCCTCTACAGCAACGCCGCTGCCATTGACGGCATAATTGAGCGGATCGAGGAGGAATTGGGGAAGGAAGCTACCGTGATCGCCACAGGAGGACTTGCCAAGAAGATAGTGCCTCACTGCAAAAAGAAAGTGACCCTGGACGAGGACCTTCTACTGAAAGGGCTTCTGGTTATTTACGAGAAGAACAAATAGGCATATACTGATAAGAGAAAGGGTGCAGAAAGCACCGGCAGAAAGGATGGTGTCACCTATGTTTGGCAGCAAAAAGGATAAGGATAAAAATGAACCTGTATTACTGATCACTGTGGACAGCAACTATCAGCTTGGACTTGTGAGGAGTATCCTTGAGGAGAATAAGATACCCTGTCTTGCCCAGGACCGTGCAAGCGGAGGCTACATGCGCGTATATGCGGGAGGGTCCATTTTCGGCACAGACATTTATGTGGCGCCGGAGAATGAGGACAAAGCCAGGGAACTGCTGAATGTGCTTGATCTGGATAACACGGAAGGCATTCCTGATGAGGAAGAACTTGCCCGTGAAGCACTGGAAGCACCGGGACAGGATGACGAATAGAGATCAATCCCCCTGGAAAGCTGTGCAGAAGTCTTCCGGAACCGGGGCGGTAAAGCACATATGCGCGCCTGTCATAGGGTGGGTGAACTCCAATTGATAAGAATGGAGAGGCTGCCTTGAAATTCTGTGGTACACAGGATGATAAAGGTAATCCCCGGGAAGAGGATGGCCCAGATGTTTCATGTGTACCCGGATCTGATGAGTCCTGCCTGTATCAAGATGAAGTTCAACTAAAGAGAGATTCTGGTTTACAGCCAGCCGTTGGAAATGTGTGACGGCTGGCTCTCCTTTTGTGAAATTCACCTCTCTTTCAATGGCAGAACCCTCCACCCTGGCGATAGGAGCGGAGATCGTGCCTTTCTCCGGTATGATGCCTTCCGCCAGCGCCAGATAAGTACGGCGGATTTCCCTGTTCAGCATCTGCTGGGAAAGAAGTGCTGCACTTAGAGCGTTTTTTGCCAGTATGAGTGCGCCTGTGGTATCCCGGTCCAGACGGTTGATACAGCGGTAAACAAAGCTTTCTCCCTTAGAGGCAAAATAATAGGCAGCACCGTTAGCCAACGTATTCTCATAATTTCCCTGGGATGGATGGACAGGAGTGTCAGCCGGCTTATTGAGGATCAGGAGGTCTTCATCCTCATATAGGATATTCAGGTCCATTTTCGTTGGGACAATATTTTCTGAGGAGGCTTCTTCCTTTATCCGTATGCGCAGCGTGTCCCCTGTTTTTAACAAAGTACGCCCATAGGCCTTCTGTCCGTTTAATAGGATTGCCTGGGGATCTGATTTCATGGAAGAAAGAATATGGCGGGAAAATCCCTTGCCCCGGAGAAATTTCAAAATCTCCATATTTTCATTTTCATCTGTTATAAAATAATTAAGGATTCTTTCCATTGGCTTAACTCCGTCTTTCATTGATGGGTGACAGTTGGGACCTGTCTGAACTGTCACCATGGATTTTTATTAAGAGTATCAAACTGAAAGGTAAAATGCAAGAATTTAGAAGAAACACTGGAATTTTCGTACAATGGGCGTATAATGTCTAAAGACGGTAAAGTGGTACAGAATGGGGGAGATTATGGGACAACAACATCTTTTTACCAATAAAATGCTTAGGAATTTATTGATACCTGTCATACTGGAACAGCTTCTGAATGCCTTGATGGGAACTGTGGATACCGTGATGGTCAGCAATGTGGGTTCATCGGCTATCTCGGCAGTATCTCTTGTGGATTCCATCAATGTTCTGGTGATCCAGGCGTTTTCTGCCTTGGCGGCAGGAGGGGCGATCATCTGTGCCCAGTATATGGGGCAGAGAAGTTATGGACATGCTAACAGGTCTGCCAGGCAGGTTCTTTTTATCATCACGGCCATTTCGGTTGGAGTGACAGCAGTGTGCATGATCTTCCAGAATCCTCTTCTGTGCCTGATATTCGGTCAGGTAGAGGCAAGTGTTATGAAGGCATCCAGAACGTATTTTTTCTATACAGCTCTGTCCTTTCCTTTTATAGCGCTGTATGATGCAGGGGCTTCTATTTTCCGGGCACAGGAAAATACAAAGGGGCCTATGGCCATTTCTATTATTTCGAATATTATGAATATCATTGGAAACGCTATACTTATCTGGGTGTTTCACATGGGAGTGGCAGGTGCTGCCATTGCCACCCTTGTGTCCAGGATTTTTTGTGCGGTTGTGGTGCTTTGGCAGCTGCGAAGGGACCGCCAGCCTATTGTAGTCCGTGACTACCTGAAAATACGGCCTGAGTGGAAGATGATCAAACGAGTGCTGGCTCTCGGCATACCTTCAGGGGTGGAGAACAGCATGTTCCAGCTTGGTAAGCTGGCAATTCAGTCTACCGTATCCACCTTGGGAACTGTGGCTATCGCGGCACAGGCTATGACAAATATCCTGGAGGCTCTAAGCGGTACTGCAGCCATCGGTGTGGGAATCGGACTGATGACAGTAGTGGGAGAAGCATTGGGCGCCGGACGTAAGGATGAGGCTGTGTATTACATTAAGAAGCTTTGTGTGGTGGCGGAGTTTATATTATTAGGTGGATGTCTCATTGTGTTTGCTCTTACCAGACCGGTGACGCTGATAGGGGGCATGGAGGCAGAGAGTGCCAGAATGTGTTTCCATATGACAGCATGGATCACTGTGGTCAAACCTGTAGTCTGGATGTTCGCCTTTATTCCTGCCTATGGAATGCGTGCGGCAGGGGATGTGAAATTTTCCATGATCACTTCCTGCATCACTATGTGGGTGTTCCGGTTCTGTCTCTGTGTATTTCTGATCCGTGTGATGGGATTCGGCCCTATGGGAGTATGGATCGGCATGTTTACGGACTGGACTGTGAGAGGTATCGTGTTCAGCCTCAGGTTCCACAGCAGAAAATGGCTCGGACATAAAGTGGTGTGAAGTTGTACATAAGAATCGGTTAACCAATGGTTAAAAAACATTCCAGACACTGTGAAAGCTGTTCAATTGTGCATTATTAAGGAATCTGCTATCCTTAAGCTGTAAAAGGGAAATGGTTAGTGATTGGAGGAATGAAAATGACCATAGGTGATACGATCCGCAAATTCCGCAGGGAAAAGCAGCTCACACAGGAGGAGATGGCCCGCAGGCTGGGCGTGAGCACACCGGCGGTAAACAAGTGGGAGAACGGGGTATCTTACCCGGATATTATGCTGGTTGCACCAATTGCCAGGCTTCTGGGAATTTCCACGGATGAGCTTTTGTCTTATGAGGGAAATCTCACTCCTGCTGAGGAACAGCAGATCATTGCAGGTATTTTTGACAAGTTTAAGACTACTGATTACCAACAGGTTTATCTGGAAGCAATGGCTGCAGTGAAGAAATATCCGGGAAATGACAGCCTGATCCTGCAGCTGGCCCAGATTCTTGATACTTACAGGGGGATTCTTGGCGTGGAAAATCCCCGAAAATATGATGAAGACATTATAGGGCTTTATGCACAGGTGCTGGACAGCAGCGAACCAGTGCTGGTGCAGCAGGCTTTGCTGTTTCTGTTTTACCATTATCTGAACACAGAGGATTATGAGAAGGCCCAGGAATATCTTTCCCGTATGCCGAAGCTTATCAACAGCGGTATGCAAAGTCCGAAGGTCCTGCAGGCAGTGCTGAGCCGGAGACAGGGGAAGCGGGAGGAAGCCTACAGGCTGTATGAGGAACTTCTTTACAGCTCCTACACGGAAGCAGGCCTTTATCTGAGTTCACTTTGTAATATGTATCAGGAGGACGGCGAGAAAGAAAAAGTGGAGAAGTTCACAAAGTTAAGAGTGACTCTGGCAGAACAGTTTGATATGGGAGCGTACCATAGAGCCTTGCCGGAGTTCGATGTGGCAGCAATTGAGAAGGACGCAGAAAAATGTCTGGACAAGCTTGCCGAAATGGTAGAAGGAATGAAGGGGATAAATGGGATTTTCAACTCAGACCTTTTTTGCCACATAGAGAAATCAAAGATCCAGGGCTGGTCAAATATGGCTTTTATGCTGAAAAAAAGTATAGAGCAGGATGAATCCATGAAGTTTCTTCGGGAAGACACCAGGTATAAGAAGATTATGGATATGCTGGATTCGTATATGGGAGATCAGGAAGCTGATTCAGAGTAGTAATATGAAAACAAGCGTTGTACCGTGTAAGCGGTACAACGCTTGTTTTCATATGCCGGGAAAGTTAAGTTATGGACATACGAGAGAATTTTATAGTTGACAAATATATGGAAATTAGTGTAAACTAACTCAAGTAAAATTAGAAGAAACTAACTTTAATACAGGAAGATAGTGCCTGGGAAGTGGGGGAAGAAAGAATGAAAAAAGCAGTAAATATCATATGTGTCATACTAGGTTTCCTTTGTTTTGGAATCGGGGCAGTGGGGGCGGTACTGCCCATATTGCCGTCCACGCCTTTTTTGCTTCTGGCAGCCGCTCTTTTTGCAAAGGGTTCCATGCGTTTCCATAAATGGTTTATGGGGACAGTTCTTTATCGCAAATATATTGACAAGGCTGTAAAGAATAAGGCAATGGGAAAGAAGGAAAAGCGGAATATGCTTATCACTTTGGGTGTGATTTTCACTGTGGGTATTGTTTTTTCGCCCTCCTTTGCCAAGGTGATCATTGTGGTTGTGGCGGTTTTTCACTTCTATTATTTTATTTTCAGGATTCGTACCCTTCCGGATGAGGCAGGAGAAAAGGTGCTGATGGAGGATTAAGAAGAGATGGACAGGGAGCAGATTGAGAAGAAAAGACAGAAGAAAGGGGAAAGGTAATGTTCCACAAGCGTTTATTGAAGGAATTTAAGGATAACAGGAAATATGTGGCAGGGATGGTGCTAACACAGTGGATAGCATTGTTGGCCAACGCAGCACTGATGTTTGTACTGGCAGGATATATAGGAGGAGTGATCCAGGGAACGCTTACAGGGAATGACACGGCAGCCTTGCTGGCGGCTTTTCTGGCAGCCTTGCTGGTGCGCTGGACTGTGACGGGGATGAACAGCAGACTGTCGTTTAAAGCGTCAACCAGTGTGAAAACACGTTTGAGGGAATTGATCTATCAGAAACTGATGGAACTTGGAGCTTCTTACCGGGACACGGTGGCCACTTCTGAAGCTGTGCAGGTAAGCACTGAAGGTGTGGATCAGCTGGAAATCTATTTTGGGAAATATATTCCTCAATTTTTCTATAGCCTTTTGGCACCTGTAAGCCTTTTTGTTATTGTGGGGAGCATGAGCCTCAAAGTTGCGTCCGTTCTTCTGCTGTGTGTGCCTCTGATTCCCGTATCGATCGTGGCAGTGCAGAAGTTTGCTAAGAAACTGCTGGCAAAATACTGGGGGACCTATACGGAGCTGGGAGATTCTTTTCTGGAGAACCTTCAGGGACTTACTACATTGAAAATCTATCAGGCTGATGAGCGCTATGCCCGAAAAATGGACGAGGAGGCCGAGCGTTTCCGCAAAATCACAATGCGTGTGCTGATCATGCAGCTTAATTCTATCAGTGTAATGGATATAGTGGCTTATGGAGGAGCTGCTCTTGGGATTGTACTCAGCATTCTGGAATTAAGAGACGGCAGGATCAGTATGGCGGAGTGCTTTTTTATGATTATGATTTCAGCGGAATTCTTTTTGCCGCTGCGTCTTCTGGGTTCTTTTTTTCATATAGCAATGAATGGGAATGCGGCTGCAGACAAGATTTTCCGTCTGCTGGATGCGCCGGTACCGGAAAAAGGGACGGTTACCCAGGTCGGTTCCGGCTGTATATCCCTGGAAAATGTGAATTTCAGCTATGCCCCCGAAAGGCAGGTGCTGCAGGCAATCACATTGGAGATACCGGAACGTCAGTTTGCGGCGCTGGTAGGTGTGTCCGGCTGCGGAAAGAGTACCATAGCGTCCCTGATTATGGGCAATCACAGGAATTATGAAGGTAAAGTCAAAATAGGAGGCGTGGATGTGAAGAGGATTTCTGAAGAGGCCCTCTATGACAAAATTACA
Organism: Eubacteriales bacterium; assembly: GCA_030524175.1. Lineage (GTDB taxonomy): Bacteria > Bacillota > Clostridia > Lachnospirales > Lachnospiraceae > Blautia_A. The sequence goes on from JAUNHC010000007.1 coordinate 25,523, forward strand.
AGAGTCAGGCATGACAGTTATCTGTTCAAAGGTACTGTGGAGGAAAATCTGCGAATGGGGAATCCATCAGCTTCTGCCGATGAGATGAAGGATGCTCTCCGAAGGGTAGATTTATACCATACGATCATGGAGAAGGGCGGCCTTACCATGGTTATTTCTGAGAAGGCGTCTAATCTCTCAGGCGGACAGAAGCAGCGTCTGGTACTGGCCAGGGCAATTCTGCATGACAGTGATATTTATATTTTTGATGAGGCCACTTCCAATATTGATGCGGAAAGTGAGAATAAGATAATGAAAGTGATCAGGGAATTGGCTGTGACGAAAACAGTCATCCTAATTTCCCATCGTCTTGCCAATGTGAAGAAGGCAGACAGGATATATGTCATGAAGGAAGGCAGAATCTGTGAAGAGGGTACACATGAAGATTTACTCCGGTCCGGAGAGTATTATGCAAGTCTGTACCAGGCCCAGAATGAATTGGAAAGATATAGGAAGGAGGATGTGGCATGAATGATGCAAAGTGCGACATAAATGCAGCATACTGCGGCATGAGCATGGCAGATATGGAAAGAGGGCATAAGAGGCGCAGCGGTTTGAGCGTTATGGCTGGTCTTTTGGGGATGATAAAGCCGTTGCTGGGGCTTATGCTGCTCGCAGTTATAATGGGCTGTGCGGGAAATCTGATGGCAACGTTTATCACGGTTTTGGGAGGCTGGGGACTATTGCAGGTAATGGGACTGTATGAGGGGATGAGTCTGGGAGTGATTTTCGGGTTTCTTGCCGTATGTGCCGTTGCACGCGGCCTTCTGCGGTATGCGGAGCAGGCATGCAACCATTATATTGCCTTTAAACTTCTGGCCCGTATCCGGCATAAGGTGTTCGCTGCCCTTCGCAGACTGGCGCCGGCCAAGCTGGACGGCAGTGACAGGGGAAATCTGATTTCTATTATAACAAGCGATATTGAGCTTCTTGAGGTATTTTATGCCCATAGCATATCTCCTGTGGCTATCGGAGTGATCACTTCTTTGTTTATGGTTTTCTTTCTGTGGAAGTTTCATCCGGCGTTGGCTCTGGCGGCGGCTTGTTATTATTCGCTGGCAGGCGCAGTGATCCCTTTCGTAAACGGCAAAAGAGGAGGAGAGGACGGACAGAGATACAGGGATTGTTTTGGTGAGCTTAATACAAATGTACTGGACAATCTGTACGGTCTGGAGGAGATTCTCCAGTATGGGCAAAAAGATGTACGGCTGAAAGAAATGCAGAACCGCACATCCGGTATGGAAGACACAAACCGTATCCTAAAGAACAGAGAAAACATTCAAAAGTCTGTAACAGACGGTGTTATTTTATCATCAGGTGTGATTATGGGGCTTTTGGGTGGATGGCTTTGCGTGAAAGGACAGCTGGAAGGATATGAGTGTGTGCTTTCAGTAATTGCCATGATGAGCTCATTCGGCCCTACGGCAGCCCTTTCTGCTCTTTCCAACAACCTTCATCAGACACTGGCCAGCGGTAACCGCGTTCTGGATATCCTGGAGGAGATTCCCGTGGTGGAGGATGTGACCGACGGAGTGTCCGGCTGCCAAGGGGATATCCATTGTGATAAGGTATCCTTTTCTTATACCCGGATGCCTGCCTTGGAGAATTTCAGCGCTGTTTTTGTCAAAAATAAAATACATGGCATACTGGGGAAAAGCGGCTGCGGGAAGTCTACTCTTTTGAAGCTTATAATGCGGTTTTATGAAACAGATGAAGGATGTATTTCCTTTGGATCTGACTGTGTAAATGATATCAATACAGATACCCTCCGGGAGAATATAGCATATGTGACCCAGGAGACCTTCTTGTTCCATGATACCATAGAAAACAATCTGAAGGTGGCAAAGGAAGATGCCACACGTGAAGAAGTGATAGAGGCTGCGAAGAAAGCTTCTGTACACGATTTTATCCTTTCTCTGCCTCATGGATATGACACGAAGCTGGCTGAGCTGGGCGAATCAGTGTCCGGCGGGGAGAAGCAGCGTATAGGCATTGCGAGGGCATTTCTGCATGACAGCAGGATCCTGCTATTGGATGAACCCACAAGTAATATTGACAGTCTGAATGAGGGTATTATCCTCCAGGCATTGGATAAAGAAAAAGGACATAGAACAATTGTGTTGGTTTCCCACAGGAAATCCACCATGGGTATTGTGGATGAAATGCTTGCGATATAAAATATATATCAAGCAGAGCAGGGAGGATTAAAATAGTTTATGGACTGAACCATTACTTTTAATCTGCCCTGCTCTGTTGTATTCGGATTTATTAAGCTGTAGTCCTGTTTACTTACAGTTCAAGAATCAGTAACTGATATCCGTACAGGCTGACCGTAAGCCCCTCCCAGGCGATATCGCCGTAGTTGTTAAGCAGTACGTTTTTGCATTCAGAGGGAAGTGTTACACTTTGTGTATCCTTCTGATAGTTTCCTATTACCAGGAGGGTTTTGTCACCTTTGCGCCAGTAGGACATCAGATTGTGGCGGTCCTCCCAGACTGGTTCCAGAGAACCGTACACGATAGTTTCCCTGTACTGAGGATTTTTGCGCAGGGCAATGAGCTTCTTGTAGAAGCTTCTCACCGAGTCAGGGTCATTCTCCTGGCTGGCAGCATTGATAATTGAGTAGTTGGGATTCACCTTCAGCCACGGTTTTCCGGTGGTAAACCCTGCGTTTTCTTCCTGACTCCACTGCATGGGGGTTCTGGCATTGTCACGGCTGTACCTGGAAACCAGCTTCAGGGCGTCCTGGGGGGTGAAACCTGCATTCAGGGCAACCTGGTATTCATCCAAAGTGGAGATATCATCCACCTCTTCAATGGAAGTGAAAGGGCAGTTTTCCATGCCAAGCTCTTGCCCCTGATAGATGAAGGGGAGGCCGCGGAGCATGAAATTAAGTCCTGCCAGCATTTTTTTACCGGCATCGCAGCAGCCGTCTTCAGGAAGATACCGGCTTACGCCTCGTGGTTCATCATGGTTTTCTATAATATTGGAAACAAAACCTACGTCCCCTACCTTCCGCTGTGTCTCGAAGCAGGCTTTCTTGTATTCGTCCGGTGTCACCGGTTTACAGTCATACCAGCCTTTATCGCTGGCACCGCAGATGGTTTCATTAAAGTCAAACATACTGGAAAAATATCCGTTTTCTCCGATGAAATCAGGAATTTCCTCTTTTTTCTCATTAAAGACTTCGCCTACGCTGAAAGCATCATATTTCTTAAAGGTACGGTCCCGCATTTCGCCCAGGAATTCTCCGATGCCCCTGGCCTCCTCCAGCATTTTTGAGATGCTGCATAATCCATCCTCGCGGTCAGGCTCGTAATCGTGGAAAGGAAGGGCTTTTTTTATATTGATGATGGCGTCGATGCGGAATCCGCCCAGACCTTTGTCCAGCCACCAGTTAATGTTTTTATAAACTTCTTCCCTCACTTCAGGGTTTTCCCAGTTTAAATCCGGCTGCTTTTTGTGGAATACATGGAGGTACTGCTTGTCCGTTCCCGGAAGGTCCTCCCACACAGGACCGCCGAAATAAGAACGCCAGTTGGTAGGCAGTTCCCCTTCCTTTTTATCTCTGAGATAGAAGAAATTGCCGTATTTGCCGTCAGGATCCTGGCAGGCCTTCTGAAACCATTCGTGCTCGTCTGAGCAGTGGTTCACCACCAGGTCCATGAGAATGTACATATTACGCTTTTTTGCTTTTTCAATTAATTCTTCCATATCCTGGATGGTGCCGAAGCGTGGATCAATATCATAATAATCGGATATGTCATAGCCCTGGTCTGCCATAGGAGAACGGAAGCAAGGGGAAAGCCAGAGAATATCAACGCCTAAATCCTTCAGATAGTCCAGCTTGCTGATAATGCCCGGGATATCGCCGATACCGTCGCCGTTGGAATCATAGAAGCTTTTGGGATAAATCTGATATGCTACTTTATCGTGCCACCATTTTTTAGTCATGTTAGAAACCTCCTGGTATATTTTACTGTAGCCATCGTTGGAGCGCGTAAGCGCGGAACGATCGACTATCATGTTTTCCTGCAGTTATCACCTGCTCATAACCTCAATGTGGTTTCATTATATGCGCACAGCATAGCAGATGTCTTACGTTTCTTTGATTAAAAACTACGTTATTATGACTTTTCTTTCCGGTATTTCAGGGGCGTGGTGTCCTTCCATTTTCGGAATTCCCGGAGAAAATTGCCGAAATTATTGAATCCGCTTTCCAGGCAGATATCCATGACAGGCATATCGGTTTCCTCCAGAAGCCGCACCGCCTGCCGGATCCTGTACTCATTCACATAGTCCATAGGTGAGCGGCCGATGGTCTTTTTGAAAAAGCGGCAGAAATATTGTTCATTCATATTCAGCAGCACAGCCAGATCCCGGATGTATATTTTTTCTCTGTAATTTTCCTGGATATAGGTCAGTGCTGTTTTGATTCCTTCCACCCGTTTGTCGTAGTTGGGCTCCGTGAGTGTGAAAAGCTGATGCTCAGAGAGTAAAGCCAGAATCCGCAGCAGGGAGGACTTGATATACAATTGACTTGTGAGATCATCTGTGACAGTGCCGTCTGCAAGGGGGCTGACTTCGTGGAATTGCCTGCCAAAGGACTGTATCACATCTGCAAAGGAGCTGCGGATTTGTTCAAATGCCGGATGGTCAGGAAGAATACACCGGGGAAAGTTAAGCTTACCGCCCAAAATGGGAAGCAGCAGCTGCATTTGTGTGGCGTCATAGCTGTCAGAGCTTAAAATTTTCGGGCTGAATACAATGGCATCCTCCCCGGAGCTTCCGGTTTTTTCGCAGATGATGCTGTGCAGTTCCCCCGGATTGATGAAGTACAGGCATTGGGAAGAGATATTATATTGGTCCATATTTATTTTCAGCTGAAAATCACCGCCGTAAAAATAGAGGATTTCCACCTCTTCATGCCAGTGATGCTTCACCATAGTGCCTTTCCCCAGGGCACGTGTCTGGTAGATGGCACAGGGGAAGGACTGGGTGCCGTGGGAACGGATTTCTTTCAAGGTGGGTGATTGGGGAGTGGGCATCAGGTACGCCTCCTTTTTGAGTCTGTATTTCCAGGGTATTGTAACACTTTTGCCTTGGGATTACCAGCGTGAGCAATAACTGAGAATTGACTTTTATCATGTAAGATTATATAATAAATAGCGGAATAAGAATGAAAAAAGCATTTTCAGGAAGCGGGTGGAAGTCCTGCGCAAGTCCGTTACTGTCACAGCCAGATACTGGATGCTTTTTTAGAGAGGAATAACCTGCGGCAACCGGGAAATTCCGGGTAGTTTACAGGGAGCTTTGTTGTCACAGCAAGGCTTCTTTTTTATTTGCCAGTAAAGAATCTTATTCTCCTTGCAGGCAAAGGTAAGTTTGGGGCTTTTAAGTAGTATAAAAGCCGTCAGGGAGATGTGTGAAAGGTACAGGAGGCCAGGATATGAGCCATAAAAACGGTCTGGAAGATTATTATGTCATACGAGGGCAGAAGAAGCTGCGGTTTGGCTACACCACAGGATCCTGTGCTGCGGCAGCCTGTAAAGGTGCGGTCCGTATGCTTTTGGGAGGTGAGAAGCTTGAATCGGTATCTCTCATGACTCCTAAGGGAATCCCTTTGTGTTTGGAGCTAAAAGACATAAAATACGGGAAGGATGAGGTGTCCTGCGCTGTCATAAAGGATGCAGGAGATGATCCGGACACTACTGACGGCCTTTACATATATGCCAGTGTGCGCAGGACATCCGGTCCGGGAATCATCCTGGACGGAGGAGAAGGTGTGGGCCGGGTGACGAAAGCCGGATTGAAACAGAAAATCGGCGAGGCTGCCATCAATCCTGTGCCCAGAGCCATGATTCTTAAGGAGGCGGAGGAGGCTGCCGGCCAATATGATTATGAGGGCGGTCTTGAAATCATCATTTCCGTTCCAAAAGGAGAGGAAACAGCTAAGAAAACTTTTAATCCCAGGCTGGGTATTGTGGGAGGCATTTCTATTTTAGGGACCACGGGGATTGTGGAGCCTATGAGCGAAAAAGCACTTATTGACAGTATACAGGTGGAGATGAAGCAGCATTTTTGTCAGGGGGAGAAATATCTTCTGGTGACACCGGGGAATTACGGGGCAGAATATCTTCGGCAGCATATGGAACTGCCTTTTGAGAGAAATATCAAATGCAGCAATTATATCGGCGAGACGATCGACATGGCAATTGATATGGGGGTTGAAGGAATTCTTTTTGTATCCCATATCGGTAAATTCGTAAAGGTGGCGGCCGGGATCATGAATACACATTCCCACAGCGCTGACGGGCGGATGGAGGTGCTCTGTGCCAATGCAGTGCGTGCAGGGGCAGACTTGGATTGTGCCAGAAAGGTGCTGGAATGCAATACTACAGACGAGGCACTGGAAATATTGGAAAGCTGCAGGATTTTACAGGATACTATGAGAGAGCTTATGGGGCGGATTCAGTTCTATTTGAACCATCGCTCTTACCGGCAGATCCTTCTGGGGGCAGTAGTGTTCTCTAATACCCATGGCTATCTGGGGCAGACAGAGGATGCAGAAAAACTGATTTATAAAATCCAGGGACAGAAAATCCCGGAAGTATTAAAATAAAGAGAGACAAGTAAAGAATAAACCCGCTGTAAATGCGGAAAAGGAGGAACTATGAGAGGAAAATTATATGGAGTGGGTGTGGGTCCGGGGGACCCTGAACTACTCACCCTTAAGGCACTGAGACTTGTGAGGGAGGCGGATGTGATCGTTGTCCCGGGACAGGAGGCAAAGGAAAGTGTGGCCTATAAAATTGTCAAGGGCGCATATCCTTCATTGGATGAGAAGAGAATTCTGGCGATCCATATGCCTATGACTAAGGATAAGGAAATGCTGGAAAAACATCATGACCAGGGGGCACAGATCCTTTGTGAGGAACTGGACCAGGGCAGACAGGTGGTATTTTTGACCTTGGGTGATCCCACGGTATATTCCACATACCTATATCTGCACCAGCGGATCGGGAAGATGGGTTATGACACTGAGATCGTAAGCGGAATCACCTCCTTCTGTGCAGTTGCGGCCAGATTAAACACCGGGCTTGTGGAAAAGGCAGAGCCTCTCCATGTGATCCCCGCTTCATACCAGATTGAGGATGCCCTGAAGCTTCCGGGGACCAAGGTGCTGATGAAGGCAGGCAAAAAGATGAAAGCCGTGAAGGAGCAGATGACTGCACTGGGGGAAGACGGCATGATGATAGAAAACTGCGGAATGCCCAATGAGAAAATATATAAGAGTGTGGAAGAGATTCCTGATACAGCAGGGTATTACTCTCTTATAATAGTGAAAGACAGAAAAGGAGAATAAGTGATGGTACATTTTGTAGGAGCAGGGCCGGGAGCGGCGGATTTGATAACAGTGAGGGGAAAACAGTATCTGGAAGAGGCTGATGTCATCATTTATGCCGGGTCGCTGGTGAATCCTGGGCTTTTAGAGTACAGTAAGGATGTTTGTACCATCCACAATAGTGCAAAAATGACCCTTGAGGAAGTGATCAATGTGATAGAGCGCGCTGAGTCAGAAGGAAAGACAACTGTGCGTCTTCATACAGGAGACCCCTGTATTTACGGGGCTATCCGCGAACAGATGGGCATTCTGGATGAGAAGGGCATTGCCTATGATTCCTGTCCTGGCGTCAGCTCCTTCTGCGGTGCTGCCAGTGCATTAAATTTGGAATACACTCTTCCGGAGATTTCTCAGAGCGTCATCATTACGAGAATGGAAGGGAGGACTCCGGTTCCGTCCAAGGAGAGTATCCAGTCCTTTGCCGCCCACCAGGCCACTATGGTGGTGTTTTTAAGCACCGGAATGCTGGAAGAGCTGAGCAGAAGGCTGGTAGAAGGGGGATATACAGAGGAAACTCCTGCTGCGATCGTATATAAGGCAACCTGGGAAGACGAGAAGAAATTCGTGTGCACTGTGGGGACTCTTGCCCAGACTGCAAAAGAGAATAATATCACAAAGACGGCACTGATGATCATCGGTGATGCGGTTAAGGCTGCAGATTATGACCGTTCGAAATTATACGACCCCAGTTTTACCACTGAATTCCGTAAAGCAACAGAATAGAAGTTTGCTATATGCGGCGTAACTGTTCATGGTTCTGAACAGTTACAACATTTAAATATATGCATGGGGAAAAAGAGGAAAATAGACCATGAAAATATCTATGATCTGCTTCAGTCTCACAGGCCGGGAAACAGGGGAACGGCTTCAGGAAGCCCTGAAATCACAAGGTCATAAAGTGATACTTGATAAAAAGAGTAAATATCTTGATGATTCTATAGAGGAAAGCGTAAGTGTATGGACAGGCAGACAGTTCCCGGAGGCTGACGGTATTCTTTTCATAGGAGCCTGTGGGATCGCTGTCAGGAGCATTGCCCCCTATGTGGTGTCAAAGAAGGCTGATCCGGCAGTTCTTGTGGCTGACGAGTGCGGGAAATATGTGATATCCCTTCTGTCCGGACATCTGGGCGGAGCCAACGACCTGGCACAGAGTATGGCTGAAATCCTGGGGGCTGTTCCTGTGATAACCACAGCCACAGATCTCCATGACAGGTTTGCAGTGGACGTATTTGCAAAAAGGAACAGATGTGCTGTTTTCCTTATGGGAGCGGCCAAAGATGTTTCCGCTGCACTCCTGGCAGGAAAACAGGTTGGCTTCTACAGTGAATTTCCATATGAAGGTGAACTTCCCCAGGGTTTGATACTCTGTGACAAGGAAGGACAGCCCCTTCCCGGGGGCTTATCAGGACGGGCAGGTACACATCAACAAGGACAGATGAAAGTGTGTCCGCAGGTTGGGGTGGCTGTCACTTTACACAGAGACTGCATTCCCTTTTCGTCCACTGTCCATGTGGTTCCGAAAATATTATATTTGGGTATGGGCTGCCGTAAAGGCAAGAGTGAGAAAGACATTTTCAGCCTTATGAAAGAAGTTTTGGACAGAGATGCCTTATATCTGGAGGCAGCGGCAGGAATTGCCAGCATAGGATTAAAAAAGGATGAGCCGGGGTTCAAGGCTCTTTCGGAAAGTCTGTCCATCCCTTTTGAAACTTTTTCAGAAGAGGAGCTTCAGGCAGTGAAGGGAGATTTCACTCCTTCCGCATTTGTGAAGAGTGTTGCCGGGGTGGATAATGTGTGTGAGAGAAGCGCTGTTCTTGCCAGCGGGCAGGGACGTTTAATACAGAGAAAACAGGCGTCCGGCGGTGTGACAGCCGCCCTGGCGGTGAGAGATTGGAGGATTCGTTTTGAATAAAATATATGTTGTGGGCATAGGCCCCGGAGCTTATGAGGAAATGACAGGGGCAGCCGTTCAGGCTCTTGAGGCCAGTGATGTCATCATTGGGTATACCGTATATGTGGATTTGGTGAAAGAGCATTTTTCAGAAAAGGAATTTCTGACAACCCCTATGAAAAAAGAAGTGGACCGTTGTGTTCTGGCCTTTGAGGAGGCAATGAAAGGGAAGACAGTTTCCATGATATGCAGCGGAGATGCAGGGGTATACGGTATGGCCGGCCTGATGTATGAAGTGGGAGTGAATTATCCGGAAGCAGAGCTTGTCATAGTACCGGGTGTGACTGCTGCCACAGGAGGCGCGGCAGTCCTTGGGGCACCGCTCATTCATGATTTCTGCCTGATCAGCTTAAGTGACCTCCTCACTCCCTGGGAAAAAATCCAGGCCCGTCTTTTAGGAGCATCTCAAGCAGATTTTGTTATCTGCCTTTATAATCCATCCAGCCGTAAACGCCATGATTACCTTATGAAAGCCTGTGATCTGATGATGCAGTATAAATCCCCGGAGACTGTGTGCGGCATAGTTTCCAATATCGCAAGAGAAGGGCAGGCCTCCAGGATTATGACTCTCAAGGAGTTAAGAGATACTCAGGTAGATATGTTTACCACTGTGTTTATCGGAAACTCACAGACGAAAGAAATCAATGGGAAAATGGTAACACCAAGAGGATACCGTGATGTATAAAGTCCTTGTTTTTGCAGGTACAACAGAAGGTTATGCACTCTGCCGTTTTCTGGCAGGGAATCAAGTGCCGGTCTGTGCCTGTGTAGCTACGGGATACGGGAGCAGATCCCTGGAGGAGGGACCTTATCTCCAGGTCCGGGCAGAACGCCTTGACGAGAGTGGGATGGAGTCTTTCCTTGAGGAGATCAGGCCGGAGCTTGTATTGGATGCCACCCACCCCTATGCTGCCCAGGTGACAGAAAATATACAAACGGCCTGCCGGGTGTTATCGGTTCCTTACGAGAGAGTTCTGAGGGAAGAAGGAGAGCACCAGGGGGATGCTGTATACGTAAGCAGCACAGAAGAGGCAGTTGAATATCTGAAAGGGACAGAGGGAAATATTCTCCTCACAACAGGAAGTAAAGAACTGGCTAAGTTTGCCCTTCTTCCTGATTATGAGGAACGGCTTTATGCCCGGGTTCTTTCTCTGCCCTCTGTGCTGGAGGCGTGTCGGGATTTAAGGATAGAAGGCAGACATCTCCTTGGGCTTCAGGGGCCTTTTACTGCGGAGATGAATGCTGCCATGCTCAGACAGTATGACTGCCGCTATCTTGTCACAAAGGATTCGGGAAAAGCGGGAGGCTTTCAGGAAAAAATGGAAGCTGCTGCTGCATGCGGCGCCGTACCTGTTATCATCGGGCGTCCTCTCAAAGAAGAGGGCATTTCGCTCACAGAATGTAAGGCAATGCTGGCACAGCGTTTTTCTCTGTCCTTACATCCTCAAGTGATTCTTTTGGGGATTGGAATGGGAAGCGAAGATACCCTGACAGTCCAGGGGAAAAGGGCCTTGGATGAAGCAGAGCTTTTAATCGGTGCCAGAAGGATCGTGGACTCTGTACGGCAGCCCCATCACCAGGTGATATATGAATATAACAGTGAAAAAATCTTGAAAAACATAGAAGAACACTCGGAATATGAGAAAATTGTTATAGTGTTGTCGGGGGATGTAGGGTTTTACAGCGGTGCCAGGAAGCTGACAGAAGCACTGGGGAACAGTGTGGAGATCATCTGCGGTATTTCTTCTGTGGTATATTTTATGGCAAAGGCAGGTCTTTCCTGGGATGACGCCAGGATTGTCAGCGCTCATGGAAGGAACTGTAACCTTGTATCATTGATAAAACACAACAGAAAAGTATTTGCGATCCTGGGAACAGCAGACGGAGTCGCCAGGATTGCCCGGAAGCTTGTGTATTACCAAATGGGTGAGGTGCTGCTTTATGTGGGCGAGAATCTTTCCTATCTTAACGAGAAGATATTCGCAAAGCCGGCCAGAGAGCTGGTTGAATATGAAGGGGATGCCCTCAGTGTTGTCTGTGCCTTAAATGAAACAGCAGAGTCTCTTTCTGCCACACACGGGATACCGGACGAAGCCTTTCAAAGAGGAAAAGCCCCGATGACAAAGGAAGAGGTGCGTACGGTTTCTCTGGCAAAGCTGCGTCTTGCAGAAGATTCAGTATGCTATGATGTGGGTGCCGGTACAGGTTCAGTTTCTGTGGAGATGGCTGTCCGGGCCCATCAGGGAAGAGTGTATGCCATTGAGAAGAAGGAGGATGCGGCACAGCTTCTGGAAATCAACAGGCAGAGATTTGCTGTGGATAATCTGGAGATCATCAAAGGAGAAGCACCTCAGGCCCTGGAAGACCTTCCGGCGCCTACCCATGCATTTATCGGCGGATCCTCCGGGAATTTAAAGGAAATCATAGAACTGCTCCTTAAAAAGAATCCCAATGTGAGGATTGTGATAAACTGTATTACCCTGGAGACTGTCACAGAAGCTTTACAGGTGATAAAGGATTATGCCTTTGAAGAGAATGAGATTGTGCAGCTCAATGCCGCCCGTTCCAGGAATCTTGGCCGGTATCATATGATGATGGGTGAAAATCCTATTTACATCATAACCTGCAGAAAAGGAGGCGGTTCTGCATGAAAATACCACGTATCCTTCTGGCAGCAGGAGCCAGCGGCAGCGGCAAGACCCTGATCACCTGCGGATTGCTCCAGACATTTGTGAACAGGGGGCTAAACACTGCTTCCTTTAAATGCGGGCCGGACTACATAGATCCCATGTTTCACAGCCAGGTCATAGGGACGAAATCAAGAAATCTTGATACTTTCTTCACCTCCGGCAGCCGTCTCAGATATCTTCTGGGCACAAATGCCAGGGATTGTGACATTGCAGTGATGGAGGGGGTGATGGGGTATTATGACGGTGTGGGCGGAATCAGTACCCAGGCCAGCGCCTATGATCTTGCAGATACTACAAATACCCCGGTGGTGTTTATTGTGAACAGCAAGGGGATGAGCGTATCCCTTGCCGCATATATCAAAGGATTTATGGAATATAAGGAGAACAGCCATATCAAGGGGGTTATTTTCAACCAGATGTCATCCATGCTTTATCCCAGGATGAAGAAGCTGGTGGAAGAAGAACTGGGAGTGAAAGCACTTGGATATGTGCCAAAGGTGGAGGACTGTGTGATCGAGAGCCGTCATCTGGGCCTTGTACTGCCGGAAGAAATCCCTGAGCTTCGTGACAGGCTGATGAAGCTGTCCGGGATCCTGGAAGAAACACTGGATATAGAAGGAATTTTAAATCTTGCCCGAGAGGCAGAGGAATTAGAAGTACCAGCAGGTCCGGCCTGTGAGGCGGAGGACTTAAGGCTGCTTGATGAAGAAGAGGCTGCCTTTGGTTTTCATATTCATCAGGCAGCACCGGAAGTGGACAAGGTCTGCATTGGTGTGGCAAGAGATGAAGCCTTCTGCTTTTTCTATGAAGACAACCTCCGGCTGCTGCAGGAGATGGGGGCGGAGCTGATATATTTTTCCCCCATCCATGATACCTCTCTCCCGGAAAATCTAGACGGACTTCTTCTCTGCGGCGGCTATCCGGAGCTTAACGGCAAAGCCCTGGAGGAAAACAGGGTCATGCGCCGGGAGATAAAGACTGCCGTGGAAAAAGGAATGCCCTGTATGGCAGAATGCGGAGGCTTTATGTATCTCCACCGTGAGATGGAGGGCATGGACGGCAAATTTTACTCCATGGCAGGCGTGATTGACGGCAAAGTATTCCGAACCCCAAGGCTGACAAGATTCGGATATATTACCCTGGAACAAAATAAAGAAGTTCTGGGAGAAGAAAACATGGAGCAGATCCCGGCTCATGAATTTCACTATTTTGATTCAGACAGCTGCGGGGAGGCATTTCATGCCGCCAAACCTATGAGCAGCAGGGGATGGGACTGTATTCATGGTTCTTCCAGAATGCTGGCAGGCTTTCCCCATTTATATTATTATGCCAACCCCCGGATTCCCCGGGCATTTCTGAAAAAATGTCTGGAATATCATTGTGAGCGGGGATCAAACGGTGTGTGAGCATATGGGAAGGACGGATAAAACGAGGTTCGGAAATCCGGGCAGAAGGAGAAGAACATGAATTACAGTATGCTGGCCCTGGCCGCAGGGTTTGTTTTAGACTTGATTTTCGGTGACCCCAGATGGATGTACCATCCGGTGTGTGTCATCGGAAAGCTGATCGCTTCTCTGGAGAGAAAAATACGCAGGATTTTTCCAAAGACGAAGGGCGGAGAGCTTGCCGGAGGTTTTTTGGAGGTGGTCCTGGTATGTCTTCTTTGCGCAGGGATACCTCTGGTAATCCTTTATGCTGCCTATGCCATTATGCCCTGGCTTGGGTTTGCACTGGAGACATACTGGTGTTACCAGCTTCTCGCCACAAAGTCCTTGCGTGACGAGAGTATGAAGGTATATGACAGGCTGAAAAACGGTACTCTGGAGGAAGCCCGTTATGCAGTTTCCATGATCGTAGGCCGGGATACCGAGAGTCTTACAGAGGACGGTGTGACCAAGGCTGCGGTGGAGACTGTGGCAGAAAATGCTTCAGACGGTATCATTGCCCCTATGCTGTATATGGCAGTGGGCGGAGTGCCGCTTATGTTCTTATATAAAGCGGTCAACACTATGGATTCCATGCTTGGATACAAAAATGACAAGTATCTTTATTTTGGCCGTTGTGCGGCAAAGCTGGATGACATTGTGAATTATATTCCTGCCAGGGTTTCAGGATGGCTTATGGTGGCAGCCACCCTTTTTACCGGTATGGATACGAAAAACGCGGCGAAAATTTACCGCCGTGACAGAAGAAACCATGCATCTCCTAACTCTGCCCAGACAGAAGCTGCTATGGCAGGTGCTCTTCAGGTTCAACTTGCGGGAAATGCATATTATTTCGGAAAATTATATGAAAAGCCTACAATCGGAGACGCAATCCGTCCTGTGGAGGCAGAGGATATTAAACGTGCAAACCGCCTTCTGTACGGGACTGCAGTGCTGGGAGTGATCATTTTCCTTGCATTGCGGGCGGCAGCAGCGGCTTTGACAGGATTTTAGGAGGTAAGCATGAAGAAACATATTCACGGAGGAAATGTCTATCAGTATGAGAATTGTGTGGATTTTTCCGCCAACTGCAATCCGCTGGGAACACCGGAGAGTGTGAAAGAGGCAGTGATCAAAAGCCTGGAGAATATCAATCATTATCCCCAGGTGGGATGTGCTCCCCTGAAAAAGGCTATTGCTGCCTATGAAGGCACAGAGGCGGAGAGCATTATCTGCGGAAACGGGGCAGCAGAGCTGATTTTCTCCCTGTGCAGGGCAGGGAAACCACGCAGGGCCTTAGTACCGGCCCCTACCTTTGCAGAATATCAGCAGGCTCTTGAGAGTGTGGGGTGCGAGGTAGAGTATTTCTGGCTCAGGGAAGATAAGGGTTACTGTCTGGACAAGGATTTTCTGGATGGGCTGCATAAAGAATTAGATATTGTTTTTCTCTGCAATCCCAATAATCCTACAGGAGTGCTCACAGACCGTGGCTTTCTTACAGAGGTTCTGGAAAAATGCAGAGAGTTGGAAATTTTCCTGGTGGTAGATGAATGCTTTCTTGATTTTGTCAAGGAGGCAGAGGCTTATACACTAAAGGGTATGCTTAAGGAGTATCATAACCTGTTTCTCCTTAAAGCTTTTACCAAGAGATATGCCATGGCAGGGGTACGTCTGGGATATGGTATTTGTGAGAATAAGAAACTTCTGGAGCAGATGGAGCTTGTCACACAGCCCTGGAATGTGTCATCCATGGCACAGGCAGCAGGTCTTGCCGCATTGAAGGAGAAGGAGTATGTGGAGGCGGGAAGGCAGATTGTCTTCACGGAAAGGGAATACCTGAAAAAAGAAATGACAGAGCTTGGCCTTACTGTATTTGCCTCAGAAGCAAACTATATTTTTTTCAAAGGACCGGAGGATTTATTTGAGGCTTGTGTAAAAAACGGGATATTGATCCGGGACTGCAGTAATTATCCGGGACTTTGCAAAGGGTATTTCCGAATTGCAGTGAAGAGGCATGAGGATAATGAGAAGCTTGTAAGGGTTTTGAGAGAAATATTGTGAAATTATCTGCAGGTATGGCGGCTGCGGATATCTGCGCCATAAGCGTTAGAAAGGGGAAGGGAAGATGGCAAAAGCAATAATGGTACAGGGCACTATGTCCAATGCGGGAAAAAGCCTGCTGGCAGCAGGACTTTGCAGGATTTTCAGGCAGGACGGACATAAGGTGGCGCCCTTTAAATCACAGAATATGGCATTAAATTCATTTATCACAGAAGAAGGGCTTGAGATGGGAAGGGCACAGGTGATGCAGGCGGAAGCGGCTGGTATCGCCCCATCGGTTCTTATGAACCCCATTCTTTTGAAGCCCACTAATGATGTGGGATCCCAGGTGATCGTAAACGGTGAAGTTCTGGGAACCATGAGCGCACGAGATTACTTTGCCTATAAAAAAAATCTGATACCTGACATAATGAAGGCTTACCGTAAGCTAGCCGGAGAAAATGATATCATTGTGATCGAAGGCGCAGGCAGTCCGGCAGAAATCAACTTGAAAGAAGAAGATATCGTCAATATGGGAATGGCTAAGATGGCCCATGCCCCAGTGCTTCTGGTGGGGGATATTGACAGAGGAGGGGTGTTTGCACAGCTTGTGGGGACGATCCAGCTTCTTGAGGAAGAGGAACGGGCCATGGTAAAGGGTTTGATCATCAATAAATTCCGCGGGGATAAATCCATCCTGGATCCAGGTGTTGAGATGCTTGAGAAGAAATGCAGCATTCCTGTGGTAGGTGTTGCCCCATATCTCAATATCCAGGTGGAGGATGAGGACAGCCTTACGGAACGCTTTGACAGGAAGACAGCGGTAGGGCTTATTGATATTGCTGTTGTGCGCATTCCCAGAATATCTAATTTTACCGATTTTAATCCGCTGGAAAGTATCCCGGGAGTCACTGTAAGATATGTGAAAACCCCTCATGAATTGAAGGACCCGGATATGGTTGTTCTGCCGGGGACCAAGAATACCATGGAAGATCTGCTCTGGATGAGGGAGAGCGGTATGGAAGCTGCTGTGCTGAAAGCTGCAGCAAGGGGAAAGATTATTTTCGGTATCTGCGGAGGTTATCAGATGCTGGGGGAAACCCTAAGCGACCCTTATGGAGTGGAGGCAGGAGGGACCATTAAAGGAATGGGACTTCTGCCAATGGATACAGTTTTTGCTAAGACGAAGACAAGAACAAGGGTGACAGGAAAGTTCATGGATCTGGAGGGTGAGCTGGCGCCTCTGGGGGGAATATCCCTTGAGGGCTATGAAATCCATATGGGAGACAGCATACTGAAAGGCGGGGCAAAGGCTTCCACGTCCATTTATGACAGTGTGAGCGGACAGCAGAAAAATGACGGTGCTTATCTGGAGAATGTATGCGGCACCTATGTACACGGAGTTTTCGATAAAGAAGAAGTGGCAGAGGCTATGGTGCGTGTTCTTGGAGAAAAGAAGGGGATTGATGTGTCACAGATGACAGGGGTGGATTTTGCCGCCTTTAAAGAGACACAGTATGATATTCTGGCACAGGAGCTTCGTAAACACCTGGATATGAAGAAGATTTATGAAATTCTTGACGCAGGGATATAAGGCGGCGAAGGGCAGAAGGTCATACAATGCACACGTGCATGAAGTGGGATGACTTTGGAACCAGAGACATCAGGGGAAAAGGCACTTACATTGTAACTGTTCAGAACCATGACGCAAGCCCATGAAAATCGCCTTTGGCGATGGTGCTTGCTTTTGGCTGTTCAACGTTTTCGCACGGGCTGTGCAGTAAATGCACAGTCCTGTACTGAACAGTTACCTTACATTATACAATAGGAAAGGCGGCTGCAGATGAAAGTAGAATTAGAAAATGTAAAACCAATGGAAATTGAAGCCAGAAGCTTCGAAATGATCACAGAGGAACTAGGCGGTACGCCATTGATTCCCGGTACGGAATTGATCGTGAAAAGGTGCATCCATACCAGCGCTGATTTCGACTATGCACAAAATCTCTGCTTTTCAGAAAAGGCTGTGGACAAGGCCATCGCTGCCATAAAGGCCGGCGCCTGCATTGTCACGGATACCCAGATGGCAAAAGCCGGGATCAATAAAAAAGCTCTGGCCCGTTACGGCGGAGAGGTATACTGCTTTATGTCCGACGAAGATGTGGCCTGGGCAGCAAAGGAGAAAGGGACAACAAGGGCTACGGCAAGTATGGATAAAGCGGCAGAACTTAATAAACCCCTGATATTTGCCATCGGAAATGCGCCCACTGCATTAGTCCGCCTTTATGAACTTATAGAGGAGGGAAAATTGAATCCTGAGCTGATCATCGGAGTCCCTGTAGGATTCGTAAATGTGGTACAGTCAAAGGAATTGATCATGGATACCAAAGTGCCGTACATTGTAGCAAGAGGACGAAAGGGCGGCAGCAACATTGCAGCCTGTATCTGCAATGCACTGCTTTATATGATCGACAATAACAGGGGATGATTAAAGAACAGAAGGGTGAGTACAAGGTGAGTTTATAGTGTTTCCACAGTCTCCTTCAAAAGCTCACATGCAGGGATAAAATCTTCTCCGGGCATGGAGGAACAGGAGAGGATGACAGTCACCTCCTGTTCCGTGTCCTTTAGTATCTGCAGGCGCAGGCCATTGGCCAGCGCCTGTTTTTTTAATTGTGCTCCCGGTGTGGAACAGGGGAGGGTCAGGGCAAGGCTTGTACCTGCGGCTCCGATCTGTATCCGGGCATTGATCCCGAAAACCTTCTGTACTGCTTCCAAAAGCTGTTTCAGCTTTGCGGAATAGAGTCTGCGCAGCTTTCTGGTCTGGGCTGCAAGGTGGCCGTCCCGGATAAACTGGCATAAGGCAATCTGCTCTGCCTTGGAGGCAGTCTGGTTGTAGGAGGCAGCTTTTTCCTTGTACAGAGGCAGCAGGGAGGGCGGAAGGACCATAAAGCTGATTCGGATGGACGGCAGCAGAAGACGGGAAAAAGAGCCGATATACACCACATTTTGTCCTCCTGCAAGACTGAAAAGAGAAGGGGTGGGCTTCTGGAGGTAGACGAATTCATTTTCAAAGTCATCCTCAATGATTAGGCTGTCCCTGGCTGCGGCGTAGCGGATCAATTCCAGGCGGCGGGACACAGGCATGATTTCCCCCCATTTTGTCATATGGGCGGGAGACACATAGACAACGCCGCTGTCTTTGTTCCTGTAGCGCACTTCAAACCCATAATCCCGGAATACAGTGCTGCCCTGTATAAAGGAAGGGGTGGGAAAAGAAACGGTCTGCTTTTCTTTCACCAAAGGGCAGAGAATGTGGAGCAGGCTCTGAACACCTGCGCCGATAACAATATCGTCGGGAGAACAAAGGATATTCCGCCGTTCCCTGATATAATCGCACAAAGCTTCCCGAAAGTCAGACTCCCCCTGAGGTTCTCCGTAGGCAAGGAGGCGTTCGTCCTGTCTCAGCGCACTTTTGATATAACGCCGCCATAATTCAAAGCGGAAGCTTTCCCGGTCCACGCCTGAGGAAGCGAAATCATAGCGGATGGGGTTCAATGTTTCGTGCTCAGAGGCAGCGGGCTTATGCTGTTTTAAAGCGATGTCTGTGACATAATACCCGCTTTGGGCCTTGGAGATAATATAGCCGTCAGCGGCAAGCTGAAGGTAGGCATTCTCTATGGTGGTCCGGCTGAGCTTCAGCTCCTGGGCGCATTTGCGCAGAGACGGCATCTTGCTGCCGGGAAGGAGCTTTTGTTTCAGGATTAATTCTTTATAATAATGATATACTTCTAAATACAGATGTTCTTTCTTTACCGATCTGTCCAATGTGAGATTCATAACTGTCCCCTTAAAAATAGTAAATTTTGGATATTTAAAGATATACACTTTGATGTTATTCTATACCATATTCAAAGAGAAAACAAGAATGCAGTTTGCAGTTACAGATGCAAAATGAAGAATGAGACGAGGAGTGAGTGACTTGAAGAAAATAGCAGTGATCAATGATCTGTCGGGAATGGGAAAATGCTCTCTCACCGCGGCAATCCCGGTGATTTCCGTTATGGGGGTGCAGGCCTGTCCCTTGCCTACAGCAGTCTTAAGCAATCAGACGGGCTACGAATCCTATTTTTGGGATGATTACACAGACAGGATGGATGCCATTATGGAAGAATGGAAAAAGAGACAATTCTGTCCTGACGGAATTTATACAGGTTTTTTGGCCGGGGAAGCCCAGGTTGATAAAATTTTCAGGTTTCTTGACTATTTTTATAAGAAAGATACACTGCTTTTGGTGGATACGGTGATGGGTGACCAGGGCAGGGTATATGGAATCTACACAGATGCCCTTTGTGAAAAGCTGAGGCAGCTGTCCGGCAGGGCGCAGGTTATCACTCCCAATCTTACGGAAGCCCTTCTTCTGCTGTATGGCAAAGAAGGGATGGACAAAAGATGGGATGAATTATCCAGGCTAAAGGGAAAAGAATTTCTTTGTGCCGTGGAAGAGACAGGGGCGGCTCTGACGGAAAAATTTTCTGTGAGGGCGGCAGTGATCACCGGCGTTGATCATGAGGAAGAGGGAAAGCCTGTACAGATCGGCAATCTTGTGAGAGAAAATAAAAACTCTCAATGGATTTTTTCGGAAAAGGAAGGGGGCAGCTATTCAGGAACAGGAGATTTATTTGCCTCTGTACTCAGTGCCGGACTTGTAAAAGGGTATTCCATGAAGGATTGTGCCCAAAAGGCTGTAAGATTTCTCCAAAAAGCCATACACGA
The DNA here is from genome assembly GCA_030524175.1 of Eubacteriales bacterium. Lineage (GTDB taxonomy): Bacteria > Bacillota > Clostridia > Lachnospirales > Lachnospiraceae > Blautia_A. The sequence continues at coordinate 45,845 of JAUNHC010000007.1, forward strand.
TGCAGTAGAGGAAGGCGGAGACCGGAATGACGGCGTCTGTTTTGAGAAATATTTATGGGAGTTAGCGGAAGTATAGAAGTGTTGGGATGCAGCTGCGGTGAATGGAGATACGGTGAATATGGTAGCGGTGAATGGAGATACGGTGAATGCAGCAGCAGTAAATGCGGCGAAGGGGGAGATGAGATGACAGATTATACAATTGAGAAGCAGCGAAGACAATCCAGTGTGACAATACGCCGTCTGACTGTGACAGCGGTGTTTGCGGCACTGACAACATTGATGACAGCTTATATTTTTCATATTCCGGTGGGAATGAACGGGGGATATGTGCATATGGGAGATGCAATGATCTATTTAAGTGCAGCCCTTCTTCCTATGCCTTATGCCTGTGCGGCAGGTGCCATCGGAGGAGGCCTGGCGGATCTGCTCACCGCACCTGTGTGGGCGCCGGCCACAATTATCATCAAGATGCTCATATGCCTTCCATTTTCCTCTAAGGGAAAAAAGCTGGTGACGAAGCGTAATGTGGCAGCCACTTTTATAGCATTTTGGATTTCTGCCGCGGGATATTATGTGGCAGAAGGAATCATGTTCGGCTTTACGGCAGCTTTCTTTACATCGCTGGGGGGAAGTGTGGTCCAGTCGGGTGGCAGTGCCCTTGTTTTCCTTATCGCCGGAACAGCGCTGGACCGTCTTGGTTTTAAGAACAATGCGGCAAAAGGAATCTGACCCTTAGAGCTTGTGGGAATGAATTATCAAATATGCAGTGCTGTAAGGCTGAATATGAATGTGTCAGTGCACTGGTAATGGCCGTGTCTGTGTGAGCACACATGGCTGTTCAGAACATGTATGGCAGCGGAACAGCAATATCCGCCTGGACCAATGAAAGGATGAGTGAAATTATGACAGATATTATATATCGCTATAACCACCAGGTATACTTTAATATTACAAATAAATGCCCCTGCAGATGTACCTTCTGCATCCGGAACCATGGAGAGTCTGTGGGAGAGGCAGGAAATCTCTGGTTTGAGAAAGAGCCTTCCCTTGAAGACATATTTAAGGCAATTGACGGATATGACTTTGACGGCTGCAGTGAAGTTGTGTTCTGCGGTTACGGAGAGCCGACTATGGAGCTTGAGAAAATGATCGCTGTGAGCCGTTATATGAGGGAACGGTACCCATTTAAAATCAGGCTGAACACCAATGGTCTCAGCGATTTGATCCATAAGCGTTCCACTGCACAGGAAATCTGCCAGGCTGTTGATTTTGTTTCAGTAAGCCTGAATATGCCGGATGCCAAGTCTTATAATGAAGTGGTCCGTCCTGCCTACGGGGAAAAAGCCTTTGATGCCATGCTTAAGTTTGCGGCCGACTGCAGGAAGTATACGGAGAATGTGCGCTTCACTGTGGTAGATGTCATCGGAGAAGAAAATGTACGGAAAAGCCAGGAACTGGCAGACTCCCTTGGAATTGCGCTCAGAGTGCGGACTTATTCAGAATAAATCATAGGATAGGACCTACGTTAACACGCTCTACGGGCCGTGCACCCCGCTGCACGGCATCCAATACCCTGAAGAAACCCGGGAAGTACCTATAAATTTGGGGAGAGTGCCAAATTTATAGGTAAATTAAGCCTGTATAAGTAGGAAATATCCTGAAGAAAACTGGGAAGTACCTATAAATTCTGAGGGAATGCCAAATTTATAGGTAAATTAAGCCTGTATAAGTAGGAAATATCCGGAGGAAATCCGGGAAGTACCTATAAATTCTGGGGGAATGCCGAATTTATATGTATTTTAGGCCTTTATAGGTAGGAAATATTCGGAGGAAATCCGGGAAGTACCTATAAATTCTGGGGGAATGCCCAATTTATAGGTATTTTAAGCTTGTATAGATAGCAAATGACCAGAATAAGCCCAGGAAGTACCTATAAATTCTGAGGGAGCGCCAAATTTATAGGTAAATCAAGCCTGTACAGAGGGCGAGTGACCAGAATAAGCCCAGAAAATACCTATAAATTCAGAGGAAATGCCAATTTTATAGGTAAATCAAGCATGTATAGAGAACAAGTATCCAGAACAAACCCGGTAAGTACCTATAAATTCAGAAGAAACGCCAATCTTATAGGTAAATCAAACTTATATAGCGAGCAAATATCCTGAGGATACCAGGATTCTGAAAAGAAACGAGAAAAAAATATACTTTTCTCCCGGTTAGTGATACTATGATAACAGTTCAGGCCTGCCTGAACTGGTGCATACGATGATGTAGTGATCAAAACTGAGAGTAAGGAGTATTGCTATGCTGAGAGAGACAGAACAAAGAACAGTGATCGAGATCGTGAGAAGGACAAAAGCATTGATCAGCCGGGAGCTTGAGAGTGCCAAGGTGACAGTCAAGGGAGCTGCTGATTATGTGACAAATGTAGATTTTGCGGTGCAGAAGTTTCTGAAAGATGAACTTGAGAAACTTTTTCCTAATATTCCTATGATAGCGGAGGAGAAGGAGAATCATGATCTTTGTGAGGACGGAACATATTGGATTCTTGATCCTATTGACGGAACTACCAACCTGATCAACCACTTTGGGATGAGTGCAGTTGCTTTGGCCCTTTATGAGCAGGGGGAGATCACCTTTGGGATTGTGTATAACCCCTTCCATGAGGAATTGTTTTATGGGGCAAAAGGTGGGGGAGCTTACCTGAATGGAGAGAAGATTTACGTTTCTCATGTTTCTGAGCTGAAGGATGCAGTGATTTCTTACGGTTCCTCTCCTTATGAGAAGGAAAGAGCAGAGAAATTGTTTCCTGTATTTTACCGTATATTCATGAATAGCGGGGATTTCCGCCGAACCGGTTCTGCGGAGCTTGATCTGTGCTATATTGCCTGCGGGCGTCAGCACGGATATCTTGAACAGAATCTGAAGCCCTGGGATTATTCCGCCGGAAGCGTTATACTTGCGGAAGCAGGCGGTATCGTGAAGGCATGGGGAGGAAAGAAGCTTCCTTATCTTAAGAATGCAGATGTGATAGCCTGCACCGCACAGTTGGAAGAAGAGTTTACATCTGTGATCGAACAATAATATCTTTGCTAATAACTGCGCCGGGAGATTAATCCTCCCGGCTGTTGTCAATTGCCGTCTGTACATGCCTGATGAAGATACGGCGGATTCCTTCGTATTCCCCTAAGCCTTTCAGAACAGGAACTACCTGGTAGCTGGCTTTCTGGAACTGGCACATCCAGGATTCGGGGTCCTCACCTGCCATATCATTCCTGGCATGGTCTCCTGCAACGATCATGAAAGGGGCCAGTACGATTTTCTGCGGCTTAAATGAGTGGATCATGCGCAGCAGGGACTGCATTGTAGGATAAGCCTCCACTGTACCAAGGAAAATATGGGGGTGTCCCATATCTTTAAAGGTATAATCAAGTGCCGCATAGATGGCATTGGAAAAATGTGTGGTGCCGTGCCCCATAAGGACCAGTGCGGAATTTTTCTCTATATCTTTGAATTCCTCCGCTATGGCATTGATAACCTCCTCATTGTCCCTGGCGTCTGTGAGGAGAGGAGTGCCGAAGGCGATGGAATTAAATCTGTTTTGGAAGGAGAGGGCATCCTCCTTCATTAAATCATTTTCAATTCCATTGATCACATGGGTAGGCTGTATGATCACATCTGTGATACCGTCAGAGGCCATCTCCTCCATAGCTTCTTTTACATTGTTGATATGAATGCCGTCCCGTTTTTTAATTTTAGCAATGATCATCTTGCTGGTCCAGGCCCGGTAGATTTTGTACTCCGGAAAAGTGTGTGCAATGTCGTTTTCAATGGCATCAATGGTTACTTTTCTTGTAGGCTCATAACTGGTGCCGAAGCTGACTACAAGGATGGCTTTGTTCTTCTGGTGATTCATCTGAGGGGTACCTCCATGTCCGTGGTATATTCTTTCTGATACATTTTCGATATATGTTTCTAATTCAGGGAGTGTCCGTGGTACTTTCAAGGTGGTTTTCAGGATTCCCTTAAGGCAGAGACGGTTAAAAAGCTCCAGCACGGCAGGCTGTTTCAGATTTGTCTCTGCCAGGGCTGCTTTATTGGAAAAAACCTGGATAGGGTCGCCTTCAGTGAGTACCTGCCCGTCCTTTAAAAGGAAAACCTGGTCAGCCCAGGAAAAGGCGTAATCCACATCATGAGTAGACATGATCACTGTAATCCCTTTCTGGGTCAGTTCATCCACAATTTTATTGACCATTACTGTGTGTCTGGGGTCCAGGGCAGCAGCCGGTTCATCCAGAATGATCACTTCAGGATGCATTACCAGGATGTCGGCAATGGAAACCTGCTTTTTCTGTCCGCCGCTTAAGGCATGAGTAGGTTTGTGACGGAAAGGTGTGATTTCCAGATGATCAATAACCTCCTCCACTTCTCTTTTTGCTGTTTCTTCTGATACGCCCAGGTTCAGGATCCCGAAGGAAATTTCCTGATAGACACTGGCGGAAAAGAGCTGGTTGTCAGGATCCTGAAATACGATCCCCACCTTCTGTCTGGCCTCCAGCAGCCCTTTTCTTGTGTATTCCAGGGGTTTGCCGTCCAGATAAAGGGTTCCTTTCTCCGGCTGGTTCACACCGTTGCAGCAAAGGAAAAAAGTAGATTTCCCTGAACCGTTGGCCCCCATAAAGGCTACCTTTTTTCCCCGCTGGATTTCCAGGGACAGGCCATTGAGGGAATGACTGTTTCCGTCGTCATAAGAAAAATGCAGATCATCTGCTTTGATTATTATATCTTTCATAAGAAAAATTTCCTCCAGATAGCGAATGCATATAACAGGATTTCAAATACAACAATATAGAGAACCTCCTTTTTACGGGGAGGATAGTTTTCGCTTAAAACATGGATCGTACCCATATAGCACCGGGATTCCATGGCATCATACAGAGCGTTGGATTTCTTCATTGCCCGGATAAACAATGCGGAAGCAAGGGCGCCGAAGGATTTCAGGGATGTTTTGTAATTAATATTTCCAAGCCTTGATTTCTGGGATGTGGAGATTGCCGAAGAAATCTCCAGAAGAACAAAAATAAAACGGTAGATTAAAAGCATCAGCTCAATGATCAGTCTGGGACAGTGCATAGCCCTTAAAACATCCAGGATATCAGGCATAGGAGTGTTAAAGGATAAAAAATAGAGGCAGGAAACAGCACCCAGCGCCGTGGCTATGAGCTGGAAGGCATAAGCCAGATCTTCCCGGCTGGCAGAGAGATACCAGCTTCCCAGAGGAAGGGAAATCAAATCTCCCGGCGTATGGGACAGGTTAAACATGATAGCCAATGTGCTTAACAGCAGAAAGGCCAAGGGGATTTTTAAAAAATGTAAATAACGGAAAAGAGGGATTCCCCCCTTATATACGGTAAGAATCCCTGTTGCCAGCAGGACAAAAGCCGCGGCTGCAATGGAACGACTTCCCACACACGCTATGAGTGTAAGCATTGCAAACGCAAACTTTTCACCAGCGTTCACATATCTAAGCTTAGAATTATAACAAAGCTTATCAATCGTGATCATGACTGACTCCTTTCCGGTACTATATCATTCGCCTTTTCCAAGCTTTTTTCTCTCTACATAACGGCCCATGAAAAATGCGATGATGCCTACGCCCAGACCTGTCTGTACGCAGAAGAACAAACTCTCCACTTCGCCGGGAAGCTCTCCGCCGATGGCTGCCTCAAGAATCGGAGTGGCCCAAGGCTCATATCCCTCATTTACTTCCTCCACAACCTGGCTGCCTGCATCGTCAGAACCGCCGAATTCAGCGTCCTTGAGAACAAAAAGGGGAATCAGAGCAATCAATAAAATAGCAATGATAAGTGCGATCACAGTTCCTTTTTTCATGATTATTTTGCCTCCTTTATGAATCCGATGGAACGAAGTTCCGGTTTTGCATAGGTTTCCAGGGCAACGATGATCAGGACTGTGATCAGACCCTCAATAACAGCCAGAGGAATCTGGGTAGGTGCAAAGACTGCCAGAAATTTGCCCATGGCAGTTCCGATCCCGGCGGAGCTGTGGTGTGCAAGTGCCATCTGTACTGCAGTCACACAGTATGTAAACAGATCACCCAGGGTAGCAGCCAGGAAAATAGCCACTTTTTTATTCACATTGGCCTTTTTGCAGATCATGTAAATTCCGTAGGATACAAAAGGTCCTGCAATTGCCATGGAGAAGGTATTGGCCCCCAGTGTGGTCAGCCCCCCGTGTGCCAGAAGGATTGCCTGGAAAAGCAGTACAATGATCCCCAGGATACTCACAGCCGCAGGTCCGAACAGAATAGCCCCAAGCCCTGTACCAGTCATGTGAGAGCAGCTTCCTGTTACAGATGGGATTTTCAGGGATGAAATAACAAATACGAAGGCACCTGCCATGGCAAGAAGGGGCAGTGCTTTCGGACTGACAGCAAGGCGCTTTTTGATGGAAAAGAAGCCGGCGGCCAGGAATGGAAGACATACGATCCCCCATACAATACAATATGTGCCGGGAAGGTAGCCTTCCATAATGTGCATGGCACTGACATTAGGGATAACGCCGAACATCAGGGCAAACACAGAGATAAGTGTTACGATTTTTTTTTGTTTTTTAGTCATTTTGTTCCTATCTCCTCTCAAAATGTGTGCGCGGGCAAAATGCCTTAAACGCAAAAAATCCTGCCATAAGATTATACTTATGCCAGGTTACGGGACTCATCTGCAGTACACAGAGAATCCTATACACCCAGCCATCGTTCGTAGCTGGCTGCATCCAAAGGGTACAAGGCAGGTCTTCTGGCTCTGGCTTCATCATCCTTGTCCGTCTTCCCGTTATCCAGTGACATTATGGAAAGGACTAGGCCATTACAGCGGCGCGACCGCGAGAGATTTTCACTCTGCTTCCCTATTATCTGTATATGGTATACAGACCCTATACCTATTTGATTATGCAAAAATAATTATAAAGGTATTAGGCAGGAATGTCAATTTCTTTTGGCGAAGGATGGTAAAAAAGCACGAATATGGAATTGACATTATCAAATTGAATGATTATGATGATAAGGATAGCTGTCTGTTCCGGACATTAAAGATGACCGGATCCGGATAAAGGTGTGACAGCGAAGATGTAACGAAGGAGAAGGTTGAGAGTATGAGTATTTCCATGATTGGGATAGACCATAACAGGGCTCCAGTGGATATCCGGGCATTGTTTGCGTTTACCAGGAAAAATGCCGGGGAGGCAATGGAAAAGCTGAAGGAGAGTGCGGGAATTCACGGATGTATTATCCTTTCCACCTGTAACAGGCTGGAGTTATGGGCCAGTGTGGAGGACGGGCAGGAGGTTTCTTTATATGACTGTCTTTGCAGATTAAAGGGGATACATGAGTCTTCCTATAAAGAATTTTTTGTGAGCCGTGAAGACCAGGAGGCTGTGGAGCATCTTTTGTATCTCACCAGCGGCCTGAAATCCCAGATTGTGGGGGAAGACCAGATACTTACACAGGTAAAGGATGCTTTAAGCCTTGCCCGTGAGCATTTTACAACGGACAGTGTGCTGGAAGTGCTGTTCCGCATGGCAGTGACGGCAGGGAAGAGGATCAAGACAGAGGTACCTTTTTCCCACGGAAATCCTTCTGTGATCCACCAGGCCATACAGTTTCTTGAGAAGCAGGGGTATTCTATGAACGGCAAGGTCTGTATGGTGATCGGAAACGGTGAGATGGGGAAGGTGGCAGCCCAGACTCTTAGGGAGTCAGGGGGAGATGTGACGGTGACTGTGCGTCAGTACAGAAGCGGTGTGGTAAATATTCCGCTGGGATGTAAGCGCATTGATTATGGAGACAGGATGGAGTATCTGCCTCAGTGTGATATTGTGGTCAGTGCTACGGCAAGCCCTAACTTTACCCTGCGGGAGGAGCTTTTTGAAGATATCGAGCTGAATAAAACCATCATTCTGATAGATTTGGCAGTACCCCGGGACATTGAGCCGGAAGTGGGACGGATGGAAGGGGTTACTCTTTACGATATGGACAGTTTCCGTACAGAGGCTTGTTCTGTGGAGCTTTCGGAGAATCTGGAGGCGGCAGGTGCCATAGTGAGGGAACAGATGGATGAGTTTTACCAGTGGCTGGACGGAAGGGATGTGATTCCCCGGATCCAGGAGATCAAGGAAGAGGCGGTCCACGATTTGAATCTGCGGATAGCCAAGATACTGAAGAATACGCCTATGGAGGACACTGACAGGGATAAGCTGGTGCAGGCAGTGGATACGGCCGCCGGAAAAGTAGTGAATAAGCTGATTTTCGGACTTCGCGACAGCCTGAATCAGGAGGCGTTCCTGGAGTGTGTTGCAGGATTGGAGAAGATTTATGAAGAATAAACGTTATTTTCCAATGTTTGTAGATTTATCTGATAAAAATATAGTTGTCGTGGGAGGCGGAAATATCGCTACCCGCAGGGTAAAAACTCTTTTGCAGTTTACAAGGAATATTACAGTTGTGGCTCCTCAGATGACCCTGGAACTTCTGGAAATGGGCAAGGCAGGGCAGATAGACTCACAGATACGGCCGGTAAAGAGAACTGATTTTGTCAGGGCTTATATGGTGATCGCCGCTACTAATGACGGCAAGCTCAATGACGACATCTACCGTGTCTGTAAGGAAGAAGGAATCTATGTAAATGTGGCCAGCGACAAGGACAAATGCGATTTCTATTTCCCGGGTGTTGTCATGGAGGATGAGCTGGTGGTAGGGATTACCGCAAGCGGGCTGGACCATAAGAAGGCCAGGAGAGTGCGCGAGGAGATTCAGAAGGTTTTGGAAAAAGCGGCAGGAGAAGAAGAGGATGATGAGTAAAGTCATAATAGGCAGCAGGGAGAGCAGGCTGGCTGTATTACAGAGCGAGATGGTGAGAGATTACATACGGGACAATAACCCTCTGACAGAGGTGGATATCCTTACCATGAAGACAACAGGAGATATTATTCTTGACCGGACACTGGACAAGGTAGGCGGGAAAGGATTGTTTGTGAAAGAACTGGACAAGGCTCTGCTGGAAGGGCGAAGCCAGCTTTCTGTCCACAGCCTGAAGGATATGCCTATGGAGGTGCCCCAGGAGCTTCCTCTGCTTGCTTTTTCAAAGAGAGAGGATCCCAGAGATGTCCTGGTCCTTCCCGAAGGTGCAGCACAACTGGATAAAGATAAGCCCTTAGGATGTTCCAGCTTCAGGCGGACTTTGCAGCTAAAGGAATTATATCCTGATATGGAAGTAAAGAGTATACGGGGAAATCTGCAGACCAGGCTTCGTAAGCTGGAAGAGGGTGAATACTCAGCTCTGATCCTTGCCGCTGCCGGATTGAAACGTCTTGGACTTGAAAATAGGATCAGCCGTTATTTCACTCCGGATGAGATGATACCGGCGGCAGGACAGGGGATTCTGGCAGTTCAGGGAAGAAAAGGCATGGATTACAGTTTCCTGGAGGGATACGGGGACAGGGAAGCCTGGCTTGCGGGGACAGCAGAGCGGGCTTTTGTCAGGTATCTCAATGGGGGATGCTCGTCTCCGGTGGCAGCATACGCAGAAATCGAAGGTGAGGAACTGTTTTTGCGGGGGCTTTATTATAATGAGGAAGACGGAAGCTTCTGTAAGGGAACGATCCGTGGTGATTTAAAGGATGCAGGAAAGCTTGGAACAGAGCTTGCTGCCCGGTTAAAAGAAACAAGCAAAAAAGGAGAAGCCGCATGGAAGTAGGAAAAGTATGGCTGGTAGGCGCCGGGCCTGGCGATATCGGCCTTTTTACCGTTAAAGGAGCAGAAGTTTTAGAAAAGGCGGAGGTTGTGGTTTATGACAGCCTGGTAGGGCAGGGGGTACTGTCAAAGATTCCCCGTTCCGCACGACTTATTAATGTGGGAAAGCGCGCCAGCCGCCATACCATGCCTCAGGAGGAGATCAATCAGGTACTTCTTAAGGAAGCCATGAATGGCTTTCGTGTGGTACGGCTTAAAGGGGGAGATCCCTTTCTCTTCGGAAGAGGCGGAGAGGAACTGGAGCTGCTGGCACAGAACGGAATCCCATATGAGGTAGTGCCCGGGGTTACCTCCCCTCTGTCTGTTCCGGCATATAATGGTATTCCTGTAACCCACAGAGATTTCTGTTCCTCCCTGCATATTATCACGGGGCATAAACGTGCGGGACAGGAGTATGACATAGATTTTAAGGCATTGGTGAATACAAAAGGAACACTTGTGTTTCTTATGGGTGTGTCTGCGCTGGAAGACATCTGCACAGGGCTGATGGAGGCAGGGATGGAACCGGAAATGCCGGCTGCAATCCTTCAGAAGGGAACCACGGCGGGACAGAAGCGCATCGTGGCTACAATTTCTACCTTAAGGGCTGAGGTGGAGCGTCAGGGGATTGAGACGCCTGCTATCATTGTGGTGGGCAAAGTGTGTACTTTGGCAGAGAAATTTTCCTGGTATGAGGCCCTTCCTCTGGCTGGCTGGAAAGTTCTTGTCACACGGCCCAGAGATTTGATCTCCCAGACGGCTGCAAGGCTGCGGGAAAAAGGAGCGGAGGTTCTGGAGCTTCCGGCCATCCGTACCGTTTCCATGGAGGACCAGAGCAGGCTGTACCAGGTTCTTGAGAAGCTTTCCCAATATCAATGGCTGGTATTTACAAGCCCCACAGGGGTGGAAGTTTTCTTCCGGGAGATGCAGAACCGGGAGAAAGATATCCGTTCTTTAGGCAATGCGAAGATTGCCGCCATCGGTGAGGGAACCAGGAAAAAGCTGAGAGACAGAGGCCTTTATGTAGATCTGATGCCTGAGGTTTACGATGGAGATTCCTTGGGCGCTGCCCTTGCTGAGATACTGAAAGGCGGAGAGCGGGTTCTTATCCCCAGAGCAGAGAAAGGAAATGCCAATCTTGTAAAGCTTCTGGAAGAAAAAGGAGCAGTTGTGGAGGACATTCCCACCTATCAGACCCTGTACGAGTCCAGCCCTCTTATAGATGAGAAAAAAGAATTTGAGTCCAATGCCATTGATTGTGTGGTCTTTACCAGCGCGTCCACGGTAAAGGGATTTGTGGAGGGAACACAAGGTCTTGATTATACAAAGGTAAAAGCTGCATGTATCGGAAAGCAGACAAAGGCTGCAGCCGATGCCTACGGTATGAGGACATATATGTCACAGAAGGCCACCATAGACAGTCTGATTGCATTGGTGGAAGAGATGAAAAGGAGCGAGGAGAAATGGAACTGATTCAGAGACCGAGAAGGCTGCGGGGCAGTGAGACCCTGCGTAAAATGGTAAGAGAGACACGGATGGATAAATCCTCTCTTATCTACCCGCTTTTTGTGCGGGAGGGAGAAAACATTGAGGAAGAAATTCCTTCCATGGCAGGGCAGTACAGGTTTAGTGTTGACCGTCTCCCCTATGAACTGGAGCGTCTGGAAAAAGCAGGAGTGGGAAGTATTATGCTTTTCGGGATTCCGGACCACAAGGATGAGGTGGGAAGCGGCGCATATGACTCAGAGGGAATTGTCCAGAGGGCTTTAAGAGAGGGAAAGAAACAGTTTCCCGGCCTTTATTATATAACTGATGTATGTATGTGTGAATACACCTCCCACGGTCATTGCGGTGTGCTCTGCGGCCATGAGGTAGACAATGACGCTACCCTTGAACTGCTGTCAAAGACAGCTCTTTCCCATGTGGAAGCAGGAGCAGATATGGTGGCTCCTTCCGATATGATGGACGGACGGGTATGGGCGATCAGGGAATGTCTTGATAGAAGTGGACACAAGGAGACACCTATTATGTCTTATGCTGTGAAATATGCTTCGGCTTTTTACGGTCCCTTCAGGGATGCTGCCGGTTCGGCTCCTTCTTTCGGCGACCGCAAGAGTTACCAGATGGACTTCCATAACCGCAGAGAGGGGATGAAGGAAGCACTGACAGATATTGAAGAGGGTGCTGATATCATCATGGTTAAGCCTGCTCTTTCCTATCTGGATATGATCTCTGAGGTGTCCAAGGCCACAAATGTTCCTGTGGCAGCCTACAGTGTCAGCGGTGAGTATGCAATGGTCAAAGCTGCTGCAAAAATGGGATGGATCGATGAGGAAAAAATCATCTGTGAGATGGCAGTGGGAGCATACCGTGCCGGTGCACAGATCTATCTCACCTATTTTGCCAAGGAGCTTGCAAGATTTATGGATGAAGGGAGGATTGGCTGATGACAAAATCAGAAGCATTATTTGAGAGAGCAGTGAAGCGGATCCCCGGCGGTGTAAACAGCCCGGTCCGGGCTTACGGCGCCATTGGAGAGGCTCCCCGCTTTATTGACAGGGCAGACGGCTGCCATATTTATGATGTGGACGGCAACTGTTATATTGATTATATCGATTCCTGGGGGCCCATGATCCTGGGCCATAACTTTCCGGAAATCCGGGAAAGCGTTGTAAAGGCATGTGAAAAAGGATTAAGTTTTGGCTGTGCCACAGAGATAGAGGTGGAGATGGCAGAGTTTATCTGTGAAAATATCCCTCATATCCATATGATACGTATGGTAAACTCCGGAACAGAGGCAGTGATGAGTGCTGTCCGGGCTGCCAGGGGCTTTACGGGAAAAAATAAAATCATCAAATTTGCAGGCTGCTACCATGGACACAGCGATGCCATGCTGGTGAGTGCAGGTTCCGGTGTGATGACCAGCGGAGTGCCGGACAGTGCCGGTGTGCCAAAAGGCTGTACAGAGGATACCATGACCGCTGTGTATAACGATCTGCAGAGTGTACGCCTTCTGATGGAGCAGGCACAGGGGCAGGTGGCCGCTGTGATTGTGGAACCGGTGGGTGCCAATATGGGAGTGGTGGCTCCAAAGGAAGGATTCTTGGAAGGACTCCGTCACCTCTGTGATGAGTATCAGGCACTTTTGATCTTTGACGAGGTGATCACGGGATTCCGTCTTGCCTTCGGCGGTGCCGCAGAATATTTTAAGGTAAAACCAGACCTTGTGACCTATGGAAAAATCATAGGTGCTGGAATGCCTGTAGGCGCTTACGGAGGAAAAAAAGAAATCATGGAGATGGTTTCCCCGGTGGGAAAGGTATACCAGGCAGGTACCTTAAGCGGCAATCCCATTGCCATGGCGGCAGGTCTCACACAGCTTAAGTATCTCCGCAGCCACCCGGAGGTCTATGTCCGTCTTGAAGAAAAAGGAGACACTCTGTATACAGGAATGAAAGATATCCTGAAAGAAAAAGGACTTCGTTACCAGTTGAATCATATTGCCTCCCTGGGAAGCCTTTTCTTCACTGAACAGGAAGTGACAGACTATACCTCAGCCAAGACCTCGGATACAGAAGCATTTGCAGCCTATTTCAAGGCTATGCTGAAAATGGGCATCCATCTTGCACCTTCCCAGTTCGAGGCTATGTTCCTTTCCAATGCTCACACAGATGATGTGATAGAAGAAACACTTGAGGCTGTCAAAAAATATTTCTGATGCCCATAGTAAACTTGTCCTGACTGATTGTTTATGATATAATAAAAACACTTATTGTAACAGTTCAGGACGGCCTGAACTGTTACCACTTATCGAGAATATCCAGAAAGCCTGCCCAGGCAGGCTTGACAGAGAGTTGACAGTAGGAGGCAGACATATGGGAAAAAAGAAATACGTAGCCTATGTGGGAACATATACCCACGGTACCAGTAAAGGAGTCCAGGTTTATGATGTGGATGTGGAGGAGGGAACCTTGACAGAGCGCAGCGAAGTCCAGGTAAGCAACGCTTCCCATACAGCCATATCCAAGAACGGCAAATATCTCTATGCCATTGAAGACGAGGGGGTAGCTGTTTTTGAACGTGACGAGAACGGAGACCTGACACGTATCAACAGTGTGGACATAGATGGTATGCGCGGTTGTTTTCTGGCAACAGATGTTGACGGGAAATATTTATATGTTGCAGGATATCACGACGGAAAGGTTACTGTAGTACATACTCATAGAGACGGACGGCTGGGCAGTCTCATGGACGGAGTATTCCATAAGGGACTGGGGAGCGTGGCTGAACGTAATTTCCGCCCCCATGTAAATTGTGTCCGTCCTACACCGGATAACAAGTATCTCTGTGCAGTTGACAACGGTATTGACCAGGTGAAGATCTACAGGATCAATAAGAGAAATAATAAGCTGGAGCTTGTGGACATTCTCAGATGCCCCAGGGAGAGCGGACCGCGTATCATACGCTTCAGTGCGGACGGGAAATTTGCATATCTGCTCTTTGAGCTGAGCAATGAGATTAAAGTATACAGCTACGACGGCAGCGGGAAGAACCCGGAATTTGAACTGATCCAGAGTGTCACGACTCTCTATAAAGAAGGTGACAAGGATGCCATTCACAATGCGGCTTCAGGGCTTGCCCTTGCCCCGGACGGACAACATTTGTTCTGCACCACAGCAGGGGAGAATACAGTATCCATGTATGAGGTTAACCAGGAGACAGGACTTCTGGACAAGAAATTCACCCTCCCCATCAGCGGCGATTATCCTAAAGATATTGTAATCTTTCCTGATAATCAGCACATTGCAGTGGCTAACCACGGCAGCAACACCATTACAACCTTCAAGGTGGATTACGAGAAGAATCTTCTGATCATGAAGGGAAGACCGTGTAAGGTGGAGACTCCTAACTGTATCAATATCTGGCCGGTGCCCGACGGAGAGGATATAGATGATCACAATTGAAGCACACTAAATGATATATAAATCAACAAAGTCCTCTTTGCATATAGCGGATGTGCTGTATACAAAGAGGACTTTTTGACACTATTGTCAGCTGCGGCCGTAAAATTTCCGGACATTGTCCAGCCGGGCACTCATGTTTGAGAAAAGGGCATCCGTCAAAGTGATGGCAGCCATGGATTCCACAACCACAACGGCTCTTGGGACGATCACCGGGTCGTGGCGGCCATGGATTTCCAGACTGAGGTTTTCGCCGTCCTTTGTGACTGTCTGCTGCGGCTGGCTGATGGACGGGGTGGGCTTGATATGGGCGCGTAAAATAATTTCGCTTCCGTCACTTATACCGCCCATGATCCCGCCGGCATGATTGGAGGTCTTTGTGATCCTGCCGTCCTTAGCCTGAAAGCCGTCATTGTCTGTGGAACCGTTTAAAGCGGTAACCTGTATTCCGTCTCCGATTTCCACAGCTTTTACAGCCCCCACTGACATAAGGGCATGGGCAAAGAGGGCATCCAGTTTGCCGAACACAGGGTCACCTAAGCCTGCAGGGACACCGTTGATCCTGCATTCGATCACACCACCTGCGCTGTCGTGATCCTTCATGCATTGTTCCAGGTATTCACCGGCTTTTTCAGCAGCACGGGAATCCGGCATATAGAAGGCATTGCATGAAATTTCCCCGGGATGGAAATCCTGTATGGAAACGGGGCCTATGGATTTCGTGTAAGTGCAGAAGGAAATGCCAAGCTCTCCGAGAATTTTGGCAGCTACGGCTCCTGCAGCCACACGGCCTGTGGTTTCCCTGCCGGAGCTTCGTCCCCCTCCCCGGTAATCCCTGAAGCCATATTTCTGGTCAAAGGTAAAATCAGCATGTCCGGGGCGGTAAGAGTAGGCGATATTTCCGTAATCCCGGGAACGCTGGTCCATGTTCCGTACCATCAGGGACAGAGGAGTTCCGGTTGTTTTTCCTTCGAAAACACCGGAGAGGATTTCCACTAAATCCCCCTCTTTTCTGGTTGTGGTATAACGGCTCTGGCCTGGTTTACGCCTGTCCAGGAAAAGCTGGATATCCTCTTCGCACAGAGGAAGTCCGGCAGGACAGCCGTCTACCACAACGCCCAGAGCTTTTCCGTGGGATTCTCCCCAGGTAGTGACGACAAATTTATTTCCAAAAGATGACTGGCTCATAAAAAATCCTTTCTTATATAAATAATCACTAATAATTTATATTGGTACAGCAGTATTATATCGAAGTGTTAAAAGTTTGTAAACCAGAACTATTGCAATTGACAAAAATTCCTGTACAAATTATAATGAATACTGTATTTTCGGCTTTTATTGACGGGGAAAAAGAGAACAGAAGGGAAGTGTAAATCGTGGTAAGGATTTTTAAGACAATAGATGGTTCTATCCACCAGATTCAGGAGCCCCAGGAAGGCTGCTGGATAGCGTTGACGAATCCCACTGCAACAGAAATCTTTGAGATTTCGGAACAATTTGAGATAGAGGTAGACGATTTGCGTGCCCCTTTGGATGAAGAAGAGCGTTCGCGTATTGAAGTAGAGGATAATTACACTTTGATCCTGGTGGATGTGCCTATGATCGAGGAACGTAATGATAAAGACTGGTACGGCACCATTCCCCTTGGAATTATAGTTACGGATAAAATGATGCTTACTATTTGTCTGGAGGACACCCAGGTACTCACAAGATTTATGGAAGGAAGAGTCCGTAATTTCTTTACTTATATGAAGACACGGTTCATCCTGCAGATATTGTACCGTAATGCCAGCATGTATCTGCGTTATCTGCGTATTATAGATAAAAAGAGTGAGCAGGTGGAAGAAAAACTTCATCAGTCCACAAGAAACCAGGAGTTGATCGAACTTCTGGAGCTGGAGAAATCCTTGGTTTACTTCACCACATCCCTGCGTTCTAATGAGGTGGTGCTGGAGAAGCTTCTGAAGGTGGAGAGTATTAAGCATTATCCCGAGGACACAGAGCTTCTGGAGGATGTTATCATTGAGAACAAGCAGGCTATTGAGATGGCAAATATTTACAGCGGTATCTTAAGCGGTATGATGGATGCCTTCGCCTCTGTCATTTCCAACAACCTGAACATAGTCATGAAGGTGCTGGCTATCATCACCATTGTGATGAGTATCCCGACCATTATATTCAGTGCTTACGGAATGAATGTGAATACGGCAGGAATGCCCTTTGCGGGAAGCCCCTGGGGATTCTTGATCATTATTCTGATATCCATGGCGGTGAGCGTCGTGGCAGCCCTGATTCTTTCCAAAAAGAAATTCTTCTGATCACAGGAAGAAAATAATGAATCCAATGAAAGTGGAAAAGGAGTTTTATGAAACTGATAAATAAGCTTGAGCGGAAATTCGGCAGATTCGGGATTCCCAATCTGACCGTATATATTATTATCTGTTATGTTCTTGGGTATTTGATCATGATGCTCAACCCCAATATGATGTATATGCTGAGTTTGGAGCCGGGGCTGATACTTCGCGGACAGGTATGGAGACTGATTACTTGGGTTATTTCTCCGCCTGATACTCAGAATGTAATATTTTTTATTATTGCTATTTTCTTTTTCTATTATCCAATAGGAACATCTCTGGAACGTACCTGGGGTACTTTCCGCTATACGCTGTACATTTTTTCAGGTTTGCTGTTTACCGTGATCGGAGCTTTTATCCTGTATTTTATTACAGGAGGAGTGTTGACTGGCTTGGGATATGCTATGTTTTCTACTATCTATATCAGCTTGTCCATATTTCTTGCATTTGCCCTTTCCTATCCGGATATGCAGGTGCTTTTAATGTTCGTGATACCAATAAAGATGAAGTGGATGGCTATTGTCTACGCTGCTATGATTATCTATCAGATTATTGATTATCTGAGGAACGGAGTATGGTTTATGGTATTTCCCATAGTGGCATCCCTTCTCAACTTTATTATCTTCTATTTTGGTACCAGAGATATGAGCCGCTACAATCCGAAAGAAATCCGCAGAAAGCAGGAATTTAAAAAGGCTGTTTCACAGAGCAGGGTAAATCCGGCTACAGGCGGGATTTCCAAGCATAAATGTGCCATCTGCGGCCGTACTGAGAAGGATGACCCGAACCTGGAGTTCCGTTTCTGTTCTAAATGCAACGGAAATTATGAATATTGCCAGGATCATTTATTTACACATACACACGTCAAATAGGGGGACATGGAGATGAAAAGAACGAAGATTATTTGCACCTTAGGGCCTGCAACAAGTAAAAAGACCACATTAAAATCCTTGATGAGATCAGGAATGGATATTGCCAGGTTTAATTTTTCCCATGGTTCCCACGAGGAACACAGGGAGCGTGTGGACATGATCAAAAACCTCCGGGAGGAACTGAATATTCCGGTGGGAATGCTTCTTGACACAAAAGGACCGGAAATCCGTACCAAGCTGTTGAAGGATGGAAAAAAGGTTACTCTGGAGACAGGCAGTGAATTCGTTCTTACTACCGGCGATTATGTGGGAGATGAGCATAAGGTTGCCATTACCTACGAGACTCTCCATAAGGATGTAAAAAAAGGAGGCAGGATTCTTATTGATGACGGCCTTATCGAGTTGGAAATTGAAGATATCAAGCACGGGGATATTATCTGTCGGGTTCTTAACGGCGGAGAACTGGGAGAACACAAGGGAGTCAATGTTCCCTACGTAAAAGTGAAGCTCCCCGGTATCACAGAACAGGATAAAGAAGATATTTTGTTTGGTATCCAGCAGGAATTTGATTATGTGGCAGCCTCTTTCGTGAGAGATGCCAAGGTCATTAAAGAGATACGGAAGCTTCTGGATGAAAACGGAGGCAAGGATATCGGAATTATTGCCAAGATAGAGAATGCAGAGGGTGTTGACAATATTGACGAGATCATCCAGGTTTCTGACGGAATCATGGTAGCCAGAGGCGACTTGGGCGTTGAGATTCCGGCAAGCCAGGTGCCCCATATCCAGAAAATGATCATACAGAAATGCAATGAGAATTATGTGCCTGTTATCACTGCAACCCAGATGCTGGATTCTATGATGCGTAATCCAAGACCAACCAGGGCTGAGGTGGCAGACGTGGCAAATGCCATTTATGACGGTACAGATGCGATCATGCTTTCCGGTGAGACTGCTGCTGGAAAATATCCCTTGGCCTCTCTTAAGATGATGGTAGAGATCGCAGAGAACGCAGAACCTTACCTGGACTACCGTGCTCATGTGAAAAACCGCAATATGTACCGTCACGGACGGGTTTCCAGTGCAGTAGGGCTTGCGGCAGTGCAGACTGCCAGGGACTTGGAGGCGAAAGCTATTGTGACACCTACTATGGCAGGACAGACAGCGCTTTTGATTTCCAATTACAGGCCGGAGGTTCCTATTTATGCCATTACCACCAATGAGACAGTACAGCACCGTCTGCAGCTTGCCTGGGGTGTATATCCCTTAAAGGGCTATGAAAAAGACTCCACAGAGCATATTATCTCCCAGGCTATGAGTGTTGTCAGAAGAAAACGTTTGGTGAAGAAAGGTGATTTGGTAGTATTTACTGCCGGAGATCCGGCAACCAATATGAGGACCGGTGAGGGTGCAGTTACCAATATGCTTCATATCATCGAGGCAAAATAGTTTTACGAGGAGAAATTATTATGAAGAAAAAACCATTTGTAACCTTGGAGAAGCTCAAAGAGATTACAGCGCAGTATCCTACCCCCTTTCATCTCTATGATGAAAAAGGCATCCGGGAGAATGCAAAGGCATTAAATGAAGCGTTTGCCTGGAACAAGGGATTTAAGGAGTTTTTTGCTGTGAAGGCTACGCCTAATCCATATCTCATCCAGATCCTTCAGGAGTATGGGTGCGGCTGTGACTGTTCCTCAATGACAGAACTGATGCTTTCCAAAGCTATTGGCTGTAAAGAAGGCGATATCATGTTTTCCTCCAATGATACTCCGGAGGAAGAGTTTAAATATGCCCATGAGATCGGCGGTATTATCAATTTGGATGACATTACCCATATTGAAAGCGTGGAGAGAGCAGTGGGAGAAATCCCTAAAACCATCAGCTGCCGCTATAATCCGGGGGGATTATTCAAAATCAGCAATGACATTATGGATAATCCGGGAGATTCCAAATACGGAATGACAACAGAACAGATTTTTGAAGCGTTCCGTATCCTGAAGGAAAAAGGAGCTGAAGAATTCGGTATCCATGCATTCCTTGCCAGCAACACTGTGACAAATGAATATTATCCTATGCTTGCAAAGGAAATGTTTGAGCTTGCAGTCAAGCTTCAGAAGGAGACCGATGCCCACGTTAAGTTTATTAATTTGTCCGGCGGAATCGGTATTGCTTATAGCCCTGACCAGACACCTAATGATATCAGAGTTATCGGCGAAGGTGTGAGAAAGGTGTATGAGGAAGTCCTTGTTCCGGCAGGAATGGGAGATGTGGCTATCTATACAGAGCTCGGACGTTTTATGATGGGTCCTTACGGGTGTCTTGTGACCAAGGCGATCCATGAGAAACACACCCACAAAGAATATATAGGTGTAGATGCCTGTGCTGTCAATCTCATGCGCCCGGCAATGTACGGCGCTTATCATCATATCACTGTCATGGGCAAGGAGAAACAGGTCTGTGACCATATGTATGATGTGACAGGTTCTCTCTGTGAGAATAACGATAAATTTGCCATTGACCGTTATCTGCCCAAGATTGACAAGGGAGATCTGCTTGTGATCCATGACACAGGCGCCCATGGTTTTGCAATGGGATACAACTATAACGGTAAGCTTAAATCCGCGGAAATCCTCCTTCATGAGGATGGAAGCTTCGAGATGATCCGCCGTGCGGAAACTCCCAGGGATTATTTTGCCACCTTTGACTGCTTTCCTGTTTTTGAGAAACTGCTGGAGGATGAAGACAGATAATATTTAGGGATGGGCGAAAACATTGGATTCCAGGTGTTTTAATAACCGGCAAATGTTTTTCGCGGCCTGATATAAACAGCAATAAAAAGAGGAGTTTATGAAAAACCAAGTGTTAAAACACGGGATTTCATAGCGCCTCTTTTTTGATGTCTGGAGTTTGGGGATTGTTGGTTGATTTCAGATTAATAACGGTCAAGATTACGGGACAAATCATGTTTCGTAATACGTTTTTGTGCAATCTCATAGACTTCGTCATCTTCCCGTGCGCCGATTACGACAACAAGCATGTCATCATTATGACGGATAAGCTGGTACACGATACGCAAACCGGCTCCACGGAGTTTGATTTTCAGGAAGCCGGAAAGATTGGTGTTGTTTTTGTTTCCCAGGAGTTTTCCATAGCCGCCTTCGTTTTCTGGCAAAGGATTCTTGCAGACTTTCTGAATCGCTTTCCGAATCAGGATTTTCTGGCTGCCGTCCAGTCTGCGGAGGTCTTCAAGGGCTTCAGGAAGGTATTTGACATCCCAGCTCATTCAAATTCAATGTCATCCGTTTCTTCATAGTCGGAAGGGCTGAATCCAAATTCCTGATCCACCTGTTCCTGGGAGATAACGGTGGAGGGGTTGAATTTAGACATACGCTGTGCAGCACTGGCTAAGAGCCTTGCATCATTTACTTCATCCAGAAGGCGGATATATTCTTCCGGTGAAAGGAGGACACATTCAGGAGAGTTGTTTTTCATAACAACCTTAGCACCATAGCGTTTTACTTCATCAAAGATTTTCCCGGCCAGCCCACGGTTGAACTGGGAAATAGAAATCGTGTTTTCAATTGCACTTCGGATACTCATAATCATCACCTCTTTACTTACAGTATAGGCAACAACAGCATAAAAGTCAATAAATATACTGATATAAATACTGCTAAAAATAGTATATGTAATTCTGCATTTTTTATCAATAAAAATAAATCAGATTTTTTACATAGTATCCAGTATGTGAGAAGGATGTATGGAATCACAAGATGGGGAGCCGATAATTCTTCAAAAAGGTATTCACGAAACAACAGAGTACCTTGAGATGTTTTTGCGTAATCTGCTTTTAAATGAGAAAAATAAACTGCATAACCATGATCTGCATATAAGCAGAGCATTAGAAATAAAAAAAGTAGATATTGGAATGACTAAAGTAGATATTCAGTAAGAAAAAGTAGACATTCGAAAAGAAAAAGTAGACATTGATTTTGAAAATCTACTTCAGAAAAAACGAAAGGATTCTCAGATAAGACAATTACCTCCGGGAAGAGATGTGCAGTCGTGATGTCTCACTGGCTGCTGTGGCTGAAAAATTTCATATGAATGACAGCTGCCTCTGCCGGATTATCATATAAACATATAATATTGGCGGGGATCTGATAATAGAGGACATTTTTGAAGGAGCAGAAAACAAAGACTGGCAAGATGGGATTAAAAAATGGCTTTTGCACATCGAGCAATTATACATATGTTATGAAAATAGCTGTGTGCAGTTGGAAATTTTGTGCTTACCACACCGGGCGGTATCCAGAAAATATCCACAGACCAATTATATTATGTGGAGGTAAACGGTCATTATCTGTACTATCATACAGCCCACGGTGAGTTTAGGCAGAAAGCATCTATGAAAGAATTGGAGGACAAGGAGGCTTTTCTCAGTGAGATGGAGCATGATATCATGATCTATGATACCGCTGTCAAGACGGGAAATAAGGCGCTGGATAATGCAATCACTGCGGTTATGCAGATTGATAATCCGGAGATGCGTGTGGTCAGTTTAAAAACAATCACAAAGAACAAGCTTCTGGTCATACAGATTGAGAACTATTTTGACACGGCCTTGCATTTTGAGGAGGGGTTGTCCCTCACTACGAAGTACAACCAGCAGGACCACGGATTCGGTATGAAAAGTATCCGCTATATTGCAGAGAAGTATGGTGGAGCTATAACTGTAAATACCGCAGATCATATTTTTACACTCCAGATTTTAATCCCTCTGAAAGGAGTCAGCCCGTGATGGCTGACTTTTTTTGAGGTAAAATGATCTTAGGTCTCAGAGTACAAGTTACCGTTGACGGCCCCGTGAATTGTAATATTTTTTCTTATCCTCATACATGGCATTATCCGCGCGCACGAAGGTGTGTTCCAGGTTTTCATGTTCCGGTTCTGCTATGGCATATCCGAAAGCGGCCTCTACCGGAAAGCTGCATAATTCATTCCTCCGGCGTACCTCCGCCTTAAATTCCTGCTCCAGCCTTTCCATTTCAGCCAGAGTCACATTCTCTAGAATTACGGCAAATTCATCACCCCCGATGCGGTATACCTCTCCGATACTGCCGAAAACCTTTTCCAGTGCCTGGGCGGTTTCCAGAATCAGAGCATCCCCTTTTTCATGTCCTAAAGTATCATTGACCTGCTTGAGATGGTTCACATCTGCCATGGCACAGCAGATTTTCCTGCTTGAACGAACCGCACTCAGGCTGTCCAGCCTTTGCTGATATGCGGTCCTGTTTCTCAGCTTTGTCATATAATCTGTGAATGCCATCTCCTGAAACATCTGGCTGCGTGTAGCCTGCTGATAATTTCCCACGATCTGTATACTGATTCCGCCAATCTGCAGCAGAACAAAGAGAAAAATCCCTATCTCAAAGAAAAATCCCTGGAGAGGAAATCCCAGCCAATAGAAGTTGATCAGCTCCGGCACTGCACAAAGGGCAATGGGAACAAAGGTGAGGATATAGTAGACCACCTGTTTATCCTTTCTTTTCACAGCAAGGATTAGTATCGCCGCAATCAGGAGTACACAATATACAATGAGCAAATGGGAACCAAGGACATAATACCTGTAGTCCTTTCCAATAAAATTGAGCACATTCTGTACTGCAAAATTCCCGGCCATAAGAATTGCTCCAAGCTTCACCGCTTTGGGCCAATAGGAAGGGCAGTTAATAGAAAGCAGTCCAAAAAACGGCAGACAGATCAGCTGCAGTGCAACAGCATCCCCGGTATGCACAAGGTAGGAATTTCGCACCAGCAAAAGCGCCAGCTCTGTTTCACAGAAGGAAAATACGCCCGCCAGCAGAGCAAAGGTGCCCAAATAAAGAATCTGCCCGGCAAACTTAAGCCTGTGTACAAAGAAGCTGAAAAAGATGATGCAAAACCCCAGAAATATTAACACAACCGCTCCGCCAAGAGCGAACGCCTCATTATGCAGCATTTCACCCAGAAGAGAAAAGGTGTTTCCCAGAACCGGTGTGCTCATTCTGTAAATTTCCCTGCCCTTCAGCGAGGGTGTGAGTACCAGACGCAAGCGCATACCGTCATAATTCTGGGGAAGCTTAACGAAATGCACCGTCCTTGCAGGCGTACCGGAAAAGGGCAGATCCCCCTCACCGAAGGTATAGATCAGATCTTCGTCTGCATATACCTTTACCTTCAGATGCAAAAACTGCAGTTTAAGAATATTGCCCACATCCTTCATACTTTCGAGATTTTTTTCCAGGATAATGTCTTGCCCGTAATCACAAGCATAATCATTGGGAAATGAAAAATCTTCACTGCCTTCCTTTGTTACTAAACTCCAGCCATCCTGCAGACTTACAACATTCCCGTCCAGATAAGTGATACGGTAAGCGCCGCCCTTCAGCACACACACTGCTAAAATTCCGGCCATGCAAAGTACAGCGGTGATCATAATTCCCGCAAATATCTTTTCCCATAAGCTTCTAGTTTCCAGTTTCTTCTCCATATATCTTTCCATGTACCTCCCCATATTGCTACCCAAAGACCGCAGCGCCAGGTTTCCTCAAGGTTACCAGGTTACCGTGCAAGCATTTTTCGCAAGTATTTCCCTCCACAGGCATGTACAATGATAAATCAGCCTGACTTTTACCTCATATTATCACAAGTTTCCTGTTTTTGCACCATAAATGTAAGTTATCCGGCAGGATTTGCAGGCTATGAATCCCTTGTCTTGGATAATAAAACGGACAATGGTTCTAACTTTCCTGACGAAAATGAGTTTGATATCCATATTAGCTATATCCTTACCCGGTCACAGGCTAAAAGAAGATGCCGTTTCACTTCGTATCCGTCAATAGAAAATGACAAATAAGAAATTGAAAAAAATGAAAAAAAGATAAGAAAAAACTTGCCAAGTATCAGGTTATGTGGTAATATAATTCTTGGTTCAAGCGCCGGCGTGTCGGAATGGCAGACGAGGCAGACTCAAAATCTGTTGTGGGCAACCACGTATGGGTTCAAGTCCCATTGCCGGCAGTACCAAGTCCAGTATTTCTTCGGAGATGCTGGGCTTTTTTGTTTGTATGGAAATAAAAAAGCACCTGCTCGGCAGGCGGAGAAAGCAGCTTTAGCTTTAAGTAAAAAATCTCCTATGATCATAGCGGAATACGCTGTGCCGTTCTAAATGGTATAAAACTAAATTCAGAGAGAGTATAAGATAATTAGTGTGAATATTTATTTACAAATTCCTAAAATATTGTATAATTAAACATATAAGACGGCAGAAGATCAAAACAGGAGGTGACAGCCCATAGCAGTTAGCTGCAAGGCAAACGTTCAGGGATATAACGCAAGCAGGCGTTGGGAGGTGCAGTATGAAGAAAGTTAATTTTATCAATCAAAAAACTGTATATAACGGCAGTTCAATGTCGGAGTTCAACAGGGTAAGAAATATTTTGGAATTATATGATATTGAGTATAAATATAAAACAGTCGATCTGGGGCATAATTCTTACCTGGGCTCACAGGGGGTGGCAAGAAGCAAGGGCGGAAATTTCGGAAATGTAAATTCGTCTATGTTGTATGAGGTATTAGTAAGAAAAGATAATTATGATGAAGCCATGGGTATTATCTCCAAACGAATCAATCATAGATAGGCTTCTCTGTGTATGTACCAGAGCCGGCTCTTTGAATTAAGAGTTTTAGCTCTGGTATTTTTATGTTATGATAAATGAAAAATGGAATAAATTGTATTAGAGTGCTGAATATGAATGTGTCGGTACAATGAAAAATGAGACAATTTGAGGGAGAGACAGAAGATGGACAAATTTGAGAAGACATTGAGAAAGAACTGGGTGATATGCCTGCTGGCTATGATCTGCTGCCTTTTATGGGGAAGTGCGTTTCCTTGTGTGAAAATAGGGTACCGGCTTTTTGAAATCGGTGCGTCAGATACAGGATCGCAGATACTATTTGCAGGAACCAGATTTACGCTGGCAGGTATTTTGACGATTGCAATTGGAAGCGTTGTGGGCAGAAAAATTTTGGTACCGGAGAAGGGTTCCTGGCATATGGTCTTCAAACTATGCCTTGTACAGACTGTGATCCAATATCTTTTGTTCTATATTGGTCTTGCCAATACAACCGGAGTGAAATCATCTATTATTGAGGCTGCTAATGTATTTTTTGCAATTTTGGCATCCAGCCTTTTGTTCCATTATGAAAAGCTGGGGAAGAAGAAAATAGCAGGATGTATTTTGGGATTTGCAGGAGTGGTCCTTATCAATCTTAACGGTACTGGTTTTGACACATCTATGAGCTTTTTAGGAGAAGGATGCATTTTGCTTTCCACCGTTTCCTATGCATTTTCTTCTGTGCTTATAAAAAAATATTCTCAGAAAGAAAATCCGGTGACCTTAAGCGGATATCAGTTTACAGCCGGCGGGCTGGTGATGGCAGCAGCAGGAGCCGTTATGGGCGGCAGACTTCAGGGCTTTTCTGCTGCTTCCGTTGGTCTTCTTGTGTATATGGCAATGATTTCAGCAGTGGCATATTCTCTGTGGGGAATTCTTTTAAAATACAATCCTGTGGGTAAGGTAGCTGTCTATGGGTTTATGAACCCTGTGTTCGGCGTGATTTTAAGTGCGCTTTTATTAGGAGAACAAAATCAGGCATTTACTGTACAGGGATTGATTTCCTTGATCTTAGTGTGCTTTGGAATATACGCGGTAAACAGGGAATAGTTAGGCTGGCTTGTGTGTACAATATAATAGGATATAAGAGGTAAAAGACAGCCGCGACAAAGACTGTCTTTCTCCTTTTTTTATCCATATGCTGCTGTATTTGTGAAAACTTTCTAAATTTTGTTCTAAATAGATTGAAATTTCACAATGGAAGTGCTATTCTACATTCTATCAATCATCACAAGCTAGATTTTACCATAGATAACGGAGGAAATATGTATGAACCTAGATAACAAGAAACCGGGTAAACGGCCGCTGTACGTGTATTATATCATTGCAGTGGTGGCTATCCTATTGCTGAATATTCTCGTTCTGCCGAGCCTGCAGGAGAGAAGTATTGAGAAAACAGATTACAGCACCTTCCTCAGCAATGTGGACAGAGGAAATGTGTCAACAGCTAATATTCAGAGTGATTATATCTATTATGTAGTGAGAAAGAACGGCGTGGATACTACCTGCAGGACGGTGAGGATAGAAGATCCGGACCTGATAAAACGCCTTTATGCTGCCGGTACGGCAATCGTCCCTGAAGAACCTCAAAAACAGTCTATCATATTAAGCCTTTTGCTTGGATATGTGGTTCCTATCGGTATTTTTATACTGATCGGGCGCTGGCTGAGTAAGAAGCTTATGAGTTCCATGGGTAACGGAGGACCGGGAGGAATGATGTCCTTTGGCAAGAGTAATGCCAAGGTGTATGTGAAGTCATCCACAGGAATCAAGTTTTCTGATGTGGCCGGAGAAGACGAGGCCAAGGAGCTGTTGACGGAGATTGTGGATTATCTCCATAATCCTCACATTTATACGGAAATCGGAGCTTCGATGCCAAAGGGTGCCCTTCTTGTAGGACCTCCCGGAACAGGTAAAACTCTTCTTGCAAAGGCTGTCGCAGGGGAAGCGGAAGTTCCGTTCTTCTCCATTTCCGGCTCGGAATTCGTGGAGATGTTTGTAGGTATGGGCGCAGCTAAGGTGCGTGACTTATTTAAACAGGCAAATGAAAAGGCACCATGTATTGTATTTATAGATGAGATAGACACCATAGGAAAGAAGCGTGACGGTGCAGGATTTTCAGGAGGAAATGACGAGCGTGAGCAGACATTGAACCAGCTTCTGACAGAGATGGATGGTTTTGACGGTTCCAAGGGTGTTGTTATACTGGCGGCCACCAACCGTCCGGATTCCCTTGACCCGGCGCTGCTCCGTCCGGGACGTTTTGACAGGCGTATTCCTGTGGAATTGCCTGATTTACAAGGCCGTGAAGAAATTTTGAGAGTTCATGCAAAGAAAATCAAAATATCTGATTCTGTCCGTTTTGATGAAATTGCCAAGGCCGCTGCCGGTGCTTCCGGTGCAGAGCTTGCCAACATTGTCAATGAGGCGGCATTGCGGGCAGTACGCGACGGCAGGAAATTTGCCACCCAGCCTGATTTCGAGGAGAGTATTGAAGTTGTGATCGCAGGTTACCAGAAGAAGAACCGTGTACTCTCAAACAAAGAAAAGCTGATCGTCTCTTATCATGAGATCGGACATGCACTTGTGGCTGCTATGCAGACAGACTCAGCTCCTGTTCATAAGATTACGATCATACCCCGTACTTCAGGGGCACTGGGTTATACTATGCAGGTGGATGAGAAAGAACATTTTCTCATGTCAAAGGAAGAATTGGAGAATAAAATTGCAACTTTCACAGGCGGCCGTGCGGCGGAAGAGTTGATTTTCCACTCCATAACAACAGGTGCATCCAATGATATCGAGCAGGCAACTAAGATAGCCAGAGCTATGATCTCCAGGTACGGTATGAGTGATGAATTTGATATGGTAGCCATGGAGAATGTAAGCAATCAGTATCTGGGCGGTGATGCCAGCCTTACGTGTTCCTTTGAGACTCAGACACTTCTTGACAAGAAAGTAGTGGAACTGGTGCGCAGGCAGCATGAAAAGGCATTGAAAATTCTGCAGGATAATATAGGTAAACTCCATGAACTGGCGAAATATCTTTATGAACATGAGACCATTACAGGTGACGAATTTATGAAGATATTGGAGCAGCCCCTCCCGGCAGTGGAGACATCTCAGCCTGGAGAACTGTTAGGTACAGAGGCATAAAAATGACGTAAAATAGTTAGAATTTGTTGAGTATACCTTTTTTATGTGCTAAAATGTAAATAATTGGAAGGTAACAGAGGAGTCTGCCAGGAAACCTCCGTTGCCTTCTTTTTTTAAACATAACTTTAATTAAGAAAAACGGGGGTTTTTCGTAAAGCATACAAAGGAGGAGACAAATGTATCAGGAAAAGGAATTATGGATTGGGGCAGCAGAAAATGAAACCAAGGATAAGGTGTGTATTATCCCCAGGATGGCAAACCGACACGGCTTAATAGCAGGAGCTACAGGTACAGGGAAGACGATCACTCTGAAGGTGCTGGCAGAGTCTTTCAGTGATTGTGGCGTTCCTGTATTTTTAGCAGATGTAAAAGGGGATTTGGCAGGGATGTGTCTGCCCGGCAAGGACAGTGAGGATATGCAAAAACGAATTGAGAAATTCGGCTTGGAGGGATTTCAGTATCAGGGATATCCCACTTGTATCTGGGATGTGCTGGGCGAGTCCGGACATCCTCTGCGCACAACGATCAGTGAAATGGGCCCCACTCTACTGGCAGAGCTTTTGGAGTTAAACCAGACACAAAGTGATATATTGTCTATTGTATTTAAAATAGCAGATGACAGACAGCTCCTGCTTCTGGACATCAAGGATTTAAGGCTTATGCTGCAATATGTGGGAGAAAATGCCAAAGATTTTACTTTACAATATGGAAATATTACGAAGCAGAGTATAGGAGCCATATCCAGAGGGCTTGTCTCCTTAGAGGAACAGGGAGGCAATGAGTTTTTCGGTGAACCTGCGCTGGATATTCGTGACTGGATGCGTACAGATGCGGGGGGTAGAGGCTTTATCAATGTTCTGCATTGTGTGAAGCTGATAAATTCTCCCAGGCTTTATGCCACCTTCCTTTTGTGGATGATGTCGGAACTTTTTGAAGTGATGCCGGAAGCAGGGGATGAGGAAAAGCCAAGAATGGTCTTCTTTTTTGACGAGGCCCATCTTCTTTTTGATAATGCGTCTAAAGCTCTGCTTCAGAAGATAGAACAGGTAGTGAAACTGATCCGTTCTAAAGGTGTGGGAATCTATTTTATTACCCAAAGTCCTTCAGATATTCCTGACGAGGTGCTCTCCCAGCTTGGAAACAGAGTACAGCATGCACTTCGTGCATATACACCGGCGGACCAGAAGGCTGTGAAGGCTGCAGCGCAGTCTTTCCGTGCCAATCCTGAATTTTCCACAGAGCAGGTAATTACTGAGATGGGGATTGGAGAAGCGCTGATCTCTTTCCTGGACGAAGAAGGAAGGCCTGGGATCGTGACCAGATGCCATATTCTGCCGCCCCAGAGCCGCATGGGTTCCATTGAAGAGAATGACAGGAAAAATTGTCTTCTGAAGGATGGTCTGGGAGCCAAGTATGATACACCCGTGGACAGAGAGTCTGCCTATGAAATCCTGAAGAAACGGTTTGATGAGGAAGCACGGGAAGAGACGAAGGCTAAGGAAGAAAAGGAAGCGGAAAAGGCACGTAAGGAGAAGGAAAAGGAAGAGCGGGAGGCCGAACGAGAGAAGGAGAAGGAAGAACGTGAGCGGAGAAAGAAAAATGCTGCATTAGAAAAGGGCATAAACAGTGCGGTTAATACCCTGGGAAGGGAAGTGACCAAAACACTTTTCCGCGGTCTTATGAATACTTTAAAGAAGCGATGATACAAAGCTTCCCATGAACCTCAAAAATGAGGGCATGGGAAGCTGAGAAGATATTACCAAAGAACAGTAATGAGAAAATTTCAGCGGTAAGCATTATTCCTCAGTACATTCTTTTAATATTTTATACAGTTCCGGCTGGGCTTTTTTCAGAGAGACCAGAGTACCGGCAGAATCGAGAAAACAGTGCTTGGTATAGCCGTTGGCACGAAGTTCCCGGGTCTCATGGTCCCGTATTTCGTAGGAAAATTTCAACTTGATACCATTGCTGGATTCCACGCGGAGAGAAATATCCACCGTATCCCCGAAATAAACCATGGAACGGTACTGGCAGTGACTTTCCAGGACCGGACTTATTAATTTCAATTCCTTTTCCAACCGCTGATAGGGATAACCAATCTCTTCCAGAAAAAACACACGCCCCTCCTCAAACCATCGGATATAGTTAGAATGATGGACAACACCCATCTGGTCAGTCTCATAATACTGGGTTTTATGGGTACAAGTATAAATTTTCATTAAGACACACCTCTCAAGTATTTTGTTTCATTATATCACACCTTGTCTTTTTCCGTCCATTCCGTTATAATCAAGAATAGCACCGAGCCGTAGAGCGAGGGGCTATTCGCTACTGATTGACCTTTAGGTCAAGCAGGTACCATAAGAACCACCGAGCCGTAGAGCGAGGGGTAAAGTATTTACAAGCAGGAGGAGAATGATGAAGTGCCGTGCAGCAGAAGGAATGGTAAACCGTTATATTAACCATACGCTCAGCGTAGAAGAACTGGAAGAATTTTTAGAGCATATCAGTACCTGTTCCTCCTGTTATGATGAGCTGGAGACATATTTTATAGTGCATGAAGCGACTCAGCAGCTGGACGAAGAAGACAGTGATTCTGCTTTTGATCTGAAAGAGCTGCTGGAGCAGGACATCAAAAAATCAAGGAGATATATCCGCAAAAAGAAAGCAAGCCGGTTTTTGGCCGGCTTTTTAGTGTGTATATTTATTGCAGTCCTGGCTGCATTTTTAGTGTTTATTATTTTGGAAATCAGGCAGACTTTGTAATAGAAATGGGAAATTACCATTGAACAGTAATACAAAATTTTCTGGAGGCAGATTAATGAGTGAAAAAATATTATTGATTGACGGACACAGTATATTAAACCGTGTATTTTACGGATTACCGGACTTAACCAATTCCGAAGGCCAGCATACAGGTGCTGTTTATGGCTTTTTGAACATCCTTTTCCGTATGCTGGAGGAGGAGAAGCCGGATTATCTTACTGTAGCCTTTGATCTGCATGCGCCCACTTTCCGGCATAAGATTTACGAGGCGTACAAAGGAACCAGAAAAGCCATGCCGGAAGAGCTTCGGGAACAGGTTCCTCTGATAAAGGAAATGCTCACAGCCATGGATGTAAATATAGTCACCAAAGAAGGCTATGAGGCAGATGATATTTTAGGAACGCTGGCCCGCCGCAGCGAAGGGCAGGGAATGGATGTAACGATCCTTTCCGGAGACAGGGATTTACTGCAGCTTGCCACAGAGAAGGTAATGATACGTCTGCCAAAGACCTCCCGGGGCAAAACCACAGTGGAGGATTACCATGCACAGCAGGTTTTAGAGAAATATCAGGTCAGTCCGCCTCAGATCATAGAACTGAAGGCTCTTATGGGGGACAGTTCAGACAATATACCGGGCATTCCGGGAGTGGGGGAAAAGACAGCAACTAAGATCATAGCCGAGTTTGGAACCATCGAAAACGCCCATGACCATCTGGAAGAGATAAAGCCGAACAAGGCCAGGGAATCCCTGCGTGATAATTATGAACAGGCTCAATTGAGCAAAGTTTTGGCTACCATAAATACAGAAAGTCCTATAGACTTTTCTTATGAAAATGCAAAGATGTCTGAGCTTTATACAAAGCAGGCTTATGAGTTGTGCAAAAGGCTGGAGTTTAAAAATCTTCTTGGACGTTTTGACCAGTCCTCTGTGGCTGAGAATTCTATGGAGCAGGAATTCTTTACCTGCGGGGATTTAAGCGGATGCGAGAATCTGTTCAAAAAAGCTTCGGAGCAGGAGGCTGTAGGAATTGCTCTTATGGCAGAAAATGGCCGGGTTTTTGGCCTTGGACTGGCTCTGGGGAATAAAGAGGTTTACAACATTCCGGCTGAAGGCCTGATCACAGAAGGATATCTCTGTGGAAAAATACAAGAGCTGGCAGGGAAAGCGGAACTTTGTGCGCTGGATGTAAAGGCGCTTCTGAAGTATGTGGATATTAAAGATTCGCAGCATGTTTTTGATACAGGTGTGGCGGCGTACCTTTTAAATCCGCTGAAATCCTCCTACACCTTTGATGATATGGCAAAGGAATATCTGGGAGGTATGCTTGTCCCCACAAAAGAAGATTTAATAGGCAAAGCATCCATTGAGAAGGCCTGGAAAGAGACAGCGGAAGGTCTGGGTACCTATGCCTGCTATATGGCATATGTGGCGCTGGAATGCCGCCTCCCTATGGTCAGTGCGCTGAAGGAAAGCGGTATGTGGAATGTTTACCGGGATATAGAGCTTCCTCTTGTATTTACACTGGATTCCATGGAAAAATGGGGAATCAAGGTAAAGGGAGAGGAGTTAAAGGATTACGGAAGTAAACTGATGGTCCGTATAGAAGAACTGGAGAAGATCATTTATGAACAGGCAGGGGAGCAGTTTAATATTAATTCTCCCAAACAGCTTGGTGTCATCCTTTTCGAAAAGATGGGCATTCCAGGAGGCAAGAAGACGAAGACAGGTTATTCCACGGCGGCCGATATTCTTGAGAAACTGGCGCCTGAGCAGCCTATTGTAAATAACATCCTGGAATACCGCCAGCTTACCAAGCTGAAATCAACCTATGCAGACGGACTTGGAAATGTCATAGGCCCGGATGGACGTATTCATTCCACCTTTAACCAGACGATCACTGCAACAGGGCGTATCAGCAGTACAGAGCCTAATCTCCAGAATATTCCGGTGAGGATGGAACTGGGAAGACTTATCCGCAAAGTATTTGTGCCGGAAGAGGGATATGTGTTCCTGGATGCGGATTACTCTCAGATCGAACTGCGCGTATTGGCCCATATGTCAGGGGATGAAAAATTAATACAGGCTTACAAAGAGGCAGAGGACATTCACCGGCTTACTGCTTCCCAGGTATTCCATATTCCTTTTGACCAGGTGACACCTCTTCAGAGACGAAATGCCAAGGCTGTAAATTTCGGTATTGTATATGGGATCAGCTCTTTCGGGTTAAGCCAGGATTTGAGTATCACCAGGAAAGAAGCTGCCGATTATATAGAGAAATACTTTGAAACCTATCCAAAGATCAAAGGTTTCCTGGACGGAATGGTGGAAGAAGGCAAGGAAAAGGGTTATGTTTCCACTATGTTCGGCCGCCGCCGCCCTGTGCCGGAATTGAAATCAAGCAATTTTATGCAGCGTTCTTTTGGAGAACGTGTGGCTATGAATTCCCCTATCCAGGGAACCGCGGCTGATATCATTAAAATTGCTATGAACCGTGTATACCGCAGGATGAAGCAGGAGGGACTTCAGTCCAGACTTTTGCTGCAGGTACACGATGAGCTGCTCATCGAGACGCGGAAAGAAGAAATACCCATGGTTTCCCGGATCCTTGAGGAGGAGATGAAGGGCGCAGCTCATCTTGCAGTGGAGCTTGAAGTTGACATGCATCAGGGAGACAGCTGGTACGAGGCAAAATAGAATGAAAATTATAGGAATCACCGGCGGCGTTGGCGCCGGAAAAAGTACAGTCCTGGATCATATGGAAAAACAATGGGGAGCATTTGTCATACAGGCGGACAAGGTGGGGCACCTTGTGATGGAACCCGGAGAAGAGTGTTATATTCCTATGATTGAACTTTTAGGAAAAGATATTATAAAAGAAGATAAAACTATTGACCGCAGGAGGGTTTCGGATGTAGTATTTTCTCAGGCAGAATTACTTGAGAAATTAAACGCTGTCATCCACCCTGCGGTAAAACGCTGTATTAAAAAACAGCTGGAAGACCAGCGCCGTCTGGGACGGAAATTGTGTGTGGTGGAGGCGGCGCTTCTTCTGGAGGATAATTACCAGGATTTCTGTGATGAAATCTGGTATATACATACAGATAAGGAAGTCCGCATCAGCCGTTTGATGGACAGCCGGGGCTATACCCGGCAGAAGGCAGAAGACATTATTGCAAGCCAGGCACCGGAAGAGTTTTTCCGGGCACACGCAGATTATGTCGTAGAAAATAATGGGGATTTGGCGAGTACCTGTCAACAAATCCAAGAAGGGATAAAGAGATATGAGACTTTGTAGTATTGCCAGCGGCAGCAGCGGGAACTGTATTTATGCAGGTTCCGATTGTGCCCATGTACTGGTAGATGTGGGCATGAGCGGCAAGCGTATTGAGCAGGGACTTAACGGCCTGGATCTTACAGGCAGGGATATTGACGGAATTCTTATCACCCATGAGCATTCCGACCATATCAAAGGCTTGGGAGTGATTGCGAGAAAATACCATATTCCAATCTATACAACAGGAGGAACTGTGGATGCCATGATGCGCACCAGTTCCTTGGGAAAGCTTCCGGAAGGTATTTTCCGCGAAATAAAGGAGGACGAACCTTTTTATATAAAGGATTTGAAAATCCATCCATTTACCATTCCCCACGATGCGGCACAGCCGGTGGGATACCGTCTGGAGTGCGGGGAACAGTCCGTGGGGATTGCTACAGACCTGGGTAAGTACAATGAGTACATAATTGAGAATCTGAAGGGACTGGATGCCCTTCTTCTGGAGGCAAATCACGATATCCGCATGCTGCAGGTAGGAAAGTATCCCTATTACCTGAAACAGAGGATTCTGGGAGACAGGGGACATCTTTCCAATGAAAATGCAGGCAGGCTTCTGTGCCGTCTCCTCCATGACAATATGAAAGCTGTCTTTCTCGGTCATTTGAGCAAAGAGAATAATTACGAAGAACTGGCATACGAAACTGTATGCTCAGAGGTGACACTTGGGGATAACCCTTACCAGTCACGGGATTTCAAGATCCAGGTGGCAAAAAGGGATTGCATATCAGAAGTAATTACAGTGTAGAGAGAGGATAAAGTTTATGAAGAAAACAATCATCACAGTAGTAGGAAATGACACCGTAGGCATCATTGCAAAGGTATGTGCCTATCTGGCAGATAATAATGTGAATATTCTGGATATCTCCCAGACAATTGTGCAGGGATATTTTAATATGATGATGGTAGCTGATACCAGCGGCTGCGGGAAGGACAACGGAACTCTTTCTAAGGAGCTTGCAGCCCTGGGGGATGAAATCGGCGTAGTCATCCGCTGCCAGCACGAAGATATTTTCAATAAAATGCACAGAATCTGACAGGAGAGAGACTTATGATAAATATTTTTGAAGTAAATGAAACCAATAAAATGATCGAACAGGAAAATCTGGACGTGCGTACCATCACAATGGGAATCAGCCTCCTGGACTGCATTGACAGTGACCTGGACAAAGTCAACCACAATATATATGAGAAAATCACCACCCTGGCAAAGGATCTTGTATCTACAGGGGATAAAATCTCCATGGAATATGGAATCCCCATTGTGAACAAGAGAATTTCAGTTACCCCTATCGCCTTGATCGGCGGGGCGGCCTGCAAAACTTCAGAGGATTTCGTCACCATTGCCCGCACACTTGATAAAGCGGCAAAAACAGTAGGAGTGAATTTCATCGGCGGATATTCAGCCCTGGTAAGCAAGGGTATGACTCCGGCAGAGGAGCTTCTGATCCGTTCTATTCCCCAGGCTCTTGCAGTGACCGAGCGTGTCTGCAGTTCTGTAAATGTAGGCTCCACCAAGACAGGGATCAACATGGATGCAGTGAAGCTTATGGGAGAGATCGTCCTTGCCACAGCCGAAGCCAGCAAAGAACAGGATTCCCTGGGCTGTGCCAAGCTGGTGGTGTTCTGCAATGCTCCTGATGACAATCCCTTTATGGCAGGGGCATTCCACGGTGTTACCGAGGCAGACTGTATCAT
Organism: Eubacteriales bacterium; assembly: GCA_030524175.1. Taxonomy (GTDB): domain Bacteria; phylum Bacillota; class Clostridia; order Lachnospirales; family Lachnospiraceae; genus Blautia_A. The sequence continues at coordinate 82,513 of JAUNHC010000007.1, forward strand.
CAACGTAGGTGTCAGCGGCCCCGGCGTTGTAAAGACAGCCCTTCAGAAGGTGCGTGGAGCAGATTTTGAGACCTTATGCGAAATGATTAAGAGGACAGCCTTCAAGGTGACACGTGTAGGCCAGCTTGTGGCACAGGAGGCATCTAAGCGTCTGGGTGTTCCCTTTGGTATTGTAGATTTATCTTTGGCTCCCACTCCGGCCATCGGCGACAGTGTGGCTGAGATTCTGGAAGAAATCGGACTGGAGAGAGTTGGGGCACCTGGAACCACAGCAGCTCTGGCGCTTCTCAATGACCAGGTAAAAAAAGGCGGTGTAATGGCCTCCACAGCAGTAGGAGGATTAAGCGGTGCATTCATTCCGGTAAGCGAGGACCAGGGAATGATCGATGCAGTTAATTTAGGCGCCCTGACCTTGGAAAAGCTGGAAGCTATGACCTGCGTATGCTCTGTCGGACTTGACATGATCGCCATCCCGGGAGATACCAAAGCATCCACAATTGCAGGTATCATCGCAGACGAGTCAGCCATTGGCATGATAAATCAGAAAACAACAGCAGTACGTCTCATTCCTGTCATCGGAAAAGGAGTGGGCGAGACTGTGGAATTCGGCGGACTTTTAGGCTATGCGCCAATTATGCCGGTGAATGCCTTCTCATGTGAAAGATTTGTGGAACGGGGAGGACGCATTCCTGCGCCTATCCATAGTTTCAAAAATTAACGAAACAGGTATGTCTGCCAACGCAGCCATTACTGATCATAATTGATTATTTCAGGAATAGAACAAAATAGAGTACTTTCCTGGTATATAAAAAACAATGCCTTTGCGTACCTTGTCAGGTGCGGCAGCAGGCATTGTTTTTTTATATTCATTAAGGTGCCGAAAGGGTAAATACGCAGACTACAGATGTGTCAGTGAAGGTACATAAATAGCAAGAAAATGGGAATGAACGGTAATTGCGGGTGATTAATGAACAGAAGTATAATATTGTTATAGCTGTTAAGAAAGACGAACAGAGACAGTACTATATCTTGGCGCTGGGAGGCAGCTATGAGGTATAGTCAGGCAGCAAAACGGATCGGGAATGTCCGTTTTAGCAAATGCAGGAAACAGCACGTATAGAAATACCTGCAGGAGAGATAGGGGGATATTTATGAAAAAGAAGGCGTTGGCATGGATTTTGGCACTGACAATGACTCTTAGCTGTGCGAATCCTATAATCGCAGCGGATACCGGAGACTTTGACATTCCGGTGTTACAGCAGGAGGAAGAATCCGTCCGGGAGGACCCGGTGGAAGCGGCAGTCCAGGAAAATCCGGAATCGGACGAAGAGGGAAACAGTACAGAAGGGATTGAGGAAGAAGAGTTTACAGATATGCCGGAAGTCTTTGAGGATGGAGAGGCGGATGTGTTTTCTTCAGGGGAAGTGGGAGAAAGTGAACCCCAGACATTGTTTTCAGCCGGGGAAACACCGCTGATCACCACAGAATCAGCCTTTAAGGTAACCTCTGATGCAAATGGTATTCTGGCATTTGACTTTGCTCCGGGGGAAACAGGAGCATTTGAATTCACAGTTACCAACGGTGTGCAGTTGTGCGATGAAGATGGTGGATTTCACCCTGTGCTTAGTGAGAATATCAGAAATTTTAACGTGGTAGGCAATAATAAATTTACAATCAGGACAACTTCCAATGGGACGTATTCTATAAAACTTGAACAGGTAAAACCCAATGAAACATTTTCATTTAAATGGAGAAAGCTTAAAGATATAACTGAGCTGACTATTGCAGAAGGTTCTGAGAAAATTATTGAGACCGGGGTAATCAAGGGACTGAATTCATGGATGCAGGCTATAGAGTGCACGATCCATTATAAAGGTGGCGCTACTGAAACAATTGGAAACGGTAAGATGTCTTCGGAAGGATACAGCCTGAATTTTTATATTCCTGAGGAAGATAATTCTAAATATCGTTGTTTTCTGGATATAATTGGTTCTGACACGAAGAACTTGTACGTGGATGTACCGTTCACAGAGAAATCTTTGGAGGCGTTTAGGTTCCCAAAGTTAGAGGCAGGGAAAGTTTTGAAGAAAACGGACTTTTCTGAATTATATGCAGATAAGTTTTACTGCTTCTCGGTTGCACCTGAAACAACAGGTGTCTATGCTTTTAAGATTTCCGATGCATATTGCATAGAGGCCATGAACAACGCTACTCGTGAAAGAGTCGAGGGCAGCAATGTATTTCATTTGGAGCAGGGCAATACCTATACGTTTGTTTTGGAGGCCAGGAGTGATTTTTCGGTAGAGTTTAATGCGACGAAAGAAGTAGTTGGATTGGCAATTAATGATCCAAGTCAAATCCTCACCGAGATTTTCCAGGGGTTTTCTATTCACAGAATAGCAGAGAATGCAGAATTCAATATTACTTATTCTGACGGTAAGACGGAAAAGGTTCCTTACTCGTGGCAAGGAGACAAGGATAATAAACAAACGTACCATGTGGAAATAGATGGGAATACCATAAATACTACTGTTCCAGGAACGTATAAGGCGAAATTTTATATTTCAGAGTTAGGCAGAGACAATATAACCTGTGAGTCGCAAGATATTAAAGTTAAAAATATTACTGAAATGAAATTCCCATATATTGAAGCCGGAGAAAAATATAAAGAAGACACATTTCAGTCAAAATTGAATGGCAGGTCTTATTGCCTGTTTACTCCTACAGAGACTGCGAAATATGTGGCTGACTGCGATTATGGGACTATAGGAAATATATTTAATGTAAAAACAGGGCAGCAGTATGGGAATGGCGCATTTATTATGACAGGAGGAGAAACCTATTGTCTTGAAGTTGAGATATATGCAGGGTCTGCGGGAAACTTTTATCTCAAGTTAAATAAGGTCAAAGATATAGAACGTCTGGAATTGCTGAATCCAGAAGTTCTCCTATCAAAAGTTTGGTATAAAGATCCTGTAGATTATTTGAGGAATACAAATTTCAGAATTACATTTAAGGATGGAACGCAAGAGAAAGTATCTTATGGCAATAAAACTGTAGATGGTTTTTGGATTTACGCGCCCATAGAGGACTATGATGCAGGAAATTTGAAGCCAGGAAAGAGAACGGTTAAATTTGTTCTGGGCAATTATGGAACAGATGAGATATATGTAGAACAGGAAATTGAAGTGGTAGAGGATTTAAAGGATTTACAGATTCCTACGCTGCAGTTGGAAACTTTATATAACAAGAATAATTTAACCCAGACATATGGCACATATAGTGCTGGAAAAATTAAAGTCGATGAAGATGGAGTTTATAATGTTTCAAGATACAATGCATATGTTCAATTGATAGATGATGAAGGCAAAGAAGTATACTGGACAGAGTTTGGATATTCGTTGAAAAAGAATAGGATTTATCTCTTAAAATGCATACCCGGCAGTGAAGAATGGAACTTTAAAATTAATCAGGTCCCTGCTCTTAAAGACAGTGACGAGGTGAGTGTGAGCGCTGATACCGAAAACCAAGCCAGATTGATTTTTAAGCCATCTCAGGACGGCGTATATAAGATAAAAGTTCCGGAAAATGTTATTGAATTTGATGAATATGGTTTTGGTTACACGAGAATTTGTGTTTTTGACGGAGACAAATATCGGGTGTCCGGATATGCCCAGGACTTCTTCGACTATTTCAGCAAAGAGAAAACATATGAAATCAGTTATGAACATTTAAAAGACAACATTAAATCCTTTAAAGTCTCGGCCTTAAAGAAAAAAACCATCAAAAAGATTGAAATTACAAGCGACTTGGAAGCTTTGCCGAAAGACTGGATTTTTGGTGCACATCCATATGATTTTGCGATGGATAAATTAAGATTCGGTGTCACATTCGAAGATAATAGCACGATTGACGGAGCAAAACTGAATGTACCTATATCAACCAACGAAGATGAAGACTATACAATTTATTCCAAGTATATATCAAGTCCTCCAATAATTGGTGATAACGATGAGGAAATCTGGCCTGGGGAATATAAGATTGGCTTTTATGTCGATGGTCTGTATGAGCATGAGCCGGAAAAAATGCCTGATTCAATCATTGTGAATGTAAAACGGATCAATGATTTTCCTGAAAATACATTTCCTGTATTGGAAACGGATACAGAATATTCATCAGAGGATTATAAGCCCAATTATTATAATGGAAAACAATACGTATTCTTAATGAAACCACAATACACAAGTTCATATGATTTTACAGAGATGTTTAGTGCATTTCATGAATATAATGAATATCTTGAGATTGTAGGTGAGGATGGTAAATCTTTTGGTTATAATACAAACAAGGTTGGTCTGGAAGCAGGAAAAACATATGCATTGATCGTTGATGCGGTCCAAGGACCATGGTCCTTTACGATAAAAGGACGGAATGAAATTATAGATTTTGGGTTTGCCGATCCCGAACAGTCAAAAAAATTAGAAGTGATCGGTGAACTGGCCAGATATGAAATATTCGATAATATAGAATTTGTGATCACGTACAAAGATAAAGACGGAAGCCACAAGACAGATCCTTTTAGGCTGGGTAGTTACCAGGATGATTGGCCAAGTATTAGCTATGATACAAAGTATATTGATCCGAAAGACTTTACAACAGGAAACCAGACAATCAGCTTTTATTTAGACGGGATTAAAGGTAAGTCAGTCCAGTCTCAGATTTCAATAGTATCCTTAAAGGATTTAGCTGATTCTCTGCCTGAGATTAAAACAGACATAGAATACACAGAGCTACCAGAGAATTATAATTGTGACAAGTGCTTTAATTTCCGACCAGATACAGATGGAACTTATCTTTTTAGTTTTAGCAATGTATGCTTGGGAACTTATGCGGAAGAGAAAAGCTATGCTGGTGAGTGGGGAGGAAGATTCCTGCGTCTGGAAGCAAAAGCAGGTACTCTTTATACCATTTACGCTCATGATTGGGATGAGGAAGAGCCGCTGAAGATATCAGTGAAAAAGGTCTCTGAAATATCAAAGCTAGAAGTGATCCATGGGCTGGGGGACACTATCCAATGGCCGGCTGCATTCTTTGAAGAGCCGGATGCACTTAAGAACGTTACCTGCCGTCTTACCACAGAGAGCGGACAGACAGAAGAAGTCGTCTGGGGAGAAAAATCAAAGGATTTCGGGGAATTACGTTATGAATTTGTGGATGAAAACGGAAATGTGTTGGAAATAGACAACGTGATCAACTCTCTCGGAAACTTCCGGCTTCGTTTTTATCTGGAGGGTATGCCCGAAGTGAAATCTGATTTCATATGGTGTAGTTTTTGTCTTCTGAAAGATATGGGATACACAAAGCTTGGGCTGAACAAAAACACTAAGGTTCTCACTCCTTTTGTGGATTTTACAACGGAAAAAACATGGGGTGCATTATTCTCACCAGCTAAAACCCAGGAATATCTGATTTCCTGCAGCAGTAATGTTGAGAATATCAGGATTTATGATGCTGTGCAAGAGAGTGGGGAAGCTTATAGTGCAGAAATGGGGCACAGCCTTGCCATTGAACTAGAGGCAGGTAAAATCTATGCCTTTGTATTTGCCGGTGAGGATAAAGAGGCTGAAATATATGCAAAGATAACAGCCGCCGGAGCTATTGAAAAAATAACTCTGGATACAGAAGAATTAGTGCTGACACCTGGAAAGTCAGGAACCGTAATTGCAACTCCGGATCCGGCGGGATCACAAGAGAAGATCGTGTGGTCTGTAGATTCAGATCAATTTAGTTTGGATGTAGAAGACGGTGAAGAGGTAAAAGGCGGAGTAAAAGGCGGTTATTCAGTAAAGGTTACACCAGCAGAGAATGCAGATGCTACAAGTACGGCAATCCTTACAGCAAAAGCTGAAAACTCGGCTGTCAAGGCAACTTGCAAGCTTACCATTGCCAACATCACAGCAGAGATTCCGAAAATTGGAAATATCACTTCTGTAGCGCCGCCTTCAGAACCGTTGGTGGGATTTGGAGTGAACAAGGAGACTAATGGACAGAAAAGTGACGCTGAGAAGGCAGCACAGGATTTGCAGGGAATTACAGCCAGTGTTTCAGAAGGAAAAGGCTCGTTAGGTGCAGCTATTACCCCAGCAAGCGGAATTTCTGCCGGAGGTATTGAGAAAGAGATTAAGGATACAATAGAAAATGGCGGAAGTATTGTCACGGAAGTAGCAGTACAGAAACAAGGACTAAAACAAGAAGAAGCCAGTCAGGTTGCAAATAAAGTAGGAAATCAGATTAGCAATGCATCTGTAGAACAAAAACTGGATATTACAATTGATATAAAAAAATCAGAGGCAAACTCTGAATCTAAAATTGGTAATATTACAGAACTTCCTAAATCAAAAGCCCTTATTTTCACCGTTCTTCTTACTCAGGAGCAGCTCGGAAAGAAAATGTATGTGGCATATGATCATGACGGAAAAGTGGATATTATCCCGGAACAAGATGTAACTCAAAAGGCAGGTGTGATGACATTTAAAGCCAATAAATTTTCCAGCTACTATTTGGTATCCAGTAATATTGGTTTTACTGTCTCCTATGAAAATACAACTCCTTACGGCAGTACAGAAAAAGAAACGGGAAATGCCTATGGAGACTTGGCAGCAAACAAGAAGGTATCGGCATCCGGCTACAAGTTCCTGGGTTGGTATGACAAGGCTACAAATGAATTGTGGGATTTTGAAAACGAACAGATCACCGGTGATGTTACCCTTGTTGGGAAATGGCAGTACAACGCTCCGGTAAATCCTCCGGTGTCCTATTACTCAGTGGTATTTGATTCCCAGGGCGGCTCAAAGGTGGAATCCCAAAGTGTTACTTACGGTCAAAAGATTACACAACCCAAATCACCAATAAAGGAGAATTACACCTTCGCCGGATGGTATAAAGACAAAGCTTGTACAACACCATGGGATTTTGCAAAAGATACGGTAACTGCATCAATGACCCTCTATGCCAAGTGGGATGAAGAGCTGAAGGTGCCTGACCAGGTAACAGATGTGACGTATTCTTCCACAACCGGAGCCATTACTTTAAAATGGAAGAAAGCAGACAAGGCAGAGGGATATTATATCCAGGGCCGTACGCAGGGTGAAAAGGAATTTACCTGGACAAAGACAATTGATAAGTCAGATGTGCTTACTTGTAAAGATACCGGGCTAAAACCAGGAGTTGTCAGGGAATACATCATTACCCCATACCTTACTGTAAAGGGCGAAAAAGTTTATGGGGAACCGTCAAAAACACTCATCGCTGGAACTAAGCCGGGAAATACATCCATTAAAAGCATTTCCTCTAAGAAGGGCTATGTGAAAGTGACAGCAGCCAAGGCTTCAGGCGCAGAGGGGTATGAATATGCTTACAGTGCCAAGAATCAATGGGATGACGAAAAAGACTATAAGCTTCTTGGAAGAGTGAAAAACCTAACCTGCACAAATAAAAAAGTTTCCGCTGGTGTTTACGCAGCCCGTGTCCGTGCCTATAAGACTGTAGAGGGAAAGCGTATTTACGGAAAATGGTCTGCAGTGAAGTGGTTTGAAATTCCTACAGGAACCATAGCAGCTCCGCAGATCCTAAAGGTGAAAGTAAATAAAAATACTGTTACCGTTACCCTTAAAAACGTAAAAGGAGCAACTGGTTATGACTGCGTGCTTGGTACCGCACATAATCCGATCAAACCTACGCCTTACAAATATATTAAGAAAAACCAGAAGACAACGACCATTGTATTTAAAAAGGTTAAGAAAGGAACTTACTATGTAGGAGCCCATGCTTACAGCATGAAAGGAAAGAAAACTTTCAGCAAATGGTCAAATCAGAAAAAAATCGTGGTGAAATAAAAACTACTCATTAAACATGTAATCTTTTTATAAATACAGGGAGGCTGTGGATTCTCTTCGAACCACAGGCCTCCCTGTGTTGCCACTGTCTGTCTTCCAATGGCTCATTTTTTAGCAGAAGAAATATTGTCTATAGTTATAAATCTGATCATTGGCCATTACTACAGCATACCGCCTGTTTTGTTGTCCGGGGTTTCCAAAGGGGTCCCCCATTTAGGGCTTTCCCGCCTTGATTACCCTTTAGCAAAGACTGGCTTTGCTATTTGTTCTCTATGTGTATACTACGGCCTAATAGCTTCCTGTAAATCATTTATAAAGCAACTGCATGGTATCTGTTGCATACTGCGTGATGTTTTTGTTGTAATGCTATATGTGCAAGGCACTTCTTTCAGGTAATGTTCAAAATATTCTTTTCGTTGCCAGTTGTTTCTGTCAATCACTTTATATTCCATAAAAAATTTCCTCATTCTTTCATTACCATTTGGCCTGTACTCCACCATTCGGGGATTAAAGATTTCAGTCGTATCACCTTTTTCGTTTCATAGTCGCACAAAATTTCTATTTCGCCTGCTGTTTTATTCAATTGCATCATAAATTCCCGGCAAACTCCACACGGCATACCTGCTTTTCCATCTGGCATGACAGCGACTATTTTTGTGATTTGGCTTTCCCCGTTTGTTATCATATTTGCAATCGCATTTCTTTCCGCACACATGCCCAATGAGCATGCCGTATCAATGCAAACGCCGGTATAGATATTTCCTTTTGCTGATAGAAGCGCAGCAGAAACACTTCCGGCCTCAATCAATGGAGAAAGTTTTCTTTCGTACTGCACTTTCCTTGCGGTAATATACAATTTATCCCATGTCCCGTCGTATTGAGCAAGCGCGCGATCTTCCATCTCACGAACAAAATCTTCTTTCCCATCACAATATCCATTTATATCATAGGGAAACTTTTGTGCAAGGTCTTTCTTGATTTTTGCGTATTCGTTCCGCTCTTTTTCATGGGAACGCATATAATCATGGAATGCAAGGTGCCGTCCAATATTTTTCCAATCGTCTGCTTGAAAAATATGAATTTGATGGGTTCGTTCATCACCGCCTTTGCGAAGATAACGCCTGCCCACTATTCCAAATTCACCGAGATATTCATAACCTATATTTGAAAACTTTTCTGCAACGGTATCTACCCTCTCAAGGCTTCTAACGACCACCATAATATCAATAATTGGTTTGGCGGGCAAGCCCGGAACGGATGTACTTCCAATATGGTAGATAGAAATGCAATTATCTTTTAGTATTTCAGTAATATAATCCCGCTCTCGTGCATATTTTGACGGCCATTCCGAGTCATAATTTACAACGTTTATATGCTGCGGCATAATAAATCACTCCTTATCCAGTTCTTGTAAGCTGTTTTTTTCTGATTGCACAAGCCCTTTCACGGCTCCCTCGGACAAGCCCAATTCAGAAATATCATAGCTTTTGCGGACGCTCACGGTAGAAAAGCCCAGTATGTAGTTTGTCGATACCTTAAATTCCTTTGCCGCACCCATGAGAATATCACTGCTGACCGTTTTCATTTCGCTGCCGACAATACGGCTCAACTGGGAAGCGGAAACGCCTATCTTCTCCGCAAGTTCCTTTTGTGAGATGTGGTACCCGTTGCATAAATCGGAAATCCGCTGTCCGGGTGTTCCGGGTAAAGCCAAAGACACGCACCTCCTCTACATACTTCCATTATACAGAATGATTGCAAAAATGCAATTTCCAAAGTGTAAACTTCATCATAATGCAATTCTCACAAAATTCCGGGGATTGCATTTTTTTCGTGTAGATTTTGGGTAGTTCATCGATGGATAGCACCTTGAAAACAGAATGATCGTCCGAAAAGGAATATCCGGCAGGGGAAACACGCAAAGAGCCGGCTTCTGGACAAAGTGTCCAGAGGTGGCTTCGTTCTGCCCGCAAAGCCACTCATACATGGCTGGCGGGAAAATCATCACTTCCGAACTGGAAGTGGTGGTTTACCAGCAGATGGTGAAGAAGCTGAAAAGTCGCAAGACGCTGACGGGCGGCACCCCTCCCGTCGGATACCTATCCTGTGTAGTCCCTTATAAACTGCACTTTGCTAAATTTTGAATATTTGGCCTTGAATGATGAATTGTTGAATAAAATTTAATTTAGAACTAATTTTAGTTGAAATATATAAAGGATTTAAGTATAATTATTATATAAAAAGTTCCCGTAAAATTTATACCTGAAATCTGTTACAAACAAATAAAGATGATAATAGCGATAAGGACGGTGATTAAATGAAACGGTTGAAATTTGTATTTCTTGTGGCTGGTATGGTGAGTTTGCTTTGTCCGATTACTGCCAGTGCAAAGGATGTGCTTCCTCAGCCAGCTTTTCCGTTGGAGGAAGATGTGATTACCGAAACGCTGGAAAAGGCCGGACTGCCGGGGGAAATCTCCAAGTCAGAAACGACTTCTTTCACAGAAGGGCAAATGGCGTATGTGGTGCGTGACCCAATAGAAACATATGATGGTTCCAGCAATAAACTGTTCATTGCAAGGATTAACTCTGCAGTCTATGAAGGTGAACGGGTACTATTTGCAGCATTTGATCAGAAAGATGTTTCGGATCAAATTGAATGGGAAGACTGGAAACCGCAAATGGTGTTAGCTGCGCTGCTTTATGGCGGTTTTGAGGATGAAGAAGAGGTTTATCAGGCTTTTCTCGGTAAGGAGATTCCATATACTACTGAAAATCCATATGAAGTATATGAGAATCCATTTTCGTGGGAAGTTCAGCTCCCGGAGGGATATTGTACGGTGTCCTATTCCTACCGGGGTCAAACGATTTATGACGAGGACGGTTTTCCTGTGCGGAAACAGTCTGCTATTATGGAAATAAATATCTATGAATCCAAAGAACTTTGCCAAAAGCTTAAGAAACCTCGGGACCAGTCACAGTCCGACGAGGAAAAATAATAAAAATTCCCTATTGACATCTTTATATTGACGTGTTAAAGTCTTTATAGAAAAACCGATGAGAAAGAAGAGTAGACAGTTGAGTGACATCACAGAGAGCGGAGGCTGGTGGGATTCCGTATGAAGCTGATTGTTGAATGGCCTTTCGAGGGCGGCCCGAAATTTCAGGAGAGTAGGCGCCGACGGGAACCGAACCCGTTACCAATCAGGAGTGTATGTTTGTACATGAGAAAGTGGACGTTTTGTCAATTTGAGTGGTACCGCGATAATAAGATCCTTATTACCGTCTCAAGCATAGCTTGAGGCGGATTTTTTTATATACTGAAAAGTATTTTGGACAGAGGAATATAACTTTTCGGATATATAAAAACCCTCAGAGGGATGCACAGGTAATTCCACTTAACAGACGGATTTGTCCTTTCTCACAGACAAGATAAGGAGATTGGCTTATATCCCTTTATCAAAAACTTTTAGTGAGTGACGGAGCAGCTTATAAGTGCTTGCTTCCATGTAGAGAGAGGAGAAAAAATCATGAAGAAAACAACAACAGCAAAGGTAGTAGGGGCAGCTTTATTGACAATGGCATTGGCAGGAACCACAACAGTATACGCCGAGGAGCAGTACACCATCGGTATTGAGCAGTTTGCAGAGCATGGTTCTCTTGATAACTGCCGTGAAGGTTTCCTTGCAGGCCTGGAAGAGGAAGGAATCGTAGAAGGCGAAAACCTTACTGTGGAATATAAAAATGCGGCAGCAGATATGAGTATGGTGGGACAGATTTCCAGCAGCTTTGCTTCTTCAAACATGGATTTGATCTGCGGAATTGCCACCCCAAGTGCACAGAGCTGCTACAACGCAGCTATGGATAAAGGGATTCCGGTCATTTACACTGCAGTGACAGATCCTGAAGCAGCAGAACTGGTGGATGATAGCGGAAATCCGGTAGGAGAGATCACCGGCACAAGTGATAAGCTTCCGGTTGCAGAGCAGCTTGAAATGATCCGTACCATGCTTCCGGATGCTAAAACAATAGGAATCTTATATACCACCAGTGAAGCCAATTCCGAATCGGCGATCAAAGTGTACGAATCACTTGCAGCAGACTATGGCTTTGAGATTGAGACAACAGGTATTACGGCAACAGCGGATATACCGCTGGCAGCAGAAGGCCTCCTGGGAAAGGTTGACTGTCTCACAAACCTCACAGACAATACTGTGGTAAGCTCTCTTCCCACGATCCTTGAGATGGCAAATGAGAAGAATATCCCGGTATTCGGAAGCGAGATCGAGCAGGTGAAGATCGGATGTCTGGCAGCAGAGGGACTTGACTATATAGAACTTGGAAAGCAGACAGGAAAAATGGCAGCACAGGTCTTAAAGGGTGAAAAAAAGGCTTCTGAAATTCCTTACGAGACAATAGCAGAAAGCAGTCTCTATATTAACAGTGCTGTAGCTGAAAACTTAGGAATAGACATTCCAGAGGAGTTATCCGGCTCTGCAGCAGAAACATTCACAGAGATCGCAGAAGGTAAATAATAAAAAATAAGCTGTCCGGGCAGAGGGGTGACAGGAAGAGATATCCGTCCCAGGCAAAAGGATGGCGGCGGGCCGGCTCAGCCGGCCCGTTTCATGAACATGGAGGTCAATATCATGATAGATTTTATCATCACAATTCTGGAACAGGGGCTTATTTACGGCATACTGGCTTTAGGTGTGTATATAACATATAAAATACTGGATTTTCCGGATTTGACAGCAGACGGCAGTTTCCCTCTAGGGGCAGCTGTGACGGCCGCACTGATCACCCGGGGAGTAAATCCCTACCTCACACTGCTGGCGTCCTTTGCCGCAGGCGTACTGGCAGGAATATGCACAGGACTGATCCATGTGAAGGGTAAAGTGCGTGACCTGCTGTCCGGTATTATCATGATGACAGCTCTGTGGACCATTAACCTGCGGGTTGCCGGAACCTCCAATGTTCCTATTTTTTCAAAGGAAACTATATTTAAGAACAGTTTTCTGGAAGGACTTCTGCCGGAGGCACTGCTTCCCTACAGGACGATCCTGGTGATCATAATCCTCACGGTCATTGCAAAACTTCTGCTGGATTTCTATATGAGCAGCAAATCAGGTTTTCTTCTCCGGGCGGTGGGCGATAACGACAAACTTGTGACTTCACTTGCAAAGGACCAGGGAAATGTAAAGATTTTAGGGCTTGCCATCGCCAATGGCCTTATTGCTCTTGCGGGCTGTATTTTCTGCCAGGAGGAGCGCGTATTTGAGATTTCTATGGGTACTGGTGCAATTGTTATCGGACTTGCAAGTGTGATCATCGGAACCAGTATATTTAAAAATCTGAGCTTTATGAAAGCAACCACATCCGTGATCATCGGTTCTATTCTTTATAAGGCATGTACAGCAGTTGCTATGCGGAATTTTGAACCACAGGACATGAAGCTTATAACGGCTGTATTGTTCCTGATCGTGCTTTTGATCAGTATGGACAGAAAGAAGAAGGTGAAGACACATGCTTGAGTTGAAAAATATTTATAAATATTACAATCCCGGCACATTAAATGAAATGTGTCTCTTCCAGGATTTCAGCCTGAGTGTAAATGACGGGGAGTTTGTGGCTGTGGTGGGGAGCAACGGCTCGGGAAAAACCTCTATGCTGAATATCATTTGCGGAAGTATCCCCATTGAATCAGGAAGTATTGTACTTCACGGCAAGGATATCACCAGGGAAAAGGAATTCCGCAGAAATGAGCGGATCGGCAGAGTATATCAGAATCCGGCTCTTGGAACATGTCCAAGTATGACGATCCTGGAGAATATGTCCCTGGCTGACAATAAAGGCAAAAGATATGGATTGGGGCGAGGCACAAACAAAGCACGCGCTGACTATTACAGGGATTTGCTCCGTCCGCTGAATCTTGGCCTTGAAGATAAGATGGATGTGAAGGTGGGGTCTCTTTCCGGGGGCCAGCGTCAGGCTATGGCGCTTCTGATGTCAACCATGACACCTATTGAGTTCCTCATCCTCGATGAGCATACAGCAGCTCTTGATCCTAAAACAGCAGAGATCATTATGGAACTGACAGATAAAATTGTGAGGGAGAAGAAGCTCACCACAATTATGGTGACACATAATCTCCGGTATGCAGTGGAGTACGGAGACAGGCTTCTCATGATGCATCAGGGCACCAGTGTGATCGATTGTGCCGGTGAGGAAAAGGCAGCAATGAGCATTGACGATATCCTGGTGAAATTTAATGAAATAAGTATCGAATGCGGTAATTGAAAGAGAGAATGGGCAGGAACCTGCGGGATCCTGCCTGAATTTTTTTACCGTTGTGTTCCTTGTTACAGGGCCGCTTCACAATCCTGTTGTTGCATATCCCTCAAAATGAGGGTACAATTAGTCTGTAACAAATAAAGTATGATTTACAGAAGCTGAGGATGGTTTTATGAGTACGGTTGGATACATTAATATTTCCCTGGAGATATTCGGCGGATTACTTTCTTTGATTTTTATTCTATGTCTTTCTATTACGAGTTATAAAAAAGAAGAGCTTGAAATGCTGTATATCCGTGTTTTGTCCATGAACACGGTGGTCCTTTTCTGCGATGCTGCTGCCTGGATTTTTAAGGGGCATATGGATGTCATCAGCTTTTTTATTGTTCGGATCGCAAATTTTTTAGTCTTTTCCTTTGGATATATTCTTCTGGCGGTATTTACTGATTATCTTGTATGTTTTGTCTCTACAAAAGCTCCGGGGATATCAAAAAAACCATCCTATATCATGTGGTTTCTTACATTTCTGGCTATAGGGCTTGTAATCCTTTCCCAGTTTAACGGTATGTATTATATAATCGATGAAGATAATGTTTATCAAAGAAGAGAATGGTTCTGGATTTCTCAAACCTTTGGAATATTCTGTATGCTGATAAACGGAGCTATCCTTTTCAGATACAGAAAGTTTATGAAAAGAAAAGATAAAGCAGCATTGTGGGCCTATATTATAATGCCGGTAGTAGCTATGTTTATACAGATATTTATATACGGTATTGCTGTGCTGTATCTTGCAACTACCCTCTCAGCCCTGTGTATTTATATCAGCATACAGGTGGAGCAGTCCCGTATCCTCAGTCAGAAAGAATTGGAACTGGAAAAAAGCAGGACAGCCATCATGCTGTCTCAGATCCGGCCTCATTTTCTCTATAATGCCTTGAATACCATTCACTACCTTTGCAGGACACAGCCGGAAAAAGCGGCAGAAGCAGTGGAACACTTTTCCGGTTATCTCAGAGGTAATTTGGATTCGCTAACGCAGGAAACTTTGATACCTTTTGGGAAAGAGCTGAAGCATCTGAAGGATTATCTTAGCATAGAGAAGCTTCGGTTTCCGGATATAAATATTATTTTTGATTTGCAGGCCCGTGATTTTCGGCTTCCTGTCCTTACCTTACAGCCTTTGGTGGAGAATGCGATCCGATATGGAGTTACTCAGAGAGATGAGGAGGGCGGTACAGTGACTGTTTCCACATGGGAGGATAACAGTTCGTGGTTTTTGCAAGTGCTGGATGACGGTGTAGGAATTGATCCGGAACAGACGGAGACAGAGAAACGCAGTCACATTGGAATCAGTAATACCCGGCAGCGCCTGGAATATATGTGCGGCGGGAAGCTGTCTCTTGCCAGTGAAAAGGGGAAGGGGACGTGTGTTCTCATTACAATACCAAAAAGAGGAGGGAATTACAATTGAAAGCAATTCTTGTTGATGATGAGCAGATTGCACTGGATAATTTGAAAATTACCTTGGAGGAGTTTCAAGAGATCACAGAAATAAATTGTTTCCGTACTGCTGCTAAGACTTTGGACTGGCTGGGAGAAAATTCAGCGGATATTGCATTTTTAGACATTAATATGAAGAAGATGGACGGACTTGTTTTGGCGAAAAAGCTGAAAGAATTATGCCCTGCCTGTGCCGTGATATTTGTTACGGGATATTCTGAATATGCTCTTCAGGCAATCCAGATGCATGCTTCCGGTTATTTGCTTAAGCCTGTGAGCAAGGAAAGCGTCCGAAAAGAATTGGATTATATTTTAAGTATGAAACGGGATGTATCCGGGCATAAAAGAATACAGGTGCAGTGTTTTGGGAATTTTGAAGTGTTTACAGACGGTATGCCTATGAAATTCCAATACAGTAAAACCAAGGAACTGCTGGCATATTTGGTTGACCGTAAAGGGGCATACTGCACGAACGGTGAACTTATGGGCATTCTGTGGGAAGAAAAATCAGATAAGGTAAAAAAGTATTCTTATTTCAGGGACTTGCGTTCTGATTTGCTTAAAGCTTTTTCAGCGGCGGGGTGTGCTGATGCAATACAGAAACAACGTGGAATGATTGCAGTGGTGCCTGAGAAAATCGACTGTGATTACTATGACTGGCTGGAGGGTAAAATCGAAGCAGTCAACCGTTATGAAGGAGAATATATGGCCCAATACAGTTGGGGAGAATTGACTCTTGGTATTATAAAAATGTCCTGAAAAGCTATTTTTTACCGCAGCTTTACCGACACTCATTTTGCTATTATAACAGTGATCAGAGGAAATTTACATAGAGAAGCTTATGTATTATCCTTTGGCCAAAGGTTAGTTTCGGCGAAATGAGGAGGGCAAAATGAAATCAATTCAGACGAAGTTTCTTATTTTAATATTAGGGTGCGTTATACTATGCTCTGCTGTTATCGGAAGTGCAGGAATACTATGCGCGAAGCGTGTTGTGGATATGGACTCAGCCCAGATCATGAATCTTATGTGCGAGAAAAGGGCAGGGCAGTTGGACGCACTGTTTTACCGTATCGAGCAGTCAGTAGGAACCTTGTCAGTGTATGCGCAGGAACAGTTGGAAAGTGTGGAGAAACTTAAATCGGATCCTTTATACATAGACGAATACACAGAAAAACTGGAATCAGTGGCTGTAAATGCTGCCAATAATACAGAGGGAGCGTTGGCGGTTTACATTCGGTTTAACCCGGATTTCACACCGCCCACCTCCGGTATTTTCTGGAGTAAGACAGACAGCAGCGGTACCTTTCAAAAGCTTACGCCTACAGATTTTTCAAGCTATAGTCCTACAGATTTAGAACATGTAGGATGGTATTATGTTCCTGTGAAAAACGGAAAAGCTACTTGGATGTCTCCTTACACAAACCAGAATATTAATGAACAGATGGTATCCTATGTGATTCCCCTATACAAAGATAACGTAACCGTTGGTGTGGTGGGAATGGACATAAATTTTGCTGTGGTGGAGAATCTTGTGGCTGATATCCAGATATACCGGAATGGTTATGGATTTCTGACAGATGAAACAGGAATGGTAATGTATCACCGGGATTTGGATTTGGGGACACAGATGGGAAGGCTTGACAGCAGTCTTGTTCCGGCGGCAAATGAGCTGGAAAATGAAACCAGCGGAAGTAATCTGTTTACTTATCAGTGGAACGGACAGGAAAAGAAAATGGCGTTCCGTACCTTAAGAAACGGAATGCGTTTGTCCATTACGGCTCCGGTAAAAGAAATCGATCAGTCAAAAAACGATTTGATCAGGCTGATCATCATAGCCGTAGCTATCATTTCAATATTGTCTGTGGTGCTCACCGTTATTTTTACCCGCAGATTAATCCGTCCATTGAAGGAATTGAATGATGCAGCAAAAAAGATCGCAGACGGGGATTTAAGTATTTCTTTTACACATAAAGCAAAGGATGAAGTGGGCACTTTGGCAGAAAGCTTTCAGAAGACAGTGTCTCATCTCCAGCAATATATTGATTATATTAATGGCCTGGCATACAGGGATTCTCTTACCGGAGCGAAAAACAAGACTGCTTATCAGGAAGCAGAGAAACAGATGGATGAGAAGATACGCCTGGGCCGGCCTGAATTTGCAGTTGCAGTGTTTGATATCAATAATCTGAAGATTGTAAATGACAATTACGGGCATGATTTTGGGGATATGCTGATCATAGACGCCAGCCGGCTCATCTGCAGGACATTCAGGCACAGCCCTGTATATCGTATCGGCGGTGATGAATTTGTGGTTATTCTGGAGGATGATGATTTTGAGAAATATTCTGTTTTGCTGGAAGAGTTTCAGAAGAATATTGAGGATCATAACAAGAATGCCCGTGTGGACAACAGCTTATCTATCGCCAGAGGAATCGCTGTGTATTCCAGTGACACAGACCTTGTTTTCGCAAATGTGTTTAAGCGGGCAGACAGTGCCATGTACCAGAATAAAGCTGCAATGAAAGAGCTGGAGCGTGCTGCCCGGATTTAAAACTGTGGGGCAGTACCAGCCCCTTTGAGTCCGGGGGAATCATGTGCAGATGACGATTCTCTGTTCATATTCGTGTACGAAAGGAATTCCTGTTTTGCGGCTGAGCACGGTCTGGTATACATTGGATGCGTAAGCAGTTTCTTCTAATAAGCTCATGGCATATTTATCCAGGAAGTTATGTGCGTCGGACAGTTTGGTCACAAGAGGAATGGAACTCTTTTGTTTTATAGTCTTCAGAAGTGCTCCGCTGTCCCGGCGGAAACCAAGTACACGGGCATAAGGGATTTTCTGAGGAGCAGACTCGATATTCAGCAGTATATGGAGCAATGCCCTCTGGATCCTTGTCTGAGTTATTTCTTTCGTTTTTAACAGTGCGCTGAACTGCCGGAATCCCTGGAACTGGCTGCGCTGGTTAATGATCCGTTGGGCCAGGCTTTGGGATATGTCCAGATAGCGGCACAGGCTTTTTGGCGTTTCTGAAAGAAGCCGGTATTGAAGCAGCAAATCAAAATCCTGCTCCAGAATGCAGCTGTTGCTCTTAATGCTTTTTTCCAGAAGAGCCAGGGCAGGGGCGGGAATTTGGGCAGAAAACACATCGGTGGAATCTCCTGTCCGGATCAGGTGACGGATAGCTGACGCAGATGCAAATTGTCCTGAACTGATTCCTGTATCGTGGTATCCGTATCCCCTGCGTTTCAGTGTTACAGGCACAATGCTGCTATTTTGTTTCAGAAGGGCCTTACAGTATTCAATTCCCAGAATATTATTAGGGCTTGATAGGATCTGTGGGATTTCTGTTGCTGCATCATGAAGCCCGGTATGTCTGCCGGATGGGTTATACCTGTGTATATATTTTTCCAAGGCCCTGCTGCGGGCAGTTGGATAAGAAAGCCCGTTTTTCAGATTCTCCTTAAGCACCTGCCGGTATTCTTCCGGCTCTCTGTTTAATATTTCCGCAAGCATCTGTAAGTTTTTTATTTCCCCGGCTTCGCTTCCGAAGCACAAAAAATCCACAACTCCAAGGCTGTCCAGCAGTTCCACGCCGCATCCGGCGAAAAATTCCGCACTTGCCGTGGCAGCTGCCACAGGTAGCTCCAAAACCAGATCAGCGCCGCAGCGCAGAGCCATTTCGGCCCTTACATGCTTTGGCAGCAGGGCAGGGGTACCCCGTTGTACATAGTCACCGCTCATAGCAACAATAACCATGTCTGCTCCCAGTTTTTCTCTTGTATATTCCAGCTGATACAGGTGTCCGGCGTGGAAAGGATTATATTCGGCAATGATTCCGGCAGTTTTCATGAAATTGCACCTCAAAAAATACGTTCTTGTGTCATATTCTACCATTGTAATGCTTGAAATACAAGATTTCTAGGGGTATAATAAAATAAGCTATGAAAAATGAAAGGAGCCATTTAATCATGGGATTTATTGATGTACTTAAAGACAGAGCACGAGCAAGTGTGAAGACGATTGTGTTGCCGGAAACAGAGGATATGAGGACTTTGGATGCAACTGATAAGATTCTCAAGGAGGGTATTGCCAAGGTTGTTCTTATCGGAAATGAAGAGAGCGTAAAGAAGAGCGCAGCAGAAGGTGGTTTTGATATTTCCGGTGCTGAAATCGTAGACCCGGCAACTTCCGAGAAAACCCAGGGTTATATCGACAAATTAGTAGAATTAAGACAGAAGAAAGGTATGACTCCGGAACAGGCAAAAGATATTTTGTTAAACCAGTACCTGTACTACGGTGTTATGATGGTAAAAATGGGAGACGCAGACGGAATGGTATCCGGTGCCTGCCATTCTACAGCAGATACCTTAAGGCCATGTCTGCAGATCCTGAAAACAAAACCAGGAACAAAACTGGTATCCGCATTTTTCCTGATCGTAGTTCCGGACTGCGAGTATGGCGCCAACGGTGCATTTGTATTCGGAGATTCAGGACTTGTACAGAACCCGAATCCGGAAGAACTGGCAGCTATTGCAGCTTCCTCAGCAGAATCCTTCGAACTTCTCGTTCAGGAGGAGCCGGTTGTGGCTATGCTTTCTCATTCCACAATGGGCAGTGCTAAGCACGCAGATGTAGACAAAGTAGTAGAGGCTACCAAGATTGCAAAAGCAGAGCATCCGGAGCTGAAACTGGACGGCGAATTCCAGCTTGACGCAGCTATCGTTCCAAGCGTAGGCGCATCCAAAGCACCCAACAGTGCAGTTGCAGGAAAAGCTAACGTTCTTATTTTCCCTGACCTTGATGCCGGAAATATCGGCTACAAGCTGGCACAGCGTCTTGCAAAGGCAGAAGCCTACGGACCTGTAACCCAGGGTATTGCTAAGCCTGTAAATGATTTGTCCCGCGGCTGTTCCGCTGATGATATCGTAGGTGTGGTTGCCATCACAGCAGTACAGTGCCAGGCAGCAGATAAATAAGTAATAATTATAAAACCATAAGAAATCAGGAGAGTAAAATCATGAATGTATTGGTAATTAACTGTGGCAGTTCTTCTCTGAAATATCAGCTTATCAATTCTGAGACAGAGGCAGTTCTTGCAAAAGGTCTGTGTGAGAGAATCGGCATTGACGGAAGACTGGTTTACCAGAAAAGCGGATGTGACAAGGAAATCACAGAAGCAGCTATGCCCACACATAAGGAAGCCATCCAGATGGTACTGGAAGCATTGACAAATGAGAAAACCGGAGCAATTGCAAGCCTTACAGAGGTAAATGCAATCGGGCACCGTGTTGTACACGGCGGTGAGAAATTTGCCTCCTCCGCAGTTATCACAGACGAGATGATACAGGCAGTGGAAGAATGCAATGACCTTGCACCTCTTCATAATCCTGCAAACCTTATCGGTATCCGTGTATGTGCAGAATTAATGCCAGGCGTACCTCAGGTTGGTGTATTTGACACTGCTTTCCATCAGACAATGCCGGCTAAGGCATATCTGTACGGACTTCCCATCGAATATTACAGAGATTATAAAGTGAGAAGATATGGTTTCCACGGAACCTCTCACAGCTTTGTATCAAAACGTGCAGTGGATTTCCTCGGCCTTGACAAGGACAACTCCAAAGTTATTGTGTGCCATTTAGGAAACGGTTCCTCCATCAGTGCTGTTGTAAACGGTAAATGTATTGATACTACCATGGGTCTGACTCCGCTGGAAGGTGTTGTTATGGGTACACGTTCTGGAAATATTGACCCGGCTATTATGGAATATATTGCAAAGAAAGAGAACCTGGATATTACAGGAATCATGAATGTCCTGAATAAGAAATCCGGTCTTCTCGGATTGTCCGGCGGACTTTCCAGTGATTTCCGTGACTTGAGCGAAGCTGCAGAGAGCGGTAACGAAGATGCTGCAAATGCTATCGAAGTTCTGTGCTACGGAATTGCTAAATTCGTAGGCGGCTATGTGGCAGCCATGAACGGTGTTGATGCTATTATTTTCACAGCAGGTATCGGTGAGAATGCTATGCTTGTCCGTGAGAAAGTTGTAAGCTATCTTGGTTATCTGGGAATCACTCTGGATAAAGATGCCAACAGCAAACGCGGTGAGGAAATTGTCATCTCCACAGCAGATTCCAAAGTGAAAGTGGCAGTTATTCCTACTAACGAAGAGCTTGCTATCTGCAGAGAGACTGTAGCGCTTGTTAAATAATTAAAAAGGCAGTATGATAACTGTCTTGCCGTCTGTTGAAAAACGATGACAGTGCTGATACAGAATATGACAGATAATGGGAGGGTGCGCCAATTGGGCAGCACCCTTCTTTTAAAAAGCAGAAGGAGTTATGAAATTGAAGAGAAAAACATGGACAGCCCTGATATTATTCTTTGCGTTATTTATGGCAGTGCCTCTGACAGTCCAGGCGGGATGGAAAACCAATTCCTCCGGCGATTCTTACTATTACAACAATAAAGGTGTTTTGCAGAAAAACAAATGGATAGGCCGCCGTTATGTAGACAAAAAGGGGAAATGGGTTAAGAACCGCAGTTATGTCGAAATATCAAAATATTCCAAAAAACTGAACCAGCTTGTTCTTGTGGAGGCAAACGGCAACCGTGCCACAGTATCCCTCCATACAAAAAATGCCAAAGGACAGTGGGATGTCAAGCTCACTGCGTCCGGTTATGTAGGGCGGAACGGTGTAGGCAAAACACGGGAAGGAGATATGAAGACACCTTCCGGAATATTCACTATGAGCAAAGCCTTCGGAATAAATAAAAATCCCGGAACCTCCATGGCCTACCGCAAGGTAGACAATACATGGTACTGGGTATCTGATCCGTCATCTAAATATTATAATAAATTTGTCACTACCAAGAAGGTTAAACGTGACTGGAATGAGGCAGAACGTATTATAGATTACAGGACAGCTTACAAATATGTATTGTCTGTTGATTACAATACAAAATGCATACCGGGAAAAGGCTCGGCTATTTTCCTTCATTGCTCTACAGGAGGTCCTACTGCAGGCTGTGTCAGCGTGCCGGAGAGCAGTATGAAGAAAATCCTTTGCCAGATAAAACCTGGAGCAAGGATAGCTATAGGAACAGCCGGAAGCCTGAAGAAACTGCTGGGATGTTGAGGTTTGGCGGAACCCGGTATTAAGGCATATGATATTTTAAGGATGGTAACAGTTCAGGAGAAGGCCTCAGTTGTTACCATCCTTATTTTTCTGGCAAAAGAAGACAAAATATCGTTGACAAATACTGGTGTGATATGTATAATTTATTAGGTGTGGATAGGAGAGAATTATGCAGATACATTTATCAGATATTTCATCCAGCGAAGGGAAATGTATTCAGATAACAGCGACGTTTGAGATGGATGCCATCACCTTCCAACTGGGAACTTTTCCGGTACTCGCCAGAGAGCCGGTAGAGCTTACCATCACGAATACAGGAAATAAGGTCCTTGAGCTTCTGGGGACAGGCATGATTACCATTGGTATTCCCTGTGACCGTTGTCTTACGGAGGTTCCTGTTGATATTCCTTTGCAGATTAAGAGGAAACTTGATATGAAGCTTACGGATGAAGAGCGGGTGAATGATCTGGATGAGAGCGCCTATCTCGCCGGTATGGACCTGGATGTGGACCAGCTGGTCTATCTTGAGGTGCTGATGAGCTGGCCTTTGAAGGTTTTATGCAAAGAAGACTGCAAAGGAATCTGTAGCCAATGTGGGAAAAACCTCAATGACGGTCCCTGCGGATGCGCGGATGAGCCAAAAGACCCCCGCATGGCAGCTATCAGTGATATATTTAGTAAATTTAAGGAGGTGTAATATATGTCCATCTGTCCAAAGAATAAAACATCTAAAGCAAGACGCGATAAGAGAAGAGCAAACTGGAAAATGAGCGCTCCGAACTTAGTTAAATGCAGCAAATGTGGTGAGCTGATGATGCCTCACAGAGTTTGCAAAGCTTGCGGAAGCTATAACAAAAAAGAAATCATTAAAATTGAGGACTAAAAGAAATGTTTTAAAATGGAGGTTTTCGGATATCGAAATTCCTCCATTTTATTTTGCACTTTTTTACAAGTTTATAGTTGAAAGTGACTGCATACTATTTGTTTTTCAGAGTGCTGATGCTTCGGTATTCATTGGGCGTGACACCGATATTCTTTTTAAAGATACGGTTGAAATATTTTGGGTCATGATAACCGGAAGCATCTGCAATCTGATTGATTTTCATGTGGGTGTTCTGCAACAGGTTTTTAGCCTTTTCCAGGCGTATGTGGGTCAGGTACTCCACAACATTCATCCCTGTTTCTTCCTTAAAATGACTGCTGAGATAATTGGGACTCACTTGTACTTTATCTGAGAGAAGGTCAAGGGATAAATCTTCGCGGAAATATTCCTGTATATATTGCATGACGTATTGTACAATTCTGCTTTGTTGTTTGGAGTACAGGTTTTTATATAATTGACAACTGTAATTTACAAGACCGGAAAGGGCGTCCTCAAATTCCTTTGGGCAATGTATTTCATTTAGATCCTGCAGCGCTTCAAAAAACTGAAAAAAAGTATGATCCAGGGAAAAGGAATTTTCCAGACAGCGCATGATGCTGTAGGAAAAGCGCTGGGATGCTTTTGTGAGCATAAATATGTCAGGGCTTGAAGACAGCAGGGCATTACACCATTCTTTTTGATAAATTTGTGCTTCATCAACATTTCCCGTGCGGATTGCATTTATTACTTTTTCCTCCAGGACGGAGTCATAAGTGAAGGCAGGGGCATAATCGGACGCTTTATAGCAACGGTATATTGGGGGACCCGGTTTTAAAAGAAAAGATTTTGCCGCTGTATAGGCCTGGTGAAAGCAGTCCCCAAAGGAGTTTTGTATCCCGGACAACTCACTGATTCCGAAAACGGCCGTTATCATCTCACGGTCCATCAGATAGCTGTACAGATATTCCAGGAATGGGACAAGCTGTGCATAGTCTCTGCCTGGAATCACAAGTCCCCATACAGTCGTATTACGGAAGAATACAAGACACTGAGAAAAATAGGTTCTGCTGATTTTCTTCAGGGTACTTCGTAATTCGGTCTGAACTCCAGAGGGGGAAACAGACTTTTGGAGCTCATGTAAATTGATGTCCATACATACCAGATAATAGGAAGCAAATATATCAGGGAAGAGCGGGAATAATATTTCTTCCGCACTGGCATTCCCATTGAGGAGTTCATTGATGACGGAATTAGTATGCTGGATTTGCCTGTTTTCCTCGTACAGGGACTGCTGCTCCCGTTCGCTGAGAGCGGCTTCCACCTGGACCATAGCAGCCCGGAACTCATCCAGGTTGACAGGTTTGAGGAGATAATGAGTGACCTTATTATGCATGGCACGTTTTGCGTATTCAAAGTTGTCATATCCGCTTATAATGATCACCTCCAGATTTGACCTGGCAGCTTTCAGTGTTTCAATTAAGTCCAGACCGTTCTTATCAGGCATTTGGATATCGGTGATTAACAAATCGAGATCCTGTGAGCCGAGAATACGGTAAGCTTCCTCATAGGAAGCGGCACTTCCCACTACTTCCCAATGAGGGTAATTGGTGTGGATAATGGAGGAAAGCCCATTTCTGATATAGATTTCATCGTCTACAATTAATACGCGGCAGCGCCTCTTCAGTTGTTTTTCCATAATCAATCCCTCTCTTTAAAACAATGTGTGTTAATCTATGGATAGGTTGCCCATCTTGGGATAAAGAATCTCCACAGATGTTTCTTGTCCGGGTATACTGGAAATTTTAATACCATATTCAGGTCCGTATTTTAACTGAAGAAACTGATTGATATTATAAATTCCGATACTATCCGTTTTGCCGGATAAAATGTTGGATATTTTCTCCTGGGTCATTCCGCAGCCGTTATCCTTGACTGTAATTAAAATACAGGAGCCTTGGTCCTCCATAAGAAGTACGATAATGCCGTGCCGCTTAAGATTGTTGATGCCATGGTTGATGGCATTTTCAAGGAAGGGCTGAATGATGAGCCTGTCAATGGGACGGGGAAGAATACAGTCGTCTATCTGGTATTCCACATCAAAAGCATGATTGAAACGGCATTGCTGAATATACACATAGTCTTTTAATATTTCCAGTTCGTCCTTGAAAGTGACGGACTGGTATTTTTTTCCGATACTGTAGCGCATGATTTTTGACAGGGCCTGAATCATCCTGCATATATTTTCCGCATTTAGGGAGACGGCCATCCAGTTAATTGCATCCAGTGTATTATAAAGAAAATGCGGATTGATCTGGGCGTGGAGGGTAAGAAGCTCCTGGTTCAGCTTCTGTTCGTGGAATCTCGTTTTCTGTTTCAGCAAAAGACGGATTCTCTGCTGCATTTCCGTAAAGCTCTTATATAAAATACCGATTTCGTCATTTGCACTGTGCTTCAGTGGATAAGGAACAGCTGAAATGTCATCTGTTGGTTCAATGGCATGCATATAAACAACAAGACGTTTAATAGGTTTTGTCACAAGCTGATAAAAGCTGAAGGTGCCTAAAACAAAAACAGCAATACATACAAGTATGATAATCATCGAAAATAGCTTTAACGGCGCAATTTTACTTTCAAGATTGCTTTGAGGAGTAAGCATATAGTATATCCAGGAGTTATAATCAGATGTCTTCTTTGTGGCATAGTAATCCACACCGTCTATTTTGTAAATCTGACTGTCTGATAAACTGTTTTCCCTGCTCTCCGGTACAACCTGCTGAAGGGGCATGGCCGTCCAATTTTCGTTTGGAGACCAGATTATGTTTCCCCTTGAATCTGTGATGAGAAATTGCAGCGACGGGTCATCAGTGAGATTTGAAAAACAATTGTTAAAAAAGTTCACATCAATATTCTGTACAAGATAGCCGATAGGTTCCAGTTTATTTGTGGTATTTTTAAATATCCGTCCCACAGAAAAGTTCTGTTGAATAACCTGCTTGTTAAAATTGATATCCTTCATAGTAAAACTGGGAAACCAATAGCATTCGCCTCCCGGATACTGGTCCAGTACGTTGGAATGATCCTGGGAAGCAAACAGGGAGCGGTATTGGCGGATGAAGGTATATAAGCGTGTTTTGGCAGTGCTTATGGTTTGCCCGTTGTTGAGAAATAAGTGGATGGAATTGGTGAACGGCTGTTCCAGTATATACTTGTGTAGCTCAGCCTCGATCTGTGCCAGTTCAAGGAGGGTAAAGCTGTCCGGGTTGGAATGAAAATGCTCCATGAGAGCAAGATTGTTATATAAATTTTTCTGAGCGTCATTCATTTCTTCCAGACGGTATTCCACATGCTGGGACATCATCTGGAGAATATGCGTATCACTGTTGATCTGTTCATTCCGAAAGGCGTTCAGGGAAGTCTGATGGATGTAGGAGGAAGTAAACGCCAGGGGTAAGATCACAAAAAGAAGAAATATAGAGGAAAGTTTAATAAATATGGGACAGTAAAATCCTGAAGTTTTTTCTCGTTTCATGGAACAGCCTCCCTTATGTTGAATTAAATGAATTATAGCATAGCAGTGCGTTGTTGTGAATATACACCGGAGAAAAGTCCACTTTATAAGAAAAAATTGGAATTTAAATATAAGTTTACAAATGATATTATAAATTCACAGGAATAAGCGCGGAATTCCGGCTGATAAAATAACGTTATTAAAAAAAACAGGTGGTAACAAAAGGTACTTATAGTTACAAAATCAAAGAAAAGAGGGAATGGATATGAAGAAAAGGTATAAAAAAATTGCATCTGTGGTGTTATGTACGGCCATGCTGGCAACAGGACTTTCCGGTATGGAGGTAATGGCAAAGGAGACTGACGGGGAAGAAGTGACACTGGAAGTGTGGTCCCATCACTCAGCTCCTCAGGCAGACCTGCTGGCTTCATTGGGAGAGAGGTATTCAGAGGCAACAGGGCAGAAGGTTAAGGTCAATTATACGGAGGTAGCCTGGGATGACTATATTGGTACAAAGCTTACTACCGCATTTGCGTCAGGGGATGGACCGGATATTTTTACCACTTGTCCGCCGCAGATAGCCCGTTATGTATCTGCCGGAATCGCTATGCCTTTGAATGATTATCTGCCCCAGGACGTATTGGATGATTTTAATCCATCATTTATCCAGGGCGTGACCTTTGGAGATGACATTTGTGCAATTCCTACCCAGGGAGAGCTTCTGGCTCTGTATTATGATGCAGATCTTTTCGAAAAGGAAGGCATTGCTCCCCCAAAAACCTGGGCAGAAATGATAGAAGCTGCGAAAGCACTGACAACTGATACGAGAGCCGGAATGACAATGCGTGTTGCGGATGACAGCTCTGTGGTATTTGACTGGCTTCCGTTTCTGTGGATGACCGGCGCAGACGTGATGGACGTGGAAAATAAAAAGTCGTTGCTGGACAGCCAGGGAGCGGCGGATTCTCTGCAAATATACCATGATTTAATGGAAGCAGGGGCATTGAATGTGAAACCGTCAAGAAATGCCGATGAAATCGGAATTTTGTGCGAGGGTGAAACGGCAATGCAGATCAGTGGTACTTGGGCAATCCAGCAGATAGAGGACAACTATCCGGATTCAAACATTGGTGTTCTGCCCATACCGGTACAGAAGGAAGGGGATACCAGCGCAAGTGCAGCGGGAGGATGGCAGATGGTAGTTAATTCCCAGAGTGAAAATGCAGACATCGCTGCTAAAATGCTGGCCTGGGCTTTTGCCGAGGATATGGAAATCCCAACAGAGTGGTGTACAGAGGTGAGCTTCTGTTATCCGGCACGGAAATCAATTTTGGAAGCTGCTTCTGATGTGTATGAAAAAGGCCTTAGAAAAGTTTATACAGAGGAAATCTTTGGTACAGAAAAACCGGAGCTGCGTGCACCGGCAGACGTATATAAAATTTTGCAGGATATGATTCAGCAGAGTATGTATGAAAGCGACGGAAAAACAGCAGCCATGGAAGCACATGAAAAACTGCAGGAATTTCTCGATGAGTACGAGGATGTTATTTAAGCATGGAGCATACCAGGGAGGATGCAGACGCATCCTCCTTTAGAAAGACGGAAGGAGAGTTGCCCGATGAACGAGAGAAGATCTATGCTGACGTTGAGAAAAAAAGAAGAACGTACGGCTTGGCTGATGCTGCTTCCCAACACGATTGGCCTGTTTATATTTGTTTTTATTCCCGTTATCTATGCCTTTTATATCAGCTTTCATTCGTGGAACGGACTGACGGAAATGAAAGCGGTTGCTTTAAAAAATTATGTGAAACTGTTTACAGATAAAGATTTTATTGAATCCCTGAAAATCACACTGAAATATGCATTGATGTATGTGCCGTCACTGTTTGTTTTATCTCTGACCTTTGCCGTACTGGTCAATTCTCTGACAAAGAAGCTCCAGGAGTTTGTCAGAACTATGATATTTTTTCCATATTGTATATCAGCAGTCATATCCGGCCTTTTATGGAGCTTTTTATTTGACCCGCTGAACGGATATTTTAATCAAATACTAAAAATAGCGGGCTTTCCGAAACAGATGTTTTTGGGAGATCCCAACCAGGCTCTGGGCTGTATTGCAGTCACCAGTATCTGGATAAATGTGGGGTATAATATGGTCATTATCCTCGCGGCCATCAAGGATATTCCAAAAGAATATTATGAGGCCTCAAGTATTGACGGTGCGAACTGTATCCAGCAGTTTTTCAAAATTACGCTGCCGCATTTGAAAAACGCTGCCTCTTTTGTGCTTGTTATCTCTACTATTAACTCATTCCAGGTTTTTGACCAGATTAAACTTCTTACAAGCGGAGGCCCTAATGGCTCTACTACAACCTCGGTACTGTTTGTATTTCAGCAGGCATTTGAACAGAACAAAATTGGTTATGCGTCTTCAGCGGCTTTCGTGTTGTTCGTCATCTTAATGATATTGTCGCTGATCCAGCTGAAATTAATCTCAACAGACGAGGCATAGGGAGGAGGACATCATGAAAAAATCAAAGAAAGTGTTATCTGTTGTTTTAGTGATCATTGGCCTGATCATTTCCGTGACGTTATTTTTCCCTATTTTAGTAATGTTTATTACATCTATAAAGGGAGACACGGAAATCTTTCATTTGAGCCTGATACCTAAGAGCATCAGTTTCGAAGGATATGTGAAGATCTTTACAGAATACGGATTTTTAAAAAATATAGGAAATTCTCTGTTTGTTGCAACTGTTACTACTTTTCTTTCCTTATTTTTACAGTCTACATCGGCATATGCGTTTGCCAGACTGCGGTTCCGGGGAAAGAAAATTTTCTTTTTAATTGTGCTGAGCACAATGATGATACCATTTTCAGTTATTATGATACCATTGTTCCTGATTACGAAAACACTGCATTTAACAAATACGTTGTGGGGGATTATTATTCCTATTGCGGCAAACGGATATGGTGTATATCTGCTGAGACAGTTTTTTGTTACAATTCCCAGGGATTTGGACGAATCGGCCCATATTGACGGGGCGACACATTTTCAGATTTTCAGGAAAGTCCTTCTGCCTTTGTGTAAGCCGATTTTGGTGACACTGGGTACTTCTTATTTTATTGCTAACTGGAACAATTATCTGTGGCCATTGATCGTGACCACGAAGCCGGAACTGAAATTAGTCCAGGTGGCCATTGCCGGGTTCCGCTCGGAAAGACAGACGCTTTGGAATCTGATCTTTGCAGCTACGGTGGTGGCATCGGTACCTATATTTTTATTATTTTCCTATTTTCAGAGTTATATTGTAGAGGGAATTAAAAGCAGCGGTGTGAAAGGATGAAAATATGTTGTTAGAAAAAATGAACGGATTGGAAATTTTAGAGAAGAAACAAAGCCGCGCCGTCAATGCGGAAAATCATACAGGACAGAAGGGGATGGGGGGCTGTTCCACTGATGGAGCAGCGAAAGCATGTGCCAGGGAGCTGGGACAGGGATGGAAGGTATCCCCGTATTTCATCATTTCTCCCGGGGTGGAATTTTGTCTGGCGGATGTAGAAGGACCGGGACAGATAGAAAGTATGTGGTTTGGCGGAAATATGTCCAGAAATTATATCCTTCGTCTTTACTGGGAAGGAAATGAAAGGCCTGGGGTGGAATGTCCTCTCCCGGAATTCTTTGCTTATGGATGGCAGAAGGACAGTGACAATCCCTTTGCAGGTCCTTTTTATCCCCTGAATTCAGCGGTTGTGGCAGTCAATCCCAATAAAGGAATGAACTGCTTCTGGCCAATGCCTTTTCGGAAACACTGTAGGATTACAATTGAGAACAGAACCGAAAAAGAATACGTATGTTATTACCAGATCAATTACTGTTTAAAAGAGATTCCGGCCAATGCAGGATATTTTCATGCACAGTACCGCCAGAAAAAAGGCATGGGATATAAAGAGGAATACGTTATTCTTGATGGCGTAAAGGGAAGCGGAAAATATGTGGGAACAGCACTGTTCGCAGGACTGAACGGAGAAGGAAACTGGTGGGGGGAAGGGGAGATGAAGTTCTATCTGGATGATGATGACAAATTTCCTACCATCTGCGGCACGGGAACAGAGGATTACTTTGGCGGATCCTATGACTGGGAGGTGGACGGAGTCTATGAAATGTACAATGGACTGTATATGGGAATGCACCAGCTTATCCAGTCAGACGGTCTGTATGACCATCAGACTAGATTTTCCATGTATCGCTGGCATATTACAGATGGGGTATGCTTTGAGAAAAATATTAAAGTCACCCTCCAGGATTTAGGATGGAAAATCCCGGGAGGTCTATACTTATCCCGGAGAGATGATTTTGCTTCCGTGGCCTACTGGTACCAGGACAGTTCCGCATTAGAGAAATCGGTTCTTCCTGATGAAAAAGAAATGTTTCTGGCGTAAATTCTAAACAGGAGGCTGAGGCGACAGGCTATTTTTCAGTTTGGCATTCCATTTCTGCAGGATAAGGGGATGAAATTTCATCTTCTTGCGGTCATAGGTAAGAATACCGTTGACCTCCTCCTCAATGTCGGAAAGCTGGGTGTAAATTATGGCGGACATTCCTTTTTTTATTGTGGGAAAAACGGTTTCTTTCATCAAGCTGTCATATCCTGCTGTGAGGGTGTCCCGGCTGTGGTAAATCTGGTAGCCATACACTCCGGGACAGGCACTGTGTTCTGGTATGCGCCAGGAATATCCCCCCAGTTCTGACAGGGCCAGTACCCGGGAATCCCGGGGAACACGCAGTTTAAAAAAGTAGTAGTGCAGGCTTCTGATATCACCGCAGCCCTGGTCAAACCAGCCGCTGGCGGAATCAACCAGTCTGTTAGGGTCAAGACGGTTCAGCAGGTTTGTGACTTTTTTCGTGGAAAATTGTCCCCAGCCTTCATTAAATGGAACCCAGCAGACAATGGAAGGGTGGTTGTACAATGTGCGTACCATTTCTCTCAGCTCATTGACGTATTCCTGGCGGCCGAGACGGCTTCTGCGGGACAGGATAGTGCGGTGGGTATCCTTAACATCAAACCGCAGAAACTGGAATAATGTGGCCAGGTAGGTGACGAACCAGTGGTGATAGGAAGTGCCTCCGTTCACCATGTCCTGCCACACCAGCATACCTAGTCTGTCACAGTGGAAATACCATCGTTGAGGTTCCACTTTTGCATGCTTGCGGAGCATATTGTACCCCAGGTTTTTCATTGTCTGGATATCATAGATAAGGGCTTCGTCCGTGGGGGCCGTATACAGGCCGTCAGGCCAGTAGCCCTGGTCCAGAACCCCTGTCTGGAAATAAGGACGATTGTTCAGAAAAAGCCTTGGAGTCCCTTGGGAATCTATCTGTACATTGCATTTCCGCAAAGCGAAATAGCTGTAAACAATGTCCTTGCCGCAGATGATACGGACAGGATACAGCCAGGGCGTTTCCGGTGTCCAGGCCTTCATATGAGGGATTGTGACTGCCGTTTCGCGGCCTGGGATAATTTCCTTTTCTGTCACTAACTCCTCACAGCAGGAAGTATTAACACCCTCTGCGCCCAGATGTACCGGTGCGAAAACCTCACAGCTTACAGAAGAGCATGGCGCATCCTGGGAATGGGGAGTGCCTTGGATACAGACGCGGATTTTTGCGGAGGCTGTGTCGTAATCAGGGGTGATACGCAGGCTGCTGATATGCTGGGCAGGAACAGATTCCAGCCATACTGTCTGCCAAATCCCGCTCTGGGCAGTATAGAACATTCCGCCTCTTCTCAACTGCTGCTTGCCGCGGCTGTGGTAGGAGGTATCACTGGCATCCCTGATCCCGGCAAGGATAGAAAGCGGCTGTCCATAATGTACCATGGAGGTGATATCCATGGAAAAGGGCAGATAACCTCCGCTGTGAGAACCAACACACTTCCCGTCCACATAGACACAGCAGAATTGATCGGCTGCACCGATATGGAGAATCAGCTTTTCCCCAGTTTGGTAAAAATCTTTAGGCAGCAGGACGGATTTATAATACCATAAAGTTTCGTCCGGCTTTAACTGCTGGTTCACGCCGGACAATCTGGCTTCCGGGGAAAAGGGCACACGGATTTTTCCTGAGAAATTCTTTGGTATTTTTTGATCCCCGGTAATGGCATAATCCCAAAAACCGTTTAAGTTTATCCATTTTTCCCTTACCATCAGGGGCCTTGGATATTGGGGGAGGGGTTTATCATTGCAGGCTTCTTTTGTCCATGGTGTTTCCAGGTGCTTCATAAATAGTCCTTTCCGGCAAAAAGCTGCCATGAAATATTATTGTAATTATACACGCTTTTCATGCTTTTGAAAAGCCATGATGAGGATGGCTGGAACCGGTTTCCATATTTCGATTTCCTGGCATATTAATTTTTTAGGCTTCTCCACCGTAACTTCACATTCCTGTGATATACTTGATGCCGGAGGTAGTATAAATGGAGAAAAAAATACTGATCATAGAGGACGAGCGTCCCATTCAGAATATATTGAAAGCCTTTTCAACTGACGCCGGATATGCTGTAACTTTGGCTTGTGACGGTTTAGACGGAATCACAGCTTTTCATAAAGAACGATTTGACCTTGTTTTACTTGATATTATGATGCCGAAACTGGATGGCTACACTGTCTGCAGGATGATCCGCAAAGAAGGCAATACGCCGGTCATTCTGCTCACAGCACTGGACGATGAGGAAAGCCAGATGAAAGGTTTTGATCTTTTAGCGGATGATTACATTACTAAGCCGTTCTCTGCACCGCTTGTGCTGCGTAGAATAGAAGCCGTGCTGCGGCGGGTACAAGCCGGAGAGGACGGCGGGGGAATTTTAACCTACCGGGAGATCCAGCTTAATCCCTATACCTACAAAGTTTTTGTTTCCGGAAAAGAGGTTGTATTCACTGCCCGTGAATTTGAAATCCTGCGTCTTTTTTTAGAGAATAAAGGGCGTGTGTTTACAAGGGAACAGCTGTTGGACCGGATTTGGAATTACGATTATATAGGGGATGATAAAATTGTAAACACCCACATCAAGAATATCCGCAAAAAGCTGGGTGGGGACTACATCGAAACGATCAGAGGGGTGGGATATCGAATTGATACAGAAAATTAAAAGCAGTCTGTTTCTGAAAATATTTTTATTGCTGGCAGTACTTCTGTTTTCTGTAAGTTTCCTGCTTTATGGGATTGTTATGGCGGTTATGCCGGGGAGTTATCAGGCGCTGGCGGCATCTGATTACAATGAGCAGGTAAGAAAGCTTGTAACCGGATTGGAGGGAAGTTCCTTAGAAGAAGCAAATGACCGGCTCTATCATTTTTGCTTTGAATACAATGCTGCTGTTAAATTAGAGGGGAATGGTGATATTATTTCCTATGGCGGGGAACCGGAGCAGAAAGATACGAATGCTGTGCAGACAGCAACTGCTGTTTTAGAGTTGTCAGACGGAACATATCAGCTTTATGTCAGCAGTTCCGGCAAGTTAGCAAATCAGATTACAGAGACTTTTTGGCGGCTGCTCCCTGTGATCACAGTGATCGTCCTCATTATTTCTTTTGGGGCAGCATTTTTTGTTTCGCGATTTCTGACGAAGCCAATTATAGAAATCAGCGGGATTTCCAAACGTCTGACTGCACTGGATATGACTTGGAGATGTGACACTTCACGTACAGATGAAATTGGAATCCTTTCTGCAAACCTGAATACAATGGCGGGCCGCCTGGATAAAGCTCTCAATGAATTGACGGAAGCAAATAAAGAATTGCAGGCAGATATTGAACGGGAACGCCGTCAAGAGAAATTGAGGGTGGATTTTTTTCGGTCAGTTTCACACGAGTTAAAAACCCCGGTTACTGTTCTGAAAGGTGAATTGGAGGGTATGATCTACCAAGTGGGTGAATACAAAGACCGGGACAGACATCTTCGGCAGTCTATGCGGACAGTGAATGAAATGGAATTATTGCTGCAGGAAATTCTTTCAGCTTCCCGGATGGCGGGTACAGATTTTAATCTGGCGGTTTCTGATGTGGATCTGAGTCGTCTTATCCGTGAGTGCTGCCGTAAATGGCAGGGTGCCGCGGAGGACAGGGAGCAACGGTTTACAACGGAGATTGAAGATTTCTGCCGTTATCAAGGCGACTTTGTTTTCCTGCAGAAAGCTGTTTCCAATGTGATTGGGAACGCTGTCCTCCATTCCCCAAAATGTGGAGCTATTACGGTTACTTTCAAAGACAGAGAGCTGCGTGTGGAAAATACCGGAACTTTCATTGCGGATGAAGACCTGGACCATATTTATGAGCCGTTCTATCGGATTGACGCTTCTCGCAACAGCAAAACCGGCGGCAGTGGTTTAGGGCTGTATATTGTGAAAAACATTTTGGAACGCCATGGTTTACGGTATCAAATCTCAAATACCGACAATGGAGTATGTTTTACTATTGATTTTTCATAGTTATAATATTATTGAGCCGGGGTGTTCATATGAGCAGTCCGGCTCAAACTATATCAAAACTTCCCCTGGGCTCCACCGGAGCTTCACTTTTCTTCTGTATGATCACCCTATCAACTTACAGGAGGAACTATTTATGAATGTAGTAA
The DNA here is from genome assembly GCA_030524175.1 of Eubacteriales bacterium. Classification (GTDB taxonomy): domain Bacteria; phylum Bacillota; class Clostridia; order Lachnospirales; family Lachnospiraceae; genus Blautia_A. Next base: position 118,344 of record JAUNHC010000007.1, read on the forward strand.
AACGAGCGGTTTTTTATATCATCCGCAAGTGGAAAAAGAGCTTTTTAATCTTTTCTATTCTATTTGCAGCTTCGGTGCTGGTCCTATCCGGGCTTGCCATTTCGGATGCGCAGGAAGAACAGACGGAAGAGCTGCGGGGAACAACCGGTGTAAGCTTTACCGTAAGCCGTAATACGGCAACTGGCGGTTGGAGCAGCGGTGCAGGCGGATCATACAGTACCCAGGAATTTCTTTCTGACAAAATGCTGGAGAGCATTGGAAGCATTGACGGAGTCAAGGGTTATAATGCCTCGGTCAGGACAATCCTCTGCCTGTCTGATATGGACGGGCGTTGGCTGGAACAAATGCTGCCAAAAGGATATCCAATGGTTGACTGCCAATTCTACTCCTACGGCTGCATTAACTCAGAATACAATTCCCTGTTTCTTTCAGGAGCGTTAGTTATGTGCGAGGGCACAACGATCACACCGGAAAAAGACAACGGAATCGTTATCAGCAGGGAGATTGCCCATAAATACGGTTTCAAGGCAGGCGATACGCTGCAGGCGGTGAACAATCCTCTTTCTGACGATAAAACACTGACATTAGAGATCACAGGCATTTTTGATATTGCCGCGGATAAAACCGATGAAAAGAATAATTATAATGAAGCCTCCTATTATGACTACGCTAACTATGCCTTTGTCAGCGAAGCAGCTATGAAAGACTTGTTGGAAAACTATGCTGATGTGGGCTATGCATCTGCGGATTTCTTTGTATCAGACCCCGGGCAGCTGGACGCAGTCATACAAGAAGCACAGCGGATGGATTCTGTCAACTGGAACAACTTTGTTGTAACTGCCAATGATGAAGTATATGAGAGGGTGGAATCTGCTGTATCGGATATGGGAACTCTGCTTTCCACACTCATTGTACTGATAACCGCAGTGAGTGCGGCCGTAGTGGTTTTGATTCTCTCTATGTGGATGCGAAGCCGTACAAAAGAGATTGGAATTTTACTGTCCGTTGGAATCCCGAAGGTTTTTATTCTTTTACAGTATGTATTAGAAACGTTGTTCATTGCAGTTGTATCTTTCCCCTTATCTTATTTCTTTGCCGGGAGAGCAGCAGGAAGCTTAGGGAGGATATTTGGAAAAACAACTGCGGTCATTTTAGTCACTCCCCAGCATTTTATGACAGCGGCTATTGCGGGAACAGTCCTCTTAGTGTTTTCAACGCTTCTTTCCTGTATTCCCGTAATGCGTTACCGGCCGATAGAAATTTTGTCTCAAATGGAGTAAGTATATATGAACAGTATAAAACGAGCGGGTTTTTATTTGGTACGGAAAAAGGGCAAGAGTCTCTCTTTGCTGTTGTTCCTGTTGGTAATGGCAACCATGATGTTGACCTGTATTTCCATACAGACCGCGGCCAAAGACGCAGGGGCTAATGTGCGCAAAGCTCTAATGGGAAGTTTTACCGTCAATGCAAAAACACTTGAACATGGATTGGAAGAAAGTTGTATTGAGCAGATTCTCTCCATAGACGGGCAGAGCGGAAACTATAATCTGCGCTCTTATACACAAGCCGTTTTCTTTGATAAAGAGGGCAATCCTCTCACGATCAGAACAGAGGGAGCGGCTGCAGTGCCGGAGGGGTATGAACATGCCGGGAAGGTTGCAGCAAACAGCTGCTCTGAAAAGGACACCTATTTCACCGAGGCAGGGTTCTCTTTGACAAAGGGGAAAGCTATTACACCAGAAGATAAAAATGCAGTACTGCTCCACGAAGATTTTGCAGAACGAAACGGACTTACCCTTGGAGATACGTTATTTTTAGGAAGTGTTACAGAAGAGGATATAAAAACTGAAGTAACGGTACAGGGGCTTTTTACCAACACAGCTGAGCAAGATTCTCTTGGAAGGGCACCTTCCTATGATCTCTATGAAAATGTGGTGTTTACCGATATCTCTGCGTGTTCTATGCTGGTCTATGGTGAAACCGGATACTGCCAATATGGTGATTTCTATGTAAATGATCCGGAAATGCTGGATTCTATCATAGATAAGGTGAAAAAAATACCCGGTATGGAATGGCAAAAATGTATTGTCACGAAATACGACAAGGACTATCAAAACGCAAAATCGTCATTAGAATCGCTGCATAATATCCTTCTTGCTTCTATGACAGTTATCACTGGCATATGTTTTCTCATTTTGGTCCTGCTTCTCATTTTCCGGATGAGAAACAGAGTACACGAGGTTGGAGTGCTGATGGCAATGGGGATCTCTAAGAAATCTATTTTAATACAGCAATTACTGGAAGTGTTTGCAGTGGCAACCATATCATTGGTGCTGACCTTTCCTGCCAGCTCTCTGATCTCCGGTCAGACGGCAAGTTCACTGCTCTCACAGGCAGACACTGCCGAATATGAAGTGGTCAATCTTGTGGGAAACACCAAACAATCCAATACACAAGCATTATCTCCCCAGGGAACATTATTGGCAGAAATTCAAGTATCTATTTCAGCAAAAGACTATTTATCAGTTTGGGCGATAGGGCTTACACTTTGCGGTGCAGCGACTTCCATCGCATTGTGTCCCGTACTAAGGATGAAGCCAAAAAACATTCTATCGCAAATGAGTTAAAGGAGGCAGGATCATTATGAATATTTTAGAGGTAAAGGGCGTAGAGTACGCCTATGAAAACAAAAGAAAGATTTTGAAAGGGATAGACGCCCAATTGGAGCAAGGGAAAATGTATGCCATTCTTGGTCCCTCCGGATGCGGTAAAACAACGCTGCTTTCTCTGTTGGGAGGGCTTGATGCGCCAAGCAGGGGCAAGATACTTTTTGAAGGACAGGACATTGCCGAAACCGGACTGGCGGAACACCGCCGTCATCATATTTCATTCGTGTTTCAAGGGTATAATCTTATCGACTATTTGACCCCAGCCGAGAATGTTGCGCTCACCAGCAGTCTGCCGCCCCTGCCTGTTTTAGAACGGCTGGGACTTACCAAGGAGGAATCAAAACGGAATGTGCTGAAGCTCTCCGGCGGCCAGCAGCAGCGTGTAGCCATTGCCCGGGCATTGGCAAGTGAAGCCCCCATAATCCTCGCAGATGAGCCAACCGGAAATCTTGATGAGGACACGGCACAGGACATTACAAAAATACTCAAAGCCAGCGCACATGAACAGGGAAAATGCGTGGTGATGGTCACCCATTCTAATGAGTTGGCAAACCAGGCAGATGTTATCTTTTGGTTGAAGAAAGGGGAATTAAGTGACGGTCTAAGGTAATGTATTCGGATTAAAACGGCATACTACAGATTTTTCGTGAAAATTCATATTAGCTCCACAATAGTGTGATAAAATCCAATAGAAGGAGGTAGGTACATGGATGGCTACACTATTGATTGTTGAGGATGATATGGACACAAATGAGGCAGTATGCGAATACCTGCAGGAAGCGGGGTACCATACAATATCTGCATTGGATGGGGAAGAAGCAATCCTGCTTTTTTCCAAACATAAAATTGATCTTGTTGTTTTGGATATTATGCTGCCGAAAATCAGCGGCCTGGTTGTCTTGAATACCATTCGCAAAACAGACCAGACACCGGTTCTCATGCTGACGGCTATGGAGGATGAATACACGCAGATTGCAAGTTTTGACGGATTGGCTGACGACTATATAACGAAGCCCTTTTCTATGATTATTCTGGGCAAGCGGATTGAGGCCTTACTGCGCCGGAGCTGCCGGAATGAAAACGCAGTAATATGGAAATACGGTACATTGACGGTTAATTTTTCTGCCTATTCCGCCCAGGATTCCAGGGGCGAGATTGATATCACCGCCAAGGAACTGGAACTGCTCAGGTTCTTGGTGGAACATAGGGGGCTGGTGCTGTCCCGTACACAGATTCTGGACGCGGTATGGGGGGAAAGCTCCTATGTCATTGACCGTTTGGTGGATACTTATATTAAAAATCTGCGTAAAAAGCTGAGTCTTGACTGTATCAAAACAGTGAAAGGCGTTGGCTATAAACTTGAGGAAGAGAAATGAAAAAGTTAAAAATATTTCCGAAGACTTTTTTATATACCTTGGGCCTGATGCTGATCATTGTGCTGCTTTCCCATGGGCTGATTTACTTCCTTATGCCAAAGGCGTACCACCATCAGAAACAAAAGGCATTAGAAACGGATATTTTTTTGTTGGAGCAGGAAATTACCGATGCGGCACCGGAGGACAGGCTTTCTGCGGTGACCTCTTTTGCTGCCGGATGGAAAGCAAATATTTCTGTATATTATGAGGGCCTTACCTATGAGGTGAATTTACTCGGGGAGGAAAGTGATACCTTTGACGCCCCGGGGAGTAAGAAAGATACCATTGTCAGATTCAGTAAAGATGATCACGGTTCAAAAATATCCTTGGCTGAAAATACGACCGGCGGTGCTGACTTTTTTAGGGTTTCACAGAAGTTTTCAGATGGGAAAGGGCACGTTCAGGCGGTGGTTTCCCGTCAGCAGATAGAGGAGGCTGTCAGTGCTGTATTGGCCATACTTCCATTGACCGCTGCGATATGTACTATTATTTCTGCTCTGTTTGCATTTTTTTATTCCAGAATGCTTACAAGGCCTATTTGTCAGATCAGCAGTGCCACGGAAAAGATGCAGCGGTTAGAGCCGGAGGCCCGTTGTATGAATGAAACGCAGGATGAGATTGGTGTGCTGGCTGACAATGTGAATGGTTTATACCATAATCTTCTGACAACCATTCATGAATTAGAGCAGGAGATCAGGAAAGTGGAAGAGGCAGATGTGCAGAAAACTAATTTTCTCCGGGCAGCGTCCCATGAACTGAAAACTCCGGTTACAGCCGTGAACGCCATACTGGAGAATATGATTTTGGGCGTAGGCAGGTATAAAGACCGGGATACCTATCTCGCCAGATGTAAAAAGCTGATGGAAGGACTTGCAGATATGATACGGGATATCCTTGACACAACCAGGACGGAGTTTTCAGGCGGGCAGGAGCTTATAGAAGTTGATCTTGCAGATACCCTCAAAGGTGTGGCAGAGCCGTATGAAATCATAGCAAAGACAAAAGGAATTAAGTTTGACATGCAGCTTGAGGAGCCTTTTGTTGTGCAGCTTCCAAGGGGAATGATTGAGAAGGCCCTCTCTAACATTGTGGCAAATGCGGTTTCCTATACAAGAGAAGGAGGTATCATTTCTGTTTATTTAGGGGAGGGCCGGATTATTATAGAGAATGAGTGTGCCGTTATATCGCCGGACCATCTTTCCCATATCTTTGAGCCATTTTACCGGACGGACTATGGGCGCAGCAGAGTGACAGGCGGAAATGGGCTGGGGTTGTATATTGTTTCGTCTATTCTGAAGTCTCTCAGCATCAAATACAAATTTGTTCCCTCTGAGGTGCTCAACGGGATGTCCTTTCAGATTTTATTCTAGCTTTATATTTTGAGATTCTGATTTCATACTGGCTCCACATACTGCCCATATAGTTTCCATATACAGTTGTTAAGATACCTCCATCACACGATAGGAGGTATTCTTTTTGGACATTTTTAAGCGGGCCGTTCTTTTTAATATACGGAAAAAAGAAAAAAGCCTGACACTTTTTTTGCTTTTTGCATTGATCACATTATTCACTACAGTGGGTTTTTCCGTTCTGAATGCAGCACAGTCGGCAGCAGCCAGGCTCCGGGAAACCATAGGGGCATCTTTTACGCTGCAGGGGAAGCCTGAGGAATTCGATTTCAGTACAGACGGGAAACATTACAGCACACAGCTGGTTCCTATATCACAGCAGATGATTGATGGGATCACAAATAATAAGGAGATAAAAGGGTATAATGCCCGGCAGTCAGCTCCGGTGTATGCAGATGGTCTGTACTTCACCTCCGGCACTTCATACGGAACAATTTCCGCAAATACTGCGACAGAGTGGAACCGCAATTTCACCAACGGAACCCTGACTCTGGAGAGGGGGAAACATATTACGGGAGAAGGACATGGGACGGCCCTGATCAGCCGGGAGCTGGCAAAGGAAAATAATCTGGATGTGGGTGACTGCATATCTATTTCTTATGCAGAAGATAATCTGGCTGCAAATGCAGTGCCTTTACAGATTGCAGGTATCTATGTGAGCGATGCGGATATGGAGTTTGACAATGACACAATTTTTACAGGACATGATAGTTATTGGGAATTAACCGGGGATACCCCAGGTACTTTTTCAGGCGGCGTGGACTTTTTTGTAACTGATCCGGCCAGGCTTGATCTGGTCATAGAGCAGATTCGGAAAAATGAATCTGTCATGTGGGATAATTATATACTGCAGGCGGACGCGACGGAATATAAGGCCATAGCTGATCAGCTGGCATCTATGAGACGGCTTACCACACTCTTGATTGTTTCATCGGTGGTTGTCAGTGCGGTTATCCTGTTTCTGATTCTTTCTATGCGGATAAAGAGCCGTATCCATGAGACGGGTATATTGCTTGCGGTTGGAGTTTCTAAAGGTGCAGTCATTTTGCAGTTTATAACAGAGACAATGGTTCTCCTGTTTCTGGCAATCTTGGTTTCCTGCCCCATTGGTTATGCAGCAGCAGTGCAGATTGAGACTTTCCTCCAGGACAGGATAGGGGTGATCAGCATAGGTGTTCCCGTTCCCACACTTTTACTGCAATATTCCGTTGAGACAGTCATTGTCCTGTTTGGCGTGGCGGCAGCGGCTTATCCTATTATCAAACTGAAACCAAAAGACATTTTATCCAAAATGAGTTAAGGAGAAAAATTATGAATTTATGGAAACGGGCATTGTTGTATACAATGCGTAAAAAAGGAAAAACCGGGATTCTGTTTCTTGTTCTGTTTGTCATGTCCACCTTTGTCCTCACCGGACTTTCTATCCGGTCAGCAGCCGGCCAGTCGGCAGGAGAGCTGCGGCAGTCTGTAGGCGGCAGCATCAAACTGATCCGGGATGAGGAGAAAAGCCAGAATTGGACCTATGAACAGGGAATAGGCGGTACAATGATCGGTTACACCGGTACGCCCATCACGGATAATGAGATAGAAAAGATCATGCAGGTAGAAGGAATACAAAGTTATAACGGCATAGGATATGGAAGTGTTTATGCACGGGATTTTTCCTTTATTTCAGGGATTCAATTCAGTGCCGGGAGCGATTACAGCAGTCTGCCCTCTGTAACCTACTCTGAATCTTTCAATTATTTTAGGAGAAAGGCTTTTCAGTTAGTGCAAGGGCGGCATATCATCCCGGAGGATGACCATGTTGTCTTGATCAGCACTGCTCTTGCAGAAAAAAACGGTTTAAAGCTGGGCGATACGATCACAGTGCAATGTGCCAATGATGCAGGGGGGTATCCGGATGTGACACTGAAGATCATCGGAATTTATAAAAGTACAATAGAAGAAGGGCAGTTTAATACGACTTCCACAGATAAGAGAAACCGCTTGATCATTGACCACCGGGCTATGAAGGAGATCATGCAGACAGACACCATACAGTATGATAATGGTGTGGAGTTTTTTGTAGACGACCCAAAGGAAATTGAGAGGATTACGGCAGAGATTCAGAAGCTGGATCTTGACTGGGGCTGCTTTAAGCTGACAGTGGATAATTCTGCATATGAAGCAGTGTCTTCTTCTCTTACAGCCATGGAGAGTATGGTAACAGGGCTGATCATCGGGATTGCTGCTGTAAGTGCCGGAGTCTTGGCGTTGATTCTCCATATGTGGATCAGACAGAGAGTGCGGGAGACGGGTATTTTGCTTTCTGTGGGAGTGAGTAAATCCGGGATCATTCTGCAGCATATTGTTGAGACTATGGTCATTGCCCTGGCTGCCTTCGGGTTGTCTTACTTTTCCGGCAGCTTGATCGCACAGGGAACAAGTGATCTGCTGTTTGCCCAGGCAGCAGAATCACAGCCGGATATTGAATTAGAAATTCCGGATGACGGGAGAGAGTATCTGGACCTGACAGGAGAATATATCCCATACGATACCACCGAAATGGTGAGTCCGAAGAACATAGAAGTTCAGGTAACGCAAAACCATCTGTTTCTGGTATATGTGATGGGAATGTGCATCGTTATGCTTTCTGTCACTCTGGCATCCCGATCAGTCCTAAAGATGAAACCCAGAAATATTTTATCCCAAATGAGTTAAAGGAGGGTATGGAAATGGACATTTTAATAGAGGTGAAGAACCTGCAATATGCATATGAAACGAAAAATAATAAAAAGGTGCTCCGTAATATCAATGCACAAATGGAACAGGGCAGGATGTATGCCATCCTGGGTCCGTCCGGATGCGGTAAGACTACGCTGCTTTCTCTGCTGGGCGGTCTGGACAGTCCTACCGGAGGTCAGGTGTTGTACCAGGGAACCGATATAGAAGAGACAGGACTTGCAAAGCACCGGCGAAGAAATGTGGCATTTATCTTTCAAAGTTACAATTTGATCGATTATTTGACGCCCATTGAGAATGTAGCACTGACCTCGAAGCGTCCGGCTCTGCCTGTTTTGGAGAAGCTGGGCCTGACAGCAGAGGAGGCCGGCCGGAATGTGCTGAAGCTCTCCGGCGGCCAGCAGCAGCGTGTAGCCATTGCCCGGGCATTGGCAAGTGAAGCCCCCATAATCCTCGCAGACGAGCCAACAGGAAATCTTGATGAGGACACAGCCGCTGAGATTACCGCTATTCTCAAAGAGGCCGCCCATAGTCTGGGCAAATGCGTTATCGTTGTCACACATTCCAATGATCTGGCAAGACAGGCGGATATTATAATGCGATTGCGGAAAGGAGACCTGCAGATTGTGGATGGTTCTGAAATAAATGGGAGCATTGGAAAATAGCGTTATGCCTTTTTATAGAAATACCGTTGTTGTACTGTAAATAAATTCTGAAATTCAGTTCACTTTTTGTTGTAAGTGTGTTATTCTATATATAGTGCAGTTTCATCGCAAGACAGGAGGATTTCAATGAGTATTGAGAGGAAAGTACAACAGCGAACGATTGAAAGCCGCAAAAAACTTTTGGATGCTGCCTATAGTCTTTTTGTTGAAAAGGGGTACTATAACACGAACACAAAAGAAATTGCCCGTTACGCCGGAATATCAATCGGTAATTTCTATAACTATTATCAGGATAAATGTGAAATTTATTGTGCCTTGCTGGAGGTTTATATAAATGATTCCTATAAGGCTATGCAAGAGTTGTCTGACCGGCTGTCAGAACTTGAAAGCCGCTCCGCTTATGAGGATTTCCTGTCATCCTATCTGCGGCAGCTTCTTAACCGGGCTGCAGATACGAAAAGGTTTTTTGATGATTCGGTAGTGATTGCCAAAGAAAGCACTCTGGTGCGATCTATACTTTCCAGATCGGAAAAAGAGATCATAGCCGTTATGGAATCATTTTTGAAAAAGCGATACCCGGATAGACAAGAGAATTTCTATACCAGAGCAAGAATGATATATGTGATCACCGAACAGGTTGCGAAAGATATTCTATGCGTTCAAAGCCCATCCCAAAAGGAGGAGTATATACAAATTCTGGTGAAAGAAATCATTCATCTATTATTTGATTTGTAGGCCTTCCGGTAAAACCACGAACCCAACAATGCATATGAGGTGCAAAACGAATGTATATAGATGAACAGTCTAAAATAAATTTAAACGGTATGCCCCAGTTTGTTTCCATACGGGCGGAAAAAGAAAATGCTCCTTTGCTGGTCTATCTGCATGGCGGTCCCGGCGATGCCGCACTCCCTTTGGTCATGAAATATAATAAAATGCTGGAACAGCAGTTCACGGTGGTTGTGTGGGAGCAGCGCGGTGCAGGAAAATCTTATTACAAATTTGACGGCAATATTACCATAGATATTTTTCTGAAAGACCTCCATACCCTTGCGGAGCATTTGCTAGGCAGGTTTCACCAAAGCTCATTGTATTTGCTGGGGCATTCATGGGGGAGCATTCTGGGGCTTCGTTTTGTTCAGGCATATCCGGAATTGGTGCGTACTTATATTGGGTGCGGACAAGTGGTCAATATGAGAAAATCCAGCGAGACAGCTTATGAATACGCACTTGCGCATGCTGATAAAAAAAGCTTGAAAAGATTAAGGGAGATTGATTGCTCTTACCAAGGGGATAACTGGCTGAACGATCTGCTTTTTGTAACAAGGCAGGTAGTAAAACACAAAGGTTCCCTCTATGGGAGAAGGAACTACAATGATTTGGTTTTCCCTTTTTTATTCTCACCATATTACACACTCCCTGATTTGATACGGCGTCAAAAGGGCAGCCTGCAAGCCATACAACATTTATGGCAGGAGATTATGGAGATAGATTTTGAAGCTCAGACACGGTATGGTGCTCCGGTTATATTTATAGAGGGCAGATATGACAGCCATGTATCCTCTGCGTTGGTAAAGGAATATTTTGACCGGATTGAAACGGAAAAGCAGTTTTACTGGTTTGAGGAATCCTGTCACTTCCCCCAGTGGAGCGAAAGCGAAAAGTTTAACAAGTTACTTTGTGAGTTTATCTGAAAAAGGAACCATCAATGAGAGAAAGTAACTGAGGTGTTTAAGAAACAAGAATAATATTAAATATGAAAGTGAGGATTACACAATGCAGACTATCAGAATTATTGAGATTCCGAAAATGAAAGCTGTTTTTTCCGGGCCGCTTTCTTCAAAAGAAGCATTTGAAAAGTTTGTCAAGTGGTTCAGCCAGTATCATGCATCCCTGAAATGCCAATTGTTTCCAAGAGATTTTATGTGGTACAATGAACGGCTGAATGTACAGGAATGGTTTTATGCTTTACCTTCAGATGCAGATTTGTCACAGATAACGGATTATGAAATCGTTGACCTGCCATCGGGCCTGTATGCAGTGGCTTCTTGTCTGAACGCTGATCTGGATCGTGCAGAAGATTGGCTGAACACAAGAGAAGAAATCATCAGCTGGGTTAATGCCAGTGACAAATTTGATCTGTATGTTAATGGAGAAGGCAAAGCTGAAAGATATCCTATGTTCCATATCGTGTCCCCAGGGTGGATGATGCCAAAAGGGATTTCTATAGAAGACTTATATGTTCCCATTGTAGAACGGTAGAAATAAATATTTTGCTGATTGCCGGAGGAGGATATTGTATGAATAAAACCAGAGGGTGGGATTATATGTGTCTTGCATTGTATGCATTTGCGGGTTTGGGAATAGAAGTGCTTCTGGCATTTCTTATAGAACCCTTTGTATACGGAGGACCCATGAGTGAATGGTCAGTTTTACAAAATATCGTTCATTGGATAATAACATGTATTCTTTGGGGAATTGTTATTTTTCTGCTGGTAAAAGAAGCAAAGCGTAAATATGGTTTTGATATTTTTGCGAAAACGGAGAAAATGAAACCGCTGCAGTGGATTACTGCAGGCGTATGTGTGATATTTACATTGTCAATGTCATATATTGACTGGGGTGGATTTAAGGTTGTAAAAGAGTTTAATTACAACGGAGTGTTAAAATTTATATTTCAATATATATATTATGTTTTTGAAACAGGATTATTTGCACTCATCATCATCTTTGGTCAAAAGGCATTTGAAAAATGGTTTGGGAATAAAAACTTTCCATATGGCGGAATTGTTGTTGCACTGACTTGGGGAGCAGGACATATTCTAACCAAAGGATCACTTTCCGCAGGATTAATATCCGCACTTAGCGGATTTATATATGGGGTTACATATTTGTTGGTCAATAGGGATATTAAGAAAACGTATCTCTTATTATTTGTGATGTTTGTATTTTGAATAAATACTGTTTGTCATACACTTGACAAGTAAGTTTCATTTCTTTTATAATGAAGCCATTAGAAAGATGAAAAGGGGGAAGCACAATGCTGTTGTTTGGGAAGTTCTGCATTGGATCCGGCTCTGCACAATCATATAAGACAGAACATTGTGTGGAGCCCGATCAGATAGACAGGTTTATTTGAGAGGTAGGGCTGTATGAATCAGGTGATTCTGATTTAATAGCCTTATTTGTGTTACCTTTTGATCAACTGAAATGATTGGATATTTGGCCGCGGACAATGTTTTGTCTGCGGCCTTTTGCTGTCCGATTTTTTACCGCTATGTCTTACTGTAGTATGGGAAAGCAGAGGGCCACACCTGAGGGTGTATGGCTGCCTCTGCTTTTATTTTTTTGAAAGGACTATTTAAAATGGAAAATCAAGGATTAGATTTAACAATGGGGAGTGTTCCCAAAAAACTGATACGATTTGCAGTTCCTCTGTTGGGTGCAAACTTATTGCAGTCACTTTATAGTATTGTGGATATGCTGGTGGTGGGGCGGGTTGTAGGAAAGGTTGGTCTTGCAGCTATCAGCAATGCTTCCATGATAAGTTTCATAATCAATTCCCTTTGTATTGGTGTCACAATGGGCGGGACTGTTTTAACCGCTCAATATAAAGGCGCTGATGATAAGCAGGGACAAAAGGAGACCATCGGGACTTTATTCAGCCTGTCTTTTATTGCATCCATTATTGTTACCATTGCAGGTTTACTGGTATATTTTCCTCTGTTTTCCCTTCTTCATGTGCCTGTGGAGGCAATGAAAGATGCCTGCGGTTATATGCAGGTCATCTGTATGGGAACAGTATTTGTGTTCGGATATAATGCAGTTTGTTCGCTTATGAAAGGATTTGGAGATTCCAAAAGCCCACTGTACTTTGTGGCTGTGGCGGCAATGATAAATGTTTTTTTAGACTTGTTATTGGTTGGTCCTATGGGGATGGGGACAAAGGGTGCAGCTTATGCAACTGTGTTTTCACAAGGGATATCCTTAGCTGTTTCTGTCATACATTTGAAACGAAAAAATTTCATATTTGATTTTAAGCTGAAAAGTTTTGCCATTCAAAAAGAAAAGATGTTTATCATTTTGAAAATTGGTTTACCAACGGCTGCCCAGATGGTAATAGTGAACATCTCATATCTGCTGATCACCGGCATGCTGAATACGTTCGGAGTTTCAGCAGCGGCGGCTTCTGGTATTGGTCTAAAAGTAAATACCTTTGCAGGTATGCCATGTTGGGCAATCGGACAGGCGGTAACTGCCATGGCGGGGCAAAATATGGGAGCACAGGATAGGGAAAGAGTAAAGAAAACTACGCGGTACGGATTATTGATCAATACTTTTGTCACCCTTATCACAGTTGTATTGGTCCAAGTATTTTCAGAATCCATCATTATGCTTTTTGACCCAGCCGGTACAGACGTTATCACACAAGGGGTCATGTATCTTCGTATCTGCTGCAGCATCAACAGTCTGGTTTATGCGGTAATGTATACGCTGGATTCCTTTGCCATTGGCGTAGGTGCTGCAAATATTGCCATGTTTAATGCTTTCTTAGATGCCATGATCGTACGGCTTCCGGTCTGTTGGTTTCTGGCATTTGCTATGCACATGGGGGTTCTAGGAATATATATCGGCCAGGCATTGTCGCCTATTTTACCTGCATTGGCAGGGGCTGTCTACTTTAGAAGTAAGTCCTGGGAGGAAAAAAACTGATTGGCAATCAGGATTGCCATAAAAACTGATATGACAAAAAATGAAAGGTATGGTTATAATTATGAAAGGCAGTAAAATGAATCTCGCTTTTGGGACGGAAGTGATTTACGAGGACGCAGAATTTCAGATGAATGATTATGATAAAGCAGGTATTGTTGGCGTTAATGGCGCCGGAAAAACCACACTGTTCCGTATTCTGCTGAAGGAACAGGAATTAGACAGCGGAAGCATTACCACTCATAATTCTCGTATTGGTTATCTGCCCCAGGAAATTGTCCTGGAGGACGGAGACTCCACAGTACTTGAATATCTGCAGGAGGGACGCCCCATAGGCCGGCTGGAAGCAGAGCTGAACCAGATTTATCAGAAGCTGGAACAGGCGGATGCTTCGGAGCAGGCGCCATTGCTTGCACGGATGGAAAAAATTCAGACACGCTTAGAATTTTTTGACTATTATAAGGCGGAAAGTATTCTGCTTGATATTATAGACCGTATGGAGATTGACGTTGATTTATTAGAAATGCCGCTGAACCGGCTATCCGGCGGGCAGAAATCAAAAATAGCTTTCGCCCGTGTACTATATTCAAAGTCGGAAATCCTGCTTTTAGATGAACCCACAAATCATTTAGATACAGCTACAAAGAAGTTTGTAACTGAATTTCTCAGAAATTATAAAGGGATGGTATTGATCATCAGCCATGATGTGACTTTTCTTAATCAGATCATAAATAAAATACTGTTCATCAATAAAGTGACGCACAAAATATCAGTCTATGACGGCGATTATGATACCTACAAAAAGAAATATGCAGAGGAACAGCGTCTTCGTGAACGTGTCATCGTCCAGGAGGAAAAGGAAATCAGGGAGCTGGAAGAATTTGTACGTCGGGCAAAGCAGGCAAGCCGTACTAATCATGCAATCAAGCGTATGGGACAGGAGCGGGCATTGCGTCTGGAAAAAAAACGGAGAAGACAGCACAGCCGTGAACGGATTTATAGACGTGTCAGAATGGATATTCACCCTGTACGGGAAAGCGGAGATATCCCATTACAGGCCGAAAACTTGTCATTTCATTATCCGGGTCAGCCGTATCTCTATAAAGATTTATCGTTTCAAATTAACAAAGGGGAGCGTTTCTTAGTAGTTGGTGAAAATGGTGTGGGAAAGTCCACATTGCTTAAACTGATCATGGGTATTCTTAGCCCGGATACGGGGAAAGTACGGTTTCATCCCAAAACGGATGTGGCTTATTATGCCCAGGAGCTGGAACAGCTTGATTTGCAAAAAACTGTTATAGAGAATGCACAGACAGAAGGATATACTGTGAAACAGCTCCGGTCTGTTTTAAGCAATTTCCTCTTTTATGAAGATGATATTAATAAAAAAGCTGAGGTTCTTTCTCCAGGTGAAAAAGCCCGCATTGCATTATGCAGAATTTTACTGCAAAAGGCAAATCTTCTGCTTCTTGACGAGCCCACAAATCACTTGGATCCTGAAACACAGAGTATCATTGGCGGAAACTTTAATCTTTTTGAAGGTACCATTATGGTTGTGAGTCATAACCCGTGGTTCGTGGAGCAAATCGGCATCAACCGGGTATTAATATTACCTGCAGGCAAAGTTGTGGATTATTCGCGTGAATTGCTGGAATACTATTACGATTTAAATATAGAAGAGGTCTTTTAAAAATGCCGCTCTTGGACGATAATGCCAAGAGCGGTATACTTTTCATAGGTTCCCAAAGGTGAAGCTGGTGAAGTCCATGTGTGTCCGACAGAGAAATGTGGGTAAGTGAAAAACGGTTTTATTGCCAGACAGGGTTATGTAGAGTGATCTTCATAAGGCAGACAGGATCGCCCATTTTTATGCTTTTTAGCAGCTCCACATCAACGTTACAGGTAAAGGCTTTTTCAAAAAGGACTTTGCTGTAGCCAGTAGTGCACTGGCACCACGTATCAGTCTCTAATTTATCTACTTCCGCAAGCATAGGGCAGGGACAAAAACCAAACTGCAGAAAAAGTTCACCGTCTTTGCAGAAAAGCCCGGCGGCCTTTGCCTTTTCCGAATTTGTAAATTCTTCTATGGTTGCTGCGTTTGCCCTCAATTCCTTCACAAGTGCAAGTTTTTCTTCCATTCCATAACCGCACTGGCAGTTCATTCGTATTTTCCTGATGGCTTCAGTATCAAACTTGCTTTCCAGGCGGTGCATGGCAGATTTTACCCAATCAGGATTTTTTTCCGGCTGGTCTGATTCCTCGTGTCCGTACACCACTTCTCTGGCTGTATCTGCATCACTTTCTGCTTTCACAGCATTGTATAGCACATTCTCTTGGATTTTTCTTATATCAAACATATTTTCCTCCCTTTCAAAGTAGTATTCAATACATCTTAATTATAGAAAGAAAACCGCCTGATTATCTTCTGAATTCTTGCTCTTCTGAAACCGGGATACATAGATCCATGACAACGCTGTGATTGCCCCGGTCAATATGGTGATAAATATTCAATCCATACCTCCGTTTCATCTTGTAACCGCTTTGGGGGAGCCAAACGTTAAAAATTCCTTGCAGTGTTCCGAAGATGTCTTTGATTTGTCCATGAAAGCGGTAAACGATCCATTTGCCGCCGCTGATCCACATAACATTATCCAATTCGCAATCATGTTCCACAGTCATACAAATATCGCAGATACATTGCGGGGACTTGGTAATTGCCGGGTCATTAAAAAAACGCTCTGCCAGAATTGTGTTATCATTTAAGAGATTCTTGTACTTATCTAAAAACTGATACCAGTTTTTTTCAAGGTCCACATAGTTTCCTATAAAGCGCTGGTACAGAACAAACAGATTGTTAAATTCCCGGACTTCAATCTGCGCGTCATATTCCTCCGCAGATTTGAAATGAACGATCCGTTCCGGAGTAAAGGGAACGGATATACTATGAGTGGGTATAGATTTCCTGAACATACCAGGAGAGGTGTCAAGGTGTTTTCTGAAAACAGAGCTATAATTGGATGCACTATATCCGTAATCCAAACCAATGTCTGTGATCGCCTTTGTTGGGTTCAGCTTCATATCTACCGCGCTTTGATCAATCTTACAGCGTTTGATAAATGAATAAACGCTTTCGCCGGTTACTTCCTTGAATATTCGGCTGAAATGGTATTTAGAAATAAAAAAATGACCGGCTACAGTATCCAGGGTTAAATTTTCATCAAGATGCTGCATGATATAGTCAATACTTTGATTGATAAGTTCTGTCCTATCCATATATTGTTCCTCGATGTTAAAAGGGGTTATTGTTTTCTTTTTACGGGTAATTATTTGTAAATAGAGTATAGCATTTTGGGATTTTTGTTTCAAGGATGGCGCTTTAATCCTTGTACAAGGACCTTTTTAATAACTGTATCTGGCATTTTTATTTTATATGTTGACTATCATTAGAAAGGTGTTATAATGTACTTGTACAATAAGTACATTAAAATTGAAGGGGTGTTTTTATGGAGATCATTATCAGTAATAACGCTAATAAGCCGATATACGAGCAAATTACATCACAAATAAAAGCGATGATAATGAGCGGAGAATTGCAGGCCGGAGAATCGATTCCCTCAATGCGGGCACTGGCAAAATCAATCCATGTAAGTGTTATAACTGTTCAAAAAGCTTATGAGGATTTACAAAGGGACGGTTTCATAGAAACAACAGTTGGCAGAGGCAGCTTTGTGTCTGCACAGAATAAAGAATTTTATCAAGAAGAGCAGCAACGTATTGCAGAAGAACATTTACAGGCTGCCGCAGAGATTGGACGTACAAGTAACATTTCACTTGAAAAATTAACGGAGTTATTGACATTATTCTATCAGGAGGACAAGTAGCATGGAGAAAATTTTAGAATTGCAGCAAGTTTCCAAGACATTTTCAAAATCAAATTTTACATTGGATAATGTGACCTTTTCATTACCATACGGATCCATTTTAGGCTTTGTGGGTGAAAATGGAGCCGGGAAAACTACGACAATTGGTTGTATTCTAAATACGATCGCAAAAGACAGTGGTACGGTCAAATTGTTTGGAAAAGAAATGCGGGATGCAGATACAGAGATGCGGGAAAAAATAGGCGTTGTCTACGATGGAGACAATTTTCCGGCCTATTGGACTGCCAAACAGTTATCAGAAGTTATGGATGGACTTTATACCCAATGGGACAATTCTCTGTTTCAAAAATATTTAGAGGATTTCCACTTGCCGGTAAAACAAAAAATAAGACATTATTCCAGAGGAATGACGATGAAATTGGCTATTGCCGCAGCTTTGGCGCATCATCCGCAGTTATTAGTTCTGGATGAAGCGACCAGTGGCTTGGATCCCATTATGCGTGATGAAATGTTGGACGTTTTTTTGGAATTCGTACAAGATGAAAATCATTCCATTCTGCTATCCTCCCATATCACAAGTGATTTAGAAAAAATTGCAGATTATATCACTTTTATTCACAATGGAAAACTGATCATGAGTGTATCAAAAAATGACCTGGTATATAACTACGCTGTTTTGCGCTGCAAAGAGAGTCAATTTCTTGCCTTAGATCCTAAGGATATTCTTGCTTTTCGAAAACGCGATTTTCAGATTGACGTTCTGGTTCCTAATGGAAAAGAGGCACAGAAAAAGTACAAAGATATTGTGACAGACCATGTTTCCGTAGATGAAATAATGTTGTTGCTGGTAAAGGGGGAGCGAGTATGAAAGGACTTTTGAAGAACAATTTGTATGCCACACTTTCAAATGGGAAAGTATTTTCAATCATTATGGTATTACTGGGGTTTTTCGTTGTGGTTATGGACAATAAAATTCCATCATTAATAATTGGATATATGTTATTGGGAATGATTGGTTTTTCTCTGAATTCCATTGCAAGTCTGCGAAAAGAGAGCTCTACCAAGTGGAGCAAGTATAAACTTACCGCACCAGTAAAGCGTTCAGCCATTGTACAAAGTTATTTTTTAAGTCTATTATTGTGGTTGGGTGTGGGAATGATTTTTGCAGGAATTGGAGTAACGTTGTCAATTATGCTGCATGGTTTTCCGTTTAACAGAAATACAGACATTTTTATGCTGTTTGTTGCAGGGATTGGAATAAGCTTATTTATGGCAGCAATATTTTTCCCTCTGTTCTACATTGGCGGTGAGGAACGGAATGAGGTGTTTTTAGCCATTAGCTTTCTGTGCAGTATTGGAATTGTTATGGGGCTGACTTCTTTCGTACAAACCTTATTTCCGGCCCGTATGACAACTATACAAGTGATTTTAGGCGGTATGATCATTCTTGGGAGTGCCTTACTTATATTTATTTTGTCCTGTCCTTTAACCGTTTATGTGTGCCACAAAAAAAGTTATTGAGTAAAGTATTACTTATAAAAGACTTCGGAATGCTGTTTCCGGAGTCTTTTATAAGTTAGCAGTCAGTCATTTGCAGCAGGATAATTAGTTAGATAGAAAATAGTGAAGTCTCACAGACCATAACTTCATTGCTTTGTGTAGGAAATTAGGTTACAATTGAAACATTAGTATAGTAAAAATCGAACACTTCATTATTGCGGTGGGAATCAGTGTGCAGTGATTGAAGCAAATGGAAGAAGTGAGGCTGAAACGATGAAGACGAAACGAGGATTTCAACTGTATACAGGAATGTGGCTGCTTGCAGTTCTGCTCTTGGTAGTGATGCTCTTATGGAATGTGGGGGATGCCCGTATTATCAATTACAGCGGATTAGTCCGTGGTGCCACGCAGCGTCTGGTGAAGGAAGAGATGAATGGTAAGCCAGATGATGAGCTGGTTGTACGTCTTGACGGGATTATCTATGACCTCCGGACAGGCAAGGGTGATTATGGACTTGCAAAAAACAATGATAAACAATTTCAGAAGCAGTTATCCCAATTGAATGAAATATGGGGGGAAATTAAGGCTCAGATAGATTCGGTACGTTCCGGGAACACCTCTGATGAAAGGCTGTATGATTTAAGCCAACAGCATTTTGAGATGGCAGACCGATTGGTACTACAGGCTGAAAAAAATTCAAACCATAAGCTGATCAGCTTTATTTCAGTGTACTTTCTCATTTTGTTTCTTTCTATTATCGTTTTTTTAATTGTAAATAAGCGCAATCAAAAAAAATTGGAGACAGCCACATATACAGATAAACTGACTGGTCTACAAAATCGTACCGGTTTTGAGAATGCAGCCACAAACTTATTGCGGCAGCAGTCCAAAAGCAAATTTGTGATCGTGGCATTTGATATTGACAATTTCAAGGTGATCAACGATTCAGTGGGATATATTCAAGGTGATGAACTTCTGCGTTCCTTGGCCTTGACACTGAAAAACCGGAAAGATGAAAATTACCTGTGCGCACGCCTTGATGCAGATGACTTTATCCTGCTGGCCAAGGCAAAGGACTCACTGATTCCTGAATTACAGGATATCCTGGAGCATACTACAAAAGCCCAGGGATTTCTGGAGCCGTTTGGTGATGTCGGCTTTACATACGGTGCTTATCAAATCCAGAATAACACAGAATTGATCAAGACTATTATGGACAAAGCCCAAATGGCTCACAAAGCAGCAAAAGCAGCGGCGAACCAATCGTTGGTCTGGTATGATGAGCATCTGCTGGAAAAGCTGACTCAAGAGCACAGGTTAAAAGAGCAGCTTCAGCATGCTCTTGTTAACCAGGAATTTGAACTGTACCTCCAGCCCAGGGTGGAACTGTCTGAACAGCAAATCGTTGGGTCTGAAGCATTGGTTCGATGGGAACTGCCCGGACAAGGCACCTTGTATCCAGACTCATTTATTCCGCTGTTCGAGGAGAATGGTTCCATCGCAAACCTGGATTTCTATATGCTCAGGAAGGTTTGCAGTTATCTGCATAGCCGGCAGCAGCAAGGAAAAGAACTGTTTCCTGTCTCAGTCAATTTTTCCCGTGTTACCCTGTACCAGCAAGCTTTTTACGAAACGTTCCATTCTATTGTGGAAGAATATAAGATACCCCATGATTGTATTGAGATTGAAGTCACGGAGAGTGCTTTTAATGATATTGCAGATATCGTTTTAAAGATGCTGAACAAATTGGATGAAGAGGGTTTTCCCATTGCTATGGATGATTTTGGATCCGGCTATTCCAATATGAATTTGCTTGGGAGGCTTCCTCTCCAGATCATCAAACTGGATAAAGTATTTTTGCAGGAAGCGGACACACATGACCGGGTAAAGGGTATTATTATCTGTGCTGTGGAATTGGCTCATACCATGGGAGTTCAAATCGTATGTGAAGGTGCAGAGAGTGGACAGCATGTTAATTTCCTGCAGGAAATCGGATGTGACTTTGCCCAAGGCTATTACTTTACCAAGCCCATTCCTCAAAAGGCGTTTGATCAGAAGTACCCTTCATTTAAGAAACGCATCCCACTTCCTCCGCGCCGTATGACCCGCAGTGGTATATCTATGGTTCCGAATTGGGAAAAACGAAGCAAGCGGATGTTTGAAGAAGTTCTGGCAGAGACGTATCCGGGTTTTCTGAGTCTTCGGAATGAACAGCACCAAATTGTATATCTGAATCAGAATTTCCGGGATTGGATTGCCAAGTACACGGATGTGGATCCGTTAGGCAGAACAAATATAGAGTTGGCTGCAATTGTACCGGATAATGTAGCAGATACCTTTATGCAATGCCATGACGGCAGTCTTGATCTGCAAAAGGATCAGACCAATCGGGCCGGTGTCAAAAAACTGTTGGAATTTAAAGGGGCTGCAGGTACGGAGGAACCCTCTCAGTATTTTGACGCTCTTAAGTATTGGGTTACGCTTGATGGGGCGAAGTACATATTTACTGTTGCTTATGACGTGACCGAACTGTATCAGGAGGATATGTTTAACTTGCAAAATGCGCTGACGGACAGTTTGACAGGTGCTCAGAACAGGCGTTATTTTGAGACACATTCGGAACAATTTTACGGTCATTATGCAGCGGTCTTTGACCTGGATCATTTCAAGGCTGTCAATGACCTTGAAGGACATATTATGGGTGACAAAGTCCTGCGTGATTTCGTAAACTTTATCAGGGAACAGGTACCTGGTGTTATGGCCATGATCCGTCTGGGCGGTGATGAGTTTCTGGCTATTTTCCAAATCGGAGAGACTGCTGAAAGCATATTGGAGTCACTGAAACAGGCGCGTACCAGATATGAGGCTGCCCGTATCCAGCATAGTAATCTTTCTTTCAGCATGGGGATAGGTCTGCTTGGAGAACAAATAGATGCTTCATTAGGGGAGTTAGACCAGCTTATGTATCAGGACAAGCAACGCAATCGGAAATAATGAAAAAAACCAAAAAAAATCCAAAAATCTATTGACTCTCACGCTGCGTCATAGGCTAAGATAAACTTATCAAGAACAGGGAGGTAAAAGCAGATGAGGACAGTAAAAGAAGTTTCTGACATGACAGGTATCAGCGTACGCACGCTTCACTATTATGATGAGATCGGACTGTTGAAGCCGTCTGTACTAAGTGAGGCGGGATACCGGCTTTATGACGATAAAGCTTTGGAAACTTTACAGCAGATTCTGTTTTTCCGGGAACTTGATTTGCCGTTGAAACAAATTAAGTTGATTTTAGGAAATCCTGCTCTGGATAAAAAACAACTATTGATCAGCCAAAAAAGAATGCTGGAGTTAAAAAAAGAAAGATTGGAACGAATCATTGCCAGCATTGAAGATGTTCTGAAAGGAGATAACAAGATGGATTTTGGAGTTTTCAGTAAGTCGGATATGGAACAGATGTACCGTCATATAGAAAGCAGCATGACAGACGAGCAGAAGGAGATCTTCATAAAAGAATATGGCAGCATGGAAGGGTTTCGGGATCATTTTCTGGACAATGCGTCCAGTGAAGAGGCTCAGAAAAACTTAGCCAAGGTGGTGGAATGGTATGGAGATAAAGAAAGCGCCAAGAACGCTGCTTTAAATCCGGAAAATTCCCAAATTGTTGAGGCCTATGGGAAAAGACTGGATCAAGTGACAAGGAAATTAGCGGCCAAGGCGGGCGCAGATGTGAATTCCCTTGAAGTGAAGGAAATAGTAGGAGAGATGGACTTTGTTTCCAAACAGCTTTACCAGATGGAAGATGTCACTGCATTTATGCTGGATATGGCAGACAAATATGTAAACAATGCGCAAATGCAGAAAGGACTGGATGCAGTGTATGGGGAGGGCAGTACCTTATTTATCGGGCAGGCGTTGCAGAATTTTTATAAATCGGATAAGTAAGGTCATTGATAACCTTCTGGTCAGAACAAAATGGAGTACTTTCTTAATATGTAAAATAACAGAGAAGTGGCTGCGGCACTGAATCAGTGCGCAGCCACTTCTCTGTGCGCCTGGCAGCGCACATTCTGCAAAATGTTATGGATACATATATTGTCCCCTGCTGTCCACACCGTAAAAATCGGCAAAGGAGAGCTGGAAGACGTCAGTTTTCAGCTGGGACAGATCGATCTGGTTTTTGATCACGTACTGGTAAACTCCGGTGTAATCAATGGAACCCTGAAGGAGGATACTGTCAAGCTTTCCGTCCCTTAAGATGGCACGCTTGTATCCCTTGGAATCATGGCAGGTGAGAACAGTGTCGCCTTCCTGCGCAATGCCTCTTCCCAGAGAGAGGGTGGTGATGCCGTAGAAATTCATTGTGTTTTTCATGGCATACCGGTCAATATATTCTACATTCATACCGCACATGTTGTAGGCAGCCGTTTCGCCCTGTTTCATTGCATTGGGCCAGATTCCGGAAAGCCCGGCTACGTCTCCGGCAGCGTATACATCTGCGCAGTTTGTCTTTAAATTACTGTCAACTTCTATAAAACGTTCTGCTTTGATATCAGATCCTTGCACACATTCTATTGCAGGGCGGACACCAGCTGCTACGATCACAAGATCACAATCCACCCGGGTACCGTCATCAAGGATCACTGCCTCAATAGCTCCTGAACCATTCATGACCGTCTCAGAGGCTTTTCTTCCAAGAAGGAAGCGGCAGCCGTGAGCTTCAAACTGCTCCCGGTAGGTATTGCCTGCAATTTCATCCAGCTGGAGAGGAAGGATCCTGTCGGCCATTTCCACCACTGTGACGGATTTGCCCTGTTCCAGAAATGCATAGGCAGCATCCATACCTACAAGACCGGAGCCTACTACCAGGATGTTTTCCGCTTTATCTGCAAGAGGGCGGATACTTTGGGCATCGCTTAAGTGGCGAAGACCGAAAACATTGTTGGCCTCACGGAACTGGCCTACCGGGGGAATAAAGCTGTTAGCTCCTGTGGCAATGAGAAGCTTATCATAGGAAAACTGCATTCCGTCTTCCAGGCTGACCGTCTTTTCAACTGTGTCCACAGAGCTTACAGAACAGTCCTTTACCCAGAAGATGTCCAGCTTTTCAAAAAAGTCTTCCGGAATGAAGGAGAGCGCAGCTTCGTCTCTTTCATGGCTTAGGTATTTGTGAAGCATACAGCGGGAATGTACATGCTTATCTGTGGATATCATGATGATCACTGCGTCCGGCTGTGCTGCACGGATAGTCTTGGCGGCCTGGATGCCTGCGGCACCGGCTCCGATAATAATATGTCTCATGCGTCCACCTCCTGTACAAAGATTGCCTGCTTGGGACAGGCTCTGACACAGCTTGGGCCTTCCGGATCGTCCTTACAGAAGTCACATTTGATCACCTTGGTCCTTGTGGCAGTGTCGGGTTTCAGGACTCCGTATGGACAGTTCATCACACACATAAAGCAGGAACCACATTTTTTCTCATCGTAAAGTACGTGTCCCGTTTCAGGGTCCTTGGCCAACGCGCCGCTCATACAGGAGAGAACGCATTCCGGCTGATCACAGTGCCGGCAGAAAATAGGTTTATATGAGCCGTCCGGTGAGATTACAATATGGTTGCGGGATTCACAGCGGATATCTGTAAGATCCAGATCATAGATGGTCCCCGCGTCTGGACGGTGTGCCTGCATACAGGCAACCGTACAGTTCTTGCAGCCGTCACATTTGGCGGCATCAATGAAGATTCGTTTCATATGACCACCTCCTAAATTTGTAATCCGCTGCGTTTATCTAAAATAATCTTTTCAAGGATATCGGCAGATTCTTTGGCATCCGGATTAATGATCACCTGGCCTCCGGTAAGCTCCTTCATATCTTCGGTGAGGACTTTTACGGCAACAGGACTTCCGGTTACGAAAGGCGGAAGGCCTAAGTGCAGCGGAAGGCCAAGGGCAAGCCCGAAGCATCCGTCAGCAAGTGCCTGTTCTTCCAGCCATTGTGCAGCGGAGAGAACGAGAGGAAGCTGGGGCAGATCAACGCCAAGCTCTGCGGCAATTTCTGTGGCAACAATCTCAAGACGTCCGATTGCAAGGCAGGGGCCGAAATTCAATACAGGCGGGATTCCAAGTTTTTCGCACACAGCGCGAAGCTTCGGTCCGGCCAGTTTCGCAGCCTCCGGTGTCATAAGGCCGCAGTTTTCAATGCCGCCTGAGGAACATCCGGCAGTAAGCACGATAATGTCGCGGGAAATCAGTTCTTTTGTCAATTCCACAGTGAGAACATCATGTCCGCCTGCTGTCAGGTTAGAGCAGCCTACTACACCTGCGATTCCTTTGATATCACCGGATACGATAAGGTCGATGAGAGGTTTCCAGCTTCCGCCCAGGAAGTCTTTCAGGGAACCTTCGCTGACACCGGTAAGGGTATTGTCATTTCCGTGGTCCTTCATAAGATTTAAAGGTACATTTCCGCGGCGCTCTTTGTATGCATCTACGATTTTGTCGATGATCAGTTCGCTTTGTGCTTCTCTTTCGTCAAAATTGAAAGGCATAAGCTCTGCATTTGCTTTTTTCGCAACATCATCAAGACAGATTTGTTTGATCTTCAGTGTATCACAGATCGGCTCTATTCCCGGAAGGGTACAGTTAAATTCAGAGAGTACGGCGTCAATGGCACCTGTGGCAAGAATGGCTTCGCTTGTATAGTTATTTCCTGCATGGCCGTCGAACACTTCTGTGTAATGTGCACCACGAAGCTGGAGATCCTGTCCCACACAGGTACAGCCAACCAGCTTGAAGCCCTTGGCCCCTGCAGCCTGTGCTTTTTTTACTGCCTCCGGAGAAATTAATCTTTCCTGTAAATCTACAAAAATAGTATGCTGATGTCCCGTGATCATAATGTTGATGTAGTCCGGGTCAATGACACGCATTCCAACAGGAGCCTGACGAAACTTAGGCTGTCCCAGGA
Organism: Eubacteriales bacterium; assembly: GCA_030524175.1. Taxonomy (GTDB): domain Bacteria; phylum Bacillota; class Clostridia; order Lachnospirales; family Lachnospiraceae; genus Blautia_A. Next base: position 144,277 of record JAUNHC010000007.1, read on the forward strand.
GTACATCGTTCAAAAGATTGGTGAGGGTCAGTCCGTAAACACCGGTGGAAATGCCAAGTTTCAGGCAGTCGGTAAGCATGTCCACAGGGTCAGAATTTAAGTTGGTGGAGCATTTTACCACTCCCTTGAATACTTCTGATTTTCCGCCGCCGGGCATGATACCAAGCTCTTTCCAACGTTTTACCCGGGGAGCATAGGCGATTTTTTCCACCAGTTCGGCTTTGACATATTCGGGTTTATATAAGTCTGCCAGCACTGCGTCTGCAACTTTTTCTGCTTTTATGTAATCATCGGATTCTTCAATGCCGAAAATTTCAGCCAGATGATTTAAGGATTCCAGTCCCTTTAACTCACCTTTTTTCACAGCAGTGTTCTTAAGATTTAAAGCTGTGTTTTCAACCACATGAATATAACATCCGCTTCCGGAGGCTACAGCCCGCAGGAAATTTCTGGCAACAATAGTATCTGCGTTGGCACCGCAGATTCCTCTTGGTGAGCTTGGGGTGATCCTACAGGGTCCATTGGCGCAGAGACGGCAACAGACACCCTGAAGACCGAAGCCGCACTTTGTTTTCTGCGTGTCTACCCGATGATGGGAAGTCTCCATAGGGAGAGAGCGGATAAAACCCTCCAGCGGTTTGTCAGCACTTTTGCAGGTATTGCATCCATAACATTGGTTCATTGATAAAATCCTCCTTGATATAAATTCGTGATTATATAGCCTTTTGATCCTGGTATCATAATTAAAATACTGGATTGAATTAGTGTAGATTAAGGCGAAAAGGAAACCATGCATAAGAGTATGGAAGGATATGGATTGAAATCCAATGCTTTTTTGCATGGTTTTTTTCTTATGATTGAATTTTACTATACTTGATGAAAAATGTCAAGAATTGGAATGGTAATTTTATGCGTAAGAATGGGATGATTTCACACATGAAAGAGGGAATAAGTGCCGGAGAAGAAAATTTAATGAGAAACGTTCTTTTCTGGCATTTTCTGTATGTTCCTATTATAATAAGGATGAATATGAAACGGGAGGAAAAACACATGCTTATCCGAAAAGCTGATTATGAAGAAATTGAGGAAATCCTGGAAATCTATGATTCAGCCAGAGATTTCATGGCTGCAAACGGTAATCTGGGACAGTGCACAGACCGGATTGCCTATCATTTCGGGCCAACACAGAGTTGACGTTCTCCGGAAAATACTTTATCATGAAAACACAGTCATAATGGATAAACAGGCAGAGACAAGGAGTTTTAAATGATGAATATTTTAAATATAGAGCACGTAAGCAAAATTTTCGGGGAGAAAGTGGTTTTTGACGATGTCTCCTACGGCATCCATGATGGGGATAAAATCGGCATTATAGGTATCAACGGCACGGGAAAGACCACCATTCTGAAAATGATAGCAGGTCTGGAGGAGCCGGATGAGGGCCAGGTGATCACACAGAACGGACTGCGTATCACTTATCTGCCCCAGACACCTGAATTTCCGGAAGGTGCCACAATCTTAAATTATGTGGCGGACGGCAAAATCAATAAAGACTGGAGCACAGACAGTGAGGCAAAAAATGTTCTGAACAAGCTGGGTATCTTTAACCATGAGGATGAGATTTCCAAGCTGTCCGGGGGACAGAAGAAGAGGGTGGCTTTGGCCCGGACTCTTGTAAATCCTGCGGATGTTCTAATACTTGACGAGCCGACCAACCATATTGACAATGAAATGGCAGCCTGGCTGGAAGACTATCTTATCCGTTTTAAAGGCGTTGTGGTCATGGTTACCCATGACCGTTACTTTTTGGACAGAGTGACTAACAAAATCATGGAAATCAGTCACGGTAAGCTGTATGCCTATGACACAAACTATTCAAAGTTCCTGGAGATGAAGGCCCAGAGGGAAGAAATGGAGCTGGCTTCCCAGAGAAAGAGGCAGAGTATCCTGCGCATGGAACTGGAATGGGCAAAGCGGGGCTGTCAGGCAAGGAGCACCAAGCAGAAGGCAAGACTGGACAGGCTGGAGGATCTGAAAAACAGCACTGGTGTTGTACGGGACCAGAATGTGGAGTTAGACTCTGTAGAGACAAGGATGGGAAAGAAAACCATTGAGTTAAACCACATCAGCAAAAGCTACGGGGACAAGAAAGTGGTGGATGATTTTGAGTATATTGTTCTCAGAAACCAGCGGCTGGGCATTATCGGGCCTAACGGCTGCGGCAAATCCACCTTGATCAAGATGATAGCCGGGGTTCTTGAGCCGGACCAGGGTGAGATTGAATTGGGAGATACCATTAAAATAGGATATTTTGCCCAGGAAGTACCGGATATGGACGATAACAGGAGAGTCATTGACTACATCCGGGATGAGGCAGAGTACATTCCCACAAGGGACGGCAAGATCAGTGCCTCCCAGATGCTGGAGCGATTCCTTTTTGATTCTGCTATGCAGTATACCCCTATCGCTAAGCTGTCGGGAGGCGAGAAGAGAAGACTCTACCTATTAAAGGTGCTCATGAGTGCGCCGAATGTACTTCTTCTTGACGAACCAAGCAATGATCTGGATATCCCGACCCTGACCATTCTTGAGGATTACCTTGATACCTTTGCGGGTATTGTCATTGCAGTGTCCCATGACAGGTATTTCCTTGATAACGTAGTGGACCGTATTTTCGCCTTTGAAGGGGAGGGACACCTTGTACAGTATGAAGGCGGCTATACAGATTACCTGGAAGCATTCCAGCGGAAAAATTCCGGTGATGCTGCCGTAGTGTCTATGCAGAAGGAGGATGAGGATAAGAAGAAATCCTCTCAGAAGGACTGGAAACAGGGACGCCAGGAAAAACTGAAATTTTCTTACAAAGAACAGAGAGAATACGAGACAATAGACGATGATATTGCCGCTCTTGAGAAAAAAATAGAAAGTCTTGACGCCGACATGATGGCTAATGCCACGAATTCACTGAAGCTGCGCCAGATCATGGAGGAAAAAGAGGCCGCAGAGCAGGAGCTGGAGGAGAAGATGGACAGATGGGTTTATCTCAATGATCTGGCAGAACGGATCGAGGCGGAGAAAAGCGGCAGCTGACCTGGGCTGTGAAGTGTTTTCAGAAAGGGACAAACATGGAGTACGATTCAAAAAAAATTTCGAATTATGAAAAGCTATGTAATGACTGGATGGCAAAATTCCAGGGTATGGACAAGGAAGTTTTGCGGAGAAAACTGCCGGAGCTGAAGACAGAGGGAGATTACCTGTCCCTTGTCCATTTCGGAAGAAAATACGGCATACATTCCCGCACAGGAGAAATAACGGCTCTGGAAGATACACTTCCCATACGATTAACTGCAAAATTAAACATTTATACCCTTCTTTGGTTTTCAAAAGAAAATGCCTTTTTCATGGACAAATGGGTGCCCTTTCAGGAACTTAAGGATGCAAGGCCGTTCGGCCCGGCCTATAAAAAAGGAGTGACAGATGTCTTTTCCGCTACTTTTTCCGGACACCTGAAGGAATTGGAGGCGGCCTGCAGAAAGCTGGGAGGACAGTCTCTTCCCCAGGGAGACGTGGGATATGAGATCCACGCATTTGCCTGTGTTCCCATGAGATTCTATTTTTGGGACAGTGATGAAGAATTTCCAGCCCAGGCCAATATACTTTTTGATTACAGCGCCACGGACTACAACCATATTGAAAGTGCAGTCTCTACTGCAGAGGAAGGCGTTTCCAGGCTGGCCGAAGCAGCCGGGCTGCCGGTGAAAGGCCATTCCTTTCAGATGAAATGAGGAAATCACTAAAATACCTGTTTGTGCTGTAAAGGGCACAGGAAACGGAGGAAATTATGAAAAGTCCAATGACAACCTTATGTTATGTAGAAAAAGACGATGCCTATCTGATGCTCCACAGGATTTCCAAGAAAAATGACGTGAACAAGGACAAATGGATCGGCATAGGAGGACATTTCGAGCCGGGAGAAAGCCCGGAAGAATGCCTTTTGCGGGAGGCTTACGAAGAAACCGGGCTGACCCTTACCTCTTATCGTTTCCGGGGACTTGTAACCTTCACCCAGGAAGGATACGGAACAGAATATATGTGCCTGTACACAGCAGACGGATTCACGGGGAATATGAAGGAATGCAATGAAGGCGTTCTGGAATGGGTACCTAAAAAGGAGCTTCTGAAGCTTAATCTGTGGACCGGGGATTTGGTGTTCCATAAGCTTATTCTGGAGGATGCGCCCTTCTTCTCGCTTAAGCTCAGTTACCAGGGGGATGAGCTTATAGAAGCAGTTCTTGACGGGAAAGAGATAAAGCTGCCGCTGGATCTTGAATCCAGGTGGGACTTATTTTCCTGAAGCCTGAATGTTGAAGAGAGTAAGAGTGTTTATGGGTTCCTGATTTCAGCAGCCCTGTTACGGCGGAAGATCCGGTCCAGTGAAATTACCGGATTCCGCTGCCCTTCAAGAATCACGCGGGCAGCCCTGCTTGGGCAGTCATATGAAATACAGATGTAAAGTTTTTCGGATTTTATTTATCTGCTCTTGCTTTGCCCATAAATTCTTTCATAATATGTAAATGCTCGATTTTACTGAAACAGTGTTGTCCCTTAAAGTCAAGTTCTATTATATAAGGCATCCAATCAATAATCCGCAAAAAAGCCTTACAGTCAAATGTGCTGTCAAAAAAATTTATTATACTACTTAAAGCGGTTCCATGTGTTCCAATAACAACAGTTTTCTCTTGATTATTTTTTAAAATATCAAAAACAGCTGTAATATTTCTTTCCTGAACCATATGCATTGATTCCCCGCCATCTTCATGAAAATCTTTATTCCCCCATCTTTTTTGGAACATACCACTATTATTTCCCTCAATGCCTTTTTTTCGTTCCCTTAGCCTTTCATCAATAATGATTTCCTTACCAAAATGGTTGGCTGTAGATTCTATGGTTTGAACACTTCTCTTATAAGGGCTACTATAAAAACAGTCAACCTTTACAGAACGAAAAAAACCAGTACTTTATCAGTATCCTTCAACCCTTCATCCGTCAATGGTCTGGTTCTGTCATCGTCCCAATTTGCTACAGGTTGAGCATGTCGAACAAAAAACAACTCTGTCATCTCATCTACTCCTTTTCAAGAATAATATCATCGTTTTTACAAGAGTAATTATACTATACATTACCAAACATTTCTACAGCACCTGTATTCATATCCCCATCATTTTCCCATATTCTATTGACTTTACCCCCTCACTTTTAGTATGATACAAATTAGAGTGCTCAGACCGATAGTAACCAGCCTGAATCGGGCGGCTGGAGAGGACGTCCGTCTCGTCTGGTTGTATGGTTCTGGTCACTCTGGATTTCAGGAGGTATAGAAATGGCGGAATTGGTTAAAGTGGTAGTGGATGCCATGGGCGGTGACAATGCGCCCGCAGAGCCTGTCAAAGCTTCGGTGGATGCCGTTACGGAAAGACAGGATATCCAGGTGATCCTTACAGGAAAAAAGGATATAATAGAAAAAGAATTAAGCAAATATGAGAACTATCCCAAAGACAGGATCCAGGTGGTCCATGCCTCGGAAGTGATCGAGACAGCAGAGCCTCCGGTTTTTGCGATCCGCAAGAAGAAGGACTCTTCTATTGTAGTGGGACTGAACATGGTAAAGAAACAGGAGGCTGACGCCTTCGTGTCTTCCGGCAGCACAGGTGCAGTCCTGGTTGGGGGACAGGTTCTGGTGGGAAGAAGCAAGGGCGTGGAGCGTCCGCCCCTGGCGCCTCTTATTCCTACGAAGGACGGTGTGTCTCTATTGGTTGACTGTGGGGCAAATGTGGATGCCAGACCGTCCCATCTTGTACAGTTTGCAAAAATGGGTTCTATTTATATGGAAAACGTAGTAGGTGTAAAAAATCCCAGAGTTGCCATTGTAAATAACGGTGCGGAGGAAGAGAAAGGCAATGCCCTTGTAAAAGAGACATTTCCTCTTTTAAAGGAATGTGAAGGCATTAATTTTATCGGCAGCATTGAGGCAAGGGATATCCCGGCGGGTTATGCTGACGTGATTGTCTGTGAAGCCTTTGTGGGAAATGTGATCCTGAAATTATACGAAGGGGTAGGTGCCACTCTGATCGACAAGATCAAGGGGGGAATGATGGCTAACTTCCGCAGTAAAATCGGTGCTCTTTTAGTGAAGCCTGCTTTAAAGGCTACATTGAAAACCTTTGATGCAAGTGAACACGGCGGTGCACCTCTTCTGGGACTGAAAGGCCTTGTGGTGAAAACACACGGAAGTGCTGTGGCAGTGGAAATCAAAAACGCTATTTTCCAGTGTGTGCAGTTCAAGCAGCAGAAGATTAATGAGAAGATCGCAGAGCAGATCAATGGAGAGACGGTACAGCCGCAGCAGTGATCATCATAAGAATGACAAGTGAAGGAGGAGATGGGTGTGGAGCTGGAAAAACTGAAAGAGATTATCGGGGATGTCCTGAATATGGACACAGAGGGTATTACAGAAGAAACCACATTTGTGGATGATCTTGGCGCAGATTCATTGGATATCTTCCAGATCATCATGGGTATTGAGGAAGAATATGATATTGAAATCGACAATGAGACTGTGGAACAGATTCAGTCAGTGGGAGACGCAGCAGAAGTAATTCGCAGGCAAATAAGTTGATGAGGCAAGAGCCGTACACAGGGTGCTGTTTCATACAGCACCCTGTACTATATGATGCCAGGGTCAAAATACCTTTTGCCCCCACGTCATTACATGCAGTGGAGAGAGGACATGAAGAGAGAATTGGAGACTTTAGAACAGATTATCGGATATACATTCAAGAACAAGCATCTGCTTACCCAGGCAATGACCCACAGCTCTTATGCAAATGAGAAGAAGCTGGGCAAACTGGGCAGCAATGAGCGCCTGGAGTTTCTGGGGGATGCTGTGCTGGAGCTGATCAGCAGTGATTACCTGTATGAGAAATTTCCTCAGATTCCGGAGGGGGAATTGACGAAAAAGCGTGCAAGTCTGGTCTGTGAACCAAGCTTGGCATACTGTGCAAGGGAATTCGGACTGCCCCGGCATCTTCTTCTGGGAAAAGGAGAGGACATGACAGGGGGCAGACACAGGGATTCCATTATTTCTGATGCCACGGAAGCATTGTTAGGTGCTGTTTATCTGGATGGTGGTTTTGCTAGTGCAAAGGAGTTTGTGCTGAAATTCATCCTTAATGACATGGAGCATAAACAGCTCTTTTATGATAGCAAGACCATCTTGCAGGAGATTGTCCAGGAAAACGGCAGCCAGCCGGTAGAATATCTTCTTGTGAAGGAAGAGGGACCTGACCACAATAAGAATTTCTCCGTAGATGCACTGGTGAACGGCAAGGTGATGGGTTCCGGGAGCGGTCACACGAAAAAAGCCGCAGAACAGGCGGCTGCATATCAGGCAATCCGCAAAATGAAACAATAGCAGGTGGACTATGTATTTAAAAAATATTGAAGTACATGGGTTTAAGTCTTTTGCCCAGAAGATCAACTTTGAATTTCATAATGGGATCACCGGCATTGTGGGACCAAACGGCAGCGGCAAGAGCAACGTAGGCGATGCGGTGCGCTGGGTGCTTGGAGAGCAGAGTGCAAAGCAGCTTCGAGGGGGAAATATGCAGGACGTTATTTTCTCCGGGACTGAAACAAGGAAGCCTTTAAGCTTTGCCTCCGTGGCAATCACCCTGGATAACAGCGACCATAAGCTTCCGGTGGATTTTAATGAGGTGACGGTGACCAGACGGCTTTACCGTTCCGGTGAAAGCGAATACCTTATTAACGGAAGTGCCTGTCGGTTAAAGGATATCAATGAGATGTTCTATGACACAGGTATCGGCAAGGAAGGCTACTCCATCATCGGACAGGGACAGATTGACAAAATCTTAAGCGGAAAGCCGGAGGAACGCAGGGAGCTGTTTGACGAGGCAGCAGGAATTGTAAAATTCAAGCGGAGAAAAAATACCACCATCAAAAAGCTGGATGAGGAACGCCAGAACCTTGTCCGTGTCACTGATATCTTAAGTGAGCTTTCCAAACAGCTTGGGCCATTGGAGAAGCAGTCCGAGACAGCCAGAATCTATCTGTCCAGGAGGGAAAGCCTTAAGGAATTAGATGTAAATATGTTCCTTTTAGAGCATGAGAATACAGGAAAGCTTCTGGAAGAGCTTGGTGAGAAGAACCAGCTGGCCCAGACTAACCTTAAGGAAACCCAGGAGGCGTACGAGCAGACAAAGGTAGAGTACGAGCGGCTGGAGCAGGAATTGGAAGAGCTGAATCAGAAGATGGACCTGCTGCGGGAGGAAACCCAGGGAAATGCCCTTAAGAAGCAGCAGTTGGAAGGGCAGATCAATGTGCTCAACGAACAGATCCTGGCAGGGGTACAGAATGAGGAGCATTACAGGAGCCGTCTTGCAGTGATCCAGGAGGATTTGCTAAAGAGGAAACAGTCAAGGCAGGAATTGGAAGAGGAGAAATCCAATCTTCATGCCAGCCTTCTGGAGATCAGGAAAAAGCTGAAGGCTCAGGAAGAGCATATGCAGACAATACTTGCCAATATCCAGGACTGCACCAACGCGGTGGAGGAAGGCAAGAATGAAATCATAGAAATCCTCAACAGCCGTGCCACCACAAAGGGAAAAGCACAGCGGTTCGACACTATGATGGAGCAGATTGATATCCGGAAAGCAGAGATCAACCAGAGGATCCTCCGCCTGAAAAGTGAAGAAGAAGAACAGCAGACAGTCATCAAAAAGGCACGGACTGAGTATGACGCTATCACTGGTATGATAGAAGCCATGAATCAGGAGTGCAGGCGGCTGGATGCCTCTGTCCATGAGCTTCAGGACGAGCTGAAAAAGCAGAATGCCCAGATGGAAATCGGTCAGACTGCTTACCACAGAGAAGAATCAAGGCTTGAGTCCCTGAAAAACATTACAGAACGCTATGACGGTTACGGAAACAGTATCCGCCGTGTCATGGAACAGAAGGAACGGATGCCGGGCATCAAGGGTGTAGTGGCGGACTTGATCCAGGTACATAAGGAATATGAAGTGGCCATTGAGACTGCCCTTGGAGGCAGCATCCAAAATATTGTCACTGACAATGAGCAGACAGCCAAAAGGATGATTGAATTCCTGAAGAAGAACCGGTTTGGCCGTGCAACTTTCCTTCCTTTAAACAGTATAAGCAGCAGGGGCGAGTTTAACCAGAGAGAGGCATTGAAGGAACCTGGTGTCATCGGCCTTGCCAGTGATCTTGTCACTGTGGGTGCTGAATATCAGGGCCTTGCCAAATATCTTCTCGGCCGTGTGCTTGTGGTTGACCATATTGACCACGCCATTGCCATTGGAAAAAAATACAGACACAGCCTTCGTATGGTAACCGTTGAGGGAGAATCCTTAAATCCCGGGGGATCCATGACTGGCGGTGCTTTCAAAAACAGCAGCAACCTCCTTGGAAGGCGCAGGGAGATAGAAGAGCTGGAGTCCAGTGTCAAGGCTTTGAAAAAAGATATGGAAGCTATGCAGAAGGCCATTGACGACAACAGGAGCAAGAGAAATGTGATCCGGGATACCATCGCTGACTTCCAGGACAAGTTGCGCCAGCAGTATGTGGCACAGAATACCGCAAGGATGAACATTGTCCAGCTTGAGGAAAAGGCAGAAGAAATCAAAGGCGGGTACGAGCAGATCCAGCGTGACCAGCTGGAAATCCAAAGACAGGTGAAAGAAGTGCAGCTGGATCACGACCGCATTGCCAAGGAGCTGGAATCTTCGAAGCAGGATGAAGAGGAACTGGAAACCTTTATTGAGACTAGGCAGAAGGAACTGGAAGAGTGGAGAAGCGACGAAAGTGCGGTGACGAAGGATCTTGAGGCTATCCGTCTTGAGGCATCTGCCCTTGAGCAGAGGGAAAGCTTTGCAGGAGAAAATCTTTCACGTCTTGTTTCTGAAATTTCAGGGCTGGAAGAAGAGAAGAGCAGTATCCACGAAATTCTTCAGCAGGGCAGTCAGGAGATGGAGAAGAAACAGAAATCCATTGAAGAGCTGAAGACTGTAATTGTCTCCTATCATGAGCAGGAAGAAACCTCCGCAGCCCAGATGGAAATCTGGCAGAAGGAGAAAGATGAGAGAAATGCCAGCCATAAAGCATTTTTTGCCAGACGGGATGAACTCTCAGGGCAGATGAGCCTTTTGGATAAAGAGTGTTTCCGTCTGAAAAGCCAGATAGAAAAAATTGAAGAGAGCCGGGAAGCCCAGATTTCCTATATGTGGGAGGAATATGAGATCACACCTAACAATGCGCTTTCCTACCGCAATGAAGAATTAAACGACCTGAAAGAGATGAAAAAGGAAATCACCCGTATTAAGGAGGAAATCCGCAAGCTTGGATCAGTGAATGTGAATGCCATTGAAGATTACAAGAATCTTCTGGAGCGCCACACCTTCCTTTCGGGACAATATGAGGATCTGGTAAAGGCAGAAGAAACACTTATGTCTATTATCCAGGAACTGGACGAGGGTATGCGCAAGCAGTTTACAGAAAAGTTCCAGGAAATCAGGAGAGAGTTTGACAGAGCTTTCAAAGAGCTGTTCGGCGGGGGAAAAGGTACGCTGGAGCTGGATGAGGAAGAAGACATACTGGAGGCCGGAATCAGGATCATTTCCCAGCCGCCTGGAAAAAAACTTCAGAACATGATGCAGCTATCCGGCGGTGAGAAGGCTTTGACGGCAATCGCCCTTCTCTTTGCCATCCAGAATTTAAAGCCGTCCCCCTTCTGCCTGCTGGATGAGATCGAGGCAGCTTTGGATGACTCCAATGTGGGAAGGTTTGCCGGATATTTACAGAAGTTGACGAAGAATACACAATTTATTATAATAACACATAGACGAGGTACTATGAATGCAGCCGACAGGCTCTACGGTATCACTATGCAGGAAAAAGGAGTGTCCACTCTTGTTTCCGTGGATTTAGTTGAGAATCAGTTGACCCAATGACAGGAGGAATTGCTATGGCAGAGGAAAAGAAAGGATTTTTTAAACGGCTGGTCAGCGGCCTTACAAAGACGAGAGACAATATAGTGGCTGGCTTTGACTCTATTTTCAAAGGATATTCCAGCATTGATGAGGATTTCTACGAGGAATTGGAAGAAATTCTTATCATGGGCGATATCGGTATTAATGCAACTACCTCCATCCTGGATAAGCTGAAGGAACAAGTGGCGGAGAAGCATATTAAAGAGCCTATGGAATGTAAGCATCTTTTGATCGACAGCATTAAAGAACAGATGTATGTGGACAGCACAGAGTATGAGTTTGAGAACCGTAAGTCTGTAATTCTTGTCATCGGCGTCAACGGAGTGGGTAAGACCACTTCTGTGGGCAAGCTGGCAGGGAAACTGAAGGACCAGGGCAAGAAAGTGGTCCTGGCAGCGGCGGATACTTTCCGCGCGGCAGCGGGAGAACAGCTTACCCAGTGGGCCAACAGAGCCGGTGTGGACATTATCGGAGGACAGTCAGGGGCAGATCCGGCTTCCGTTGTTTACGATGCCGTGGCGGCCGCCAAGGCCAGAAATGCAGATGTATTGATCTGTGATACAGCAGGGCGTCTCCATAATAAGAAGAATCTTATGGAGGAGCTGCGTAAGATTTACAGGATACTGGAGAGAGAGTACCCGGAAGCTTATCTGGAAACTTTAGTGGTTCTGGACGGTACCACAGGACAGAATGCTTTGGCTCAGGCCAAGCAGTTTGCAGAGGTGGCAAATGTAAGCGGGATCATCCTCACGAAGCTTGACGGTACAGCCAAGGGAGGAATTGCAGTTGCCATTCAGTCAGAGCTTGATATTCCCGTAAAATATATCGGTGTGGGAGAAAGCATAGATGATCTGCAGAAATTTGATGCAGATGCCTTTGTGGATGCCCTTTTTGATGTCAGCGGAAAATCAGCACAGGAGTAAGAACAGACGGCAAAGATAAAAATATTGACCCGGCAGTGAAGGCAGCGGCTGCCGGGAGGTGGTGTTATACACAGAAAATGGAGGAAAATATGCTCACACTAGAAAGCTTTGAAGAAGCAACAGAGATAGTAAAGAAGGTCACACAGGAAACAAAACTCATCAAGAGCAGCTATTTTACCGAGCTTACCGGAAACAAGGTGTTTTTTAAACCGGAAAATATGCAGCGCACAGGAGCTTACAAGGTCCGGGGTGCGTACTATAAAATCAGCACTCTCAGCGATGAGGAGAGGGGAAAAGGTCTGATCACCGCCTCAGCGGGAAATCATGCCCAGGGTGTGGCCTATGCAGCCCATAAATTCGGAGTGAGGGCAGTGATCGTAATGCCTACCACAACACCTCTTATTAAGGTGGACAGGACAAAAAGCTACGGTGCTGAGGTGATCCTTCAGGGAGATGTGTATGATGAGGCTTGTGCCTATGCTTTAGAGCTGGCTGAGAAGGAGGGGTATACCTTTATCCATCCTTTTGACGATCCTGCTGTGGCAACAGGTCAGGGAACCATTGCCATGGAGATCGTCCAGGAGCTGCCTCTTGTGGATTACATTCTAGTACCTATAGGCGGAGGCGGACTGGCCACAGGAGTATCCACACTTGCCAAGCTTCTCAACCCTCATATTAAAGTGATCGGTGTAGAGCCTGCAGGAGCTGCCTGCCTGAAGGCGTCTCTGGCAAAGGGAGAAGTGGTGACTCTTCCGGGGGTGAATACTATTGCAGACGGTACTGCTGTACAGACTCCGGGCGAGAAGATTTTTCCCTATCTCCAGGAGAATCTGGACAGTATCATTACCATTGAAGATGATGAGCTGATCGTTGCTTTTCTTGATATGGTAGAGAATCATAAAATGATCGTGGAAAATTCTGGACTTTTGACAGTGGCTGCCCTGCGTCATCTTGATTTTAAGAATAAAAAAGTAGTTTCTATCTTAAGCGGCGGAAATATGGATGTGATCACCATGTCCTCTGTGGTACAGCATGGACTGATCCAGCGTGACCGTATTTTTACAGTGTCTGTGCTTATTCCGGATAAGCCGGGTGAGCTGGTGCGCGTTGCATCCATCATCTCTAACGTACAGGGTAACGTGATCAAGCTTGACCATAACCAGTTTGTGAGCACCAACCGAAATGCAGCCGTGGAGCTTAAGATCACATTAGAAGCATATGGCACTGACCATAAGAAACAGATCGTAAAGGCCCTGGAGGATGCAGGATGCCGCCCGAAGGTGATCCGCGCAAGTCTGTAAAGGACAAGAAGTTACAACTTTAATATAATAAAACAGGCTGTCGGTTTAAAATACCGTCAGCCTGTTTCCGTCTAAATGTGTAATATTCTTTTAGTCCGTGCCAGAGAAAATCTGTAGATAAAATACTGGCACAGGGATACAAGTGCTGCTGTCAAAAAGAGAATCGGCAGGATCCGTAATTCGTAGGCTCTCAGGACACCGTCATTCTGCCAAAGTATAAGGATTTCAAAGCATACCATACCGGCGCATCCGATTATAGTGGGAAGAACATACACCTTTTTCAGCTGGTACTTCAGCAGCTTACAGAGATAAGTATGGTCCGCACCCAGCTTGGCAATATCCCCGAAGACCTGTCGGCTGCTTATGGCCACGCTGATGCTGCGGGTATAAGCAATGATGCTTACTGCAATGAGGCAGATGAGGGAAAGGTAAATAAACAGGAGATAGGAGATAGCGTAAGTCAGCTTATAAGTTGCATTCTGATATGCTGCCATCACAGGCTGATACTGCCAGTCAGCCTCCGCCACGGGGTTATCGGCATCAAATATAGCTGGGTAATCAGATGGGTCAGCGGATTTTTTCCATCCGAATGTAACGGGGTCATAGTATTCCATGATCTTCATATCTTCGGAAGCACGCTCTGCAAATTCCTTATAAAATGCCTGGGAAAATTCTGTCACTTTAGGACTGTCTGATGTGTCGAAAAGTACCTGCTTAGTGATCATGTTATCTTTCAGACCTTTTCTCAGCAATTCATAATCTCTGTCGCTGACAACAAATCTGGAATTGTAGGAATAGCCATTGCCGATGAGCAGAACGTGGCATACTGCATTTCCGGCATATTTCATTGGAAGGTAACCGGCTGTGTCAGTACAATATAACTGATCCATGGCATCAAAACTGTAAAAAATATTTTCATAGGCATCAGCGGTTTGGATCATAAGGTAGGTTCCGTCCTCCACACTTATTGTTTGACCTGTAATACGCTGGTATTCACTGGCGCTGATACATTCGTATTGGGCATAGTCTTTTACATATTCCTCTATGAGATATCCCTCATCGTCCAAATCTTCATTGTCTATTCCGCTTCCCACCACTACAATGAACTCTGCTTCTCTGTAATTTTCAATTTGTACCTCATATTTTTCTGCCAGTGCCCGGATTTCTTTTTCAGTTATTTCATTGGTGCTGAGAGGATACCGGAAACTGAAACCAGCCTCATATTTATTAAGGATATCCTGGAAATTGCTGTCTTTCATGGGCAGGTAGAAGAAGGCAAACAAGCCTCCCATAATGAGCAGAGTGATGATCAGCATGTTTTTTATGACTGAGGCACCCTGGAATTTCATTAAACCGTAATTCAACAAATTTTTATAATATTTCCCGGGATTTTTTCCTCTGGTGTGGCTGGATAAGGAATATACCAGGATCCGGTAAATACCCCAAAAAACAAAGAGATAAAATATGTTGGTAAAACCGCTGACAATACGGTGGGAAAATTTTGCAATGATATTGGGAAGTATCACTGCCCCAAGCACTCCGGCTGCCAAAAAGAGAATACCTATCATCAGGTATTGCTTTGTCACTGCTTTCTTAAGGGGTTCCTGACGGCGTTGTTCATTGATGATTTCTATGATATTGGTGTGTCTCAAGGAAGAGCCAGTCATACCGATCAGTACAAGAAAAAGAAAAATACCGTATAAAAGGGAGCCAAGGGCACCCATGGCAGTAAAGGCAAAACGCCCTACGGATGCCTGCCCGGATAAGTATTCCAGGACCTTACCTGTGAGGAATGCAGTTATGCATCCGCCCAGGATTCCAACAAGAAAACTACGTCCTAAGATTCTCAGCATTTCCAGATAAAGGGCTTTGGACAGTCTGCCCTTCTCAGTGCCAAGGGCCAGAAAGATTCCCATTTCCCGGCTTTTATAGCGGAGAAACAATCTTACGGCATAAAAGACTAAAAGGCTGCAGCCCGCCACCGCCATGACAGCGATCATATATAATTGTTTCCGTGAATCTCCTCCGGTGGGAAGGGCTGACTGGACGATAGGACTGTATATCACAAGGATAAGCGAAGAGACCAGCAGCACAGCCAAAGTGAGGCAGGATTGAAACTGACGGTAATCTCCCTTGTTTTTCTTTCTTAGTTTCTTCCACAGACTGGAAAGTGTCATTGTTCGTTACCTCCATTTAATGTTTTCAGGACTTCCAGCAGTTTTTCCAGGAAGTCTCTTCGGTTTCCGGTTCTCTTCAATTCTGTATGGATACAGCCGTCCTTCATGACAATAACCCGGTCGCAGTAGCTTGCAGAAAAGCTGTCATGAGTAACCATAAAGGTGGTGGCATTTAATTCATGCTGTGCTTCCAGAAATGCCCGGATGACAGCTTCGCTTGAGCAGCTGTCCAGGTTTCCGGTGGGTTCATCTGCCAGAATCAGCAGGGGGTCGTTCATTAATGCTCTGGCCACTGCAGCCCGCTGTTTCTGCCCGCCGGAAACCTCGGCCGGATATTTGCCGGAAATATCAGAGATACCGAACATGGATAATAATTTTTGGGCTTTTTTCTCCATGGGCTGATAGGCATCACATTTGATAACTTTTGGCACGCAGACATTTTCGAAGATGGTAAGTCCGTCCAGAAGCATAAAGTCCTGAAATACGAAACCTAACTGACGGTTTCTTACATGGGCGATTTCTTTTTCCTTTAACTGGGAGAGGTTTGTGTTTTCCAGAAGAATTTCTCCTTTGTCATGAGGGATAAAACAGGAGATACAGTTGAGAAGGGTAGTCTTTCCGCTGCCGGACGGCCCCATCACAGCTACAAACTCACCTTTGGCAACCTGGAAGCTTACATCCTTTAATACTTCATAGCGGGTATTGCCGGTTTGATAACTTTTATATAAGTGATTTACATTTAACATTTTCATTTCCTCCATTTATTTTGTAAGTCTATTTTATAATAAACCAGGGTTTCGGACAGCAGACAGGAATACAAGTTTGGCAGCTTTTCATGCAAGTTTGGTAATGAGCATTTGGTTCTTTCCTATAAATTTTCTGTATGGTATAATAAGAATGTTTTGTGAAATATACTTTGAAGAGGAACAGATATGTTAGAAATAGCAATATGTGATGATGAAAAGCAACTCCGCACCTGTCTGGGGAAAATACTGGAGCAGGAGTTGGATTTAAACGGCTATGATCATCGTATCACGGAATACGCTTCCGGGGAGGAACTTATCCGCAGCCTTCCTGTGAGGCAGCATGATATTTATTTTTTAGATATAGAAATGGCAGAACTGGACGGAGTTGCAACGGCAAAGGAAATCCGCAGAAAGGATACTCTGTCAGAAATCATATTTGTCACCTCTTATCCTGATTTTGTTTTTCAAGGATATGAGGTACAGGCATTAAATTACATATTAAAGCCATACAAAAAAGAGAAAATCCTAGAGGTATTGCACACTGCCCTTACACGTATGGGGAAGCTTAAGGAGGATGTGTTTATGCTGGAGCAGAGAGGGAGTTCGTGCAGGATCGTATTGGATAAGGTGTTATATTTTTTCAGTGAGCGTCATTGTGTCACAGTGGTGACAACGGATGAAACGCGGTCTTTTCCGGGAAAGCTGACAGAAGTGGAGGAGGGGCTGCCTGAATATTTCATAAGGATCCATAACAGATATCTTGTAAATTTAAAGCATGTGGAGGCCGTATCAGGAAGCGCAGTTATTTTGTCTGACCAGAACCAGCTTCCGGTCAGCCGTTCCTGCAAACAGGAGCTGGCAATTGCATTTGCGCGGCGCATGCTGGGATAGAGGAAGATCATGGTTGCTATACTGGAGAGAATTGTTAATTTAACTGTTTATTTCATATGTGCATATATGATGTATGATATTCTGAATGAGTTTTTGAAAATACGGAAACGGTTCATTTTTCGTGTTTTGGCGGTGATCATGCTGGCTTTAACAGGTGGGATCGTTGTTTTTCCGGGAGAGGTGACGGGGAGTATTTCCTTTCTTCTGGTATTTTCAGCTGTGGTAATTTTGTGTTACTCCGGTGAGAGTATAGAGAAGTTATCGGCGGTCATGATCTTATATCCTATTGTGATTTCTTTAAATTTTCTCAGTGAAGATATAGGGATGCAGATTTACCTGCATGTTTTCAGAAAGGAAATGTCACTGGTAGAATCTACGGTTTTACATAGTGCAACTATGGCGCTGCGGATTCCCGTGTGGTTTTTAATATGGAAATATTCCAAGGGGATGTTTCGGAAAACAGCTCATTTTATGACAGTAAGAATGTGGCTTGTGGTGGATGTCTTGTGTATTACTTCATTTGCCGGGATCATCTCCCTGGTCTACAGCATAGATGCAAGGTATTCTTATAGAATTTATCCGGCCAGTGCGGCGTGTATATTAACCAGTATTGGCTGCTGTTATCTATGTGCCTATATTTCCCGCACCATTCATGCAGAAATGGAGATGGAGAATTTAAAATACCAGCAGTGTTATTACATAGAGCTTGAAGAAAACCAGCAGCAGGTACGCAGACTGCGCCATGATATGAAAAATCATTTGAATGTGATAGGTTCCTTTCTCCAAAATAAGGATTATAAGCGTGCAGAGAAATATTTTTCCAGTCTGTCCGGTGAGTTTGAAGTACATACTCGTAAGTTTTGTAAAAACAGTATTGTAAATGCAGTATTGAACAGCAAATACAATATGGCTGTGGAAAATGAGATAGAGTGCTTCTTTAATATTGCCATAGATCAGATGATCGCCATTGATGACATAAGTCTGTGCACACTTTTTGCCAATACTCTGGACAATGCAGTTGAGGCAGCAGTAAAGGTTGGAGATAAAGAAAAAAGAAAAATTTCTGTGAAAGCATTGTATAAGAACAATTGCTTCAGCTATGAGATTTCCAATAGTAAATCCGGGCAGATTATGATGGAGAAGGGCAGGATCGTCACCTGGAAACCTGATAAGAAAATGCACGGACTTGGCCTTCAAAGCGTGAGGGATATTGTGGACAGATATGGGGGAAATATGGAAGTTTCCTACACAGAAGAAAAGTTTACTGTCACTATTTTTATCAGTGATCTATAAAGTTAGAGCGTGTTTGGAAACTGCTTTTGTTACTGGAAAGGCTGTAAATTGGGCAAAAAAAGAGCCATTGCTTTCAGATGTTAAGTCATTGGGCAATGGCTCATATTTTTTTGATTTCTTAATACTATTTTACTTCAATAATTTCATATTCATCAGTTCCCAGGCCGATTTTCTTGGCGTGTGCTATACTGGTACGCCAGTTGGTGGTAGGGAAGACAGCGCTGAAGTGGTCATGGCCTTCATGGTCTGCTTCAGACAGGCAGGTGTTGGCGATGACAGGCTGTTTGTTTACTGCATCTGCACAGGCCACGTCCAGGGCAACCGGATCGAAGGAGGCAAAGAAGCCTACATCCGGTACAATGGCAGCATCATTTTCTGCATGGCAGTCACAGTACGGGGATACATCGATGACCAGACTCACATGGAAATGAGGGCGGTGGTCGGTTACGGCCTTGCTGTATTCTGCAATCTTGCAGTTAAGAATATCATTGGACTCGTCAGAAGCGGCAAGGACAGCATCTTTAGGACAGACACCGATACATCTTCCGCAGCCTACACATTTGTCATGGTCAATACTTGCTTTATTGTCAGTGAAGACAGGGGCATCATGGGCGCAGATTTTCGCACAGCGTTTGCAGCCGATGCAAAGGTCCTGGTCAACACTTGGCTTGCCGGCACTGTGCATTTCCATTTTTCCTGCACGGGAACCGCAGCCCATACCGATATTTTTCAGTACACCTCCGAAACCGGTGGCTTCATGGCCTTTAAAGTGGCTAAGGGAAATAAATACATCAGCATCCATAATGGCACGCCCTATTTTTGCCTCTTTTATGTATTCCCCTCCTTCTACAGGAACGTAGACTTCATCTGTTCCCTTCAGGCCATCGGCGATCAAAGCATGACAGCCTGTGGAAAATGGAGAGAAGCCGTTGGTGTAAGCGCTGTCCAGATGGTCCAAGGCATTCTTACGGCCCCCTACATACAGAGTGTTGCAGTCAGTGAGGAAAGGCTTGCCTCCAAGCTCTTTTACTACGTCAACAACTACCTTTGCATAGTTGGGGCGGAGAAATGCCAGATTGCCCGGCTCACCGAAATGGATTTTGATTGCCGTATATTTGCCGTCAAAATCAATGTCACCGATACCAGCCTTCTTGATAAGGCGCTCCAGCTTGTTTAAAAGTCCGTCATTAAAGCCGGTGCGCATACTGGTATAATAAACTTTTGCTTTTTCCATAAGAAAAACCTCCTTTTATTTTTCGGGCCTGTGGAGATATGTAGGCGGATTTCTATTTCACAGGCTTGAATTCTCTATTGGTAACAGTTGGACAGGCTTGTCTGAACTGTTACAGATTTCCTTTTCTGATAAGAAAATCTACTACAAATGATACCTTATCTCATTTGAAATGGCAAGTAGAATATGGTATTATCAGTTGAAGAGAGATGAAAGAGGTACTGTTCACTGGTAATATCCTGCGAGGTGTTTTCATGCATATATGCATGAAAATCCCGAGACATACATCCTGCAGGATTATGGAGTATGGACAATTTTTGTATGTACTGGAATACACTGCTGTACTTCAGCAGATTGCTGTATCTTTGTACTTTGTTGTACTTCAGAGTAGGGAGCTCAGGAATCTGCAATTCTGTTGTATTTCCAACGTATCCTCAGCAATATCGGCAGAGGAAATAGACAATACCTATAAAACTCCCAATCTGATAAATTTTATAGGTATTTTTGAGTCTAATGAAGTTATATCAACAGGCTTGAAGTGGAAAATACCTATAAAATCCATTGAGCCGATAATTTTATAGGTATTTTCCAGAGATATTCCGGGCATCTGACCTAGAAGATCATAAATTTTACCTATAAAAATGCCAATCAGTTGAATATTATAGGTATTTCCCAGATAAAGATGGAGATTTTACTTGTTATAGAAGGGAAAAATACCTATAAAATCTTCAATTGACTATTTTTTATCCGTATTATCGCCGTTTCCTCTGCATTAATGCGGTGATATTGCGGTGGATCATAAGACAAGATATTATAATGAACTTGTAACCTTAGAAGGATCACGAAGGAATTGTAAAGAGTCCGGTGCCCGGCTTCTTTGGAAGCTTTTGCGGTTCTCTGAGTTTTTTAGAAAGAAAGGATGTTAATAGAAAATGGATACATTATATTTGGAATGCTATTCCGGTATTAGCGGTGACATGTTGGTGGGGGCTTTGCTTGATCTTGGAGCCTCATTTGAGAGGTTAAAAGGCGAGTTGGGTTTGCTTCCGCTGGATGGATATGAGTTGAGTTTTGGCTATGAGCAGAAATGCGGAGTGCGTTCTGGAGCTTTCAGGGTGCTGCTGAAAGCTCCAGAGGATCACGTCCATGAGGGACATCTTCATGAGAATCACATCCATGAGGATCATACTCATGGTGATCATGACCATGGTACTCACGTCCATAAAGGTCATAATCATGGAGCACACGAGCATCGGCATTATAGTGATATAAGGGAGATGATTGAGAAGTCCGGGATTTCTGAGAGAGTCAAGGAGATGTCACTGGAGATTTTCAGGGTTCTGGCGGAGGCTGAAGCGAAGGTTCACGGAAAAACAGTGGATGAGGTTGCTTTTCATGAAGTAGGTGCAGTTGATTCCATTGTGGATATTGTGGGAACTGCAATCTGCCTGGACGATTTAGGAATCACAAAGATATTAGTGTCGCCTATGTACGAGGGAAAAGGTCATACTTGGTGTCAGCATGGGAAAATCCCAGTTCCGGTTCCCGCTGTTCTGGAGCTGGTGCAGAAGTTCGGACTTCCCTTGGTGATCAGTGATGCCAAAGGGGAGATGATCACGCCTACAGGCGCTGCGGTGGTGGCTGCGCTGGCTGATTTAGAGGACAGGCCGGAGAATTATCAGATATGTAAGGTGGGAATAGGCTGTGGGGAAAAGGATTTTCCTCATGCGAATATTCTGCGGGCTATGCTGATGAAACCCTGGGGAGTCAGGATTCCGCGGAGAGAAACACAAGAGCCGGGAACCTATAAGCCGGAAATCCATAAGTCCGGAGGCGGAGTGTGGATACTGGAGACAAATGTTGACGACAGTACAGGAGAACAGATTGGTTATGCCATTGAACGTTTGCTTGGGGCAGGGGCAAAGGATGCCTGTGCAATGCCTTTATATATGAAGAAGCATCGTCCTGCTTATATGCTCCAGGTCATATGTAGTGAGGAGCAGATACAGGAAATGGAGGCGGTCATTTTCAGGGAAACAACAAGTATTGGTCTCCGGAAATATAAAGCAGAGCGCGCTGTATTAGAACGAAGGATGGAGGAATTGGATACTCCTTATGGCCAAGTAAAAATAAAATGCTGCACACACGGTCAGGCAGAGTATTGCTATCCGGAATATGAAAGCCTGAAGAAAATCGCCCTGGAAAAAAATCTGCCTTATGCTGAGGTATTTATGGAGGTACAGAAAATCATTGAAAACAGATAAAATATATCCTGACAGCATAGAATTTTCCGGTAAAGGTCTAAGTCCGTTAAGGCCGGAGCTGTCAGGACCGGAACTAGTAAAACCACAGCCATTAAAACCAACGCCCAATGAATCTGACAGTCAAAATCTTACCAACAAGAAAAATAAGCTGGCAGCACTTCTGGCCGGATATGCACAGACAGATATGTGTGTGGCTTTTTCCGGCGGAGTGGATTCCAGTCTTCTGCTGGTCATGGCCTGCCAGGCAGCAGAAGAGACAGGAAAAAGAGTTTGTGCCCTGACCATGGACACAGTGCTTCATCCCAAGGCCGACCTTGCCATAGCCAGGACGGTGCTGGCAAAAACAAAAGCGGAACATTATGTCCTTACCATGGATGAACTGGCTGTGCCTGAGATCCGTACCAACCCTGTCAACAGGTGTTATCTCTGCAAAAAAGAATTATACAGCCGAATGCTTGCCTTTGCAGGGGTGAAGGGGGCTGCAGTTCTGCTGGAAGGAAGCAATGAGGATGATCTTCATGTATACCGTCCGGGACTGCAGGCAGTGAAAGAACTGGGAGTAAAGAGCCCTCTTGCAGAGTGCGGGATCACCAAGGAGGAGGTACGCACTCTGGCAAGAGAATATGATATCCCTGTTGCAGACCGTCCCTCTGCCCCGTGCCTGGCAACCAGGCTGCCTTACGGTGCAGAAATCGACCTGGACCTGCTCTCACGCATAGAAGCAGGAGAAGAGTTTTTGAAATCTCTGGGGCTTGGAAATGTGCGCATCCGTGTACACGGAGATATTCTGCGGATAGAAGCGGATATACAGCAGATTCCTCTTCTGATGGAGAAACGCGAACAGGTGATCGGGCATATGAAGCTGGTGGGATGTCCTTATATCACCATTGATATGGAAGGGTTCCGCAGCGGAAGCATGGATATCCATGTGCTTCCCGACGACCCAGAACACCGGATATAAGGCAGAGAACAATTGCGGAAGATACAGCAAAGTAAAAAGCCCAGTCAAGAATGCTTAGTACCGACTTTAGCGGCAGGATCTTGACAGGGCTTTTATATTATTCTTAATTTCAATGATTTACTTGACAGTCTCTAAATTGTTTGATATAATTATCAAAACCGACCATCGGTTTGTTGGGAGGACAAAATGGGAAGAAGTAAGCAACCAGAGCAAACACTAGAATCTATCATAGATGCTTCTGCTGAACTTTTTTCAAAAAAGGGATATGAGCAGACAAGTATTCAAGATATTCTTGATATAACAAAGCTTTCAAAAGGAGGACTTTATCATCATTTTAAATCAAAAGATGAAATTTTAGAGGCTGTCATGCAAAAACGTGTTGAATATGTTAATGACAGATTTCTCACTATCATCGAAAATACAAAGGGGAAAAATGCAAAAGAAACACTCAAAAAAATACTATATCAACTTGGAACTGACGTTGAAACCCATTCACTTGATAAAGCAATAACCACACAGATAGATCCTCATTTTGTGGTCAGCGGTTTACAAAGTTGTATGAAGCAGGATGCACCGATTGTTTGTAAATTGATCGAGGAAGGTATTAAAGACGGTTCTTTACAAACAACACAGCCAGCCCTTTGTTCAGAGGTGTTTCTAATACTCTTAAACTATTGGGCAAATCCGATTTTATTCGGGCGTAATTATTCAGATACGGAGAAGCGGTTAAACTATTTGCAATTCGTTATGTGTCAACTGGGATTAGATGTTATTGACGATAACTTAATCACAGCAATCTTAAAAGCATATGCTGAATGATCATTAGAATAAAACAACCATGTATCATAATCTAAAAACAGCTGTTATTTGTAACAGCTTATTTTTTAAAAATAAACAAACCGACAGTCGGTTTTAGGAGGCCATATGAATACGCAGATAGCAGTTCAAGTTGAAAATTTATCCAAGTGTTTCGGAGAGAATGAAGTGATCAGGGATTGTAACGTGACAATATATCAAGGTACAATCTATGGATTACTAGGGGTGAATGGTGCAGGAAAAACTACACTGTTCAAGTTATTGACAGGATTATTACGTCCGGTGAATGGAAATATTAAAATTTTGGGTTCAGATATGCTGAAAAATCGTGATTCTATGCTCTCAAAGATAGGAAGCCTTATTGAATCCCCTGTTTTTTATGAGCATCTTTCTGCACGAAAGAACCTGGAGATTCATCTTGCCTATATGGAAACCAGGGGTATTGGAATTGATAAAGCCTTACAGATGGTTGGACTGACCGACACAGGGGAGAATCCTGTTTCAACATTTTCACTAGGTATGCGGCAGCGTTTAGGAATAGCAAGAGCTATTGTACATGAACCTAAACTATTAGTTTTAGATGAACCAATTAACGGGCTTGATCCTATGGGAATTAAGCACATGCGTGAATTATTTGTAAATCTTATCAAAGAAAAAAATTTAACTATTCTGATTTCCAGCCATATTCTCAGTGAGATTGAGCATATTGCAGATACTGTCGGCGTTATCTCAGATGGAAGAATTATGTATGAAACTGATTTAAATGAAATAAAGAATAAAAATCAAGGCTGTTTAGAAGATTATTTCTTTACGCTAATGTCAGGAGGAAACTAAAATGTTAAAACTTATAAAGTTAGAATTGAAACATATTAATTTACGAGTTTATTCCATTACTACTCTTATATTAGTCGGTATAATATTGGCATTTACTTATTTTGTGGCAAATGCAGCACAGGTTACACAGGAAACTGAGTTTATGGATTATAGTAATATTTTTCAATTTACTTGTATTATAAGCATTTTGCTTTTTAGTGTGTTATCAGCAACCATGTATATAAATTTGATCATAAAGGAATATTCCGGTAAGCGGTTATCTTTGCTTTTTTCTTATCCGGCTGATCGTAAGAAGATATTTATGGCAAAGGTATTAATTATATTTTTTCTCATTTCCATATCTATGATGATGTGTACAATAATACCCATTGTCATATTTTCAATCACCGAATCTTTTGTTCCCATTGTATCTGATACAATAACAGCCAAATTGCTGTTCTCGACTTTTGAAACAATATTTGTTTCCGTATTATTTGCCAATATCATTGGAATATTTGCGATGGGTATTGGATTTATAAAAAAATCAGTTACAGTTACTTTGATAAGTGCTTTTATTTTATTTGGTGTTTATGGAAATATAGCCATTATCACAAGTAACCCCTTAATTTCATCACTGTGCGTTGCAGGAATATCACTATTTATTACTGTTATCGTACTTATTATATTATCAAATAAAGTAAATCAGATGGAGGTAGATTAAATGAAAGGACCATTAAAATATACACATTCTGCTTTAGGATTATCAGGAAACGCAACAGAGAAAATAATGTCTTCAACCCGCTCTGTCATTGAAAAATCAAAAAAACTTCGTAAGCCGTCAAGCCGGGTTGATAAAATTGGAACGGCGGTTAGCGGTTTGGCAAGTATTAGTCTGATAGTTGTTGCAATAGTCCAGTTATTTGGTGAAAAGCCGTTATGGGCAGTAGGAACATTGTCAGTTGGTGCCGTTTCCCTTGTTTCAAATCGTATTCATCATAATAGGATAAAGAATAGAAAATAAATTTCAGTCAGTTTTACCTTCTCAAATGCAGAGGTGGTTCATATGGGGAATTTATGATCTGCAAAAAAATCATGCTGTCAAGAAAAAATACTTGACAGCCATTCTTAAATACGTTATGATAGCCAAGGTGATTACAGATGGAGAAATTTGTGCAGCAGGCATTTTTATATGATTTTTACGGCGAACTTCTGACGAAGCGCCAGCAGCAGGTCTATGAGAGCGTGGTCCTTGAGGATTATTCCTTGAGTGAAGTAGCAGAAGACTTGGGGATAAGCCGTCAGGGCGTACATGACATGATCAAACGTTGCAACAAGACCCTGGAGGAATATGAGGAAAAGCTTCATCTGGTAGAAAAATTTCTGAACATCCGCCGGCAGGTAAAGGAAATACACAGGCTGGCAGATAAATACCAGGCCCAGGATATTGCGGCCATTTCCAATGAAATATTAGAGGAGTTATAATAGATGGCATTTGAAAGCTTGACTGAGAAATTACAAAATGTATTTAAAAAGCTGAGAAGCAAAGGACGCCTCACAGAAGAAGATGTAAAGATTGCTTTGAAGGAAGTTAAGATGGCTCTTCTTGAAGCCGATGTTAACTTCAAAGTAGTAAAGCAATTCACGAAATCCGTTCAGGAACGTGCCGTAGGCCAGGATGTGATGAATGGCCTGAATCCGGGACAGATGGTTATCAAGATCGTCAACGATGAACTTGTAAATCTGATGGGAAGTGAGACTACAGAACTTCCGCTGAAGGCCGGCAATGAGATGACAGTCATTATGATGGCAGGCCTTCAGGGTGCAGGTAAGACCACTACGGCGGCCAAGCTTGCAGGCAAGCTGAAATCCAAAGGCAAACGCCCCTTGCTTGTAGCCTGTGACGTTTACCGTCCCGCAGCCATTACTCAGCTGCAGGTGAACGGCGAGAAGCAGGGTGTGGAAGTTTTCTCAATGGGAGATAAACAGAAGCCTGTGGATATTGCAAAGGCTGCTCTGGAGCATGCCAAGACGAACCAGCAGAATGTTGTCCTTATCGACACAGCCGGACGTCTCCATATAGATGAAAACATGATGCAGGAGCTTTCCGATATTAAGGCTAATGTCACTGTGGATGCCACTGTACTTGTGGTGGATGCCATGACAGGCCAGGATGCGGTAAATGTGGCCAAGACCTTCACTGAGAAGGTAGGCATTGACGGAGTGATCCTTACAAAGCTGGACGGTGATACCAGAGGCGGTGCGGCCCTTTCCATTAAAGCCGTGACAGGGAAACCCCTTCTGTATGTGGGTATGGGAGAGAAGCTGTCTGATCTGGAACAGTTCTATCCTGATAGAATGGCATCAAGGATCCTGGGAATGGGCGATGTGATGAGCCTGATCGAGAAGGTCGAGGCATCTGTAGACCAGGAACAGGCTCAGGAGATGCAGAAGAAATTAAAGAAGATGGACTTTGACTTTAACGACTATCTCACAAGCCTGGAACAGATGAACAAAATGGGCGGTATCGGAAGTGTCCTGAACATGCTTCCTGGTGTGGGCGGCAAGATGAAGGACATTGAAGGTATGATCGATGAGAAAGCGATGGACAGGACAAAATCCATTATCCTTTCCATGACACCTCAGGAGAGAAGTAATCCCGGAGTGCTGAACGTATCCCGGAAGAACCGCATTGCAAGAGGTGCAGGAGTGGATATCGCTGAGGTCAACCGCCTTGTAAAGCAGTTCGAACAGAGTAAGAAGATGATGAAACAAATGCCCGGTCTTATGGGCGGAAAAAGCGGTAAAAGAGGCGGCTTCAAGCTACCCTTTTAATATAAATCCAATATAACCTAAAACAAAACAAGATAAATGGAGGAAAACAAAAATGGCAGTTAAAATCAGATTAAGAAGAATGGGAC
>JAUNHC010000092.1 GCA_030524175.1 Eubacteriales bacterium
GGATAGGGTAGCTAACAGTTAGCAATTCATTACGCGACTTCACGTCGCACTTCCACCACCGGATCAAGCATGTCTGTGCCAAGCTCTGTGGGGGCAGTGTAGGCTGATACGATCTCAGGAGTTTCTTTGCTCACACTTCCTTTGTCGTAACCCTCCGGCTCTGCAAAATTGCGTATTGATACTTGTCTTAAAGTGTTTTCCTCTGTGTACACATATAATTCCACCTGCTGGTAGAAATCCTTCTCATAGCTCATCTTTGTGTACATATCGCTCTCATAGGTATCAGTAGGCTCACCGTAGGCAGCCTTGATATCATCCACATTGGATTTTCCCATGACGATACCTTTAGGCAGGGTGATGTTTAAGGCCGGCAGATCTATGTCGGAAAAGCCTTCATCTATGGCAATTCCCGCGATAAGGCATTCTGAGGCAGGAACCTCATTTACCCCCAGATTTATTACCTCTGCCCGCACATTCAGTTCACCCTTATCAAAATAGAGAGAGCCGTAGGAATTGGCGGTGACCTTCATTTCAGGATCTTCGCCTTTATCCAGAGTCCATCCTAAATCGGTAAAATCTGCGTATGACATAGGGAGTTGATATAAAACCCCTTCTATTTCCATCTGAAAGGCGTAAATATCATCGGAAAGTCCGGCAGCACTGTCAGAGTCCGCTGATGCTTCACTGTCTGCCTCTGCCTGTGAGGAAGTACCTGCATCTGTTTCGGAAGTATCCTCTGTACCGGCGGCTGCCATAACACCCCACGGCGCTGATAATGCCAGGCAGGCCGCTGTGATCAGGGATATTATCAGTTTTTTCTTCATACACTTATCTCCTTGCATTCATAATACATAAGGTGACCATTGCTTATTTTCAAAGCTGACACAGATTTCTTATCCTTAATCGGCCAGGTTAAACGCATCATGGACAGCATTCATGGCACGGACGCCGTCTTTTTCATTGATGAGCACAGTCACTCTGATCTCTGAAGTGGAGATCATATTGATGTTCACGCCTTCATTGTAAAGGCTTTCGAACATTTTGGCAGCTACGCCGGGATTACTCATCATACCTGCGCCCACAATGGAAAGCTTGGCGATATTTTTATCGGAATGCAGTTCCTTATATCCAAGACGGGCCTGATTTGCATCCAGGACTGCCACTGCATCATCCAGATCCGCTGCGCTGACAGTGAATGAGATATCCTTAGTGCCGGCACGTCCGATGGACTGCAGGATCACATCTACATTGATATTTTTCTTAGCAAGTGTATCAAATAACTTAAATGCCATACCAGGCACATCCTTAAGGCCGATAACGGCAATTCTCACGGCTTCTGTATCCAGGGCTACGCCGCTGATCAACATTCTTTCCACAGTAACTTCCTCCTTTACCACCGTTCCTTCACTATTATTCAGACTGGAACGCACCACCAGCGGCACGCCGTACTTCTTCGCCATCTCCACAGAACGGTTGTGGAGGACACCTGCCCCCAGAGTAGCCAGATCCAGCATTTCATCGTAGGTGATCTCTTTAAGCTTTCTGGCTTTTGGTACTTTGCGGGGATCAGCAGTGTAGATACCCTCTACATCCGTATAGATTTCGCAGGCATCAGCATGAAGGGCCGCTGCCAGGGCTACTGCAGTGGTGTCTGATCCGCCTCTTCCCAAGGTAGTGTAATCATCATATTTATTCACACCCTGGAAACCTGTGACAATAACAATCTTCCTGTCCTCCAGCTCCCGTTTGATACGTTCTGTATCAATACGTTTCAGGCGCGCGTTGCCATGGATACTCGTGGTGTGCATAGCAACCTGAAATGCATTGAGGGATACTGCCGGAATCCCCATCTTAGCCATAGCCATGGCCATCAGAGACACAGACATCTGTTCTCCTATGGTAAAGAGCATATCCATCTCCCTTTTTGGGGGTTTTTCATTAATGTCCTGAGCCATGGATATTAATTCATCCGTATATTTCCCCATGGCGGACAGGACAACTACAACGTCATTGCCTTTTTTATACTCCTCAACACATCTGCCGGCAACATTGAAAATTCTTTCTTTGTCTGCCACAGAGGTGCCGCCGAATTTTTTTACAATTAACATAGCTTCCTCCTGGTGTATGTCCGTGGCAGCAAGGCTATTTAAGGAGATATCCCATCATATCCCAGCCGTGAGCCACAGTATTGCCGCTTAAAGCAGCTTCTTTCTCATTATAGTGCCAGGTATGCTCTGACGGAGCAGTGCTGTCATAAAGAAGGTAAGGAACCGGGTCTGACACATGAGTCCGGACCTTGATAGGTGTGGGATGATCCGGCAGGATCAGCATCCTGTAATCTTCTCCGGAGGCATCCAGCCCTTCCTTCACAAGACGTATGAGACGTTTGTCCAGATACTGGATGGCCTGTATTTTTTTCTCCAGGCTTCCCTGATGGCCCATCTCATCCGGAGCCTCCACATGGACATAGGCAAAGTCATACCCCTGCTGTGTAAGGGCATTCACTGCTGCCTCTGCCTTTCCCTCGTAATTGGTATGCAGGCCGCCGTTTGCACCCTCCACAGTAATTCTGTCCATCTCTGCCCCTACAGCAATCCCTTTCAACAGATCCACTGCGGAGATCATCACACCTTTTTTGTGGTAAATATCTTCAAATGAGGTAAGAACAGGCTTTGTTCCTGCACCCCAGAACCAGAAGCTGTTTGCAGGGTTCAGTCCCTTTGCCTTGCGCTCAAGATTAATGGGATGGTCTTTCAGGATTTCGTAACTTCGCTTCTGCATTGCGCAAAGGACAGGGTCCTCAGGAAGATACTGTCCGATTTTCCGGGTGAGCACATCGTGGGGGGCTGTGAGTTCAAGCACCTTCCCATTGTCCCAGATCATACAGTGGCGGTAGCTGGTTCCTGCATAGAACCTGTAGGCGTCATTTCCGATTTCCCTTACAACAGCCTCCAGAAGCACCTTGGCATCCTCTGTACTGATCTCATCAGAGCTGTGGTCAATAATGGTCTGCTCCTCATAAGGGGCGTCCTCCTCCGTCAAGGTCACAATATTACAACGGAAAACCACATCCGTGTCCTTCATATCCGCACCGATGCTCAATGCCTCAAGGGGTGAGCGTCCTGTATAATATTTCCTGGGGTCATATCCCATCACTGATAAGTTGGCCGTGTCACTGCCCGGCGACATTCCTTCAGGGATCGTAGCCACCATGCCTATTTCCGACTTGGCTGCCAGTTCATCCATCATTGGGGTTTCTGCACTGGAAAGCGGTGTCTCACCGCCCAGCTCATCCAACGGCCAGTCAGCCATTCCATCTCCTAATATTACCACGTATTTCATAATCTCCTCCATCTGCACTGTCCCATGCAGCGCCAAACCTGCAGGACCGGTCCTATAATAAGCTTCCTCTCCTGCATCTTACATTTCCAGATACGTATGTGTGGGCGCGAAGTCTCTTCCCGCCCACATTATCTTCCTGGAATTATCAGTCCTTTACACGGATCATTGTCAGCACGCTGCCGTTTAATTCTTCTGCTTTTTTATCATATTCTCCCTGCTTCATACACGGGGTGATAAAAGCAAATTCACCGGGCAGATTCTTCAGGTTCACGATCTTCACATCGCCGAAAACCTTCTTTACGTGCTCTACAGTCATGCCTTCCACACGGACAAAGAATCTTCCTTTTACCTCATTCATCTCCATAAGGTGAAGAGGCTTGCTTGTCCAGTTTGTCATGATATTTCTATGTAAGTGCTTGGCTTCGTCCACAACATCGGCAACCACAGCGCTTGCCGTGGGCAGCTTGCCGGCGCCGCTTCCGTAGAACATTGCATCGCCCAGCACATTTCCGTGGATGAACACACCGTTAAACACATCGTTAACGCTGAATAACGGGCTGTTCTGGCCCAACAGGAACGGTGCAACCATTGCATAGAAGGAGTCCTCCACCTTGCGGCTGGTGGCCAGAAGCTTGATGGTCATACCCAGCTCTTTGGCATATTCCATATCCTCCGGTGTGATCTTTGTGATTCCTTCTGTATAGATATCCTCATAGTTAAGGAATTTGCCGTATGCCAGTGAAGAAAGAATGGCAATTTTACGGCACGCATCATATCCTTCCACATCTGCTGTGGGATCTGCTTCCGCATACCCCTTAGCCTGTGCTTCCTTTAAAACAGTGTCAAACTGACACCCTTCCGTACTCATCTTATACAGCATGTAATTGGTAGTTCCGTTTAGGATACCTGTGATCTCATCTATCTCATCTGCAGTCAGAGAAGAATTCAGGGCGCGGATAATAGGAATGCCGCCTCCGCAGCTTGCCTCGAACAGGAAATTGATATCCCTTTCCCTGGCAATCTCCATAAGCTCAGGGCCATGCTTGGCCACCAGTGCTTTGTTTGAAGTGCAGACACTTTTTCCTGCTTCCAAAGCTCTCTTGACAAAGGTATAGGCAGGCTCAATCCCTCCCATAACCTCCACCACAATATCTACTTCAGGGTCATTGGCTATGATTTCATAATCATGGACCAAAACTTCCTGTACAGGATCACCGGGGAATTCCCGCAGATCAAGTACGTATTTGATATTGATATCTTCTCCTGCACGCTTATTGATGCTCTTGTGATTTGTGTTGATAACTTCAACAACACCGCTTCCTACGGTGCCGTATCCTAATACAGCTATATTTACCATGTTCTTACTCCCTGCCTAATATTTTCAGATAATGAATACCGTCTCTCTGTTCAATGTCCTCCACCATAGCCTCCGCGTCTCCTTCTCCCGGAAGGATATCCACACTTAAGGTAAGAGTAGCGACACCGTTGATGGGGATACTCTGGTGGATGGTCAGTATATTGCCGCTGAAGCGTGCAATGGTCTGGAGAACATTTGACAGAAGTCCGGGTTCATCATCCATCTGAATGATAAATGTGATCGTCTTCCCTTTCGCTTCTTCGTGAAAGGGAAAAATATCATCTTTATATTTGTAGAAAGAGCTGCGGCTGATGCCTGTCTGCTCCGCTGCTTCCTGTACAGTCAGCACTTTCCCTGAGTCAAGAAGCTTCTTGGCTTCCACGACTTTGAGCAGAACTTCCGGCACTGCCCGCTCTCTGACTACAAAATATTTCTTCTTCTCAATCAACTTTTGCATATCTTCCCTCTCTGTCCGTTCGATAAAGACAATTGTTTTCCTATGAGGGATATGTTATCACACAAAAAGAAACTCTGCAAGTTCTTTTTGTGTTTGCAAGGATTATTCTGGTTTTTTACTGTTACTGAGAGCAATCCACTTCAGATATGCATTGATAAAGGGATCAATAGCACCGTCCATGACAGCATCCACATTGCCTGTCTCCTCATTTGTACGGTGATCCTTGACCATGGTATAAGGCTGCATGACGTAAGAACGTATCTGGTTGCCCCAGCCGATTTCAGTGACCTCGCCGCGGATACCGGAAAGCTTCTCCGCAGCCTCCTGTTCTCTCAGGAGGAACAGCTTGGCCTTCAGCATCTGCATTGCTTTGTCCTTATTCATATGCTGGGAACGCTCATTCTGGCACTGCACCACAATTCCTGTAGGAAAATGGGTAATACGGATGGCAGATGAAGTTTTGTTAATGTGCTGGCCCCCTGCACCGCTGCTTCGGTAGGTGTCGATACGGATATCCTCATCGTTCACTTCCACATCCAGATCTTTTTTAATATCCGGCATGACATCACAGGATACAAAGGAAGTCTGTCGCTTGCCCGCCGCATTAAAAGGTGAAATACGCACAAGGCGGTGAACACCTTTCTCAGATTTCAGATAGCCGTAGGCATTCTCTCCGTTTACCTGGAAGGTAACAGATTTAATCCCTGCCTCATCACCGTCCAGGTAATCCAGGACCTCCATGCTGAAGCCCTTTTGATCCACCCAGCGGCTGTACATGCGGTACAGCATGCTGCACCAGTCACAGGCCTCGGTCCCGCCGGCTCCTGCATTTAGCTTGATGATGGCATTTTCGCTGTCATACTCTTCTGACAACAATGTTTTCACACGGATGTTGTCGAAATCCTTCTGAAACTGATCCAGCATCTCCTGGATCTCAGGTATCAGATCCGGATCGTTTTCTTCGTATCCCATCTCGATCATGGTCTCCATATCTTCCATCTGCGTTTCCAGATTATGGTATGTTTCCATGTCGTCCTTCAGACTCTTTAATTCTTTCATTTTCATCTGGGATTTCTCTGTGTCATCCCAGAAATCAGGCGCTTCCATTTCGCGCTCTAATTCTTCGACCCTCTGCTCTTTGTTAGCCAGGTCAAAGTGAATCCCTCACTTCCACTAATGGTTCTGTGTAAGTTCCAAGAATACTCTTGAACTGATCTAATTCAACCACAGCTTCACCTTCTTTCTATTATTTTTCACTGTATACAATATCATATCCTTTGGGAAATTACAAACTAAAACTTGGCGGCCGCAGGCATCAACCAAGCCCTTCTCCCCAGGCAGATTCCAATGGGCCAGATATATAACAGCAACAGGTCAATATACCAGGGTTGTATTTCCGGCAAATACGAGGTACAATAAGAGTAAGAATATACCGCACCATTTTAATCCACTATCAACGAAGGGAGGCCTCATATGAGAAACTACTATGATGTTCTCGGAATCAGCCGCAATGCATCCCAAGCAGAAATCAAAGCCGCCTACCGCAGTCTTGCAAAAAAGTTCCACCCTGACTCAGCACCGGAAAGCGGAGAAGAAAACGCACGTTTCCAGGAAATTCAGGAGGCCTACGCTGTGCTCTCTGACCCTGAGAAAAGAAAAATGTATCACTACTACGGCCATGAAGCCTACCGCAAAAGCTACCACGCCCAGCACTCATCAGGAGACTTTTGGGGCACCGCTGGTAATGACAGACGGGATTCCCATGAAGACGGGCACTGCGGAGCCTGTGACCAGCATCGCAAGCCCTCCCCGGAGGAAGGGCCGCCTCCCCAGGCAGTCCGCATTGCCGTGTGGCTTGACCTGGAAGAAACACTGCAGACAGTGGTAAAGGATGCTTATTATACCGAAAGGATGCCGAATCCGGACGCTTCCTCTCCTTTAAAAACCCTGGAAAAAGAATGGAAATTCCAGGTGAAAATCCCCCGGGAATCTTATGACCATCAGTTCTTCCTGCTGGAGGATGTCATCTGGGGAGATTCCTCTTTTCTTACCCAACAGAAAAGAAAACAGCCGGACAAGCTCTATGTCATCATCATTCTCTTAAGGGACAAACCAGGGTTTCTGCGCCAGGGTTTTCATCTTTACACAGACTGTATGGTGGATTACCATACCCTTGTTCTGGGCGGTACTGAGAAGATTACATCTCTGGAAGGTGAAATCCTACTGGACATCCCTCCCGGTACAGTCCCCGAACAGAAGCTCCGCCTAAAGAACCACGGCCTTGTGCGGCCGAAAAAGATGGGCGGAAGAGGCGACTTGTATGTAAAGCTTCATATTCGTATTCCCCGTTCCCTCTCCCCCGCACAGCACAAGGCTCTGGAGGCGTTCCGGGATGCCATGGAGGCCTGCCCTGATGCATGACAAAGTACGGCTGCGAATCAGCCTTCCTCTGCACATTGTGTGCATCCCCCGGAGAGTTTTTGTATGTAAAAACTCCTGTACAAAAATGCAGTCTCGCATCTTTGTACAGGAGTTTTATTTTTTATGAAAAAAAGCTTTCCGCCACATGTACGTCGGCTATATAGCCTACTTTTCCTGTCATATAAATGGTTCCGTCCTCTTTTATATCAATTTCTATCATACCTCCGGGCTGATTGACGTTTATCCTGTTCTCCACCAGGCCTAGTTTGTAGGCTGCAGCAGCCGCAGCACAGCTTCCTGTCCCGGAAGCCTTCGTATAACCGGAACCACGCTCCCAGATTTCAATGTCAAGATTTCCTCTGTCTATCTGGCGGCATATCTGAAGGTTCATTCTCTCGGGGAATTCTTCCGCATTTTCCACATAGGGGCCTAATTCCCTGGCAATTTCCTTGCTTACCTTATCCATGAAAATGATACAGTGGGGATTTCCCACAGTGAGGCAGGTTGCCTTATATTCCTTGTCATTGAAAGTAAACACTTCATTTATAACTTCACGTACTTCCCCTGTCACAGGGATCTCTCTTGATAAGAAGGATGCTTTCCCCATGTTCACCCGGAACTCTGTGGCTCTGCTGTTCAGGCATTCCACTTCGATAGTGCCGGACATTGTCTCAATCCGGAATTTCTGTTCTTTCACATACTGCTGATCCATCAGATATTTTGCAAAGATCCTCACACCGTTGCCGCTGATGGCAGATTCACTTCCGTCAGAATTAAATATATGCACTCCCATTTTCCCGTTAATCTCTACCGGGCCATACAGAACGCCGTCCGCGCCAAGGCCGAAGCCTCTCTGGCACAGCAATGCCACCTTCTTTCCCTGAAGCTGCACTCTGTTTTTATTGGGGTCCAAAACCAGATAATCATTTCCCAGTCCTTGATATTTCACCATGGTAATTGTGTTATTCATATTCAGCATCCTCTCTTTTTAAAAGCAGAACATCGTCAGTCACTGTCCGGATATGTTTCACCCCGCTCCAATGCTGTCATTACTCTTATTATATCGGATACTTTTACCATGTACATAGAATATCTTGCTGAATATATTGCAAAAAATGCGGTCACAACTGCTGGTCATCCCGGAACCGGTAATGTTCAGGCGTTACAGTCCGGGCAAGTGTGAACTGTTACATTCAAGCAAACATCTGACTGGAAAGATACCTGTCCCCGCTGTCAGGGAGCAGCACTACTATATTCTTTCCCTGGTTTTCCGGGCACCGGGCCAATTCCACTGCCCCATGAAGTGCTGCTCCTGAGGAAATCCCCACAAGAACACCTTCCTTTTTTGCAATGGTCCGTCCTGCCTGAAATGCATCTTCATTTTCCACTTTAATGATCTGATCATAAACAGAGGTATCCAGAACATCCGGCACAAAGCCTGCCCCAATCCCCTGGATCTTGTGCGGTCCCGGATTCCCCCCTGAGAGAACAGGAGAATCTGCAGGTTCCACCGCTACAACCTGGATCTCAGGATTCTTATTCTTTAGAAATCCGCCTACTCCCGTGATAGTTCCTCCTGTACCCACACCTGCCACAAAAATGTCAACCTTGCCGTCCATATCCTCCCAGATTTCCGGGCCTGTAGTTTCTATATGGATTTTGGGGTTTGATGAGTTGGAAAACTGCCCGGGGATAAAGCTTCCCGGAATCTCTGCCTTAAGCTCCTCCGCCTTCCCGATGGCCCCCTTCATGCCTTTGCTTCCGTCTGTAAGCACCAGCTCTGCACCGTAAGCCTGCATAAGCTTGCGACGTTCCACACTCATAGTGTCCGGCATTGTGATGATCAGGCGGTAGCCCTTTGCAGCCGCTACACTGGCCAGGCCGATTCCTGTATTTCCGCTTGTGGGCTCAATGATAACCGATCCCTCTTTTAAAATCCCTTTTGCCTCTGCATCTTCTATCATCGCCTTGGCAATGCGGTCCTTCACACTTCCCGCAGGATTGAAATACTCCAATTTCCCGTATATATTAGCACGGAGGCCATATTCCTCCTTAAGACGTGTCAGTTCAAGAAGAGGTGTCCTACCGATCATTTCTGCTGCGCTTCGGTACATTCCCATCACACATCCTCCTAGTATAATAATGGTGTAGTCAAGAATGACTACTAAGTTAATAGTTACAAAG
>JAUNHC010000036.1 GCA_030524175.1 Eubacteriales bacterium
TGGAGGAAAAGAAAACAGAGGAGCAGATAGTTGAGAAATTAATGAAGCGTTTTACTCTCAGTCAGGAAGATGCAGAAGAATTTTTACGTAAATACGCTGAATAACAAACTGGTCTGTGAAATTCCCGTCACCCCTCTCACCCCCCTGTATTCTTCCCACAAAATATATTACAACGTAGACTAAACACGAGCCTTAGAGAGTGTGGTTAGTTACTGCTGATTGACCTTTAGGTCAAGCAGTTACCAAAAGAGACACTGAAATATGTTTCAGATTGGGCGTTTACAGGTAATTAAGCAGGTGTTAAGAGAACATCAGTGGATGAGAGTATATTATTAATGAGTGAAAAAGACGGGGAAGCGGGATTATTTTAGTTTCCAATGATTATCATGAGATCGCCGGGATCAGCGATGTGGTCATTGTTGTCCAGAATGGCAGGATTGTGAGAAAGTATCACAATTATTCCTTAGATGAAAAGGTGATTTTCGGGTTTGACGATAAATAAAGAGCGTGGTTGGCAAAAGGGAAGCAAAACTTAAACTGCTTCCTTTTTTTGTGTACATTGGTTAAATATGTATGCTTGTTTAAATTATATTTTTGTGAAAATACACAGTTGCATATAACTAACTTATCGTGTTATAATCACTTCACAGCACGCAATGCAGCCAGCTTCACTTGCGTGTTAATTTTTTGAAAAATGGTTAGTTATAACTAACTATAAAAAGGAGGGATAAGAATTAAGAGGGTTAATTTGACAGTGGTACTTGCACTGGTATTGTTGGTTTTATCTGTTTGCTCATTGTTTGTTGGGGTTATTGATATGGACATCAGGTCTCTTTTATCAGGAGATCTGGAGCAGTTGGAGATATTTCTTATTTCCCGGGTTCCCCGGCTTCTTGCTATTTTGTGTACAGGCGTGGGAATGAGCGTGGCAGGGCTTATTATGCAGCAGCTATGTATGAATAAGTTTGTTTCTCCTACCACAGGAGCCACAATTTCCTCAGCCCAGTTTGGAATCCTGCTGGCGTTGTTGTTCTGGCCGGGGTCTACTTTGTGGGGGCGTGCTGTATTTGCCTTTGGTGCTGCTGTGATGGGAACCTGGATTTTTGTGTGGTTTATCCAGCGTATCCAGTTCAAAGATGTAGTGATGGTACCGCTTGTGGGGATCATGTTCGGAAATGTAATTGGAGGTATTACCAATTATCTGGCTTACAAATATGAGATGACACAGGCATTGTCTTCCTGGCTGGTGGGACATTTTTCTATGGTGCTGAGAGGGCGTTATGAGCTTGTATATCTGGTGGTACCTCTTGTGATTCTGGCCTTTGTATTTGCCAATCACTTTAATATTGTAGGCATGGGGAAGGATTTTTCCAAAAATCTTGGAGTCCATTATAATCTTGTGTTGTTTATGGGGCTGACGATCGCTGCTGTTATTACAGCAAGTGTGGTTGTTGTGGTTGGCTCAATATCGTATATCGGACTCATTGTCCCTAATGTTATAGCCATGTTTAAGGGGGACAAAATCAGGGGGACATTAGTGGATACGGCATTGTTCGGAGCTGTTTTTGTATTGGTGTGCGATATGATCGGCCGGACTGTGATTGCACCGTATGAGCTGCCTATTGAACTGATTGTGGGAATTTTGGGCAGTATTTTATTTATCGCACTGTTGTTTTACCGTCTGAGCAACGGGAGGAAGGCAGTCCGTCTTAAAGCAGGAAGCACAGGATGCGGGGCGGTGCCTGATCTGGAAGGAGGAAAGGGATAATGAGAACAGCCCCATACCATAGAAATGTAAGGAAACTGGTTATTTTGGCAGTTTTGGTTGTGCTGGCTGCTGCAGCGTATATGCTGGTGGAAGTGAGATTTGGAAATCCTAAATTGTTCCGGTATGCCATGAAGATACGAACGCCTAAGCTGTTTGTGATGCTTATAGCGGCTTTTTCCATCGGAGGAGCCTCCATTGTATTTCAGTCTGTGATCAATAATAAGATTGTTACTCCCTGCCTGCTGGGTATGAATTCCCTCTATGCCCTGATCCATACAGCAGTTGTATTCTGTGCAGGCTCGGGCAGTATTCTGGCATCCAATGCAAACCTGTCTTTTGCAGTGGATCTGTTATTGATGGGGATTGTGGCAACTGTGATATACAGCTATCTTTTTAAGAAAACACGCAGCAATATTTTATATGTGCTTCTCATCGGTACGGTGCTGACCTCTTTTTTCTCCAGTATACAGACTACAATGACGCGTATCATGGACCCTAACGAGTATGACAGCCTTCTGACCACACTGGTGGCAAGCTTCAGCAACATTAACAGCGAAATCATTATTTTCTCAGTGATTCTTCTGGCAGTTCTCATCTTTTCTCTGCGAAAAGAGCTTGCACTTTTGGATGTGCTCACACTGGGAAAAGACCAGGCTGTGAACCTTGGGGTGGATTATGACACATGCATCCGAAAGCTTCTGCTTGGTGTTACCTTATGCATTGCCATAGCCACAGCCATGGTGGGGCCAATCTCATTTCTGGGATTGATCATTGCCAATCTGTCACGGCAGCTGTTGAAAACTTACCGCCATACACAGCTGATCCTGGGTTCTGCTCTGTTTGGAATGCTGGTTCTGGTGGCGGGACAGGGGCTGGTGGAACATGTATTTACATATTCAATTCCCATCAGTGTATTTATTACTGTGTGGGGAGGTCTGTATTTCCTTTATCTGCTGATGAAAAACAGGAGGGTTTAGACAATGTTCATAAAGAATTTAACGAAACAGTATGACGGAAAAACTGTAGTGGATTCTGTCAGCTTCAAAATCCCCAAGGGTGCCGTGATCTCCATGATAGGACCCAACGGCGCCGGGAAATCTACGGTTCTTAATATCCTGTCCCGTCTGATCACAAGAGATGACGGTTATGTGGATTTTGACGGAAAGGATATAAACAAGTGGAAAAGTAAGGAGCTTGCCAAGCGCCTGGCGATCCTTACCCAGGCTAACAACATACAGATGAAGCTGACGGTTCGGGAATTGGTGACTTTTGGACGTTTTCCTTATTCCGGGAATCATATTACAGCTGAGGATCAGAAGATGATCGATCAGGCAATTACCTACATGGAATTGGCGGATTTCCAGGACCGGTTTATTGATGAGCTGTCAGGTGGACAGCGGCAGAGGGCATATATAGCAATGGTCATTGCACAGGATACAGAGTATATCTTTCTGGATGAGCCTACCAATAATCTTGATATTTATCATGCTACAAATATGATGAAAATTGTGCGGAGACTTTGCGACGAACTTGGAAAAACAGTGATTTTAGTTCTCCATGAAATCAACTATGCGGCTTTCTATTCTGATTATATCTGTGCTTTTGTGGATGGGAAAATAGCCAAATTCGGCACAGTGAAGGAAGTGATCAATAAGGAAACACTTTCGGAAATCTATGGTGTGGATTTTGAAATTCTGGAAATAGAGGGGAAGCCTTTATCTATTTATTATTAAGTACCTGTCCGATGCAGATGATGGATTTCCGGAAGAGATACAGAATCTGCAGTGAAATAGCATAACGGCAGGAACAGCTATGAATTTTTCAACTAATAACTTGTTTAC
The DNA here is from genome assembly GCA_030524175.1 of Eubacteriales bacterium. Taxonomy (GTDB): domain Bacteria; phylum Bacillota; class Clostridia; order Lachnospirales; family Lachnospiraceae; genus Blautia_A. The sequence goes on from JAUNHC010000036.1 coordinate 3,610, forward strand.
AGTATTTAGAAAAGGAGAAACAAAACATGAAAAAAATGTATGTACTTTTATTTGCGGCTTTACTGACAGTAAGCCCTGTTACTATTCTGGCAGCAGAGAGTGCTGACACAGAAAATACAGGTGCCGGGAATGAAGAAGGAAATCCCGGCGGGACTGTTGTGATCACATCACTTGATGCCAATAAGGAAGAGACACAGCTGGAAGTTCCGTATGACCCTCAGAGGATAGCAGTTCTTGATATGGCAGCTCTTGACATACTGGATAATTTAGGGCTTGGCAGCCGGGTAGTGGGGAGTGCTTCCACATCCCTGGACTATCTTCAGTCCTATATGGAAGATGAAAAGATAGAAAATCTTGGAACCATAAAAGAGGCGGATTTGGAGGCAGTAATGGCCAGCGAGCCGGATGTGATTTTTATCGGGGGACGTTTAAGTGCTTCCTATGATGCTCTCAGTGAAATCGCACCGGTGGTTTACCTGGCTGTGGATACAGAGCAGGGCCTGGTAAAAAGTGTGCAGGAAAATGCGGAAATAATTGCCTCTATATTTGGAGCAGAGGATCAGGTTGCTGATATCATGGCGGGATTTGATACCCGTATAGAGGCACTTGCAGACTTTGCCGAAGGAAAAAATGCTGTTGTAGGGATGTGCACCAGCGGCAGCTTCAATGTACTGGGGGATGACGGACGCTGCTCTATTATCGGAAAGGAAATCAGCTTTGAGAATCTGGGAAACAGTGAGGCGGCATCTCAGGATCAGCGGGACAGCGGCGGCACTTCCACACATGGAAATGAGGCCTCCTTTGAGCTGTTGACAGAGCTGGCGCCGGACTATGTGTTTGTGATGGACCGTGACGCAGCCATAGGAACTGACGGTGCACAGCTTGCAAAGGATATTATGGAGAATGAACTGGTCATGGGGACAGATGCATATAAAAACGGAAATATTGTATACCTTGAGCACCCGGCTGTGTGGTATACGGCAGAGGGAGGAATAACAGCCCTGGATGTGATGCTGGCTGATCTTGAGGACGCTCTTTTATAATTAATATGTCCGTAAATCGGAATGATCAGATGAATAGGCAAATTTTATAGTCTGGAATACTTTTTATGAAAAGGCCTTTTGGGTAATGTGATGATGTTACCTAAAAGGTTTTTTTCGGTATTGACAGGGAACAGATATAGCTGTATACTTTTATTATAAACTTATAAAAGTTTCTGATAAAAGTATTGGGGGTAAAATCATGGATAGTTTGGCAGGAAGACCGAAGCTTTTGAAGCAGGGGAATCTTACTTTGATCCGCAAGGTCATTATGGGGAAGAAGACAGCCACGAGGGCTGAGATTGCAGAAGAAACAAAGATCAGTTCCACCACAGTGCGCTCTTTGCTGGCTGAGATGCTGGAAAACGGAGAGATTGAGAGTATTGGATATGACAAGTCCAGCGGGGGAAGGAAGGCTGAGAGGTACAGGTTCAGGCCGGAGAGGTATTACGGGGCTGCCTTTTGTATATCGGATGAACAAATGTATGGTCTTCTTGTGAACGTGTGCGGGGAGATTGTTGAAAAGAGAAAATTAGAGGTGATCAACAATAGTTATGAAGAGACTATAGTTTCTTTTTTAGACGAAGAGATGGAGGATAAAGAGATTAAATCTATAGGCATCGGTGTGCCCGGTGTGGTGGAGGGCGGATGTTACTGGAAGAAGCGGCTTGACGATGACAGGCTGTATAAGGTGGTCATCGGGGAAAATCTGGCACAGAGATATAAGCTTCCTGTCATTCTGGAGAATGATTTGAAAGCCATTGCTATTGGTTTTGGGCGGTGTTATCTCAATGAATTTCCAGGTGAGGTGCCGGATAATATTAATATGGCATATCTTCATTTTGCAAAAGGCTGTATAAGTGCAGGTTTTATCACCGGAGGAAAGATAGTGCGGGGATACAGCAATTTTGCCGGAGAGCTTGGACTGATCCCTATGAACAAGGGGAAACTGCTGGATGAATGTATGGCAGAAGATATGGAAGACGGGGAGTACGTAGATTATTTCATCAGGATCATCAGCTGGATCTGTGCGATTCTCAATCCCCAGTATGTTGCCCTGGGAGGTTCGGATTTCCGGGAGAATTGCATTGGACCTATCAGCGATGGATTGTCGTCTCTTCTTCCTGAGAGGATGACGGCAGAAATTCTCTATTCACCGGACGTGTGGCATGATTATTATGACGGGATGGCGTATCTCACTGCGGGCAAGATGTTTGATGAGGTGCAGTTTGTAAAGGAGCAGATATGAATATAGGAAATAGTAAGGATAAATTACTTGACTCAAAACCCAGAGTATGTTTTTTTATACAGACTGCCTTTGGAACTGCATTTACCTATCTTACAAGCGGAGTATTTTTAAGTGGCCTGGCCATTCTCATGGGGGCCGGGGATGTGCTGGTCAGCTATCTCAGTGTGATCGTCAATATCTGCGGAGTGCTGATCCTCATTTTTGCATCTTTTTTAGAACGTTTTCAAAGCCGTAAGCGGCTCACCATTGTTCTGACAGTTCTCTCCAGGGCGGCTACCCTTTTTATTGTTGCAATACCTGCGTTTGTTCCGGGCAGATTCAGGCTTATGGTATTCATTCCTGCTGTTATTGCGGCCTTTACTCTTCAGGCACAGACTACGGTAGCACTGAATCAGTGGATGATGGGATTCATGGATGAAAGCAAGAGCGGCAGGTATATTTCTCTGCGCCAGACGCTGACTCTCATTGTGACAGTGGCTCTGTCTGTGGCAGGGGGAAGATGGATGGACGTTATGCAGGGAAAATATAAGGGGTTTGTCATCTTATTTACAGCTGCGGGACTGATGAGCGTTTGTGAGATTATCCTGCTGGCACGTACACCTGACAGCCAACCCTATTGCAGCACCCACAGGAGCAGAAGCCTTCGGGATATTGGGGTGATACCGCTCAGAAACCGGAAATTCACAGGTTTTGTTCTTTATATCATGACTTTTTACCTGCTGCTGAATATTTCGGACAGTTTTACCATGGTGTATATGATGAAATATCTGGCACTGCCTTATCAGACAGTTACCACTATGAGTATGATCCTCTCTCTTCCGCAGATCCTGCTCCTTGGAATCTGGGGGAAAATCAGTGATAGGCGGGGACATGAATTTGTTCTGAAAACTTCTGTGTGGCTGTTTGCAGGAGAAACATTGTTTTTGGTTTTTGCAGCGCCCAACAGTTGGTTCGTGTTTATTCCTGTTGCATTCCTCATATCATCTGTTGCCAATGCCGGGTTTGTCATAGCTGTATTTAACAGAAGATATGAGCTGATGCCCGAAGAAAACCGTATCGTTTACGATAACTTTTATACTGCTGTCCTGGGGATTGGATTTATTCTTGGCCCAATGCTTGGCGGCTTTATAAAAAACATGCTCCAAACCAGCACTTTTCTCGAAGAAATTATGCCCTTTGCAAGTATACGTCTTCTCTATTCCATATCCACAGCGGGAATTCTGCTGCTGCAGCTTGTATATTGTCATGCACATAAGACGAAGGAAGAATGCGTTCTATGTGAAGCTTTTTCAACTACTCAGCGGGGATAAGCAGGGGTAGGTCCAGTCTCAGGGATTCGCACTTTTTTCACCGGATGGGCACAAAACAGTCACAAATTATATGATATCATTGGGAAAAATGAGAGAGAGGTTTGTGAGAAATGGTAAATTTGAAAAAAGCGGCATCTGTGCTCATGTGCGGAGCTTTGGCGGTGGTTCCGGGAGGAACAATGAACACAGTGTATGTAATGGCAGCCCAGGAAGACGGTGCGGTATCAGCGGAGGAAAGCAGTATTTCCGGAGGTTACGTACAGGATGATGAGAGCCTGAAGCTTGCTATGGCTAAGTGGAACTATGACGAAGAGAATGACGTATACTGGCAGATCGGAGTGAATTACTGTTCCACTCCGGAGACAGAAGATTACGAGACTATGGGGATTTATGTTCCTGGAAAGTACATGAATGGAGAGGCGAACGGAGATGGTACTTATACATGTACTATCGATGAAGAGGAAGAGATCAACGGGTACACGGCAAGTACCGCCCCCATTGTTTTTCCTGTAAATACAGCCGGATATTCAGCCCAGGCAGCGCCTGGATCCTACAGCTACCAAGGCCTCTCCGGCTATCTGGATGCCGGGTTCATCTATGTTTATGCAGGGATGCGGGGCCGGGATAATGGTTATGATGAGGATGGTAATTTTGAATACAGCGGCGGTGCGCCTTGGGGCGTGACAGATTTGAAAGCGGCTGTAAGATATTACCGTTATAATGCTGACAGCCTGCCGGGAAATACGGACAGTATTTTTACCTTTGGACACAGCGGCGGCGGTGCCCAGAGTGCTGTGATGGGGGCTTCCGGTGACAGCACACTTTATGATGAGTATCTTGAGACTATTGGTGCAGCCATGTATGACAAGGAAGGCAATGAGCTGAGCGATGCTATATGTGGGGCTATGTGCTGGTGCCCTATAACGAGCCTTGATTATGCAGATGAGGCATACGAATGGAATTTGGGACAGTATTCAGATTCAGGAACCAGATCAGAGGATACCTGGACTTCAGCTCTGTCAGAGGATTTGGCAGAGGCATATGCAGAGTATATTAATGAGCTTGGTCTTAAAGACGAAGAGGGAAATATTCTTATTTTGGAACCTTCGGAGGAGGGAGTGTACGCAGAAGGCAGCTATTATGACTATATCATGTCTGTGATAGAAGAATCCTTGAATAATTTCCTGAGCGATACGGAATTTCCGTATACCAGTTCATCGGGAATGATGAGAGACGGAGGATTTGCAGGTGCAGGTGAAATGAGAGGGGAAGGACCAGGAGGAAAAGATGGCGGGAAGCCTGACAGAGGAGAAGTGCCGGATGGAGGTGAAATGCCGGGTAAAGATGGTTCAGGTGAGAACACAACTTACGAGACGGTTCAGGATTATATAGATTCCCTCAATGAGGATGATACCTGGGTTGTTTATGATGAGGTCACCAATACAGCATCTGTTACGAATATGGAAGCTTTTGTCCGGCATTGCAAGAACGCATCTAAATCAGTAGGGGCTTTTGACGATACAGAGAGAAGCCAGGCAGAAAACAAGGTATTTGGGAATGATGGAAACAATGCGCTTCATTTTGACAGTATCCTTGCACAGCTTTTAGAGGAAAACCAGGAAGAATATGCATCTTACAGTGACTGGGATGCGTCTTTATCGGATGAATATCTTGAGGATTTGGAAGAGACAGATAAAATGGGTACAGATTCCGCCACACGACAGAATATGTATAATCCCATGTACTATCTCAGTGATCATTATGAAGGATACGGGACATCTGCCCCTGCATCTTACTGGCGTATCAATACGGGAATTGAACAGGGAGATACGGCTCTTACGGTAGAGACTAATCTGGCTTTGACTCTTGAACAGAACGACGAGGTGAAGGATGTGGAGTTTGCCACTGTATGGGGACAGGGTCATACAACTGCCGAACGCACTGGTGACAGTACTGGGAATTTTATACAATGGGTGAACCAGTGCGTCAGCGGGGAATAACAAAGTTTTGACGAAACTATTTCTGGAAGGCCCGGTGTTCCTCCAGAAGTTCCTGGTGAAGTTTAAGGGAATCCCAATACTGGTTCACAGGAGTCAGAACAGCTTTCAGCGAAATGGGTTCCAGGTCATTAGTTCGGAAAAACTGAAAGAAATCATTCATCTGTTTATCGGTGAAGTCTTTCATCACCAGCATTTCTTCCGTGAAGTTTCCTCCAAGATTAAACCGGGTATTTCTTGAAAATCCCGGTATCTCAAATAAGAATCCAAGGGGATGAAGAAAATCAGGTGCCTGTACCTGCCGGATATTTATTCCGATGCGGTTCAGGTACCTTTTTATTTTTTTAGAACGTTCATTGTCTTTTAAATTGTAAATCAATGCTTCTGCCTTCATAAATTCCTCCGTTTTAATATGTTTTATATATTTTCCCATTCCTTGCGGAATTTAAGTGGGGTGTTTTTTTCTCTGTCCTTGAAAATATGGATAAAGTGACTTACATTGTTGAACCCGCAGGAATAGGCTATTTCTTCCACTGTCATGCGGGAGTATTTTAGAAGTTCCTTTGCATGGTTCAGTCTTATGAGAATGAGATATTCATTTGGGGAAGTACCCATGAATCGCTTGAATTCTCTGGAAAAATGATATTTGCTTATGCTGAATTCTTTTGACAGGAGGTCAAGGGTCAGAGGCTCCTGAAAGCGTTTTTCCATTTCTTTTAAAATGCCCTTAAGGTACTCCGGCATGGATTCAGGACTACGATTGGTGCTGCTGTTTTGGATCAGAAGTTCCGTAAGGAGCTCTGCGATCAGGCCGGAAACCATGATTTCAGCATGGAGATCCTTGTTTCGGGTAATGGACAAAATCCTTTGCATCGTGCTTTCCATGAAAAAGCTGTCAGTGTGATTTATAATATGGAAACCGTTTTTTGCAAATTCTTTATAGTAACCAAGAGCTGAAGGTCCGTTAAAATGAAACCATAGGAACTCCCATTCCTGCCCTGGGACACATGTGTATTCATGATGTTCCAGGCAATGGATATAGAAGGCTGATTCAGGGAGAAGATCGTAAGTTTCTCCCTGATAACTGAGGGAGCCTTTCCCTGATAAGGTATACACCACCAGGAAGCTGTTAAGGTTGGCACGTTCTGTGAAATACGGCGGGGATGTGCGGAAATATCCTGCCTCCTGGACATAAAAAAAGGTTTGCCTGGCAGTTTGGGTGGGAGTGTTTACAAAGCGTACAGAATCTTCACTCCAGGTATAGTCTGCCCGTTCAAGATAATCATAATCATGTATGTTCCTCATTGTACCTCCTGCATCATAGCAAGATTCTTGTATTTTTACACAATATTCTTGGATGTATTTTTAATTATACAAGAATATAATCAGGTTGTAAACAAAAACAGCTGTTGTGCAAGATGGGAAGATTTGTTGGTGTTACTGGTCACGGAATCAACAGTAATTTGCCGGTAACTGATTACGGAGTGAAGAGTGCTATTTACTGAATTACTGGTGACAGATTGTAGGATGATTCTTTAGGAGGAACAAATATGAACGGATTAACAAAGATCAAGGAACCGAAAAAAGCGAGAATTGGAATTTACAGTGCGGGGCTTCATGCATATTGGGAACAGTTTGAGGGATTGCTTGACTGTCTGAAGGGCTACAATGAATTTATAGCCGGACGTCTTCAGGAAATGGGAGAGGTTTTTAACTTTGGTATCGTAGATACAGAAGAAAAAGGAAGAGAAGCGGGGGAGTTTTTTAATAAAAATAATGTGGATATCGTATTTTCCCATGCAGCTACTTATTATACAAGTGCATGTGTGCTTCCTGTGCATCAGGTAAATAAGGCCCCGGTGATCATTCTGAACCTGCAGCCTGCTCCCGAGATGGCTTATGAGAAAACAGGGACGGACCGGTGGCTGGCACAATGTGTGGGCTGCTCTATTCCTGAGATTTCCAATGCCTTTAACCGTTCGGGGATAAAGTTCAGAGCTGTGAACGGCTTGCTGGGGCTTCAGGAGACACCGGATTTTGCCAAGGCAGACGAGAACACCTGTGAAAGGCCGGAGGCTGTACGTGCCTGGAAGGAGATTGAAGAATGGTGTAAGGCAGCGGGAGTAAAGCGCACACTGCAGCATGCACGGTTTGGCTTTTTAGGAGGATATTACAGCGGAATGCTGGATATGTACAGCGATCTTACAATGCTTCAGGCTCAGATAGGCATGGATGTTCAGGTTTTGGAGATGAGTGATCTTGACGCGTATCTGAATACTGTCACAGAGGAAGAAACACAAGAAAAAAGGCGGCAGATTGAGAGCTTTTTTGAAATATCCGGGGATTCTCCCTCAGACCCTATTGCAAAGAAACCCACAGAGGAGCAGATGCAGTGGTCAGCTAAGGTTGCAGCAGCTCAAGAAAAGCTGGTCCGTGACAGAAATCTGGACAGTATCTCTTATTATTATCACGGGCGGGAGGATCATTTTGAGGAGGTACAAAGCGGTTTTATTGTTGGATTTTCCCTGTTAAACGCTCAGGGGATCGCCTGTTCAGGAGAAGGGGATATCAAGACAGCACTGGCTATGAAAATTGCAGATATCTGCGGCACAGGAGGAAGTTTCTGTGAGATTGTGGCGGCTGATTTTAACAGGGACACAATGATTTTGGGACATGACGGGCCTTTCCACTTTGCAATTTCTAAGGGAAGACCCATATTAAGAGGAATGGGAGTATATCATGGAAAGCGCGGCAGCGGAGTTTCTGTGGAGGCAAAGGTCCGCCCGGGGGCTGTTACAACATTGGGAGTGACCCAGACCGGGGATGGCCGTCTGAAGTTTAATATCAGTGAAGGAGAAGCCATTGACGCCCCAATTTTATTGAATGGAAATACATCTACCCATATACGTTTTTCGGAAAAGCCGGCAGACTATATGGATAAGTGGTTCCAGGAAGCGCCCACCCATCATCTTGCACTGTCCGTGGGACATAATGCGGGGCTGTTTAAGAAAATCGCGGAGCTGATGGAGATACCGTATGCAATATTTTAACTGAGGCGGCGGTGATGCTCACAGAGCTGGGCAGGGAAAAGAAAGGGAACAAACATTATAGCTCAGCAGAAATGAGCCAAATGCTTGTTCCCTTTTTTATATACTAGAAAAGTACTCCATTTTGTTCTCACCAGAAGGTTATGACTTTCCTAGTATATAAAAACCCTCCGGGGGATGCACACAATGTGCAGAGGAAGGCTGCTTCGCAGCTGCACATTGGCGCACAAAGTGTACAAGTCCCTCATGAGTGAGGGATTCAGGGAGTTGAAGTGGACTTGTCCACTTTGTTCTACAGCAACTATGAGAGTAGATTTACCAGGCAAAGTAAAATGCAGATGATTCCACGATAAATGAATGCTCTCCCCAGATCATAAAAATTGTTTTCTGTAATCCGTGGGTGAAATATGGAATTTTTTGTGGAATATATCAAAAAATTCTTCTACATCTGTAAACCCACAGTTCTCCACAATCTGATAAATATTCATATTGGGGTCTGCGAGAAGTTCGATGGCATGTTCAAGCCGCACCTCTGCTGCAAAGCTTTTATAATCCTGGCCTGTGCGTTCTTTTAAGTGGCTGTCAAGCTGTTCCGGACTATACTGGAAATGGGCGGCAATTTCTTCTCGTTTCCTGTTCAGGCAGTTTGCCTTAAGATATTCGATCATTTCATGAGTCCGGCAGTCTGTACCGTAATAACTAAATTCCTCAGAAGCAGACAGGTAGCTGAACAAAAGCAGGTAGAAGGCCTCCAGTGCAAAAGACTGGTGGAAGCCATTGTCAGCATACTCCTGAATGATAGAAGTCAGGAGTGTCTGTGCCTGAATATTATGACCCAGGGAGAAGAAAATATAATTCCTTCCAATGGGGCTTTCCCCGCGGATAAAATCAGAGATCAGGTTATCGTCTTCATAAAAAGATTTCAGCGTCCGGCGGAATGCTCCCGGCATCAGGCAGAAATTAATAAGCACTGTCCCGGGCTGCTGGTAACGCAGGGAGTGGACTGCTGTCTGATTCAGGATCACCAGATCGCCTGCGCTCATATACAGCTCATTTCCGTCAATAACATTTATAAGGGAACCGCTGCACACGTAGTTGATCTCGAAATAATCATGAGTGTGATTGGGAAAATCACAGGTTACCTCATGAGAGAGAATATAGAGATTCTCATCAGGAGGGAGTTTTTCTGAAATATGGTGCAGTGTATGAACGTTGTAAAGGTTCTGGGTCAGTTTCTGACTGTAATCCAGAAGTTTCTGGGGAGTCACTGCATTCACATCCGGTGTGTTCTTATGGTTGGAAACAGTCACAAGGGAAAGGGCGCTGCGCTCTGCAGGGGGCTGGCTGCTTTGCAGGTAAGGATTCTGGTATTCTTTCTGGGCCGGAATCCGTATCTGTACCTCTGTACCTTTTTCCGGTTCGCTTGTATATTGAAGTCCGTATTTTGATCCGTATAGAATCTGCAGCCTTCGGTGGGTGTTATAGATAGCTATGTTTGTCCCCCCTGAACTGCTCTGGCCTGTGCCGGAAAGGATCGTAGGCATCTTTTCAGGAGAAATCCCCACGCCGTCATCGGAGATGAGAAGTACGATATCTTCATCTTCCATCCAGCCTGTAAGTACGATGGTACCAGCCTTGCTGTCCTTTTCCAGAATGCCGTGAAGGATGGCATTCTCAATTACCGGCTGAAGGGTAAGCTTGGGGATTTGATAATCCATCAACTCGTCAGGGATATCTGAAATCAGTTCAATACTGTCATGATACCTCATGTTCTGGAGACGCACATAAATGCTGACGTGCTCCTCCTCCTGGGAAATGGTGCTGATGCTCTGCTTACGGCTTAAAGTAAGCTTGTAAAAACGGGACAGGTTCTGTACCGCATTGCTGATCTCCGAGGTACGGCCCTGTTGGGCAAGCCAGTTGATCATGTCCATAGTGTTATACAGAAAGTGGGGATTGATCTGTGCCTGAAGGGAATTAAATTCTGCAATCCGCAGATCCTCCGCAGCCTTTGCCTGGTTTTCTATGAGCTGGTTCATTTTTCTGGCCATAAAGTTATAGGTGTCGATCAAATCACCAACCTCATCATGGGCCTGAGGGCTTTCCATGGCAACGGGAGGTCCTTGGCGTACCGTGTTCATCTGACTGATGACAGAGGAAATACGGTTGGTGATGGAATGGGACAGCAGGTTGGCCAGGAGAAAAGCCAGTACCAGAAATCCCAGATAGAACATAATAAACTGTATCATGATCATATTACTCTGGTGTATGAGAGGCCCTGAGGGAAGAACTGTCACCATGAACCAGTCGGGATGTGTGATACTGTAAAATCCGGCATAAATTGTGTTGCCAAGAATATTCCTCTCAATAAAGTTATTTGAGGACATGAATGAATCCTCAATGGTATTGTAATCCAGCCAATAAATACCGGAGAGGGAAGTATTAGAGGAGGCCACAAGGTTATTTCTGTCATTTATGATATAGGAAACACTTCCGTCCAGAGAAAGATTTTCATCCAGGATGGAGTTGATCTTATCGCTGGAATAATAGACAGCTACGAAAACCTTATAGGGGGTGGAACGGTAGTATATGCTGGAGGTGCGGATATAAGCCATATCCCCGTATTTGGCCTGCTCTTGTGTCCCAAGATAAAAAGAGGGACAGAAAAGCTCCGACAGTCCGGTAGTACCTTCAAATATTCCGTTCCAGTAGGTACCTTTAGCCTGGATCATAGGAGCAAAAATGTCCTTTGTATTGGGGGAAGTGAAAAGTTCCGAGGATTCATTGGGCAGATCCACATAAAAGCGGATACCGGTAATAAGACTGCCGTCGATCATGCTTTCCACCTGGGAACGGAACCGGGCAGCCTGTTCTGTGTTTACGATCATGGACATGGGAGTGGATATGGGATTGTGGAACAAGGTTTTATAGAATTCCAGTTCGCTGAGACGGGAGGTAGTGTCCACAACCTCCTGTACAGTGTCTTCTATCAAGGGTGCTGTCTTGGCTGAGGTGTCCTGCTCCTGGCTGATGGTGTAGGACACTACCATATCGTACAAACGCCCATAGAAAAACAGTCCAAGCATCAGTACAGGCACAGTGACAGTGAGCATAAGTGCCAGAGTGAACTTGGACTGGAGCTTCATGTCACTGTAGCCTTGTTTTATTTTTTTTAATAAGTTTACCATTATGTCATTTTCTCCCTGTACTCTGACGGAGAAAGCCCTGCGTATTTCTTAAAGCTCTTCCCGAAGTAATTGCCGTCACTGTAACCTACTTTGGATGAGATATCGGCAATCTTATAGCGGGGGTCGCTTAAAAGCTGTTTTGCTTTTTCCATCCGGAATTCTGTCAGATATTGATTAAGCGTTCTGCCTGTCTCATTTTTAAAAAAGGTGCACACATAGGAAGTGGAAAGATATACGTGGGAGCTTATATCCTTCACGGACAAGGTTTCATTCATATAATTCTTGCTGATATAATCCTTGATCAGAAAAATAGTGGGATTTTCCGGCACAGTATTTTCTGCATCGGAAAAGAACCGTTCTGTCTTTTCTGTCAGATATTGGTGCAGTTCCCGGTAGGTAAAACACTTTTCAAGGGCATCCACAATACTGCCTTGTCCGGGAGCACCGGAAAGCTGCTGCTGCTTCCTCGCCTCCTCCAGCACGATAAAAAGCTTATAATATAAGTCTTTTGCCTGGTTGGGCAGAACTGTATGATTTCTGTCATAATAATGAAATAAAGTATCAAGGAACAGAGCGCATTGTTTCTCATCTTTGGCGGAAAGAGCTTCAGCAAAAGTGTTCTCCAGGGATGACGGCAGTGAGGTCTGGGCATTCCCTGGTGTATAGTCATCCAGTATGGATACTGTGAGGAACGTTCCGGCCGGATAAAAGAAGCTGCTTTGAAGAAGGATAACTGCGGATGTATAAGAATTGTAAGCCTTTGCGATCCCTGCAAAAGTTTCCCCGGCGGCAGCAAAATATTTGCCATAGGCTGTGTACTGCTCGCAGAGGAAGTTCCCCATGGATTTAAACATAGCGGCGGTGGGTTTGCTGGCGCCAAAGATATAGTACACAAGATACTGGACACGTTTTTCTACATAAATACAATCCATACGGTAATATTTCAAAAATTCCTTAAAAGACTGATAGATCTCGTCCAGGGACGGCTCTGCCAGCTCAGGGGCAGCATCCAGTTTAACGATGATCGCTGTATAGTAAGTGCCGGGCATAGGCCGCAGGGAAAGCTCGCCTACCAGATGTGAGATGATTTCGGCGTTGGGTCCGTAAGGGGTAGTAAGCTGCAGAGCAAGCCGGGAGGCTGTTTCCATAGAGTGCAGAGTCTCCCCGCGGTGGGAACGGAGCTTTTGGTTATACAGCTCCCTGGCCTCCAGGACAGCTTCGCGGATTTCCTGAGGATCCAGAGGCTTCTCTATGTAATTTACAGCCTTAAGTTTAATGGCAGCTTTGAGATATTCTTTATCAGAATATCCGCTCATAAATATAGGAATGGTATCCGGCAGTATATTCTCAAGCTTTTCCAGCATAGTGATTCCGTCCATCCGGGGCATGCGCACATCGCAAAGAATGACTTCAGGCTTATGTATACGGGCCATTTCCAGACCGTTTATTCCGTCGTCTGCCTGAAGTACCTCATCAATCCCCAGTGATTGCCAGTCAATAGAGGAAATGACACCGGTACGCGTAAGCTCTTCATCGTCTACAATCAGTAATTTCATTTTTCTCTCCATTGTGATTTATTTTGTGATAAACGTTTCATTACCTGTATATTACCATAAATATGACAGGAATACGAGAGTAAAACACAGTGGATTTGTGTCAATTAACTGGAAAATATTTTACCCCGATTCAAAATATTTTCCCATTTCCCATTTGGGAGGGGGATGGTCAAATGAATTTGACTTAGAGATAGAGAGAAAAAGGGAGGAGAAAGAGCCGTGTCTGAATATGTTCTTGAGTTAAAAGGCATTACGAAGATTTTTCCGGGCGTTAAGGCATTGAATAATGTACATTTCCAGCTGAAACCCGGCGAAGTTCATGCGCTGATGGGCGAAAACGGTGCAGGTAAGTCTACTTTTATCAAAGTAATTACCGGTGTACATAAGGCCGAAGAAGGCGAGATGTTCTTAGATGGTGAGAAAGTGGATTTCAAAGGCCCCAAGGATGCACAGGCAGCAGGTATTGCAGCCGTATACCAGCATCCAACATCCTATCCGCATTTAACTGTAGCGGAAAATATTTTCATGGGACATGAGATTATTAAACATAAAATGATTCAGTGGAAAGCCATGAATCAGGAGGCTAACAAACTTCTGGAGCAGCTGGACGCAGATTTTGATTCCACAGCTGAGATGGGAACCTTGAGTGTGGCACAGCAGCAGATGGTAGAAATTGCAAAAGCCTTATCCACAAATGCAAAAATCGTCATTTTGGATGAGCCGACAGCAGCTCTTACCAGGACTGAATCCGAGAAATTATACCGTATCGTTGACAAATTAAAAGAAGAGGGAGTTTCCATTATTTTTATCTCCCACCGCTTTGAGGATATGTATCGTCTGGCATCCAGAGTTACGGTATTCCGTGATTCACAGTACATTGGTACCTATGATGTAAACGGAATCACAAATGCAGACCTGATCAAGGCTATGGTCGGACGTGAGATCAGTGACTTGTTCCCGAAACCTAAGGTAGAAATCGGAGAGGAAATGCTCCGCATTGAAAATTTCTCACGCCTGGGTTATTTCAAGAATGTCTCCCTGAACGTACATGCAGGAGAAATACTGGGTCTTACCGGTCTGGTAGGCGCAGGGCGTACGGAAGTGGTAGAAAGTGTCTGTGGAATTACAAACCCGGATAGTGGTAAAGTATATCTGGAAGGACAGGAGGTTCACATCAAGCAGCCATCCGACGCTATGGCAAAAGGCATCATTCTTCTCCCTGAAGACAGACAGAAGGAAGGTCTGATCATGAGCTGGGGCCTTGGAAGAAACGTAACCCTTCCTACTATGAGCCAATATGCAAAGCATGGGATCAACGATGAAAAGACAGAGAGAGATCTGGCTAAAAAGCTTCTGGAAGATGTGGATACAAAGGCTGTTGATATTTTCCAGCCTGCAAGCTCACTTTCCGGCGGAAACCAGCAGAAAGTGGTTGTGGCAAAGGCACTGAGCCAGGAGATGAAGGTTGTCATCATGGATGAGCCTACCAAAGGTGTGGATGTAGGTGCCAAGGCTGAAATTTATGCGATCATGGGCGAACTGGCAAAGAAGGGATATGCAATTATCCTGATTTCTTCGGAAATGCCGGAGATCCTCGGTATGTCAGACCGTGTGGTGGTTATGTGCAATGGACGTAAGACAGGAGAGCTGTCCAGAGAAGAAGCATCACAGGAGAGAATCCTTGAGCTTGCAATGGAAAAAGGTGTCAGAGAGGGGGCAGCAAACTAATGGAAAAGAAATCTTTAGTGAAAAAAATCACAGGCTCCCGTGAAGCCTTGCTTGCAGTAATCTTGATTCTGCTGTTTGCAGTCATCACTGTGATCAGCCCGTCCTTCCTTTCCGTAAGATCAATTACAGATATGCTGAAGAACAATGCGGTTACAATGATCCTTGCACTGGGTATGCTCTGTGTCATGCTGGTAGGCGGTATTGATATTTCCATCATGTCTACATTGGCACTGTCAGGTATGGCTGTGGGTATGCTTCTGAAATATGGACATATCTCCAATACATTTCTGGCGTTTGTTATCGCAATTGCAATAGGTGCTGCGTGCGGATTCCTGGTTGGTATGGTCATATCCAGAGCAGACGTTCCGCCTATTATCGCTACTATGGGCTTTATGTATGTGTTCCGTGCTATGGGTTATATTGTGTCAAACGGCGGTGAGTGGGCCGGCGCTTCTGCACTGGGAACCTTCAAAAACTTTGCTACAACGAAGATATTGGGACTTAGCTGTGTGATCTGGGTTATTATCTTCTGCTATATCGTGTTCTTCTTCTTTATGAAGTGGACCAGGACCGGACGTAAGATTTATGCAGTGGGAAGTAATGCAAGTGCTGCAGAGGTTTCCGGTATCAATGTGAAAAATATTAAGTTAATGGTTTATATGATCATGGGTGTGCTGGCCGGTCTCGGCGGCGCGATCCAGGTATCTGTTTATGCATCTGCCATGCCGGATATGCAGCAGGGCGGAGAAATGGATGTCATCGCAGCCTGTGTTATCGGCGGTGTCAGCATGAGCGGCGGACGCGGTACTGTTGTAGGTGCACTCCTCGGTTCTCTGATCCTGGCTACCATCGCAAAGGCATTGCCCCTGGTTGGTATTGATGCTCTTGCTCAGAATACCATCAAAGGTGTGCTGATTCTGGCAGTTGTAGTTGTCAATGTAATTTTACAGCGTATTGCCGACAGAAATGCATTGAAAGGAAGGGAGATGTAATCATGGCTGGTAAATCTGGTAGAAGTATTAATAACGTACCGGAAAGTACGTTGAAACGGACTGTGCTCAGCTGGGAGGGCATCCTGGTTATCCTGGTTATCCTGGTAAATGTATTCTGCGGATTCTTTTCTGAGTATTACAATTTAAACAGTTTGCTGCGTCAGATGCCTGTATATCTGGCAGAGGTATTCCTTATGATACCTATGGCGTATATCCTTATATTAGGTGAGATCGACATTTCAGTAGGAGCTATTGTCTGCCTTTCAGCTACAATGAGCTGTATTGTAGGCAATACCGGAGCACCCTTTATCGTAGTGGTGATCACAGCCCTTGCTGTAGGTACTGCATGTGGTTTTGTAAATGGATTTATCCTTACAAGATTCCAGGAGCTTCCTCCAATGATCGTGACACTTGCAACCCAGATCATCTTCCGCGGAATCGCTGAGATCGTCCTGGGAAGCGGCGGAAGTATTTCTGCTACCAATACAGACGGTTTCCGTATGATTGCCGGAAAAGTAGGAAATGTTCCGTATATTTTATTCCTTGTCATCATTATGGTTGTTATTTTTGCCATAATCTTAGGTAAAAGCACTTTCGGCCGCCGGGTATATGCAATCGGTACGAACCGTTTGACAGCATACTATTCAGGTGTCCATGTACAGAAAATACGGTTGATCATCTACACAATGATGGGTCTGTTCTCAGGAATCTGCGCACTGTTCCTGGTATCTACCTCATACGGGGCAAATACGACAACAGGTAACGGTTATGAGATGGATGCAATTGCCATGGCAGTTTTCGGCGGTATCTTATCTACCGGCGGTAAAGGAAACCTGGCAGGCGGAGCAATCTCGGCATTTATCATTGTATGCTTACGTGTAGGACTTGGACAGAGGAACATTCACGCACAGGTTATCCTGCTGATCCTGGGATTATTGCTCATCGGAGCAGTTGCCCTGCCCAATATTGTGGGACAGATCAAAAGAGCTGTTAAGAAATAATTTTACTTTGTTGTTAGCTGCTTAAAATAAATGGGGCAGTTACAAATAAAAACTATATTAATTTCCAAGGGAGGAAAAAAAATGAACAAAAAGTTAGTAAGCGCAATTCTTTGTGGAACAATGATCCTTGGCGCAGTAAGCCCGGTAATGGCAAGCGCAGACGGCAAAAAGATTGCTCTGGTGGGCAAATCTGCAGGTAATGCATTCTTCGAAATCGCAGCAGCTTCTTTTAAAGAGACAGTTGAAGCTGAAGGCGGCACAGTAGACGTTGTTTATCCTGAGACAGCTACAGCAGATGCTCAGATTAAAGTTCTTGACAACCTGATCTCCCAGCAGCCGGATGCAATCTGCATCGCAGCAAACGATGTCAACGCTCTTCAGGCTAAACTGGAAGAAGCTATGGACGCAGGGATCAAAGTATCTTCCTTTGACTCCGCACCGAATAAAGACAGCCGTCAGGTATTCGTAAACCAGGCTGGTACTGTTGCTGTTGGACAGGCACTTATGGATGCAGTTCTTGATATCACAGGCGGAGAAGGCCAGTGGGCAGTTCTTTCCGCTACATCTCAGGCAGCAAACCAGAACGCATGGATCGACGCTATGAAAACAATCATGGAAGGCGATGAGAAATACAGCAAACTGGAACTGGTAGAAGTTGCTTACGGTGATGACGAACCTCAGAAATCCACAGACCAGACAGCAGCTCTTCTTGAGAAATACCCAGACCTGAAAGTTATCTGTGCACCGACAACAGTTGGTATCGCTGCAGCAGCTAAATATCTTCAGGACAACGGTTCTGCATGCAAGCTGACCGGACTTGGACTTCCTTCTGAAATGCTTGAGTACACAGGTGCAGACGATGAGCATTCCTGCCCATACTTCTATCTGTGGGATATGCAGGGCCTTGGAAAACTGAGTGCATATGCAACAATTTCTCTTGTTAACGATGAAATCACAGGCGCTATGGACGAAACCTTCACAGCTGGCGACCTTGGCGAGTTCACAATCACAGAAGCAGATGACGGCGGTACAGAAATCGTTCTTGGCCTGCCTCTGCAGTTCAACTCAGACAACATCGAAGAAATGGCTAAACTGTACTAATCATTACTAATGTTTATACGCTTTTTCATATGATAAATCCTTTTAGAAGGGGGGCGGAGTTGGGAACTCCGCTCCTCTTTTATCCCCTTCGGGGATGGGACCAAAGGGGCCGCAGCCCCGGCCCCTCTGGACTCCCCTCGGGCTTTTTTGAAACCGCCTAAGTGGAATAAGTATGAAATGTATTAACAGGTGGTATTTGCCTTAGGTTGTGACGGGTGGAAGTTATACAAGGCCCTGCATACTTATAAGCAAGAATAACGTGGTAATTATATAAGGCCCTACATACCTATAAGCAAGAAATAACCTGGTAATGATACAAGGCACTGCGTACCTATAAGTAAGAAATAGCCTAGTAACGATACAAGGCACTGTATACCAATATGCAGCGACCGACCAGAAAACAATACAGGCCCCGCGTACCAATACGCAAGGCCAGACAACACAAAGTCGAACCCTACCGCCCTGATAAGCGCAGCACTTTTAAAAAAAGCGCGAAGGGTGTGCAGAGGGTCCGGCGCAACGGACCCTCTGCGGTTTTACACTACTTTTACAAAAGGAGACCCAAAATGATTAAAGGTTTTAAGATGAAATTATTTAAAGGCCAGGAGGAAGAGTATGAGAGACGTCACAACCTTCTTTGGCCGGAGATGAAGGAAATGATCCATGAGCACGGCGGAAAGAATTACACTATTTTCCTGGATAAGGAAACTTTGACTCTTTTTGGATATATTGAGATCGAAGATGAAGAGCTGTGGGCTAAGGGAGCTGATACGGCAATCAACAGGAAATGGTGGGATTATATGGCTGATATTATGGAGACTAATCCGGATAACAGCCCGGTTACCATTGATCTGAGAACGGTATTTCATTTAGATTAAGGGATACCAAAGGGGGACGGGCCCCGTCCCCCTCTGGACACCCCCTTGGGCTTGATATGGGCGCCTAGGGTGTTCTGGGAGTGAGAGGCTGGCAGGGGGCACGATGGCCTTATGTTGTGGTGGGAGGAAGGGGAGGTGAATATTGGGAGTTTTGGGGGAAGCCGGGGAGGGCTTTATTTTTTTGGGGTAAATTATTGTATTTGGTGGATGGCGGCTATTTTAAGTAATTTGACTTTGTCGAATTCTTGAAAGAGGAGTATATATGATGATGAGATATTGACAAAAAGCAATCATGGGGTATAATGGTGATAGGGAAAATGAAAAAAGCAATCACTCATTAACGGGGAGGAGATGCATATATTGGATATAACGCAGAATGATATTGATGTGTACCTGACTGAGATAAAAGAAGCAATTCAGAATAATAGGTACAGAATAGAACGAAATCCTAGTAGACAGGATAACATCAATCTATTTTTGAACTATGTTATTGATGAAACAATGGCAAAAGACATATTACTTGGTTTGACTGCAACCGACTTTTCTGAAGTGCTGAAAAATAAGCATAGAGGTTATGAACATGAGATGTTATATGTTTTGGCAAGGATGTTGAACTTTTGGAAAGAATAGGAAATGAAAGTAAATTAGTATCCTTATACATAAAATTTAACAAGATGGATAACTGTTATGTAATTGTCGTTTCGCTGCATGAACAGAAATATCCGATTAAATACTATTTTAAATAGCAATCTGATAAGGAGGAATCATGATGGCAGAGATAGGAAGGATTGATTTTTGCGCAGTATGCAGGAGAAATACAGAGTATACTTTGCAGAAACGAAATATCATAAAAGTTATAAAAGACACAGAGTACACATTCAGCATCACGACAGCTGTATGCAATGAATGTGGAGAAGAAATGAGCGTTCCTGGTTTAATTGATAAAAATATTCAGGAGGTAGATGAGCAATACAGAGCTTATGAAGGTATTATTTCTGTTAATGATATTGAGAAGCTCATGAAGATTTATAAAATAGGGAAAGGACCTTTATCACTTGCACTTGGATTTGGTGAGGTGACGATTACGAGATATCTTTCCGGACAGATTCCCTCTAAAGAATACTCGGACATTATGCGGGCTGCGTTATCTTCTCCAACTTTTATGAAAGAGAAACTTCATTCAAATAAAGATAAAATGGCTCCGGCAGCGTACAATAAAGCAATGGAAGCAGCAACACAGCTTCAAAACCTTTTTTGTGTGTCGGATAAAATGCTTAGAGTGATTTCATATGTATTTGAAAAGTTGGAAGAAGTTACACCCCTTATGCTTCAAAAGCTGCTCTACTTTATTCAGGGTGTTTCTTATGCATTGAATAAAAAACCTATGTTTTATGAAAAGTGTCAGGCGTGGGTTCATGGACCAGTATTTCCGGAAGTATATGATATGTTCAGGGATTTTAAATACAATCCTATTGAAGATGCACGATTTGCAATTTTTGAAGGGACAGAAGATGAACTTACTGTGGATGAGCGCAGAGTGATAGATTTGGTAGTGAACACTTTCGGTGAGTATGGAGGAAAAGTACTGGAAAGAATCACACATAGTGAAAGGCCTTGGAAACAAGCCAGAAAAGGATATGGAGTTAATATCCCGTGTAGTGAGCCGATTTCCATGGAGAGTATAGAAGCATATTATAATGAAAAGAATGGAGAGTATGATTTTTCTTCTGAGGATGGTTTAAGAAAATATATCAGGGAATTTCTTCAATAGGTGTGCTTTTTAATCCATAACAGGAATATGCCTGGATGTGTAAACTTATATAAACCAAAGGGAGGTGCGGCCGTGCAGAGGGAATTACTGGAGCGTTTAAGGGAAATTACGGAAGAGGAACGGAGAATCCTTGACGGGGTAGGTGAGGTGGACAAGGATCTTTATACTTCAGGGAAGGATTTTACGGTGGACAGTAAGAAGATGCTTGAAGAGGGGAAGCTCCTGGCGGTGCGTACGCATACGCGGTTTGTTCATTTTCCGGCTCATCGTCATAATTTTATTGAGGTGCTTTATGTTTGTGAGGGGACCCTTACCAATATTATTGACGGTAAGAGCATTGTGGTTCATAAGGGAGAACTTCTGTTCCTGAATCAGTTTACCCGGCATGAGATCCTTCCGGCGGGAGAGAATGATATTGCCATTAATTTTATGGTGCTTCCGGAGTTTTTTGATGTGGCTTATACTATGGCGGGGAGTAATAATGTTCTGGCGGATTTTCTTGTGAATGTACTCAGGCAGGATGAGGAGAGAGGGGAATTTCTCCATTTTAAGGTGGCGGAGGTTCTGCAGATCCAGAATCTTCTGGAGAATATCATTTATTCAATGGTTACGGGGAAGGGGAACCAGAGCCGTATTAACCAGACTACTATGGGGCTGATCTTCCTTTACCTTGTGGACTCTGTTCAATATGTGGAGATGCGCCTTCCTAATCAATATGAGAATATGGTGTCTATGACAACATTGGATTATATTGAACAGCAGTACAAAAATGCCACGCTTACAGAACTGTGTGAGAAGCTGCATCTTCCCATGCATTCTTTGAGCAAGATGATCAAAAAGAATACAGGCTTTAATTTTAAGGAGCTTCTTCAGCGGAAACGTCTGAATAAGGCAGCGGAGTTGATGTGCGATACGGATTTGCCTGTCAGTGATATTATCGCAGCGGTGGGGTATGAGAATAACAGTTATTTTCATCGTGTATTCAAGGAACGGTACCATATGACTCCCCGGGCGTTCCGCATGAAAAACAGGCGGGAGATGCAGGTGCGGTTATAAGAGAGGTACGGTTATAGGATAGGTGCTAATGCAGCAAAATATGAAGACGGAAAAGGGCAGCAGGTGTAAGAACCGGCTGCCCTTTTCCCAGATTTAAGATTTGAGTTGTTATTTGACTGGAAGTAACTCAATGTATCCTCTTGTTCCGATTGGTTCCAGCTGGATGCGGGGATTTTGAGTATCCCAGGAATAGCCGATGGCGGAGGGCTCATATTTGGCGATGGCAGCTTGTACGGCTTCAATGGCCTGGCAGTAATCTTCCTCCTGGAAAGGTTCGCCCTGAAACATCAGGTATTTTGTCTTCGGAAGTTCAATAATGTCAAAGCCCTCCGGAACAATACCGTCATAGTCTGAGGATACTTCCACGCCCTGGACGTATTCTGAAGTACCTGGTTTCTTGTATGGGGAGGGGAGCCATAAACAGACAGGCTCTCCGCTTATAGATTTGATGCTTTGAAGTAGGCCCCATACGTCACAGCCTACTTCCTGACAGTAGGTCCAGTAGTCCACAGCCTGGATCCCTCGTTTAATGATAACACGGCGGGCCGGTTTCTCGATTACCTGTACAAAGATGTTTTTAAGATTTTCCATGAATGTTCTCCTTTCGAGATATCTGAATTTAACTCCATAAGGGGTAAAAAGGTACAGCGGAACAGGATTTGACGCAAACTCCCGTGGGTTGCATCCAAATTCCCGGGAAAATGCCCTCTGATATCCGTCTACACTTCCGAAGCCCATTTCGAAAGCAATATCGGCTATTTTGCAGGGGTCGTCCCGCAGTTTGAGGGCAGATTTGGATAATCGGAGTTTGCGGATGTAATCTGCCGGTGTGATTCCCAGATGCTTTACGAACAGCCTGTAGGAATACCACGGAGAAAACAGGGATGCCCTGGAGAGATCGGCAAGGGTAATATTTTCGGACAAATGGTCAAGAATATAGTCCTGCATGTTCTGGACTGCTGTTATCTGTTCCTGCATACGGCATCGCCTCCTTATAAAAAGAATTATAAAATAACGAAAAGAAAAGCTCTCGACTTTTTTTGCTCATTGCTCAAGCAGCATGTGATGCGGAAGGGACAGTACTGCCTCCTCAGATGCATTTGCGGAAGGGACAGTGCTGTCCGATTCAGATGAATTTGCAGAAAGGGGATTGAAATTCATTCCATTATACCTTATTGAGAATTGAGTGAGTATGATCATTATACAATTGTATGGGAAAGATTTAAATAAGAAATGATATCCTCGGAAAATGTAACATTTGGAAAGTTTACCCTTCACTCCATGGCCTGCAATGCATTTCCCAATGTACAGTAACGTGGAAAAATCATAAAATAATACATGCGAAAGAAAAGATAGCAGAAGTCAAGTCCTTACAAAACGTTATAAAATATAGCTATGAGTGAAGCAGGCTGGGTATAAGATCTTTGCGGAAAGGCAGCCCTGGTATGCTTAAAATAGAATAGAGAACGCCCAAGGAGGGAACGCCATGATAATCATTGGTGAGAAGCTGAACGGGTCCATCCCGTCAGTAGCCAAAGCAATTGCTGATAAGGATGCGGAACTTATCAGAGAAAGAGCAAGAAAGCAGTCGGAAGCAGGTGCTACATTTCTGGATGTATGTGCATCTGTGGAGGAAGAGGTTGAGGTAGAAACTTTAAAATGGATGATCGATCTGGTACAGGAGGTTACTGACACACCTATCTGTGTGGACAGCCCAAGTGCAAAGGTCTGTGTTGCTGCAATTCCATTTTGTAAACGCCCGGGTCTGGTAAATTCAGTATCCCTGGAGGGTGATAAAATTGATACGATTTTCCCGGTGATCGCAGATACAGACTGGGAATGTGTGGCTCTTCTGTGTGACAACGACGGAATCCCGGATTCTGTTGAGCGCCGTATGCAGGTATTCCACGGAATTATGGAGAAGGCAAAAGAGTATAACATTGCGCCCTCCAGATTGCATATTGACCCGTTAGTGGTAACTCTGTCAACAGACCAGACAGCATTGACTGTGTTTGCACAGTGCTGCCGTATGATCAAAGAGGAATATCCGGATATCCATATCACCAGCGGACTTTCCAATATTTCTTTTGGGCTTCCGGCAAGAAAAAATATCAACCAGGCGTTTATGGTGCTGGCTATGAATGCGGGAATGGACAGCGCTATTGTGGACCCCACCAATAAAAACATGAT
This sequence comes from Eubacteriales bacterium, assembly GCA_030524175.1. Taxonomy (GTDB): domain Bacteria; phylum Bacillota; class Clostridia; order Lachnospirales; family Lachnospiraceae; genus Blautia_A. Next base: position 27,714 of record JAUNHC010000036.1, read on the forward strand.
CGGAATGATCCACGCCACAAATGCATTGCTGGAGAGAGATGAATACTGTCTGAATTACATAGAAGCGTTTAAAGAGAAAACTGCTGCAGAGGAAGCACCGGCAGCGGCTCCGGCCACACCGGCAGACGAAAAAATGCAGGCTGTTTTCAAAGCTACCCAGGACGGGAAAAATAAAGAAATCGGCAAATGTGTCCAGGAAGCTCTGGATGCCGGGTGTGATCCTACAGAAATTTTAAATGACGGTATGATTGGTGCTATGGCCGTAGTGGGCGAGAACTTCAAAAAAGAAATTATTTTTGTTCCTCAGATGCTTGCGGCTGCCAGAGCCATGAAAACAGGTGTGGATGTGCTGAAACCTTATCTTGCAACAGGGGAAGCGGGAAGTGCCGGAAAGATCATACTGGGAACAGTTGCCGGGGACTTACATGATATTGGAAAGAACCTGGTGGGCATGATGTTTGAAAGTGCTGGTTTTGAAGTGCTGGATCTGGGTGTTGACGTGCCTATTGAAACATTTATCAAGACTGTTGAGGAACACAAGGATGCCACGATCGTAGCTCTTTCCGCTCTTTTGACAACCACAATGCCGTCCTTGCGGGATACGGTTCAGGCGCTTTTGAAACAGCCCTTCCGCAGCAGGATTAAGATCATGGTTGGCGGAGCGCCCATCTCCCAGGCATTTGCAGATGAAATCGGGGCAGATTCCTATACGGAGGATGCAGCGTCTGCAGCGGAGCAGGCTAAGAAATATGCGGATTCCGGCTTTTGTGCAAGAGCCGCAGCAGGGGAGTTTGACGGGCAGGCTGTTGAAGAAGAGACAGAAGCAGCAGTCACTTCAGAGGTAAAAACAGAAGCAAAAGAAGAGAAGAAATCCTATGATGTGGAAGAGCTTGTAAAGGCAATCCATCTTCCAGGTCCGGGAGAAAGCTATAAGCCTGACTGGGATAAGACAAAAGAGAAATTTACTAACTATTGGAACCACAAAAACACCGGGCGGCCTTTAATGTGTGTGGTAGCCAGAAGGCCTGAGGTTGAGAAATATTCAAATGGAGAACCGGTAGAGGGTGGATACCTGGATCAGATTTGTCAGGGAAAATACTACAATATGCCTCAGGAACTCAGATGGAAGGACATGGAGGACAAATATCAGAATGCAGAGAGAATTGTTGAGCGGTATCGTTATTTCTGTGATACCCATGCATTTCTGGGAGAGAGCTTCCCGAACCTGAATATCGACTTTGGCCCCGGTTCCTTGGCTGCATACCTTGGCTCTGATATTGGATTCAAAGAGGATACGGTATGGTTTAACAAGTGTCTGGACGGCTGGGACGGAGTTCCTAAGCTTACCTTTGACCCTGAGAACCAGTGGTTCAAAAAACATATCCAGCTTGCAAAGGACTGCCGTGAACTGGCAGGCAGCGATTTCTATGTGGATATGCCCGATTTAATGGAAAATATTGACGTGCTGGCATCCCTTCGGGGCGCACAGGATATTCTCTTTGATCTGCTGGATGAGCCGGAAATGATCGGGGAACGTATTCAGGAAGTTACAGATCTTTACTTCGAATATTATGACCGTTTCTATGACATCATCAAGGATGAAGAGGGCGGAAATGCCTATACGGTGTTCCAGATTTGGGGACCCGGCAAGACAGTGAAGCTGCAATGTGACTTCTCGGCAATGATGTCACCGGAGGATTTCCGAAGCTATATTCAGCCGTCCCTCAGGACACAGGCGGAAAAAGCGGATCATGTTCTTTATCATCTTGACGGACCGGCTGCGATCAAGCATATGGATGCCCTTATGGAAATTGACGGTATTGATGCACTGCAGTGGACCAGCGGCGATGCAGGCCCGGACGGAACACTGCCGGATTGGGATGTGATCTACGACAAGGCAATTGCTGCAGGAAAATCCATCTGGGTGAAGGTGTACTCAGGAGAGTTTGAAGACTGGATCAAAAATGTGGAGCGTCTTGTTAAGAAATACGGCTCTCACAGCCTTTTCCTTCTCTTCCCGGAAATGTCCATGGAGCAGGCTGCATATCTTCTTGACTATGCAGACAAGAACTGGAGTGATGTAAAGGGAACATTTTGCGAATCACTGGGCAGATAAAAATATAAGTGAATATATGTGATATCACATTTACCTGGAAAAGGTGCCGGCAGAACCATTTGCCGGCACCTTTTAAACAGGTTTTCTCAGATATCGTGGAATTGTCCGATCATGTTTTTGATCCGCTGCATTTCCGTGTCCGTTTCCAGAACAGTTCTGGCACAGGTGAGCAGTTCCCGGCTGATATTTTCATAGCCCTCCATATCCTCGATGCCTTGCTTATACCGAAGCTGGTGTTCCAGGGTGGCCCAGAAGTCCATACCGATGGTACGGATCTGGATTTCCGCCCGCATGAGCGTTTTTCCTTTGGAAAAGAATACAGGGATGTCCACTATCATATGGTAGCTTCGGTAGCCGTTGGGTTTGGGAGTTTTAATATAGTCGCGTATTTCTACTACTGTAATGTCATCCTGTCCTGCCAGCAGTCCTGCAATGGTGTAGATATCATCAATAAAAGCGCAGACAACTCTTACACCTGCAACATCGTGCAGCTGCTGGTGGATATTTTCTGGTGTGAATTCGTATCCCAGTTTTTTTAGTTTGCGGTATATGCTTTCCGGCTTTTTGATCCTGCTTTTAATGAAAGAGATAGGGTTTCGTTTATATTCCACGGAGAATTCATCGTCCAGAACCTCTAGTTTTGTGCGGATTTCCCGGATAGCACAGCGGTACATCATCATCAGATCATTGAACTTGGCTGTATTCCTGATAAACTGCTGGGGATCTGGTGTGTCCAGCCATTGTTCCTGATTTTTTTCATCCATAAGTATAAATCCTTTCTGTATTTTCAGAGATATTTAAATTAATTATAACAAAAAAATAAAATATATCAAATAAAATGAAAGGAATGGCCTTTCCAAATCGTATTCTTCATATAGAATAGAAAAGGAGAACATGAAATGAAAAGTAGAAAAATTGCAGTGATCTTATCAGCCGTACTGGTTTTTGGGGTGGTCAGCCCGTCAGTTGCATATGGAAGCAAAGGAGAAGTGAAAACGGATTCTGCCTGGGAATGCAGGAATCCGGAGAATTGTACAGAGTGCAAAGGGGAGACTTGTCCTGCCTGTACAGGACAGGACTGCAGTGTATGCGGCGGTGTGGTGAAGAACGGAGTCTGCGGAGAATGCGGTGAGGAACAAGGTCATCTCTGCAGGGGAACGGACACGGACAGCAGCCGTCATCACGGCCGCAGCGGACAGAATAAGTCATCTCATCATGGACACGGTCACAGAGGCGGAAATAGCAGGCATTGTTGAAAGAGGATTGAAATGGCTTCAGAACAGGAAATCAACCGTGTGGTGGAGGAATATGCAGATACTGTACGACGTATCTGCTATTCCTATATGAAAAACTATCATGATACGGAAGACATTTTTCAGACAGTTTTTTTGAAATATATAAAGGCACAGCCGGATTTTGTAAACCAGGAAAATGAAAAAGCCTGGTTTATTCGTGTAACCATCAATTGCTGCAAAGACTATCTGAAAAATTTTTTCCGCAGAAATACTTGTTCCTTTCAGGAGATTGATGAACCCTTCCGGGAGGATGAGGAATTGTCCGGGGTTCGGGAGGCTGTTCTTTCTCTGCCTGAGAAGTACAGGCTTCCCGTGTATCTTCATTATTATGAAGGCTATACAGCATCAGAAATAGGCAGGATATTAGGGAAAAAGGAAAATACCATCTACACCAGGCTGAGCCGGGGAAAGGATTTGCTGCGAAAGGAACTGGGAGGTGAATGGCTTGAATAGACAGATAAAAGGTGCTTTTGACCAGGTACAGGCGGAAGAGACTTTAAAGGCGCAGACAAAAGAAGTAATGCTGGCTGAATTTTCGGGAAAGCAGAGGGAAGTGTCAGGAGTCCGCCGCAGAAGAATGGGGATGTGGGCTGTCCGGTACGGTTTTGCCATTGCTTGTCTGGTATTGTTGGTGACGGCAGGTATTCTAAAAAATTCAGTAAATGCACAGGCTGCTTATATCCGTCTGGAGGGGAATGTGGCGGTAGGGCTGGCCCTGGATGAGAACGATGTTGTCATAGAAGTCCAAGGGCTTAATAAAGAAGGACAGCAGGTTCTGGATGAGATTGATGTTATGGGGATGTCATACCGGGAAGCTGTAGATTGTATTATGAGCAGGAGTACAGGGTTTGAGTCAGGAGCCGTGAGAACAAAAACCCAGGTGAGTGTGGAAGGTCAGGACACAGAAAAATGCCGGCGTATGGAGGAAGAGGTCAGTGAGCAGTGTGCAAACCATGAAAAACGTCACAGACAGCAAAACAGAGAAGAAGATGGGACAAAAACCAATGGAGAGAACGAGAATGAGACAGGAGCGGACCAGCATGGCCATGGAAATAACGGCAGGCATAATGGCCGGGGCCGCCATTCCGGAAACGGCGGACATGATTGAAATTTTTTCAATGCTACGCAATGCCAGGGCATTTGAAAAAAATGGAAAAACCTATTGTAAAACTCTTTCGGTCAGGGTATGATAATTCATAAGGGGGACTCTTATTGCGAAAGGGGAGAAAGTCACATGAGGATTGTAACTTTAATGGAAAACACGGCTGTGTCACCGGAGCTTTCAAACAGTCACGGACTCAGCTTTTACATTGAGACAAAGAACCATAAAATACTTTTCGATATGGGACCCGACGGGACATTTCTGGAGAATGCCCAAAAGCTTGGTGTGGATGTGAGCAAAGTGGATCTGGCAATTCTTTCCCATGGACATTATGATCATGGAGGAGGATTAAAGGCCTTTTTGGACGCAAATTCCACCGCACTTGTACATATGCAGAAGAAGGCCTTCGGAGAGTTTTATGCCCATGATTTGGATGGGGTGAACCGTTATATCGGACTGCCGCAGGAATGGAAGGATGAGACAAGGCTTGTGTTCCATGCAGGTGATTATAAGCTGGACGCCGGACTGCAGGTTTTTGCAGGTGTCACGGGCAGAGAGTGCTATTCACCGGCCAATGATCTACTGTATGTATCTATGAACGGTCGTCATATACCGGACCTGTTTATGCATGAGCAGAACCTTCTGATCAAGGAAGGTGACAAGATGGTGCTGGTAGCAGGCTGTGCCCACAACGGGATCGTAAACATTCTGAAAAAGGCAGATGCTTATGCACCGCGGGGCATTGATTATGTCATAAGCGGCATGCACCTTATGGATGCTTATCCGGAAAAGGAGAAGAGGCAGATGCTTTGCAGAAATGTGGCAGAGCGGCTGCGCCAGAGGAGCAGCCGGTATTATACCTGCCATTGTACCAGTCTGGAAGGCTATGAGATGCTGCGCGGGGAGATGGGAGAGCAGATACGTTATCTGTCTGCGGGAAGCGTACTTGAAATTTGATGTTATTTCCGCTGTTCCTTAAACTCTTTGTTTCATCAATCCATGGCGGTTGCAGTAAAAGTATAGGAATCCATGGCCTCTCATAAGGAAACGGGCCTGGGCGCTGCCTTCTGGGTACTGTTTTACCATCTCAAATTTATCTGAGGTAACATAAGCAATAAAAGAAATATAATGTTGTTTTGTCATATGGTGGGAAATGGTGACGTAAGTCTCATTTTCCACTTTTTCTATGTGGAGGGCATGTTCCTCATCAGGGTCTTCAGCCTCAAGCAGGGGAAGTGTGATTCCGCAGCAGCTGATGGCACTTTCTCCGGTGGTGTGGATAATATTTCCGCATACCGGGCAGACATAAAATTTCGTGCGCAGCATATTGGCAGAAGGGTTGGTATTTACCACACAGTCTCCTGTCAAAAGCTCGGTAAGGGACACATTCAATACCCTTGAAAGCGGCTCCAGAAGACTGATATCCGGTAGTCCGCGCCCTGTTTCCCATTTGGAGACTGCTTTGTCGCTTACTCCGATTCTTTGGGCCAGTTCCTTCTGGGTGATCGCCTGTTTTTCACGCAATGACCGTATGGCGGCGCCTGTAACATAATGATCCATATTTGATAACCTCATTTCTAATGTTTTGTTTTCCCTATTGTATAAGAAAAATAAGCTGACTACAACCTACGGAACGTAGAGCGGGTATTTAAGCATAGGCCGGTGCAGATAGAAAAACTCTATCAGTTCCGGCTTTTTACTTTTAAAAACAGGGCTGGATACAATCTAAAGATATTCCACTTTTGTCTAAAGTATCTGCGTTGTTGCAGATATGGTTCCATGCTAGAATTTCAATAACATCAAACAAAGTAAGGAAAACAGATAGAGGAGGAGAAAAGATGAAGCACAGACCAGTGATTGGTACAATGGCAGTGGGCCTGATCGGATATTGGCCCCAGTTTCCGGGAATGAAGGAATACCTGACCGGAAAGCACAGGGAGCTGCTGGATAAAATAGACGGGGAAGCAGAAATTATTGATGCAGGTATGATAGATACCGTAGAAAAGTCAAGAGAAGCAGGCAGGAAATTTCAGTCCGCTGATGTGGATATTATTTTCTGTCAGGCAATGACCTATGCCACCTCGGATAATCTCATACCCGCTGTACGGGATCTGGAGGTACCGGTGATCCTTTTCAATGTGCAGGAAGACAAATCCCTTGATTTCTCCAAGGTGAAGAATCTGGATGACTGGCTGGGGCATGGCTGTACCTGTGCGGGACTTCCAGAACTTTCCGCTATGCTAAGAAGATATGGGAAATGTTATGATATAGTCACGGGCTATTTAAAGGGTGACGCTGCTGTGGATGAGGCTGTGGTGAGGTGGGTAAAAGCCGCAGGCATAAGGCGGAAGCTGAAAACCACAAACGCAGGTATTCTTGGAAGACAGTATCTGGGTATGATGGATCTGTACCTGGACGAGAACGCAGTGATGAAGCAGTTTGGCATGATGACACGGTTCCTCATGTGGGAGGACGTGATCGCCCTGTCGGAGCAGGTCACAGAAGAGGAAAAGCGGCAGTATACAGAAAAGATGAAAGAAATCTTTGACATACCGGCAGCTGTTTCCCATGAAGAGCTTGAAAATATTGCGGTGATGTATGGCGGATATTTGAAGCTTGCAGAGCAGAATCATTTATCCATACTGGCAAACCATTTTGAAAAGCAGATGACAGGTAAAGAAGTGGATTTGATGGCAGCGCTCAATCCGGCCCATACCATGCTGATCCACGATGGTTTAGCCTGTACGGTAGAGGGGGATATCAAAGGCGCGGTTGCCATGACCATCCTGAAAGCCATGGGAGGAGATGCCAATTTAACAGAGCTGTATTCTATGGATTTTAATGATGATACTTGTATCATCGGACACAGCGGCGCATCTGACCCCATGATTTCTGATAAGAGGCCGGTACTGAAGAAGACCAGTGTGTTCCATGGGAAATCAGGCAAAGGTTTTACCACTCAGGCTGTGCCGAGAAAAGGCCCCATAACCATGCTGGCGCTTACCATGGAGGAGGACGGTACTTTTAAGATGGTTGCGGCAGAAGGAGAAGTGGTGGATGGAGAAATCCTGAATCTGGGTGATACAAACTGCCGGGTGAAGTTTCCGGTTCCAATGCGTGAATTTATTAACCGCTGGAGTATGGAGGGACCTTCTCATCACGGAGTGATGGGAAGCGGAGCACATGTGCGTGACCTGGAAGCCGCGGCAAAGGTTCTGGGAGTAAGGATAGAAGTTATTACCAGGCTGTAAAGGGAAGGGTAATCTCAAAGGCTGAACAACAGGCCAAAAGTATTGGGACTTAAGGAGGAAAGATACATGTCGGAAGAAAATATCATTCAGGTTCAGAAGGTATCAAAAACCTATCCTGGAGTTAAAGCTTTAAATGACATGATGCTGACAGTGAAAAAAGGAGAAGTCCATGCCCTTGTGGGAGAAAACGGTGCGGGAAAATCCACCCTTATTAAGGTTCTGGCAGGAGTCATAAACCCGGACGAGGGTGCACAAATCCGAATTGCCGGAGAAACAGTAAAGCAGCTCACACCTATTGAATCTGTGAAAAGAGGAATTTCCGTTATCTTTCAGGATTTCAGTTTATTCCAAAACCTGTCCGTGGCGGAGAATATCCTTTTTGGTGACCAGATTCTGAATAACGTCAAGGTACTTGACTATAAGAAAATGAGGGCGAAGGCAAAAGAGGTTCTTGATGAAATGGAACTGGATCTGGACTTAAATGCTGTTGTTGGTGAACTGCCTGTGGCAAAGCACCAGATGATCGCCATCGCAAGAGCGATTATACAGAATTCCCGTCTTATCATAATGGATGAACCTACTTCTACTTTGTCCGGGGCTGAGGTGGAACATTTGTTCCGGATTATCCGCAGACTGACTGGAAAGGGGATATCTGTACTGTTTGTCAGCCATAAGCTGAAAGAATTGTTTACCATTGCAGAGCGGTTCACTATTATGAGAGACGGAAATTACATAGGGACCTTTCGGAAAGAAGAACTGGATGAAGAAAAACTCATATCTCATATGGTGGGCCGTAAGGTGGTTCTGGTGAAGCATGAGGAGCATGAGAAGGGAAGGGCTATCCTTCAGGTAAAGCATTTGTCCAGAAAAGGAAATTACCAGGATATCTCATTCACTCTCCATGAAGGTGAAATCCTGGGGATCACCGGTCTTGTGGGTTCCGGGAGAACAGAGGTACTGTCTACAATTTTTGGACTGAATCCGCCCGAAGAGGGAGAAATTTATTTTGAAAATAAAAAAGTGACTATCCATTCCCCGTACGCGGCAAAAAAGCTGGGTATTGCCTATGTACCGGAGGACCGGCATGAGCTTGGCTTTGTGGGAAACAAGAATATGATACAGAACATCAGTCTGCCGAATTTGAAGGAATTTTCTAATTCATTGGGCATGATCAATACTTCAATGGAAAGAGAAGTGTGTGAAAACCAGATGGAACGCCTGCAGGTGCGGCCAAAACTTCCGGAGATGCTGGCAGGAAATCTTTCCGGCGGGAACCAGCAGAAAATTGTAATTGCTAAATGGCTGGCGGCCAATCCGAAGGTATTGATGATCGATGAGCCTACGAATGGTATTGACGTGGGGGCCAAAAATGAGATTCATACGATTATGCAGGAGCTTGCCAGGCAGGGAGTAGCCGTACTCATGGTTTCCTCAGACTTGCAGGAGGTATTGGCCATCAGTGACCGTATATTGGTGATGCGCAGAGGAAGGCTTACAGGAGAATTTAAGGCAAACTCTGATTCAGAAGAAATTATGTCCCGGGCGTTCCTTGGAAACCCTGAGGATTACGAAGACAGACATGCAGTGTGTTAAGGGGGGACAAAGGTGAAGAAATTTTTTAAAAGAAGAGAGGCGAGTATTCTGGTTCTTTTGCTGGTGCTGATGGTTGTTTTTTCCTTCAGCAGCGACCAGTTTCTGACTCTGACCAACTTTAAGGACTGCCTGAAAAGCAGTTCTCTGAAAATCATACTGGCGGCGGGGATGTCTATAGTCCTTATAACAGGCGGGATTGATATGTCGTTGGTTGCCACTGCCGGAATGACACAGATGATTTTTGGCAGGCTCATGGCATATGCCGGATGGGGTCCGGTGCCAACGATCCTGGTGACGGTTCTTTTGGGCATTCTTTTCGGCTCTGTCAATGGGCTTTTGATTTCCAAGGGCAGGATTGCACCTATTGTAGCTACTCTTGGTGTTGCCAGTGTGGTAAAAGGGATGATGTATGTCTATATGGATTTAAGCGGTTCCTCCAGTCTTTGGATCAATTCCAACGAACTGCCCGGATGGTTTTTATCCTTTGGGACAATAAAGGTGATGGGAATACCGATCCAGATCATTATTGCGGCACTCATTGTTCTGCTCACTTACTGGATGATGCACTTTACCATAATAGGAAGATGTGTCTATGCGATCGGGGGCAATAAAAATGCGGCGGAGAGAATCGGAATCAATGTAGACCTGATAACCATTTTTGTGTATGCCTATTTCGGGTTCATTCTGTCCATCGGCGTATTTGCAGATACCGCAGGAATTGCACTGTGCGATCCCAATTCCTACAATGGTATTGATTTCGAGGTGGTTGCGGCAGTAGTTGTGGGCGGAGTTACGATGGTAGGCGGCTTTGGAAGCATTATCGGCGGAGTTCTAGGGGCATTGTTCATGGTATTTCTGAGCAACGGGCTGGGGCTGATACGTGTAAGCACCTACTGGCAGAAAGTGATCGTTGGTATAGTTATCATTATTGCCGTCAGCGTGGAGGCTGCCAAGAGACTGTACAATGAGCGGCATGCGCAGACCATTGATGTGATGTGAGGAGGGAAGAAATGAAAAATTTAAAAAAATGGAATTACAGCTATTCTCTCCTTGCTGTTTTGGCAGTGCTGATACTGGTGATCGAGTTTGCATCCGGCGGAAAGCTTCTGACGGTGAATTCACTTACCAATATGGCATCCCAAATGCCGGAGCTGGGGATTTTGTCTATCGGTATGTTCGTGGTGATCCTTACTGCCGGAATTGATTTGTCCATCACCTATCTGGCATCGCTGGCAGGTGTGTGCAGTGCGTTTGTGCTGCGATGGGGAAACCAGAAGGAGATGAACCTGGTGTTTTTGTTTCTGCTGGCATTTTTAGCAGCGTTTCTGGTGGCCATGGCTGGCGGGATATTGAATGGGATCGTAGTGGCAAAGATCGGTGTACATCCAGTTCTGGCAACTATTGGCTCCTATACCCTGTTTTACGGGATAGCGAATGTGCTTACCTCAGGCTCGGCGGTTTCCGGTTTTCCTAAGGAATACCGGCTGATCGGAAAGGGGAAATTGTTTGGGTTCCTTCCGGTTCCTCTGGTGATATTTGCAGCAGTGGTTGCAGTGGCTTATATTATGCTGGATAAGACTGTATGGGGGAGAAGCGTGTATATGCTGGGCTCCAATGCAAAGGCAGCCAGATATTCAGGCATTGATACGTTGAAAGTGAACTTTAAGGTATATCTGTTCAGTGCATTTTTCGCATTTGTGGCTGCTGTTGTCATGACAGGGAGATACTCTTCTGCAAAATCAGATTTGGGTTCTTCATATTTGCTAAAAAGTGTGGCTGTGGCGGTTCTGGGCGGAACGAACATGGCCGGTGGGGAAGGTTCCCTGAAAGGAGTGGTCATTGCGGCATGTATTATCCAGGTTATTGGAACTGGTGTTTCCATGCTTGGCCTGAGCAGTTATTTTACAGATATTCTTGTTGGGGTAATCCTGCTGGGCGTTCTGCTGATCAAGCATTCCGGCAAAACGAAGCAGCGGTAAATATATTTTACATTATAAAACAAAAAGAGGAGGTAACAAAATGAAGAAACGGGTTTTGGCAGTAATTATGGGGATGGCAATGGCTGTGAGTGCATTTGCGCCGGTGTATGCCGCAGAGACAGAGGCAGCAGAGAACACAGGAGAGGAAGAAATGAAGGAGGAATCCGGCGGCGGTGTCACAGATTTTACATCTTCGGGATTCGGGAGCAAAAAGGATGAAACGCTGAAAATTCTGGTTATGCCCAAGGTACTTGGTCTTCCGTTTTACGAGCACTCAGAAGAAGGCGGAGTGGAGGCTCAGGATGATTTTAATGTGGAGGTTATCTTTGACGGGCCCACAGAGGCTGATGCCACTGCACAGGTAACTATGCTGGAGGACTATATTGCTCAGGGGGACATTGATTGTATCTGTATCGCACCAAATGACCCGGATACACTGGCACCTGTGCTTCAGGATGCAAAGGATCAGGGGATTATGGTACAGTATTTTGACAGTATGGCAAATGATGAGGATATTGACTGTGGTGTTTCTCCGTGTACCACAGAGACTGTAGCACAGTCTTTCTGGGATTCCATGGTGGAGCAGATGGGGGATACCGGAGATTATGTAGTGTTTACCGGCGGTGCTACGGCAGCAAACCTGAACACCTGGATCGCTGCAGGGGAAGAATATGCAAAGGAAAAATATCCTGATCTCAATGAGGTCACATCAGCTATCGCCACAGAAGAATCTTCACAGATGGCATATGAAAAAGCTACAGAGGCTCTGAAAGCATATCCGGACTTAAAGGGAATTATCTGTATGTCTTCCGCCACAGGCCCAGGGGTATGCCAGGCGGTTGCAGAAGCAGGAAAAACAGAGGATATTGCTGTTATCACAATGACCACACCCAATGCCATTGCGGATTATCTGAAGGATGGTTCTTCTGATTTAAATATCATCTGGGACCCGGCCTACATGGTTTATGCAAACTGCTATATGGCCAGAATGTATTTTGACGGCGAAAATATAAACGACGGAGCTGATATTGCAGGCGCTGCAAAGGACGGCACAGGGAAATATGCTACAACGATCAATAACCTGGAAGTGGATGAGAGCGGACTGCATATGACATTAGGCGAGCCGTTGTTTATGAACAAGGATAATGTTGCAGACTGGGATTTCTGACAGACAGGAGGAAGATATGAAGGCAGCGAGAACCTATGGCGTGAAGGACGTCAGGATTGAGGATGTTCCGATCCCTGAGATTGGAGATAAAGAAGTTTTGATCAAAGTGAAATATACCGGAATCTGCGGAAGCGATCTGGGTGCTTATATGGGGGGCTGGGCACTGCCCACTCTTCCCCACCCGATCACAAAAAAGGTGCTTCCTGTGACTACAGGACACGAACCTTCCGGTGAGGTAGTTAAGGTGGGAGCAGATGTGAAAAAATGGAAGGCAGGGGACAGAGTCACAGTGGAGCCGCTTATCTACTGCGGTACATGTGAGGCTTGTAAGAAGGGTTTCCACAACCTCTGCGAGAATTCTGTGGGTGAGGACGGTTCCGGGAATATTATCGGATTTGCGGTTGACGGAGCTTTTGCCGAATACATGGCAGCGGATGAGGAATCTGTGTACCGTCTGCCTGATAATCTGGATTATCAGGTAGGCGCCCTGACAGAGCCGGCAGCTGTGGCATTGCAGGCAGTGCAGAAATCGGGTATTCTGGCAGGACAGACAGCCGCCATATTCGGTGCGGGGCCCATTGGTCTGCTTGTGGCTATTATGGCAATGCATGCAGGTGTGGAGGATCTGATCATCTCTGATGTGGCGGAGGAACGTCTTGAAATTGCAAGACAAATCGGAGTGAAGTATGTTTTTAATTCTGCTGAAATAGATATGGTGAAGAAGATCCATGAGATACACGAAAACGGTGTGGATGTGGCCTTTGATTGTGCCGGTGTCCAGGCCACTCTGGACGCATCTCTGGACAGTGTAAAGCATAAGGGAAGAATCATGGATGTGGCAGTCTACGGAAAGGATCCTGTGGTACGTATGTCTGATATGCTCATGAAGGGCGTCGATATCTATACGACTCTGTGCTATTCCAATGTGTACACAGAGGCTATCCGCATTATGTCAAATGACCCGGAGACCTTCCGGAAAGTGATCACCAGAATCATTCCTCTTGATAAAATCGTGGAGGAGGGATTTGAATTCCTTCCTACAGATAAGTCACAGGCAAAGATTCTTGTATCACCGGAGATATAGAAAATATTCAGGTATGCAGCAGTCAGTACGCTTGTCACAGTTTATAGGAAGCGGCATGGCTGCTGCACTGTCAAAAGGAGACGGATAATGTACGAGAAATATATGACAGGCAAAAGCTACTGGAAGGAGGCACTTCCCTCCATGTCAGCCTTTGCAGATGCAAAGGAGTACGAGCTGCTGGACGGGGCAGGCAGTACTGTAAGAGCTGTTCATATGTATACAGGCAGCGGTCTGGATTTCTGGGTATATCCGGGACGGGGCCTTGATATTGGGGAGGCCAGTTACAATGGAGCGCCTGTTTCTTATGTCACGAAGAACGGAGTGAAAAATCCGGCACAGCTTTGGGCAGGTGATTTCGAAAGGAATTTTTTTGCCGGACTTTTGACCACCTGCGGTCTTGATAATGCAGGCGGGGCCTGTGAGGTGGACGGGGATTTTTTCCCCACCCATGGAAGACTGAATCTTACGCCTGCACAGAGCTATACCATTAAAAAATACTGGGAAGAGGAAAAATACTTTGTAGAGTGCTCCGGGCAGGTGAGACTGTCAGCACTGTTTGGGGAAAATCTGGTTCTCCGGAGGAGGATCCGTATACAGGCCGGTGTGTCAAAGATATTTTTAAAAGATGAGATCGTCAATGAAGGTTATGTGAAGGCAGGCTATATGCTCTTGTATCACTGCAATTTCGGATATCCTGTTGTCAGCGATGATTCTGTGGTTGTGACCAATCACAGACGGATCGAATATTTGGACGAGCAGTCCGAAAAACTAGGAAGAGACGGAAAAGAATTATCAGCGCCCGTACCGGGACAGCCCCAGAGTGCTTTTACCCGCTGGGAACCTAAAGAGGGAAGAGTAAAGGCTGCAGTGATCAACACAAAACTAAGGCTGGGAGCAGCTGTGGAGTGTGACGGGAGAGAACTGGACCGGTTCTGTGAATGGATGAGTCTTGCCTCCAATGATTACGCGGTAGGACTTGAGCCGGGAAAGAATGGGCCTGACGGACGGAAAAAGGCGTTGGAGGATGGAACAGTGATATGGCTTGGGGCACAGCAGACCCATACAGCGGAACTGGAATTCAAGATTCTGGCTGATGACCAGGCAGAGGAATATCTGGCAGCGTTGTCCTGATACGAAGACTTTTTAATCCCCTGAAAAGTGACAATGAATAGTATTATAAATTATACTAATATTTCTGAGTAAAATTGTGTAAGAGTAGAAGATTTTACAATTTCATGTTATAATTAGTGAAATTTGCGGATTATATTATAAAATATGAATAGATGAAAAGAAGATTAAGCTGCCCCATAACAGACAGAGATATTTGAGATAAAGCTGTGGAAAATCTGACATATGAGATGAACGAAACGAGATGATAAGCATGAAAATTTTGATCGTGGATGACGAAATCCGTCTGGGAAGACTGATACAGAAGCTGATTCCCTGGGAAGAACTGGGGTTTACGGATATGGGCTGCTGCACGGACAGTGTGGTAGCCTTTCACAGAATACAGGAAGAGAAACCCAATATTGTGATCACGGATATCCGTATGCCAAAGATGACCGGACTGGAACTGATTGAGAAGGTGAGGGAATTCGACAGTGAAGTATTTTTTATTATTATCAGCGGATACAGTGATTTTTCTTATGCACAGAGTGCAGTACGTTTTGGAGTGGAGGACTATATATTAAAGCCGATACAACAGACAGAGCTGGTGGAAACATTAAAAAAAGTGGATGCCAAATATAAGAAAAAGCTTGACGAGGACACTGAAAGAGAGACACTGAAAATGGAAGTGGTGTCCGGCCGTATGAATGAGAGATGTAGATTTTTTGAGAGATTGCTTCTGGAACCGGAAAGCATAGAGATGGGAGAAAGTCTGGAAGAACTTAATGATAAATACAGTCTGAATTTTCAGGAGAAAGCGTTTCGTGTTCTTGTTGTTAACTTCTTATATTATGAGGGAAATGATAAAGAAAAAATGATGGGATTTCTTTTTGAAAAGCTGGAACTGCTGTTGGAAGACATTATGCTTTCCGTCCGTGATGCCATCATATACAGGGGGAATCATCAGTTTGCCATTCTCATTAACGGGGATGAGGAGGCTATGTCTGTGCTTCCCCGTGCAGCCCGCAAAATCAGAAGTGAACTGATGGTTTACCAGGAATTTCTGGAGGATGCAAGGGTATATCTGTACCTGACAGATATTATGGAGGATTGCAGTGAGCTTTTAAACCTCCGGGAAACTCTGGAGAGGATTGGGATCCAGCGTTTTAATAAAAGCAATTTCAGTATACTTCAGGGCACGGGAAGTATATCTGTGAAGGACGAACTTCCGGAGAAATTCTATGAGGATTTCGTCTATTTTCTCGAGACAATGAATCAGACACAGTTGCTGGCACAGAAAGAGGAGCTTCTTCAATTTCTTGGAGAAAACAATGACAGATCAGGAAAACTGACAGCAAAAATTTACCTCAATATTCGGAACCAGTTTATCGGGCTGCTGAAGTCTATGGGGTATGAACATACAGAAAAAACAGAAAAAAACATGGACAGTATATACGATAACAGCAATGAAGCAGAGGTTCTGTTCCGGCATATTTTTAATACGATTTCTACGGTATATGAGCGCGTTATAAACCAGAGAAAGATGCAGGTCCAAAAGCCGGTAAACCAGGCTAAAGAATATATTGACCATCATTACGGAGAAACATTAAGTCTTGATATTGTAGGAAGTGTCATTGGATTAAATCCGGCGTATCTTTCCAGTCTGTTTAAAAAAGAAACAGGAATGAGCTTTGCTGATTATATTGTGACAGTAAGGATCAAAGAGGCACAAAAGCTTTTGCTGCAGACGGAAGATTCTTTAAGCGATATTGCGGAGAAAGTGGGCTACAATGACCCAAAATATTTCTCAAAGACATTTAAAAAAGAGGTAGGGATGAAGCCCAGCGATTACCGGAAATTGCTGTCCTGACGTAGGATTATGAGAGAGAAAAAATATATTTTTGACAGGATTTTTAAATTCCAGATGATATTTTTTATATGTGTGGGGCTGCTGACTGCAGGCATAACAGTCCATTCTTTAAGACAGCAGGGATGTGTGCCTTATCCGCTGATCATACTTTTATGGTGCGGCTATCTAACCGGAGTTGGTGTTTATGTGTTGGGGATATACCTTCCATATAAAAGGTTGAAAAAGCCGTACCTGCAGTTTTCAGAAGGAATGATCTATGAAGAATTATTTGATGAGGACGTTGCAGTCTCCAGAGAGACAGATATGGCCCTTGAAAAGCTTAGGGTAATGCTGGAGAATATGAATATTCTCAATGCGTCTAAACAGCAGGCTCAGTATCTTGCACTTCAGAATCAGATTAATCCTCATTTTTTATATAATACTCTGGAGTCCATCCGCAGCGATGCTCTGTATAATGATATGGCAGATATTGCAAAAATAACAGGAGCCCTTTCTTTGTTTTTCCGTTACACGATCTCTAACATGGACAAGATTTCATCACTTAGCGATGAGCTGGAGAATGTGGAAAACTATTTCATTATCCAGAAATACAGGTTTGGGGAAAGGATTGACTTGAAGATTCTTCTACCGGATACAGAGGACTGCCTGAATATGGCGGTTCCCAAGCTTACCCTGCAGCCTATAGTGGAAAATGCCATTATCCATGGAATTGAATGTCTGGGTACGAAGGGAATCATACTTATCCGTGTGGAGGTGGGACAGGCTGGATATTACATTAACGTGGAGGACAACGGCAGAGGAATACCCCTTGAGGAGCTTGAAAAACTCAACAAGAGACTTGGCTTGCCGGGGGTGGACCCGGAACCGGCAGTCAGCAGGAAAAAGGGAGGAATTGCATTAAGAAATGTTTCTCAGCGGATTAAACTTTTGTACGGAGATGAATATGGACTGAAAGTTTTTTCAACAATAGATATGGGTACGAAAGTACAGATCTGGCTTCCGGTTTCTTACGCAAATGAATCAAAATGAAAAAAACAGAATTACTTTTATTTAATAATGTATCTGTTGGTATTGAACAGTCAATGGCCTTGCATAATCTGTCTATGGTTATTTTTCAGGAAGAGATTACGGGCATTTTATATGAAAACAGCGTCTCGGGAGAGGCGCTGTTAAAGTTGCTTTCAGGGAACGGAGAGGTGAAAAACGGGACAGTTTCTTATTGCCGGAAAAAACTTACCGACCTGAAATATCTAAAAAAACAGCATAGTATTATCGGCCCGGTGCCAAATGTGATCCACACACTATCTATTATTGATAATGTGTTTTTTTCTCAGTATTCCTTGTGCATCATGAGAAAACGAGTGTATCAGACAAAGCTGCAGAAGCTCTATTACCTCTTTGACATTCATATTCCCTTTCAGAAGACGGTAGAAGAATTGTCTGTGGTGGAGCGTGTCCAGATTGAACTTCTTGCTGCTTATATATCTAAGAAAAAGTATGTGATCCTCAGCCAGTTTTCCTCCATGTTTTCTGCAGATGAGATGGAACTGCTCGTTCCGGTGATCATGAAACTGCATATGCTGGGGACGGCTGTTATAGTGGTGGACAGTTACGAGCGTTTTATTTACCGGATCACAGATAAAGCATATATTATGAAAAACGGAACAGCAGTGGACTTTCTGTCAGGTGAAAGTCTGAATGAATATGCTGTGACGAAAGCCTTTTGCCCTTATGTCAGTCCCGGAAGTGATAGATTGGGGCAGGATAAATTGTATGAAGAAATGCAGGTGTCAGGAAAAGCAGTGCTGAGTGCGGACCAGGTGGAGACAAAGCTGTTAAAAAAGCTTAATTTTGTTCTGCGGGAAGGCCAGATTCTTAAGGTTTGCTATACGGACAGAAAACTGGCGGAAGACTTTGCCGGTCTTTTTACCGGGCAGACGGCCCTGAAGTCCGGGAATATGGTATGGAAAGGACCGGAAAGCTCACAAGGAAAGCCAAGAGTTGGGGTGGTCTATGCTGATTCGGTGCACAAAGTGCTTTATCCTGACCATACGGTGGAGTTTAATCTTCTGTATCCTGTTATGACAAAGACAAGCAGGCTGTTCTGGTCTGAAAAGTATCTGAAACATATGAAGCAGCTGCTGGCGGAAGAGCTTCCCGAAGAAATTTACGGAAAGAAGGTAAGGGACATTGATGATACATCAAAGCTTAGTCTTGTATGCGCCAAGTGGTATCTGTACCGTCCGGATATTCTGCTTTATGTAAAACCCTTTCCAAGTTTTTACTATGAGGGAGATAAGCTCACTGAAAAATGGATGAAAAAAATTGCAGCCCGGGGCACAGGAGTGATTGCGCTGGAGTCAAACTGGCCCTCATATATCGAAATTTCAGGAATTGCGAAAAATCTTGACCATTATGCAAAATAAGGAAAATAAATAAAGTTTTGACCTTCCCTGCATTAGTTGGATGGTTTCTCTAAATATTTCCCGTCTGAGACAGAATTTATTCCCTGTTCCGGCGCATCTATGATATACTAAAAATATAGTAGATCAAGTGTGCTCAAACATGTATGTATAGTCTTTCACAGGGCACACTGGCTTAAACATGAAGGAAAATGAAAATGGGAAATAAAAACAGGATTCCGGAGAGTATGATCGTCCGTATGCCTCAGCTTGAGGAGCGATTTGGGATTGAGGATATGAATATATATGCTTACTTAGACGGAACGTCGTTAAAGGTTGTGGGAGAAATCATTGCGGAGGACATCAGGGCCGGGTTTAAGTTGATGTGCAGTGTGTATGATCAGGACAATGATATGATAGAAGCGGAGGAAAATCAGGCTTACGGCAGCGGATTTGTCACCAGTGTCATAGCAAGAAATTCTTTTTATAATGGATTTCCCTTTGCCTTTAGTATTTATTTGAAAGAGAACTGTAAAATAAGCAGGATTCAGATCATCCCGGTATAACAGGGGGAAGTATGTTTGAACGAAAATTAAGGGAAATATTAATAAACTATCCTGACTCCCTGGCAGAGAGGCCGCGTTTTCTGGGAATCTTAAGAGACTTTTTTCCTGAGGACCGGCTTCATGCCAATCTTTTAATGATGGCCTATGATGCGGGCATACACAGTGATATTGCAGCAAAAGCAAAGCTGACGGATTCTATGTTTCACTGCTATAAAAAGATTCTTACAAAAGAATACGGGATCAGTGATGAATATGCTGCCTGGTGTGTGGCCACATGGTTCTCCGTTTACGGGAAAGATGTGCTGGGAAAAGAGATCAGCAGTGATCTCGGGGCCGGACACAGCCGTTTATCAAGGGCATCGGAGCATTGTGCAGAATTCCGGAAGAAAATAAGTATTAGCGGAAAGCAGACGGAAAAGGACAGAGTGGATTTATCAAAATATGATGACGGGCAGAAACTTCCGAAGAATGTTATTTATCGTGATCTTGCAGTTGAAAAGAAATTTGGGATCACAGATATAAAATGTACCTTCAGCAAAAATGACTGGTTCGGAGACTGCGGCTGCCTGAAAGTCATGGGAGAGGTATTTGCAGAAGAGCTGGCTTATGATGATATCATTATTTTTTTTACAGTCCGCAATGACCGGGGTGAGATCATAGGAGTAAATTTCGGTGAAAAAATATCCAAGGATGAGTTTAACGGATATTATACATTTTCGAGAAATATAGACATTCCCAAAGATGAATATATTTCAGAAATAAGGATCAGGCCTGTACAGGATCCGTATTTTGCTGACAGGTAAAGTAAATCACAGTAACGATTCACAGTAACGATACACAGGAGGAGGCGGGGATTTTGATGGCGGGGTTATTAAAAGCAGGCACAGTTCTCTCGTCAGAGAGCGGCAATAAATATACAGTAATACAGCTCCTTGGTGCAGGAGGGCAGGGCGAGGTTTATGAGGTTGAGGACGGTAAAGGCCGGTATGCCCTGAAGTGGTATTATAAGCATATGGCAACGTCTGCCCAGAAACAAATACTTGATAATCTGGCTGCGAAGGGGAGTCCGGACAGTTCCTTTCTTTGGCCGGAGGATTTGATCTATGAGGGAACAGGAAAGCCTTTTGGATATATTATGAAACTGCGTCCCAAGAACTACAAGAGTATTGTGGATCTGATGAAAAGAAGGGCAGAGCCGTCGTTCTATGCACTGTGCAGGGCTGCATTTAACCTTACAAAGGGTTACCAGAAGCTACATGCCATGGGGTACAGCTACAGGGATATTTCATTTGGAAATCTGTTTTTTGATCCGGATTCCGGGGAGGTTCTTATCTGTGATAATGATAATGTGTCGGTGAACGGCAAGGACGACAGTTCTGTATATGGAACGCCGCGTTTTATGGCCCCGGAAATTGTGCTGGGCAAAGTAAAACCGTCCAGAAATACAGATTTGTTTTCTTTGGCAGTGCTGCTGTTTTACATGTTTATGCTGAATCATCCGCTGGAGGGCAGGCTGGAGGCAGAGATCAAGTGCATGGATATCCATGCGATGAACCGGTTGTATGGGACAAATCCGGTGTTTATTTTTGATCCTGACAATAAAACCAACCGTCCGGTACGGGGATATCAGGACAATGCCTTGATTTACTGGGATTTATACCCGGAGAGTCTGAAGGAGCTGTTTATTCAGGCGTTTACTGTAGGGATCCAGTCCCCCAACCGGAGGGTGACGGAAAATAAATGGCTGGAAACCTTTGCAAATTTAATGAGCGGTATCATTATTTGTCCTTCCTGCAGTGCAGAAGTCTTTTATGATGAGGAGAAAGAGCATAAAGGTGCAGCACATATTTGCTGGGCATGTCAGAAGACAGTACCGGTTCCGGCAAAACTTGTGGCAGAAAGGAACTGTGTGTTACTTACAGCAGATACAAAATTGTATTCCCACCATCTTTACAGCGATTACGACATGGAAACCATTGTAGGCTCGGTTGTCCGGAATCCGAAAAATCCCAATTTATGGGGGATACGTAATGAGGATAAGGTAAACTGGACATACGAAAAAGCAGACGGAACGCAGATTCCTGTGGCGCCTGGACGGAGTGCGGCGATCACAGAAGGAGCGAAAATCCATTTTGGCCGCAGTGCGGGAGAATTCAGATAACGGAGGGAGAAGTATTATGGCAGAAAAAATGAAAAGACCAGGCGGAGAACTGGCAAGCAGACCGCTGCATTTTATTTGGATCGTGGACTGCTCCGGCTCTATGTTCGGGGAAAAGATCGGTACTGTGAATCACGCAATTCAGTCAGTGATTCCGGAAATGGCAGATGCGGCAGCCAATAATCCCAATGCGCAGCTTCTGGTGCGTACATTACAGTTTTCTTCAGGAGCCTCCTGGGTGACTGCAAACCCTGTACCGGTAGAAGATTTTGCATGGGATGATCTGGAGGCCTGCGGTGTGACGGATTTGGGACAAGCATTTGAATTACTGGCTGCCCAGCTTACCATTCCGCCTATGTCGGAGCGGGCGCTGCCGCCGGTATTGGTGCTGTTGTCAGACGGACAGCCTACAGACGAATATAAAAAATCCCTGGATAAACTGCTGCATCTTCCCTGGGGCAAAAAAGCAGTGAGGATCGCCATTTCTATCGGACAGGATGCAGATGACAATGTGCTGGCTGAGTTTACCGGGAATCGTGAGCTGGTGCTCCAGGCGAACAATGCAGCCATGCTGACCCGTATGATCAAGTGGGCTTCTACGGCAGCCTCTGCCGTGTCTGCCCCTGCCAGCCGTGTCATGGGGGATAAAATGCCGGCGGAGGAGGTCTTCCTTCTGCCTGGTATTGTGGATGAGCAGCCTCCTTCTGCCGGCGGAGGCAATGGCCCTCTGGTTTTGGATATGAACAATATTCCTGACACTGACGATGTGAGCGAAGATGATGTGTGGTAGAGGAGGTGCCGTCTGTGAATCGTGAGATTTATGGGGAAAGTGTGCGGGGTGCCTCTCATATCCGCAATGATGTTGTCTGCCAGGACAGCAGGAAGGTGGAAATTGTGGGAGACATCGCCCTCATTGCGGTGGCAGACGGTCATGGCAGTGCCTCCTGTCCCTACAGCAAGACGGGATCTGTGATCGCCGCAAATGTATTTTGCCGGGTGATGCATGAGTTTGCAGAAAATTTTGCTGACCATATGGAGGTTCTGCTGACTTATTTAAACCGTGAGGGTGAATTAAAGGTGGCACAGGCAATTGATGCTGAATGGAAACGCAGAGTATGGAAAGTCCACACGGAGAACAAGAGGGAAAAACCGTTGAACGAAGACGGGGAGGTGGATAAGCAGCAGGTTTATAAGCAGTATGGGACAACTTTGTTAGGGCTTATGATCACGCCTGCGTTTATTTTTGCCTTTCAGCTGGGGGACGGGGATATCATATATGTGGACAGTGCCGGAGTACAGCCGGTGATCGAGGGGGATAAGATTCTCGGGACTGAAACACATTCCCTGTGTAAAGGGGATGCGTGGAGAAACGCCTTAACTATGATACGGATGAGGGAGATTACCGGGAGTTTGCCCCATCTTTATTTCATCTCAACGGACGGTTTTGCCAACAGTTATCCTTCCCAGGAGGAGTTTCTAAAGACCTGCCGTGACTATTTTGCGCTGATCCGGGAGCATGGTTTTGAGGTGATACCTGAGAACCTGAAGAACTGGCTCACGGAAACAAGTGCCCTTGGATGCGGTGATGATATTACAGCAGTGCTGGCATATTTTTATTGAAAACAGGGAGTTGAAATGAATTTCCCCCCTTTGATCGGGAAGGTACGGAGAAGCACATCATGAATCGGATATTGATCGTAGAAGATGATAAGAACTTAAACAATGGGATAAAGCTGGCGTTAGGAAAAGAATATTACTGTATGCAGGCATTTACGCTGCATTCAGCGAGAGATATACTAAAGGAACAGAACTTTGATCTGCTCTTGCTTGATGTGAATTTTCCCGATGGCGACGGCGTGGAATTTCTGACAGAATTCCGGAAAACCAACAATACGCCTGTTATTTTACTTACTGCTAATAAAATGGAGATGGATATTGTCACAGGACTGGAATCAGGGGCAAATGATTATATCACAAAGCCTTTCAGCTTAATGGTCCTCAGGGCAAGAGTAGGAGTCCAGCTGCGGGGAGAGAGGCTGTCAGATGAGAAAGTCAGGTGCGGTGATTTTTACTTTGATTTTGAAAAAATGGAGTTTATGAATGGAAGCCATATTATTGAGTTAAGCAAAACAGAGCAAAAATTACTGCGCTGTCTTCTTAGGAATAAAGGGAAGAATGTGTGCCGAAGCCAGCTCATAGACGAAGTATGGCAGGGAGATACGGAATTTGTGGATGAACATGCCCTTACTGTTGCTGTGAACCGTCTGAGAACTAAGCTGGGTGACAATCAGTCTGATCCCCAATATATAAAAACAATATATGGAATTGGGTACTCTTGGGTAAAACTTTAGAAATTGGTGACAGGATATGAATCAGAACCTTCCGGTTATGGCATTGACAGCTGCCGTAATAATTCTTACCGTAATAAGTGTCTGTACGATTGTATATTTTGTGAAGAGAGAACAGGGAGTCTACGACAGGATACAAAAAATGCTGGACGATGCTGTTGACGGGAAATTTCATGAGGAACATATGGATGAATCAAAGATATCAGCCGTAGAAAATAATATGTGGCGTTATCTCAGCGACAATGAAATGTACCGTAAGAAACTGTTTGCTGAAAGGGACAGGATTCAGGCATTGATATCGGATATTTCTCATCAGGCAGTCACTCCCATCTCAAATATTACATTATATTCACAGCTGCTTGAAGAATGGCTGGTTTCCCAGGGGAGCAGTTATACCCAGGATGTGTGTGATGAAATCACTGCGATCAGGGAGCAGGTGGATAAGCTGGATTTTCTCATAGAGTCTCTTGTAAAATTATCAAGGATGGAAACCGGAATTATCAATGTGAAGGTAAAAAAGCAGAAGATCCAGCCCATACTGTCAGCAGTACAGAACCAGTTTTCCCCAAAAGCCGCCCAAAAGGGAATCGTACTGAAGGTGGTGTGCACAGAGGAATCAGCAGTGTTTGACTTGAAATGGACAATAGAGGCTTTGGCTAATATTGTTGACAATGGAATTAAATACAGTCCTGACGGAGGAGAAGTTTTTGTAAAAGTAGAACCTTATATTTTTTTTGTCAGGATAGATGTGGAGGATCATGGGCTTGGGATTCCTGAGGAGGAGCAGGCCAATATATTTACCAGATTTTACCGCTCTTCTGGTGTGAGTGACAAACCGGGGCTGGGAATTGGATTATACATTGCCAGAGAAGTGATAAAAGCCCAAAATGGTTATATCAAGGTAACTTCCAAAAACGGAGAAGGCAGTACCTTTTCTCTTTTTCTGCCAAAAGAGGAGATTTCGTAACAGTTCAGGCTTGCCTGAACTGTTACGAAATGTCTCAGAAGTGAGAGATTGTGGAGACTGGTTTGAGATATTGATATGTTATAGTCTGTATATAGTCATACAGGCTATTTTTAATGTTTTTATTGCTGGGAAAGCTGCTTTGTTTACAGGAGGAAAGGCTTATGTTTATTTTGGAGACAAGGGGATTGAAAAAAGTGTATGGAGAAGGGGAGGCGCAGGTACATGCCCTTGACGGAATTGATCTTGCAGTGGAAAAAGGAGAATTTACTGCCATTGTAGGTACATCGGGGAGTGGGAAATCTACATTACTGAATATGATTGGCGGACTGGATGTTCCAACCAGCGGAGAAATTATTGTGGACAATAAAGATATTCAGAAATTGACGGAGGATGAGCTGACTATTTTCCGCCGGAGAAAGATCGGATTTATTTTCCAGCAGTATAATCTCATTCCAATGCTGAGTGTGTGGGAAAACATCATACTTCCTCTGAAATTGGATGGGAAGAGGGTAGACAAGGCATACATCAAAGAAATCACAGAAATTCTGGGACTGGATAAAAAAATAGATACCATTCCGGATAAACTGTCCGGGGGACAGCAGCAGCGGGTGGCAATTGCCAGGGCATTGGCCGCAAAACCGGCTGTTATTCTGGCTGATGAGCCAACAGGGAATCTGGACAGCAGGACCAGCCAGGATGTCATGGGATTGTTAAAGATAACAAGTGCCAGGTACCGCCAGACCGTAATGATGATAACTCACAATGAGGAAATTGCCCAGCTTGCGGACCGGATTTTGCGCATAGAAGATGGAAAAATCGTAAAAGGCAGGTGACGGAATCATGAAAGACAGGTATGACAAAGAAATATGTTTACACAGACGATTTATCAGAAGCTATAAGAAGAATACAATAGCTATTTTCCTTAGCTTTCTATTGACCTTCATACTTTTGACAGCTATGCTGGTGCTGCTTCATACAAACCACAGAATTGCCAATATCCAGGACAAAAGGTTTCTCACTCCCTCTGACTGCAGTATAGAAGAACTGTCAAGGGAACAGGCAGATCATCTGAAAAAGGATACTGCAATTGAATATACAGGTGTGGAACAGGAAGGGCGGTATATTTATGAGAGGAATAATCAGACTCTGTTTCTTTCCAAAGGCGACGATACAGCCATTACAATGATGTCGAAAGTAATGGAGGGAAGACTGCCAAAACAGGAAGGTGAGGTGGCAGCAGAGAGATGGGTTCTTCTCAACCTTGGGATAGAGCCTGTGATCGGTCAGAAATTTGTAACAAGAGATTTTGATACAAAAGAGGAGAAAGAATTTAAGCTGGTTGGAATTTTGTCTGATATGTTCGGCAATAAGAAATACGGGACGATCAATCTTTACTCTGCTCTGGACAAGGAGACGGAGGATAAATATATTGCCTATATCCGTCTTAAAGATAATGTTGATTACCATGAAAAAATGGAAAGCCTCATTTCAGAATTAGGAATCAATGCCAGCCAGATAAAGATTTGTCCTGCCAGGGAAGATTTCAGTGATTTATACAGAACAGATGTGAAAGTGATCTGTGTTCTGCTGCTTATCTGTATGGTTGTATTTTATGGGATATACCGAATAGCATCAATGACAAGGGAAAAGCAATACGGTATTCTCAGAGCAGTGGGCATGACGAAGAAGCAGCTTCAGAAGACTATTTTGCTGGAGTTATACGAAATTTACATTGTCAGTGCGCCGGTTGGAGTTGGAGTGGGATTATTGCTGTCTCATTTTATAATGCATGTCTCCGGCGACAAAGATACGGAAATCTATCTGTACGGTGAAAAGGTGAAGTTCGTGCCTGTGATACCCGGATGGCAGATCCTTGGGTGCGCTGCAATTGTAGCTGTTCTCATTGGAATTGTGGGTTACCTGGCTGGAAGAAAGGTGCTGCGTGCATCTGTTACTGAGACAATATCCGGTACTTTTTCCGGCAGGAGGGAACAAAACAGCAGATTTGGAATCGGACAATGCAGGAGCAAAACCGGCACTCTGTTTCATATGGGCTGTAAATATATTTTCAGGGATATAAAAACAAGCTGTTTTGTTATCCTTACTGTATGTTTGGGAGTGACTTTGTTTACCGGTCTTGTATACAGGGCACAGCTTCTGAAAGTGTACCGCGAAGATACGAAGGAAATGTGGTATCTCAATGGGCAGTATGCCATGAATATGCAGAATTTCAGAGCTGTTGATGAGGGGATTTCCAGACAGAGTGCGGAAGAGGTTCAAAAGGTAGATACGGTTGCCACTGTTAAGACCGCAGCGGGTCTGCCTGTCCGTGTCATAGATGAGGATGGAATTAAAAGAAATGATGCTTATTATGATGATTTAAATGACAAATTGAAAGAATTTTATGGATATACCAATGTGGGCAACGATGGTACAAACCAGATTTATAAATCCGTCCTGTATGGATATAATAAAATTGCTTTGGAAGAACTGAAGAAGTATTTGATCTCAGGGGACTATGATCCTGGCAATATCCGGGATGATGAAATTATTCTGTCGGTTCTGCGCATGGACGATACAAAGGAAAATGAATTACCAGGTTCTTTTAAGGAAGGCACACCCCTGATGGAATATAAGGCAGGAGACAAGATCCAAATAAAGTACAGGGCAGATTTCAAAACAGATTCTATGGATTACGATGAGCTGACAGACACAGATAGTGAGTATATATATAAAACCTACAAAATTGCTGCCATTGTTTCCTTTCCGTATATGTTTGACTGTAACAGGACAGTATACCCACTGATGATCACCAGTGACAGGCAGATTCAGGAGATGGTACCTGACAGTCATATACAATGTATGTATGTGGACGGAATGGAGAACATGTCCTTATCACAGCAGATGGATCTGGAACATAAGCTTATTAAAATATGCAACCAGAATAATAATGTATCTACACGCAGTCTCATTGAAGAGATCAATGAAAATGAAATGTTTTACCGTAAACAGATGGTTTATATACAAGGGATCGCCATTGTTGCTTTTATCTTGGTTATGATCAATATGGTCAATAATCTCAGATACCGGATGCAGACAAGAACAAGAGAAATAAGTATGCTTCGGGCGATCGGAATGAGTGTGGCAATGACAAAAAGAATGCTTTTATTTGAAAATACAGTTCTGGGTGCCGCCGCAGTCTTCACTGCATTTCTCATATCCCAGCCTGTTCTAAGGTATTTGTACCAGATATCTGATATGAAGGCCTTCGGACATACCTTTCAGTATACCTATGGATTATTCGGGGCTGTATCTGCTGCGGCATTGGGGATATGTATTCTGCTGTCCTTTGGCATACTGAAATCCTGGAAGACAAAAAGGATCATTGAGGGGATGGGGAATTTGGAATAGTGTAAGTACAATTCATACAGGTGAATGGCGACCTTAAATTTACACTTGACAAATTGCAGGAGAAGGTGTAGCTTATAAACCCTGTCTTTAAGAGTTGAATAGAAAAAATGGTGCTAAGCCTCAGTTTAAAACCTG
>JAUNHC010000008.1 GCA_030524175.1 Eubacteriales bacterium
CTTTGTAACTATTAACTTAGTAGTCATTCTTGACTACACCATTATTATACTAGGAAGATATACGATTTGGGAAATCATTGTAAGCTTTGCATTGTTCTTCACCCCCAGGCCTAAAACACACCCGATGCTTAACGATGCCATAATAAAAATAATGAGGGACACAAAGTACAGCGGCAGATTCTCAGGCAGCACTGCATCAAAAATCACCGGGGCCGTAACACATATGATCGTACACATGATCAGTATATGGATAAAGGCAGAAATCAGCATCGTGACAACACCTTGATATAACGGTACTCCATTAGCCTTGTATACCTTTTTTATATCACTGCCGTATGTCTCCGACAGTGTAGGCGCCAGCCCTACTATTGCCCCAGTTGTCACCCCTAACACTGTCATGGACTGTATAATGGTGGCCTTCGCCCCCGGGTCCAGGGAAGTAAATATGGCGCCCATTACAGCAAAAAACAAAAGAGGGACCACATAACAGGTAAGCAGAAGGGATTTACTGCGTATATCCAGTTTCCATTGTAATGCTGCTGCGTATAAAAATGCACTCATTTTTCATTCCTCCCTGTCAATTGCATAAAATGTTGTTCCAGAGTTCCCCTGTCTATCTCAATATCCAGCACATCCACGTTTTGTTCTTTGTAGTTTTCCAGCAAAGACAACATGGTATCTCCGATATTATCTGTTTCGTAATCCTCTTCCCCTTGCCCTGTTTTAATGTGAAGGATATAATGCCTGCCGATTTTTTCCGTCAATTCTGCCACAGAACCGCAAAACACAATATCTCCCCCATTAAGGATAGCAATCCGGTCGCACAGACCTTCCACCTCTGCCATATCATGGCTTGCCAAAATAATAGTCTTTCCCTGTTTCTTTAATGCCCTGATCTGTTCATGAAGTGAAATTCTGCCCTCCACATCAAGTCCTGCTGTAGGTTCATCAAGGAATATGATATCCGGATCGCTGATCAAGGCAAGGGCAAGATGGAGACGTCTCTTCTGTCCGGTGGACAACTCTGTATACTGCTTTTTTGCAAATCCGTTGACTCCAAGAGCTGTAAGCATTGGATCATTTATCTTCGCCTTATTCCATTTTGCAAATAACCGTACAGCTTCCATGGGTTTTATATTGGCAGGAAGAGACGCTGACTGTAATTGAATGCCAACTTTGCCGTTCACCGCCGCGGAACCGCTGTCATATTTCCGAAGTCCCTCAATACATTCAAGGGCTGTGGTCTTGCCCGCCCCGTTTACACCAAGCAGCGCAAAAATCTCACCTTTCTGCACACGGAAACTTAATCCATTAAGCACTGTATGGCTGCCGTAACTTTTCTTCAGCCCGTTAACCTGTATCGCATCATTCATTTTAAATCCTCCTTAAAGGGATCAAGACCTATGTCGTCAAAATACGCTTCTAATGCCGAAGAAACAAAAGTATTCAAAACTTCTTGCGTTTGTTTCCATTTATCATCCGTTGTATCAATTTTTTCAATTTCCATCAGTTTGGGAAGCATACTCATATCTCCGTTTGTAAATTCCATGATCATATTCCAGTAAGCCTCAGCAAACTCCCGTCCTTCTTTACTTTCAGGGGAAATTCCTTCTTTCTGAAGCCTCAGGGCTTCTTCGCTTAAATGAGTAAAAGCCTTCATCATAGCTGTACCGCTGTCTTTATCAAAACGGCTTCGGAAATAGGCAAGGGTATCATCATCAAAGTGCTTAATAAGCCAGTACAGTTCATTTTTCATTTGAAGATTCGTGATAATATCAGCATATTTCTTAAAATCCACTGACTGCATCTGCACCACTTCAGCTTTCAGCTTTTCTATCTTTTTTAAGGATTCTGACAGGCTTTCTATCTGCTCGCGTATAGCGCATGACTGTTCCGTAAGCACGCTTAACACTTCATCAGGAGTATCAAGGTCTGTCAGGCGGTTCTTAATATCATCCAGCGAAAACCCCAGGCTCTTCATTGACAGAAGCTGATAAAGCTTGATCACATCCTTGTCTGTATAAAGCCTGCGTCCCCCTTTGCTTACAGATGATGGAGAAAGTACCCCTTCTTTATGGTAATATTGAAGAGTGCGTACCGTAATCCCCATTTTCTTTGCCACCTCTCCCACTGTCATATATCCCTGTGGTATTGCTTTATTTTTTTCCATTTCTCCAACCTCCTTGCCAACATTATAGTATATTACGTTAGGTCACAAGCAAGCCTTTTCGCACATAATATACCCAAACTATTAAAAGCCGGGAGAAATCAGATCATCTCATCTGATTCCCGCCGGCTTTTATATGCTCCTTGCTTATTAAGAACGGACTTTTGCTTCATAATACTTCATTTTGTATTTGTACATCAGATCATCCGCCTCTGCAATCAGCTTATGATAGGTGCTGCAGTCGCCCCGTATCACCCCATAGCTGACAGACCCGGTGTAATGCACCTCTTTATCATCCATTAACAGTTGGTTTACCTGCTCCAGCAATTCAGTAATATCCCTCTCACACAACGTATTGCTTATCATAACAAATTCATCACCGCCATACCGGAATAGATCAACATTAACGCCCTCCATGACTTTTTCCAGTGTCCGGGACACATTTATGAGATATTTATCTCCCTCCATGTGTCCATATTGATCATTGACGTATTTTAAACCATTCACATCAATAAAGGCAAGGGTAATATAGCTTCCGTATCCCGCGTACTCTTCCAGCCTCTTATCCAGGAGCTGGCGGTTGCTGCAGCCTGTGAGCATATCGGTAAACGCAAGTTTCCACAGCTTGTTAATATCTTTCTTATCCTTCATCAAATGATTCCGCATTTCATGCTGCTTCTCCATGTAATAATTCAGGGATGCAACGCGCAGGGAATAAACGATCGAGATAACAAGAACAAAAACAGAAAACAGTGACGACTTGATTCCCCATGTCTTGATCCCCATATTATTCTCTGACTGGGAAAAAGCAAGAAGCTGGACCAAAAGAAAGGCATATATAAAAACCTCTGTCCACATATAAAATACAAGGCTCTTTCTGTTACGTAACATCTTTTTCAGATCTGAAGAAAATTTCCGGCGGCGCAAAATCACAAAAAGAAGCGCCATAACCATAAACCCGATAAAAATAGGATATGCTTTCAATGTGGAAATATTATTGTCAAATGAATTTAACGGCTCATTCAGCAGTATGGACACAAAACTGCGGAAAAACACATTCACCGCCAACCCGGTAATGATACAAAAAAGTGACAATGCATAGGATATGAGATAATCAAAGGAGAATGCAAAATGCATTTCCAGCCCCAACAACATAAGAAATACAAACCAGTTCACCACAAGAGGCAGCTGCAGATAGCTGGCAATCATAAACCAGGCATACACCAGCAAAAAGGACAGAAACCGGACTGTGTGGGTTACCTTTCTGTCTTCTATCTCAGCAGAAAATTTAAAAAATTCATTACTGAATAAATAGTACGAAATGGCTATTAGGATAATTCGAATGAGATTTTCCACCATCATAACTCATCACATCTCTTTCTGTTTTTACACGCATACATTCTCTGGTCTGCAGATATGATATAATTGTCTACAGATTCTTCATCATAAGAGAGTCCATAGCTAAAATATATTCTCTCCTTTTCATCCTCCGGTTCGATCAGCCGAAGCTGAAGTTCCTTGATGCAATTCTCAACGTAACTGACCTCCTGATCCAGAAATACCAGCAAAAATTCATCCCCGCCTATGCGTGCAAGATACCCATCTCCCCGGATGGTTTTCACACAGGCATCAGCGAAACGTTTCAACATTAAATCCCCAAAGGTGTGCCCATACTTATCATTTGCCCGTTTCAGCCCGTCAAGATCAGTGAATACACAAATCAGCCTATGTCCGTTTTTTATACTGTCCCGCATAATGGAACTGATTTCTCTTCTGTTGTAAGCATCTGTAAGAGAGTCAAATTCACTCAGCTTCTTTAATGTCTCTTTCTCAAAAAACTGCTGAGCCAGCAAAACCTGATTATTTTCATATTCTCGCTTCATTTCTTCACTTTTGGAGAAAACGTAATTATAATTTAGGAAGTTAAACATCAGTATCAATATAAGGATATCCCCGCTTACCAGCAGAAAATAGTTGATCCTGCTTGTATGGTACAGAGTGAGCATCACAGAATCCAAAAGATGATAAATCACGCAAATGAACAGAAAGCGCGTATATATGACCACCTTGAACCTGTCATCATCTTCTCTCCATAATAATCCCGGACGGAAACGGAGCACCAGAAAACAGATTACATTAAAAATAATGAAGGTAATAATCAATACAATGACACGCATAGTACGGTTCTGTTCCATATGAATAACATTATAACCAGCTAATCCGGCACAGCCGGTCACCAGCATAAACAGAGTGATATACATCAAATAAATGATCACAGTCAAACTGTTCACCAGCAATAAGTGCTGCCGATACGGCATCACAGTGCAAAACAGCAGCACTAACAGGCCCATTAACAAAACAGGCACCGGCACAGCAAACCAGGCACACAAAAAAATCCATGCCATACGAAGCACCGCGCACATTTTATGGTAAATATCCTTCTTATTCTCCAGGACATCCATCACCTGCATTATTTTATGAAACTGATACTCCGTAACGCAGTTCAGCAGCAAAAGCAGGAAATATAACATTAACATTTTAATCCCCCATTAAAACAATATCTATTCAAGCCAGCTGTCGCCGTTAGCGTAATTGATGTGTACGGACGGCTGTACATTATATACATAGACATTGAAACGAAGCTCCGGACTGCCAACAGACTGTGCCTCCATCTGCACTCCGCCTGCCAACAGATCATCGCCTTCATAGATAGGCGTAACCCTGTAGAGAACCCTGTCCCCTGACTTTTCAATATAATCGGAAACCCTTGTCTCAAAGGGGAGCATCCCCGTCACATTCATGTATCTGGTTCCTGTAATAAGATTTTTCTCATTTGCATTCTCGCCTGTGAGCATGTAAGCAATTAAATGACAACGGTTATAAAGATACATTCCATCAATACAGTCATATTTCACTGTATGCCATCCAACGGGCTTTATCATCCCAATCTTGCCCCGCTCTTCTGTGGGCATCAGGCTTTTATCTATCATTGCCTCTGCATACCCGCAGCGGCCAAGGGAATCTTGTTCACTATAATATTCAAATGGTTCCTGCTCCAGATCTTCCCTGTCAAAATCCGGGATATTGCTATTGATTTCTACATATGGACTTCCGCTGTATGCAGGAATCTCAGACAAAGATGCAGATACCTTGGATTCACTCTTTCCCGGAGGAAGATACTTTCCTATTTCCTCAAATAAATCAGTATCTTCAATAAGCTGGCGTACTTCACGCCCTATATACTGGGTATTGGAAGCAAGGGTCTCCACTGAAAATCCTTTTTCGTTCCAGCCCAGATATACTGCCCCTGCAATTAAAATACATATCAGGAGGACAAGACCATCTTTGGGAAGCCTTAAAATTTTGTTATATTTCTTATGCCGTGTTTTTTTGTAGTATTTCCTCATAAAACTCCCTCCTGCTATATATTAACATATTTCGTCAATAAATGGCAGTAGAGAGTTCATGTCTATTATATTTCTTTTGTGTTTCATTTACTGGTCATTCCGTCACCGGAACCTGAAACAGTTCCATATCTGATGGTCTTATATACTGTCGTTCCTATTTCCAGAAATGTAATGATAAAGATGAAAGCAAGCAGACCGTTGGACACCATATTCCCATCCCAGTTTTCAAACAGCTTAAAGGCTCCCTTCATCTGTTCACTTAAATGCAGCTTTACCTCCACTGCAAAATCAGGGTTCCAAAACGGAAATACTTTCAATATGATCACGCTTATTATCATCTGCAGGATACCTGTGACAATACTGCTGATCATAACAAGCCTGCAGTAACATCCCGCCACAAGACGCACTACCTCATCTGCCAGACCAATTACAAGGTTAACGGCAAACACTGGAAGAATAATGTTCCAATGCTCAAGATTGAACACAGGAATTGTGGTGATCACTCCATTATCCCTGAAAATAGCAGAGAAAAAATGAGGTGCAAAGATCAGCAGTACACAGAAAATCACAATAAAAACTATTCCCACAATAGTGTCCCCTCTGCTTATGATCGCTTTCTTGTGGGGAACAGGTGCAAGATATTCTGGGGTCCATATATTTTTTCTGCTTGTAAAATTGTCTCCCAAATCATTCACTGACCACTTTTTTTCATTCCTCAGGTCAAACTTTATCTTCTGCCTTTCCATAACAGCAAATACTGCTGTCACGCCTCCGAAAGCTCCCATACAAGAGATGATACAGCTTCCGGCCACATTTGCAAATATATAGCCAACAATCCGGAATCCAGTACCCACAGCATCAGAACCCGATGATGCAGCAGCCTCTGTCACACCATCGATAACACCAACTGCCAGAACAGGTATCAAGGTACATATCAAAACGATTTTCAGAAACCATAAATAAGTGTCATAATATTCAGGCCCAATGAGATGATGGGCAGTATCTTGATATTTCTTTGCAAATTCTGCCGGATTTCCCAGTTTGGTCAGAACCTCCTCCATAGAATCCGATTCTTCCAACATATCGCCGATCAATTCCTGGAGTTCCAGCCCCACCTCACTGCGCTGATCTCTTGGCAGATGACGGATCACCTGATAAATGTAACGCTCCATTAACTCTTCATCCCTGGGGTTCATACTTCATCCTCCTTTAACAGCTGTTCCATACTGTAAGACAATTGTTTCCATTGCTGTTTCAAATTCATATATATCTGAGTTCCGTATTCTGTCCGATGGTAATATTTCCGGGGTTTGGAACCTCCTGTCTCCCAACTGCTCTCCAGCAGCTTCTGGCCTTCCAGCCTTCTCAACAGCGGGTACAGCGTATTCGGATCTATGGATACCCCTTTCTCATCCAGGCTCTGCACCAGTGCATAGCCGTATTTCGGTTCTTCCATCTGGCTCAGAACGCTTAATACAAGAGTTCCTCTGCGCAGCTCCAGCAACAGGCTGCTTAACAAATCTTTTTCCTCTCCCAATATCATCACCTCCTGTCTGCATTATACTGTGTGTCACACACTATTGTCAATAATAAAATATAGTTTATTCTGCAGATCAACCCAGAATATGCTATTTCGGAAACTGAGTCTCATAATTTTCATATTTTTCACATAATATCATTGTAATTATTTGACAAATTTCTAATCCAGCGTATAATTATACTTAAGATGATCAGATTTAAGATTAATTACATACTTGTTAAACCAAATGTGAAAGGAGGTATCATACTATGAACATGAAGCAGTTAGAAAGAATGCAGCACGGCAAAGGATTTATTGCAGCACTGGACCAAAGCGGCGGAAGTACGCCTAAAGCCCTGAAAGGCTATGGCATTGAGCCGTCAGAATATCACTCAGATGAAGAAATGTTTCACTTGATCCACCAAATGAGGACAAGGGTTATTACAAGCCAGTCCTTCACTTCAGAACATATTCTGGGTGCGATCCTGTTTGAAATGACTATGGACCGGAAGGTCAACAATGAACTGACAGCAGATTATCTCTGGAACGAGAAAGGAATCATCCCCTTCCTTAAAGTTGACAAAGGACTGGATGATGAGACAGACAGCGTACAGGTCATGAAACCCATGCCTCAGCTAAATGAATTGCTGAAACGCGCAGAAGAACGTCATATCTTCGGAACTAAAATGCGCTCCGTCATACATGAAGCCAATGAAACGGGGATAAAGCGGATCGTAGCCCAGCAGTTTGAACTGGGTCAGAAAATTTCCCAGGCTGGTTTTGTTCCCATTCTCGAGCCTGAGGTTAATATCCACAGTAAAACAAAGGCAGATGCAGAAGAAATCCTGCTGGCAGAAATTGAAAGCCATATGAAGACCCTGGACTCAAGTGTAAAACTGATGTTCAAACTTACTCCGCCCTCTGTTCCAGGATTATATTCCGGCCTGGTCAGCGACCCTAAAGTAGTACGTGTGGTTGCCCTGTCCGGAGGATACAGCCGAGAAGAAGCAGACCATCTCCTGAAACAGAATCCAGGTGTGATCGCCAGCTTCTCCAGAGCTCTTCTTTCTGAGCTTTCCGTGAAACAGACTCCGGAAGAATTTGACTCAGTTCTGAAAAAAGCAATCCTGGAAATCTATGAAGCATCTGTTTCATAGGCCGTGACAGATCAGGCAAGCCTGAGCTGTTACCATAGATCAATCAGCCCGAAACCTGGCAGCAGCCGCAGAAAGACACTCTTCTGCGGCTGCTTTAAATTTCTCTCTTTAAAGTCTGCAACAGATCAGGCAGACCTGAACTGCTGCAAGATTTTACTTAACCTCCGGGTTATGATATGATAAACAAAACAGATTATTTTAACCCCAGAAAAGGAGACACTGAAAATGACCGGGAAAACAATCCGATTTGCTGAAGAAAATGATGCTGCAGAAATCCTTTCTATATATGAACCATATATCAAAGATACTGCCGTCACCTTTGAATATGAAACCCCATCCCTGGACGAATTCAGCCAACGTATCAGGAATATATCCTCCCAATATCCTTACATCGTCTGTATATCAGACAACAAAATCATAGGATATGCCTACGCCCACAGGCATATGGAACGGGCTGCTTACCAATGGAATGCAGAACTTTCTGTTTATATTGAGAAATCCTGCCTGCGCTGCGGAACGGGCAAAATCCTTTATCAGGCTCTGATAGACATACTGAAGCTCCAGAATATACGGAATGTATACGGCTGCGTTACTTCCCCTAACCCCAACAGCGAAAAACTCCATGAATACTTCGGGTTCAAAAAATCAGGTGTTTATCATAATACCGGATTCAAGTGCGGCGCATGGCGGGATGTGATCTGGTTCGAAAAACAGATCAATGATCATACCCTGAATCCCGCCCCGTTTCTGCCCATTCAATATGTGGATAAGAAAATACTTGAAGGTATTCTGCATAACACCTGCCATATTCATCCTTAACTTAAAGTACGGGCCGGCCAGGCCAATAACATGGTTAAAGTACCTGCTGCCACAAAGTTCCTGACTTTAAACTTCTATTTGTCAGTACCGGTATTTCCAAGGGCTTTCATTTTCCACTTTCCTCTTTTATAAAAGATAACCGTGATCACTGCTCCCAGAACCCATGAAACCAGGAGGGATACGAATACGCATTCACTCCGCCCGTGAGGAAGGTCAGGAGTCACTGTAAGCCAGGAAATACCATAGGCCAGGGGCACGCGGATGCACACAGTTGTGATAAGGGAAATCCACATAGGAGTCATAGTATCTCCTGCACCGCGCATGATACCTGACAAGCTCTGAGTCACAGCCATGGCAATGTAGCCTGCCGCCAGTATACACATCATCCGCATACTTAAATCTACAAGCTCACCTGTATTTGTAAAGATTCCCATAAGTCCTCTTCCGAATAAAAGGATCAAAGCTGTGATCACCGTTGAAGTCCCAACTGCGATAAGTGTCCCTTGTTTAGCTCCCTGCTGCACTCTGCGGTAATCCCTTGCGCCCACGTTCTGCCCTGCATACGTAGTCATAGTTGTACCAAAGGAAAAATTAGGCATCATGGCAAAACCATCTACCCTCATAACGATTACATTGGCAGCGATAAACAATTCCCCGAAGCTGTTAGTCAAAGACTGTACAATGACCATTGCCAGAGAAAAGATTGCCTGTGTCACACCGGAGGGCAACCCTAAACGCACAATATTCACGGCATGAACTTTATGTATTTTAAGGTAAACCAATTTGAGATCAAATATATTCTTCATACGGC
Organism: Eubacteriales bacterium; assembly: GCA_030524175.1. Classification (GTDB taxonomy): domain Bacteria; phylum Bacillota; class Clostridia; order Lachnospirales; family Lachnospiraceae; genus Blautia_A. The sequence continues at coordinate 9,881 of JAUNHC010000008.1, forward strand.
TCAGCTTCCACAGACACAACACCGCTGACACTCCCTGTGCTATAGCTGTAGCCAAAGCAACTCCTGCAACACCCATATCAAGCCCTGCAACAAACCATAAGTCAAGAATGATATTCAGTACAGTAGCCACCAGCAGATAGATAAGAGCTGATACCGAATCCCCAAGTCCCCTTAGAATACCGCTTAAAATATTATAATATGCCACCCCTGCTATGCCGGTAAATAAAATATGCAGGTAAGAAGAACACCATTCAATGATCGTGTCCGGTGTTTTCAGAAACTCCAGAGCCGGACGGATTATGAACGGCGCCAGAAGCATGATCAAAACAGAGGCGATGGCCGTTAAAGTGATACAGCTTCCAACTGTAGAAGAAAGTTCTTCTCTCTGTTTTGCTCCGAAATACTGGGAAACCATCACACTGCTTCCCACTGAAATTCCGATAAACAAAACCAGCAGCAAATTTAATATAGGACCTGCGCTCCCTACTGCCGCAAGAGCATTATCTCCCACATATTTTCCCACAACAATACTGTCCACTGTGTTATATAACTGCTGGGCAATATTCCCAATCACCAGCGGTACTGTAAAAGCCACAATATTTTCCCAGGGTTTCCCCTGGGTCATGTCCACTGGCCGGAACAGTTTTTTTATTCCATTACTCATTGTATCCCCCATCCTTTGCTTCACTATCTTACTCACAGTATAACACTGTGCAAATTATGACACAATATCTAATTCTCTGTTCCTTCCATTCTTATTCCTCTGCTTTTTTTACTGATGTTGTCTCCCGGTATATATTTAAAATATACAAATACAACAATTTATTATGGTACAACCTTCCAAGAACTGTTATAATGAATCAGATTGATATCTTAAAGTAAATCTAATACAGGAGAAACGTTATGAGCAGAAACGCAATTGTGAGCAGTGCCAGTATCGGCGGACTGATCCAAAGAACCTTAAACCGGGTGGACAGCCGCCTGGTAAACCACGGAATCAGAGTCGCTTTTCTGGTTTCAGGCATGCTGCGTCAAAAAGGCGGCTATTCCCCAAAAGAATATAAAGAGCAGTGTCTTACAGCAATCCTTCATGATATCGGGGCTTATAAGACAGAAGAAATCGACAAGATGCTGGATTTCGAGTGTGATGATATCTGGGAACATTCCATTTACGGCTATTTATTCCTCAGATATCTGTCCCCCTTATCCAGATATGCTGAGGCGGTCCTTTATCACCACACCAATATCACTACTCTCTCCCAATATGATGTTAAGGAAAAAGATCTTGCCCAGATGATACATATTGCGGACAGAGTGGATATATTTTGGGAAAGTTCCCAGGATAAGGATAAACTGCTTCGTTTTCTTAAGAAATCTTCCGGCACAAAGTTTTCCCCGGAAATTGTAGATTTGTTTTTGCAGACAGAAGCATCGCAGGAAGTTCTTGACAACCTTATGAAATATCACGACCTCAACGACCTTCTGGATGAGGATTCCTGCAGCGACGAAAACAGCGATGATTACTTAAAAATGCTCATTTATTCCATTGATTTCCGAAGCGAACATACAGTTACACACACCATAACCACCACTTTTATAAGCCGTGAGACAGCCCGCCTCATGAAACTGCCCTCCTCCAGTCTTAGTCACATATACTACGGAGCCTTGCTTCATGACCTTGGAAAAATCGGCATTCCTGTGGAAATACTGGAATTTCCAGGTAAACTGAGCCCTCAGGCAATGACAATTATGCGGACTCATGTAGATATTACAGAGGAAATTCTTAATGGGACTATTGATTCTGTTACCACCAATATTGCTCTGAGACATCACGAAAAATTGGATGGCACTGGCTATCCCCGGGGGATTGACGCCTCCGACCTTACTCTGGAAGAACAGATCGTGGGAATCTCAGATATGGTAAGTGCCCTTATCGGCACCCGGAGTTATAAAAAATCATTTTCCAAGGAACGGACCTTATCCATTCTGAAAGAGCAGGCAGAAGACGGAAAAATCAACAAGGAAATCGTAAATATGATGGAGCAGCATTTTGACGAAATCCTGGAGGAAGTAAATCGGCAATGTTCCCCCATTATCAAAGTCTACCGGGGGATCAAAGAAGAGTATGACAGCCTGCTGGCCAAATATAAAGGCTGCAGTTGAATTTAAAAAGACACAGAAGCAAACCCTTTACAGGTATGTCTCTGTGTCTTTTATCGGCTTTAGCTTAAAACCGTTTTCAGTGATTGTCATTTAAATTTCTGAGAATGTATAACGTTCTTTCTGGCCGTTTGTCATAACAAGATAAACCACTGCCCCATTGTCATCAACAGATTTCTCACAGGTAGCCGCACGGCTGATGTGGTCTTTCATATAATCATCCAGGTTCTCTGCTGCAATCTCGGAAATCTGGGAATCCGGTTTTCCGTTACACATATCAAATATCTCGTGAATCAACTCATAATTCTTCATGTGGCATCCCTCCATTATCTGAATTCAATAAATAGCTTTCTACATTTTCAGTATACTTCTATCGAGGAATTTGTGCAAGTATGAATTTCTGCTTTTTAGAAAAAATTATCGTTCACTTCGTGACTGTTTTACCTTCTTGCCAGCTCCCGTGTGATATCCTCCCATGTCACGCCTTTCTCTGCCATGAGAACCATCACGTGATACAGAAAATCAGAAATCTCATATTTGATTTCTTCTTTATCAGGATTCTTAGCTGCAATAACGATTTCCGTACATTCCTCTCCGACTTTTTTGAGAATCTTATCAATTCCCTTGTCAAAGAGATAATTCGTATATGAACCTTCCTTCGGGTGTTCCTTCCGGTCCAGGATCACGTCATATACATCCTGGAAAACCCGCAGCGGATTGGTGTCATCGTACTCTTTTTTTATCAAGGTGTTAAAGAAACAAGTGCGGTTGCCTGTATGGCAGGCAGCGCCCACCTGGGCTACCTTCGCAAGAATCGTGTCATTGTCACAGTCCAGGGTAAGGGATTTTACATACTGCACATGGCCGGAGGTAAGCCCTTTTGTCCAAAGCTCATTCCGGCTGCGGCTCCAGTATGTCATCTTTCCGCTCTTCAAGGTGGTATGGAAGGCTTCCTCATTCATGTAAGCCACCATCAGCACCTCATCCGTCTTGTAATCCTGCACCACCACAGGAATCATATTGTCGCTGTTAAGCTTAAACTCTGACCAGGCGATATTACTCTCAAAGGTATTGACAGAGATTCCTAATTCCTTACACTTGTTCTTAAAATCAAGAAGCCCGGTGTCATGGCTGCTCACATAAGCGCCGCTCAAACCGCCTACAGCTTTTGTCTTGAGAAGCTCCAGAAGCATGTCCTCACGCCCTTCATCCGTGTGAAGGATCACAGGAATAGACGACACCTCAGCGATAGAGTCCTGAACAGTGTCCAATGCCAGTACAGCGCCGGCATAATTCTCGATCAAATCCTTATGGGCAGCAAATTCCTGGATGGCAGAAATACTTACCACCATCTTTTCTTTGCCAAAACGCTTGGACACCTCTTCCAGAAGTTCAATATTGCTCTGTTTTGAAAAATTCAGCACCGTCTTTGCGCAGCCTGCGTAGATAAGCTTTTTTACGTCTTCCATGCGCTTGATGTTGCCGGCTGCGATCACCGGTATCTCAGAGGCATCACAGATATCCTTAATCTTTCCGATCGCCTTCTCATGTTCCAGGTCCTCAGAAGAAAAGTCGAACACCAGCAGCTCATCAGCCCCATTGTCACTGTAAAACTTTGCCAGAGCCTCCACATTACCGTCACCAAAAAGATTTCTCTGGCCGAAACCGGTCACAGCCTTCTCATATTGTAAATAGAGGCAGGGAATCATTAACTTGTTCATTTTCATACGTCTCCTTATGCAAGACTGCCCTTGGTTGAGAGCACGTCCGTAATTCTCGGGTCATAAGACACCGCTTCATCCAATGCTTTTGCAAAGCTTTTAAACATAGCTTCTGCCATATGGTGGTTGTTTCCGCCGGAAAGCACTTTGATGTGAAGGTTCATGCCGCATGTATAAGAAACGGCATAAAAGAATTCCTTCACCATCTCCGTTGACATATCTCCGATTTTCTCACAGGTGAACTCTGCATCCCAGGAAAAATAAGGCCGTCCCGATAAATCCACAGCACAGAGCACCAATGACTCATCCATTGGCAGGATGCAGCTCCCGAACCTCCTGATCCCTTTCTTATCCCCCACAGCCTCTTTAATGGCCGTTCCCAGGACAATACCGGTATCCTCTATAGTATGATGGTCATCCACCTTTAAATCCCCGTGTACCCTCACACAGAGGTCAAAAAAGCCATGACGTGTAAAACCGTCAAGCATATGATCAAAAAAGCCCACCCCTGTGGCAATATCAGAATATCCCTTACCGTCAAGATCAAGCTTTAATTTAATTTCTGTTTCCTTCGTGTTCCTCTCCACTGATGCTTCTCTGGACATCCTTACCTCCTATGCCGCAGTTACTGCGGCTTTATTCTGGTATGGGCCTGGCCCCATACCTCCTGCCCACATTCACTGGGGCTGAAAATTATTTATCTTCTTCCTCAAAACGCACGGCAATGGAATTGGCGTGTGCCGTAAGCTGCTCTGAAGCAGCAAATTGTATAATATCCTTATGGATCTTCCCTAGTGCTTCCCGGGAATAGTAAACAATGCTGGATTTCTTCACAAAATCATCCACAGACAGGGGTGAGAAGAATTTAGCTGTTCCGTTGGTGGGAAGTACATGGTTGGGTCCTGCGAAATAATCACCCAAAGGCTCAGAACTGTATTCGCCAATGAAAATTGCACCTGCATTTTTCACTTTCATCATAACCTCAAAGGGATTTCTCGTGACGATCTCCATATGCTCAGATGCGATCTCATTTGCCGCATCAATGGCTTCCTCCATATTTTCGGCAATGAGGATGTACCCGAAATTCTCCAGAGATTTCTCAATGATCTCTTTTCTGGAAAGTACCTCCACGAAGCCCTTTACTTCTTCATCTACCTTCTTTGCCAGTTCTTTACTGGTAGTGATCAAAATAGCTGAGGCAAGTTCATCATGCTCTGCCTGGGAGAGCAGGTCTGCTGCCACATAGCGGGGATTCGCTGTCTCATCGGCAAGGACAAGGATCTCACTTGGACCTGCGATAGAATCAATGCTTACATAACCATACACAGCTTTTTTGGCAAGTGCCACAAAAATATTCCCGGGACCCACGATCTTGTCAACCTTCGGGATGCTTTCTGTACCATAGGCAAGAGCCCCCACAGCCTGGGCGCCGCCCACCTTGTAAATCTCATCTGCCCCTGCCTCCTTGGCCGCAACCAAGGTAGACGGATTCACCTTTCCGTCCTTTCCGGGAGGGGTGGTCATGACGATCTGTGACACCCCGGCTACTTTGGCCGGCACAATATTCATGAGAACAGAGGAAGGATATACAGCTTTTCCCCCGGGCACATAGACTCCCACACGGTTTAACGCTGTCACCTTCTGCCCCAGCATGGTACCGTCGGTTCCGCTTGTAAACCAGCTGTTCTGGCGCTGCTTTTCGTGATAGCTTCTGATATTCACAAGGGCCTTTCGAATCACCTGGATAAGCTCCGGGTCTACCTTACCGTAAGCCTCCTGTATCTCTTCCTCAGTGACGCGGATCGTCTCCTTGGTCACTTCTGTTTTATCAAATTCCTTTGTATAGGCAAAAAGAGCTTCATCCCCCTCAGCCTTAACCCTGGCAAGGATATCTGCAACTGCCGATTCAAAGCTCCCATAATTATTAGGGCTTCGCTTCAGCAGATTCTCCAGGATATCCTTGGTAGTTTCTCTGGTCAACATTACAGTACGCATATATATTTCCTCCCTATTGCCCAATGTTTTTGGGCATATTGGTACACCTTGGGTGTTTCCTCCCTACTGCCCAATGTTTTTGGGCATATTGGTACACCTTGAGTGTTTCCTCCTCATCACAGAACATCCCTTAAATCGTAGATGAGCTTACGGATGCGTTCATCCTCCATTTTCATGCTCACCTGGTTTACCACCATCCGTGCAGACAGAGGACACACTTCCTCCAGCACTTTAAGCCCATTCTCCTTAAGCGTGCTTCCCGTCTCCACAATATCAACGATCACCTCGGACAGCCCCACAATGGGCGCCAGTTCGATGGAACCGTTAAGCTTGATGATCTCCACTGTCTGATGCTTTTTATTATAAAAATAGTCCTTGGCAATATTAGGATATTTGGTCGCCACACGGATGAGCTGATTATTCTCCAGCACTGCCCTTGCACTTTCAGGGCCGCACACACACATACGGCAGGCGCCAAAACCTAAATCCATAACCTCGTACAGTTTCCGCCCTTCCTCAAGAATGGTATCCTTGCCTACAACTCCAATATCTGCAGCACCATATTCTACATAGGTAGGAACATCCGGACCCTTGGCGAGAAAAAATTTTAACTTTAATTCTTCATTTACAAAAATCAGCTTACGGGAATTTTTGTCCCTCATTTCCTGGCAGGTAATGCCGATCTTCTCAAACATATCCAGTGTTTTCTGGGCCAGCCGGCCTTTTGTCAATGCGAATGTAAGATATCTCATGGCTGCTGTGCCTCCTTCTCTAAACGTAATGCAACATTTCTTCCTTCCTCACGCAGCTTTTGCGCTTTACGGATCGCTTCATCCCGGTTCTCTGGCCTGTAAGTAAGCACTGTCACTTCTTCCTCTGTAGGAAGTTGGATTTTCTGGCGTGAAAGTGCAAGCAGCAGATTGTCCACCACAGTGACGAAGCCGATAGATGCTGCCGGCTTGCCGAAATGCTTCATGAGTTCATTATACCGCCCGCCTTTTACCAGCGGCTCTCCTGTGCCGTAAGTATAGGCCTGGAAAATGATCCCTGTATAATACTGATACTTACTGAGCATCCCCAGGTCAAAGGTAATATATTTCTCACAGCCGTATACTTTGAGAATCTCATATATCTCTTCAAGCCTTGCCACGGCTGCCAGTGCGCAGGCATTATTTGTAAGGGATTTCGCTTTCTCCAGTACCTCCCCAGAGCCAAAAAGCTGTGGAATTTCCGAAAAGGCAGCGGCAAGATTCTTCTTAAGCTTCTGCTCTCCCACCAATTCCTCCACACCGAAATAATTCTTCTGGGAAATCAGGGACCGGAGCCTTTCTTCTGCTTCATCGTCAAGCTCAGCTTCTTTCAGAAGAGATTTAAAATAATCCACCTGCCCTACACTCACCTGAAACTCCTTAAGCCCTGCCGCCTTTAAACACTCTACGGTCATTGCCAGAATCTCGGCATCCGCCTCAGCCGACTCATCTCCGATACGTTCTACCCCCATCTGGGTAGTTTCCTTCATCCGTCCTCTGAAGCTGGAATTATTCACAAAAGTGTTTCCTGTATAACAAAGGCTCACCACCTCTTTTTCCGGCGAAAAATAAGTGGCGCAGGCTCTGGAAACAGAGGGTGTGAAATCCGGCCTGATGACAAGAGTGTTTCCTTCCCTGTCAAAGAATTTATATAAGTCCTTGGAAGGTATTGTGCCTACCTCCCTGCTGAACACCTCAAAATACTCAAAAGTAGGTGTCTCAATATCTTCATAGCCAAACTGCCGGAAGACCTGGTGAAGCTTCTTCTCAAGGCTCCGCTTCTGGCTGCATTCTCCGTTATAAATATCCCGTACACCTTCCGGTGTATGAAAAATACGCTGCATGTTATTTCCTCCTATATCCATCATGTTCCTACGGATCACATTTCATCACTTTATCATGCTACCATATTATCACAAAAAACTATTTAAGATTATAGTGGATAATTAAAGAATTGTCAATCCCGCATTTGCAGGTCAAGCTGAATTCCCTCCAGATAGGGTACCAGAAAGCCGTTTTTCTTATTCAGATAAAAAGAAGAATCCAATTCCTCCCTGCGGAAACTCTTTCTTCCACCCTCTTCCATCCGTTCCCAGAAAACAAGAAGCTGCCTGAGTGTAAGATAATAATACAAATCCTGCTGACTGTATAAAACAAGAAAAAATGCCACACCTCCCTGCTTCTCAAAGGCCCTCATAAACTCCACCTGATGGGGATGGATATTGGCCAGGGGAAACACCTCTGCGCTGCATTCTTTCGCATCAAAGCATACAGGGATCCCCTGTACTGCCCCAATATAATCCACCGTACTGCGCTGCTCAAAATAGGCCAGGGTAATATGGCGGGTCTCTTTATCTATCCTGACAGGAGTGATAGGGGTTGGTATCTTCTGGATGAGAGCCAGCCCCTTCTCCCGGTATTGCTCATTTGTCCTGTTTACCAGTTCTTCTAATGTAGAGCCGCGAAGGCCCCTGCTGTTCCAGGTTGCCATGTATCTGCTCCTTTATCCTGCTTATTTGATCAGTTTAATGGAAGGATAATAACGGATGATCGCCTTGCCTACGATCTCGTCGAATCTTACGTAATGATTCTTCCAGAACCTGGAATCACTGGAATGCTCACGGTTATCTCCCATCACGAAATAGGAATCCTCCGGCACCTCAAAGGGTCCGTAAGTTCCCATAGGCTTCTCAGGCGTAAAGCTGTCATCCAGAGGCGTTTCTGCCCCGTCTATATAAACCTTTCCGTCCACAATCTCCACTGTCTCTCCCGGAAGGCCGATAACACGCTTGATATAAAGCTGGGATTCATCATCCGGAAATTTAAAAATAACAACATCGAAGCGTTCGGGGTCTTTTAACTTTTTGGTGATCTTATTACCGAACAGATCCAGGTTTACACCGTAGGAAAGACGAAAGCCGAAAATACGGTCCCCTGTCATGATTGTCTTTTCCATAGACTCTGACGGAATCTTCGCGTTGATCAGCACCACGTTATTAACGATCAGAACCACGACCACAACAAAAATAATCATTTTTACATAATCCCAAATCTCATCCCAAATTTTCATTATATCTCTCCTCTAGTCTTTCCTCTTTGATGATTCTGTGAAAAAGCTCCGGCACCGGCGCAATAAATATTTTACCGGACAATCGTTCCAATTTCCCCTCAGTCTTTGGAAACTCCAGTTTATAAGCATGCAGTAATTGATGCTTCAGGCCATATTTCTCCCGATAAAGCCTGTTAAACTCTTTTTCGCCGTATTTTGCGTCCCCGGCAAGGGGATGCCCCATGCTGGCTAAATGAGCCCGGATCTGGTGAGGCCTTCCCGTGATCAGCTCTACACGGAGCAGCGACACATTTTCATGACATCCCAAAGGCTCATACCGCGTCTCAACAGGGAGCGCGCCCTCCACTTTATTTTCATATACCACTACTTTATTACATTTTTCATCTTTATGCAAATATCCTTTGATATATTTTTCACTTTTTATGGAACCTTTTGCAAGACAAAGATAGAATTTGTGTACCCTTCTGTCATGAAACAGCCCGGACAGCTGCTGAAGGCCAGTAAGACTTTTTCCTGCCGCCACAATTCCGCTGGTATTTCTGTCCAGCCGGTTGCATACCGACGGTTTAAATGTTCGGAGTGCGCTCTCGGTCAATTCTCCTTTTTCCAGCAGATAGCCGATAAGATATTCCACAAGGGACGGCTCGTCTGTATCCGCCGGCTGGGAAAGCATGCCTGCCGGCTTGTTGATAAGGATCACATCCTCATCCTCATATACAATATCAAGAGGACACACGGCACGCTGAACCTTCCTGTCCCCCGAAAATTTATCATAAGTCTCATCGCTTAAAAACAGCTTTACAGTATCACCCTGACACAGCATTTCACTGCCGGCAGCTTTCTTGCCGTTTAAGGTTATATTCTTTTTTCTCATCATTTTGTAGAAAAAACTTTTGGGGGCTTCCTTTAAAAGCTTGGCAAGATATTTATCAAAACGCTGTCCCGCTTCATTTTCCTTTATTATAAACTCCTTCATTGCTGCTCCTATAGACAGATCGCCAGTATGGTGTGCTTGATCAGCTCATTTCTTGAAAGATCAGGATAGCGCTCATCCGGCACGAATTTTATTCCGCTCTCCAGGGATTCTCTGTGCTCGTTCATGGAATCCATCCTCTCCATGAAGGGCTTTAAATCCTTAAAAATTTTCACTGTGACCTTATACCCGTTTTTACGGATGATCTTCTGTGCCTCCAGAGCCATGAACTCCGCATCAATTTTGGGATCGCTGCTGTAACCCACAACTGTATTTCCGCAGATGGCAAATGCATCAATGTAAGCACTTTTTTCATAAAAAGTCATGTACATCTCATAAGACATTACAAGCTCTCCCTGATGTGCTTTTATCTCCTTATACAGGCCTTCATCCATAGGCTTACGCACCCATATCATGATCAGCCCCACAAGGGATTTACATGCCGGCAGACAGCCCACCACAGTGATCACCGTCCATATGGTCATCCTGGTGCCGAAATAGATCCATGCAGTGAAAAATATCAAAAGAGGTACCCCCAATAAAATGGAAGTAAAAATCAGCCTTCGTTTTTTTTCATTGGCAAAATATCCGAAGTCACCTTTATGGATTTTATTCTTTTTCTTCCTGGATTCACTCATCTGAAAACTCCTTAATTCTGTTTTTTCTTTTTGTGTACATTACGGATTGTTTTCTTTTTCTGTTTCTCCTTCAAAACCTTGTTTCCCTCCTGGGGTCTGCCTCCTTCCGGCCTGACGAGACACTTTGCGGAATAGCCTGCCAGATCCATACGTCCGGCCAGCTTCAGTCCCTCCAGCACCAGTTCACGGTTCACGGGATTCTTATACTGCATCAAAGCCCGCTGGATCGATTTCTCGTGGGGACTCCTGGGGACATAGACTTTCTCCCCGCTTATGGGATGGATCCCTGTATAATACATACAGGTGGACAAAGTAGAGGGCGTTGGATAGAAATCCTGCACCTGCTCCGGAGTGAACCCTAAATCCCGTACATACTCTGCCAGCTTCACAGCTTCTTTCATAGTACAGCCCGGATGGGAAGACATGAAATAAGGCACTGCATACTGCTTCTTTCCTGTCCGCATATTTGCCTTATTATATTCTGCTAAAAATTTTTGGTATATGTCATGGGAAGGTTTTCCCATATATTTCAAAACCTGGTCAGACACATGCTCAGGGGCCACACGAAGCTGTCCGCTTACATGATGCTCCACCAATTCTCTTAAAAATGTCTTGTCCGGATCTGCCATAACATAGTCAAAACGTACGCCGGAACGGATAAATACTTTCTTAACCTTTGGCAGCTGCCGCAGCTTTCGCAGCAGCGACACGTAATCGCTGTGATCCGCCGTAAGATTCCTGCAGGGTTCAGGAAAAAGGCACTGCTTGTCCCTGCATACCCCCTTTGTCAGCTGTTTCTGGCAGGAGGGCTGGCGAAAGTCCGCCGTAGGTCCTCCCACATCATGGATATAGCCTTTGAAATCAGGATCCTCTGTCATCTTCACTGCCTCGTTTATGATGGAATCGTGGCTTCTTGTCTGAAGGATTCTTCCTTGATGGAACGTCAAAGCACAGAAGCTGCAGCCTCCGAAACATCCCCGGTTACTGGTGAGACTAAACTTCACCTCTTCCAGGGCCGGGATCCCTCCGTCCTGTTCATACATGGGATGATACTTTCCCGTGTAAGGCAGTGCATATACATCGTCCATTTCCGCCTGTGTGAGGGGAAGAGCCGGAGGGTTCTGAATGATATACCCTTTTGTGCCATAGGCCTCCGCCATGGGTCTGGCTGTATATGGATCCGTATTCTTATACTGGACGGCAAAGCTCTCTCCATAGGCCTTTTTATCCTCCTGTACCCTGTCAAAAGCCGGAAGAAGGATTGGCTCATATACATGGGAAAGATCTCTGCCTTTAAAGACCGTACCGGCAATATAGGTGATCTCCTCCACAGGAATCCCCCCGTCAAGAGCCTCCGCTATCTCCAGTATGGAATGCTCGCCCATCCCATAAGAGATCAGATCCGCCCCTGAATCTAAAAGGATACTCCGCTTCACACAATTATCCCAATAATCATAGTGGGCCAGCCTTCGGAGACTGGCTTCAATCCCTCCCAGAATGACAGGTGTCTTTTTGTAGGTCTGCCGTATGAGATTGCTGTATACGATCACTGCCCGGTCAGGACGGAGACCCATTTTTCCCCCGGGAGAATAAGCATCCTTCTGGCGGTGCTTTCTGGATACGGTGTAATGGTTCACTAAGGAATCCATATTTCCTGCTGTCACAAGAAAACCCAGGCGTGGTTGCCCAAACACCTGGATACTCTCTTTCTTCCGCCAGTCCGGCTGGGAAATGATTCCCACACGGTAGCCTCTGCTCTCTAAAAGACGGCTGATGATCGCAGTCCCGAAGGAAGGATGGTCCACATAAGCATCCCCGGTCACATAGACGAAGTCCGCCTGGTTCCACCCTCTGTTCGTCATTTCTTCTTTTGTTACTGGTAAAAATTCCTGCATCTATATTTCCTCATGTGTGCCTGTCATCACCTGTTCATAAGAATCAATGTAATAATCGGCAAACAGCCTTTTCTCTTTTTCCTGGGGTATGCTGTAATCATCCCTCACAGCACAGACAGCCATACCCGCCGCCTTCCCAGCCTGGACACCTGCAACAATATCCTCGAACACAAGACAGTTCTTCGGCTCAACGCCAAGGCGCCTGGCCGCCTCCAGGTACACATCCGGGGCCGGTTTCCCTTTATTAACCTCACAGGCTGTTACAATGCCTCCGAAATACTCCCTGATGCCGTGGCTTTTCAGCACTGCCTCGATCAGTCCGTAATCATTGCTGGATGCCACTGCCATGGAGATTCCCCTCTCTCTTAGATACGGCAGAAATACTGCCACACCAGGCTTCAAAGGCACCTCCCTGCAATATTTATCCATGGCCATGCCCTGCCAGGTCTTCTTGATCGTCTCAATGGAATCAGGGATATTAAACCTCTCCTTAAAGTAGAGCGCCACTTCCGTAAATCCCATTCCCTCTACGATCCCCTGCAGATCCTCCGGCACAGAAATTCCGTAGGAACCAAGATAATCAATATCTATCTGGGACCAGACCCACATCGAATCTACCAAGGTCCCGTCCAAATCAAAAATTACTGCTTTTATGTCTTTCAGCATATGTACCTCTTTGTCTGAATAAATGATCCTGCTTCTCATATAGGGTGCTGAACGGCTGTACTTCCTCATATATTATGTTGTACAGCCTGTGCCCGGTAGCCCTCTGCAATAATATCAAGCTGCCGGTGAAAACGCTCCAGCTGCTGGAGATCCTTGGTTCTGAACACACGCAGAAACTCATCCTGTATCTTCATAACTTCCCGCTTATTGGACAATTTATAAAGATTTTCGATATTGATCAGGATATCCCTTACCAGATTGGACTGCATCTGGGAGGAATTCTGTGCATCCATGATCTCGTTTCTCACAGACGACATCTCATGGTCAAGGGAAATGATGGCATCTGCAGCCTTGCTAAGACGCTCTGTCACATGGGACGGCATATCTCCCTTATACTTATACTGCAGGGAGTGCTCAATGGTCGCCCAGAAATTCATGGCCATAGTACGTATCTGTATCTCCACCTGGAGCTTCTTAGGACCATTTATGGTTTCCACTGTATAATAAATAATCAGATGGTAGCTTCGGTAACCACTCTGCTTAATATGTTTGAGATAATTCTTCTCGCTTTTGATGGTCATATCTGCCCTGTTTGAAATAATCCCGGCCACAGTATCAATGTCTTCTTCAAACTGGCAGATAATACGGATCCCGGCAATATCCTCAACTTCCTCTTCCATGCGGTCCATGGGTATATTTTTGCGCTGCATCTTCTCCAGGATGCTGGATACACTCTTTATCCGGCCGCTTACCTGCTCAATGGGAGAATATAAGTCATTCTGTTTGTGCTCATTGATGATGTGTTCAAATTTGACAATCAACTCTCTGACTGCCAGTTCGTAGGGGCATAAGATGCTTCTCCATAACTGTATTTCCATTCTGATCGCTCCTTATATTTCCATACATTTTATCATTATAACATAGATTCAGGAAAATTTCTCGTCAATATCTGTACTTTCTAATATTTTTCCGGACAGCGCGCAAAATCCAATAAGGGTCAACGCTCAGTTCCTCATGATGGGGTGTTTTGATATAAATCCCAAGGTGGAGATGGACCGGGAACTGCCCCATAGTTCCTTCCGGGCCATAGCCGGTATTTCCCATATAGCCTAAAATATCACCGGCTTTCACCTCTTCGCCTATGCTGAATTCTTTTTCATAATCCGACAAATGTGCATAGTAAAAATATCCCCCATGAGGAGAACGGATACCGATACGATAACCGCCCAGAGGCAGCCATCCCTTTTTCTCCACCACTCCGTCTGTCATACTGAGTATTGGATAATAGCCCGACTCCTCTGTTGTTCCGAAAAGATCAGTCCCTTCGTGCACCCGTTTTCCCCCGTATTCCCTGGGTTCTCCGAAGCTGTCCTCAAAGAAAATATCCTGGCTTGGTATGGGAAAATAAACAAGATCTGACCAGACTGCCTCGTAGCGGCTGCGGAGCAGATAATATTCTTCCCGCTTATATTTAAGATAAGGTTCATTTTCACAGGATACTGTGTCAGGGGTGAATTTCCCCTGAAGCATAGTGGATGTAAGAATATCTGCAAAATTCCCCTTTCCTTCTGACAAGCTTAAGATTTTTTCATAAAGTCCGGGTTTTAACTGCTGTCTGCGGAAACCCGACTGCTCACAGCTGTCTGCTTTAAGGACAGACGCCTCACTTCGTTCCTGAATGAGCATCTGCAATGCTGTGACAGAAACCATTAAAAAAAGCACTGCCAAAAGCCATTTTTTCCAGCCAGCTTTCATGCTGCACCTCCCATATCCTATATAGTATATGAGAGGCTTTGTCACTTTAGAACTAAAAATGGCTCCTGGACACATACGTCTGTCCGGCATAAAAATACCCCGGCGGTCCGCCGGGGCATGTACTGCTGTATCAATCCTTCAGGCTCTCCAGAACCTTTAACAGGTAATTCCACACTCGTTCTGTGGATGCGATGTCAAGAACTTCCTCAGATGTATGGATGTCCTTCATGTTAGGTCCCAGGGAAACACAGTCAAGGCCTTCCATTTTTTTGTAGAACAGGCCGCATTCCAGACCGGCATGGATGGCAACCACCTTAGGTTCCTCTCCGTATTCCTGGCGGTAAACCTCAACCATCTTGTCACGGAGAGGGGAAACCTTGCGGTATTCCCATGCAGGATAGGAACCTTTGACTTCATAATCTCCTCCCAGAAATTCAGTCAGATACTCAATCTTGTCAGACAGAGCATCCCTGGCCGCCTCAACAGAGCTGCGCACGCCGGAGCTTGCAAGCAGTTCATCTTCTGTCAGCTTCAAAATACCAAGATTTGTGGAAGTCTCCACAAGGCCTTCAATGGTCCCGCTCATCTTCTGGATACCAAAGGGTATATTCATAAGATAAAACAGGACTTTCTCCCTGCTTGTGGGATGAAGGGCCATTTCCTTGGAATTTCCAAGCTCTGTGACAATAATAGTAATTCCTTCATCTGTACCTGTGTATTCTTCACGCAAACGGTTTTCAAGATTTGCGGCATAAGATTTCACCGCCTCAACCTCTTCTTTTGACACGATGATTTCCGCTGTGGATTCTCGTGTGATGGCATTGTCTTTACTGCCGCCTTCCAGGGATATGATTTCATAATATACATGTTTTTTCAGACCATACAGGAATTTCCCCATAAGGATATTAGCGCTGGCACGGTTCTTGTCAATTTCAGCGCCTGAATGACCGCCCAGGAGACCGCAGAATTTCACCTGAAGCTTCTCTCCTTCAGCCTCAACGCGCTGAACAGGTATGCGGCTGATGGCAGTCGCTCCGCCTGCACAGCTGATCCACAGACTTCCCTCTGCCTCAGAATCCAGATTGATAAATCTTCTTCCCTTGAGAACGCTGCAATCGATGCCTTCTGCTCCCAGAAGCCCGATCTCCTCGTCCACTGTCACCACAACCTCCAAGGCAGGATGTTTGATCTCATCGCTTTCAAGGATCGCCAGGCCGTAAGCCACAGCAATACCGTCGTCGCCTCCTAAGGTGGTGCCGTTAGCGGAAATATACCCGTCTTTTACTGAAATATTCAGTCCGTCTTTTGTAAAGTCATGATCTACATCCGGGCGTTTCTCACATACCATGTCCATATGGCCCTGAAGGATAACGACCGGAGCATCTTCATAGCCTGCAGATGCCGGTTTGTAGATGACCACATTGTTCATTTCGTCCTGCACATACTTAAGGCCGCGGCTCTTGGCAAACTGCACCAGATAATCGCTGATCTGCTTTGTATTTCCGGAGCCGTGGGGAATCTTGCATATTTCCTCAAAATAATGAAAAACTCTTTTAGGTTCACAATTTTCTAATACTGACATTTCTCTACCTCCAATTCATTATTTATATGCAACTATCCAATATTTCACAGTTACATATTAATCATTTATCTTCATCGAACGCCATATACTTTTAAAAAACAGAAACAGGCGTGTATGAAACGAAAATTAACCGTGGCAGGAGTGCTGCTGCTCCTTCTGTTTCTCCTGCAGTATCCTCAGGAAGCACTGGCAGCTTCCAGGGAAGGGATGAAGCTATGGCTGAACACTTTGATCCCAACCCTGCTTCCTTTTCTTATTTTAACCGGATTTCTTATACATACTGATGGAATTGAAAAAATTCTTTCTCCTTTAAAGAAATTTTGGAAAAAAGCCCTGGGACTGTCGCCTCAGGGAGCCTATGCATTTCTTCTCGGAATGCTCTGCGGTTATCCCATGGGGGCCAAGCTTGCCTCGGACCTGTACCGGTATGGCAAGATCAGCCGGAGGGAAGCGGAATATCTTCTCACATTCTGCAACAATGCCAGTCCCGCTTTTATCACCACTTACCTGGCACAAATCTGCCTGGACGGAAAAGCCAGCCTGAAAGAAATTCTTCTTATCCTGATATTGTCGGATTTCATGTGTATGCTTTTTTTCAGATTTATTGTCTATAGAAACAAAACAATAATACCGGATGCAGCTTCAGTCTTAAAAAAAGAGACACCTCATGCCGGCTCGCCTGGAGCCATCATTGATGTCTCTATTATGAACGGATTTGAAACAATTACCCGTCTGGGTGGATATATTCTTCTTTTTTCTATCCTGGCATCCTGTATCAGTCATTACTGGCCTTTTGCACCTATAGGAAAATATCTTCTCCTTGGCACCACAGAAATCACAACAGGACTGTACCAGCTGGCCGGCTCCGGTCTGCCCTTCCAGACACAATACTTGTGCGCAGTAACTATGACAGCCTTCGGAGGATTGTGCATTATGGCACAGACCAAAAGCGTCTTAGCAGGAAAGCTATCTATCCTTCCCTACGCAGCCGCCAAATGTTTGAATGCCGTTTTCACGGCAATCCTAGTATTAACTTTCAGTCAGATCATCTAAAAGAGCGTCATCCTCTTCTTCCTCACCGTGGTAGGAACTAGAGATCGCTGCTGCCTGTGCTGTCTGCGGTGCAAGTTCCTGACGGTTCTGGTTAACCACTTCCAGACAGCTCTGCAGTGCTTCAATAAATGCCTTATATTTCCCGCCGGCATCCTCTAAGGTCTGATTCAGTACAGAACCGATGTTCGCCATCATATCATCTGTATAAGTAATGGCACTTAACCGGATGCTGTTGGCATCCTGGGTAGCAGAATCCAGAATCTCCTGAGCCTGCTTGTTAGCCGCATTGATCGTCTCATTAGCCTGTGCGTAAGCCTTCTGCATGATCTCATGCTGGGTTACAAGCTCCTGTGCCTTAGTCTGGGCATCTGCAATGAGGCTGTCCGCCTTTGCCTGGGCATCTTCCAATATAGCGTCTTTATTACTGATTATCTTCTGATAACGTTTGATCTCATCCGGTGTCTTGAGACGGAGTTCACGCAAAAGTTCTTCTATCTCTTCTTTATTTACGACAATCTTCGTTGTAGAAAGCGGCTGGTATTTACAGCTGTCTACATACTCCTCGATTTCTTCAATGATCTGTTCAATTCTGCTGCTCATAGTACACTCTCCTTATTTTATCTATTTCTCTTCGTACAATTTAGCCTTCACCGCATCAGTGATCTCAGGCGGTGCGAATTTACTTAAATCTCCTCCAAAAAGGGCTACTTCCTTCATGATGGTGGAGCTTAAATAAGCATACTCCAAACTTGTTGTCAGGAATACGGTATCGATATCCGGCGCGAGAACGCGGTTAGTCTGAGCCATCTGCAGCTCATATTCAAAGTCAGTCACCGCCCGAAGACCACGGATGATAACCTGAGCATTGTTTTCTCTGGCAAAATTAACTGACAATCCGTTAAATGGTTTCACAACCACATTAGGGATGTCTTTTGTTGCCTTTTCTAGTATATTAACACGTTCTTCCACAGAAAACAACGGACTTTTTGTAGAATTATACAAAACACCCACTACAACTTTGTCGAAAGATACGCTGGCGCGCCTTATCACATCCAGATGTCCATACGTAGCCGGGTCAAAGCTTCCCGGATAAACTGCTATTACCATGTACTTTCTCTCACTTTCTCTTTTTCAAAAAAACATGCTTATTTGTCTTGTATTCTTTTGTGCGGAGCAGCTGAAAACCCATTGATCCTGCGTAGGCAAAGTCAGTGTCCAGATCTGCCTCCACAATAACCAACGTATTCTCATCTGCTATGCTGCTGCTTTCCAGGTATTCCAATACCTGACGCTCCAGTTCCTTGCCGTAAGGCGGATCCATGAAAATAAAATCAAAGGGCTCCCGGCCCTCCAGGGAACGGAGTGCCTGCAGCACATCCATGTTCAAAAGTTTACCATCTTCTGAGAGTTTTGTAAATGAGAGATTTTCCCTGATGCATGTACAGGCCCTGGGATCCTTCTCCACAAATACTGCATATGCGGCGCCCCGGCTCAGGGCCTCTATACCGATTGCACCGCTTCCACTGAACAAATCAAGAAAACTGCAGTCCAAAAGTTCAGGCTGCAGGATATTGAACAAAGTTTCTTTAATACGGTCCGTCGTAGGTCTTGTGTCTGTTCCAGGTACTGTCTTTAAATTCAGACGCCTGGCTTTGCCTGCTATGACTCTCATTTTAAATTCAGTCTCCAATCCAGGTCTCCGCGGGCCAGTCCTAAAATAAGTAATTCTGCCGTAGCAATATTGGTTGCCACAGGGATATTGTACTGATCACAGCGTTTCACTATACTGTTGATGTCCGGTTCCTTCAGATCGATCATAACCGGGTTATAAAACAAAATCACCATATCTAAATCCTGGCGCTCCACCATCTCCATAAACTGCTTGTCGCCGCCGATACTCCCTGCCAAAAACTTATGCACATGAAGGCTGGTAGCCTCTTCTATTCTTCTCCCAGTAGTCCCTGTCGCATAAACCTCATGCTTTGCAAGAATATTTTTATAGGCGATACAGAAATCTTCAATGAGAACTTTCTTGCTGTTGTGTGCAATGATACCTAAATTCATAGTCTACCTCTCCATCTTCACCAATTACATTCTTGTGTTTTTTTTATCAATTAAATCTAACTTTAATGCACATT
The DNA here is from genome assembly GCA_030524175.1 of Eubacteriales bacterium. Classification (GTDB taxonomy): domain Bacteria; phylum Bacillota; class Clostridia; order Lachnospirales; family Lachnospiraceae; genus Blautia_A. Next base: position 29,556 of record JAUNHC010000008.1, read on the forward strand.
ATAACAAATGTCTAAAAGAAGTGCAATTAAATCTTACAAAATATACAAAATTCATAGAAAGTTAATAATTGTCATTTATCAGATCTCCCGGAAAAAGGATTTACAAAATAATGGTAATACATGCAAGAACTTCTAGTGTATTATTTTTATATCTTCGCATACTAGCATTGTAACATCAAACAAACAAAAACAACCAAGGAGGAAATGAATCATGTCAAACAATAGTTCTTCAAACAGAGCAGTAGTACCAGAAGCCAAAGGTGCATTAGACCGTTTCAAATTTGAGGTAGCCAACGAATTAGGTGTACCGCTTACAGACGGTTACAACGGAAACCTTACTTCCAAACAGAACGGAAGCGTAGGCGGCTATATGGTAAAGAAAATGATTGAGGCACAGGAACGTCAGATGTCCAACGGACAGTCCACAAATTTCTAAGCTAGAAAACTTGTGACTTAATTGCATTGAATTGAATGAAAAAAGCTCAGGTGTCAACAAATTGTCACCTGAGCTTTTTTCTCATGCATTCCTGAAAAGGTTAGCCAGACCTTTTCTAAGTACATTAAAACACGTTTACATTACCGGTCTTATAATCCGATGAAGCCAGTTACGTCACCGTTGATGACATAATGTGCTCCGTTATCTTCCGGTTTGATATATACTTTTAAGTCTACAAGATCCTCTTCTTTTTTGCCCATTTCTTCAGTCCAGATTTTCTTGATATTCTCAACTACGTCTTTTGCATATACCTCTTTGCCCCAGAACTGAACGTAAACTTCCGTGCTAGCCGTAACTTCTGCTTTCTTGGCAGCAGTTTTTCTGGCTGTGGTTTTTCTAGTGGTAGTTGTCTTCTTTGCGGCTGGTTTCTTTTCAGCTGTTTTGGCAGCTGGTTTCTTTGCTGCGGCTGCTTTTGCTGTTTCTGCTTTCACTGGATCAGCTTTCACAGCTTCTTCCACTGGTGCGGCAGCTACAGATTTTGCAGGAGCCTCTTTTACAGGAGCTGTCTTTGCAGTTGTTGCAACAGGTTCTGCTTTCTTTGTAGTTGTTTTTGTAGCCATATGATAGCCTCCTTACAAGGTGAAAATAATTTATTACGTGACTAGGATACTACGTTTTTTTAACTTTTGCAAGATTTTATTTCACTACAGTCCTAAATTTTGCAGGTCATCCTTCATGTACGACAACAATTTTTCCCGTAAAGCACCATGCTGGGGAAGGCTCAGATCACTGTCCAGACAAAGGATTTCACCGGCTGCCTCACTTGCCTTTTTCAGGATATCTGCGTCATTATAAATATCGCCGATTTTAAATTCCATCAGTCCGCTCTGACGGATCCCGAACAAATCCCCAGGTCCCCGAAGCTTCAGATCCTCCCCTGCAATATAAAATCCGTCATTGGATTTATTCAGGATTTCAAGACGCTTGGATGTCTCCTGGACATCATTTCCCTGCATAAAAATGCAATATGACTGATGTTCTCCTCTTCCCACACGGCCTCTCAGCTGATGAAGCTGGGCAAGACCGAATCTTTCCGCATTCTCCACCATCATAACAGTGGCATTTGGCACATTCACGCCTACCTCCACAACAGTAGTCGACACTAATACTTTTATTTCCCCTGCTGCGAAAGCATCCATGATCTGATTCTTTTCCTTTGGCTTCATTTTTCCGTGAAGGGGTACCACTGTAATATCATCCGGAAGAACCTCTTTCAGCTTCCGGCTGTAATCAAGGACGTTCTCCGCATCAAGGCCTTCGCTTTCTTCCACCATTGGACAGATTACGTATGCCTGCCTTCCTTCCTGTACCTGCTTTTCTATAAAAGCATATGCTTTAGGCCTGTACGAGGTTCCTACCACACAGTTTTTTATGGGAAGCCGCCTGGCCGGAAGCTCATCGATCACTGAGATATCTAAGTCTCCGTACAGAATGATGGCCAAAGTCCTGGGTATAGGTGTGGCACTCATGACCAATACGTGGGGAGGATTTCCCATTGTGGTCAGGGCTTCTCTCTGCTTCACCCCGAAACGATGCTGCTCGTCTGTGATCACAAGGCCAAGATTGTTATAAACCACCTTCTCCTGGATAAGGGCATGAGTCCCGATGATGATATCAGCCTCTTTGGATGCAATTTCCCCATATATTTGCCGTTTCTCCTTTGCTGTCGTGGATCCGGTGAGCAGTACAGGATGACAGGATGTGATCCCCTGTTCCTCCATAAGCTTGGTAAATGCCTCAAAATGCTGGCGGGCCAGCACCTCCGTAGGAACCATCAAGGCTGCCTGATATCCGTTTTCCACTGTCATGACCATTGCCAAAAAAGCAAGGATCGTCTTTCCGCTTCCCACATCTCCCTGGACCAGTCTGGACATCAGAGCCTGTCCGCATAAATCTCTCTCAATCTCATGCCAAACATTTTTCTGGGCACCTGTGAGGGCGTAAGGAAGATTTTCTATCATCTGCTCCGTGGTCCATACAGGCTTCATGTGAAAAACATTTTCCGCCTCTTCTGTCTTTTCCTTCAGCAGCTGCACAGCCAGGATAAAAAGAAGAAATTCATCAAAGACCAGTCTTTTTCTGGCTGTGAGCAATTCCTGCATATTTCCCGGAAAATGAATGGTCTGGACAGCATAATTATAATCTGCCAGATGGTACCGCTCCTTCATTCCGTCAGGCAGATATTCTGTCTGTAACGGCTGTTCCTTCAGCACCTGCTGGATAAGCTTTACAATTGTCTTGTTGGAGAGGCCTGCAGTAAGGTTATATACAGGCTGCATACTGTGCAGAATGTCCTGGTAGGCGGCAGGGGTGAATATCTCAGGATGCTCAAGCTTAAGCTTTCCCTGTTTTTTTACAATTCTGCCCCGGAAGACAAACACACTTCCCTTTTTCAATGTGCTCCTGAGATATGGCATATTAAACCATGCTACCGGAAGTTTACCGCTCTTATCTCCCACTGTAACAGAAAGCACCTGCAGGTTCCTTACCTGGGTGACATAAGCCCCTGTCATCACAGTGGCCTGGACTGACGCCACTGTTCCCTCTTCCAAGGCTGCGATTTCCTTGGGTTCCTCATAAGTCTCATAATTTCGCGGATAGTAGTGAAGCAGGTCGTCTGTATCTGCAATTCCCACCCTTTGGAATAATTTTTCAGTTTTTTCTCCTACCCCTTTTAATTCTCGCAGTGGTTTTTTCATATCATCCTCCAATATGGATTTCTTTCCCGGTATAGAACAAAGCGGAGTAATTTCCTGGTATACAAAGAAAAAGGCGGAAGTCTCCCTCCGCCTTATCACTTCTATCAGACAATCTCCCTTATTCCACAGAGATCACATAATAATATATGGGCTGTCCTCCCATATTGATCTCCACTTCACAGTCAGGATACTCCTTCTCCAAAGCTTCTGACAGGGTCTCAGCTTCCTCCTCTGTCACATCCGCTCCGTAATATATGCTTATGATCTCAGAATCGTCCTCCATCATAGCAGCCACAGTATCCCGTGCCACCTGCGACTTGTCAGCTCCCACAGCCAGAATTCCCTTGTCGCCGATTCCCATGATATCTCCTTCATGGATCTCTTTATCATCAATTCTGGTGTCACGAACAGCGTAAGTGATCTGTCCTGTCTTTACCTTGGACACGGACTCCATCATAGCCTCCATGTTCTCTGCGGAATCCTTCTCCGGCACATAACTGATCAAAGCTGTGATCCCCTGTGGGATCGTCTTGGTGGGAACCACCACGATCTCCTTATCCTCAGTCAGATCCCTGGCCTGGTTGGCAGCAAGGATGATATTCTTATTGTTCGGGAAAATGTATACTGTCCTGGCATTTACTTTGGCAATGGCATTGAGCATGTCCTCTGTACTCGGATTCATGGTCTGTCCGCCTTCGATGAGGTAATCCACGCCTAAATCTTTAAATATAGTTGTCAGGCCGTTTCCTGCAGAAACAGAAATAAACCCTACCTCCTTAGGAGGCTGTGCCTCTTCCTGCTGATTCTCTAAAGCCTCCTGCTCCCTGGCAAGCTTCTCTGCATCCTTGATCAGCTTCTCCTGGTGTTCTTCCCTCATATTGTCAATCTTCATGCGTGAAAGGGCACCATAAGTCAAGGCGCGTTCAATAGCCTCACCGGGATGGTTTGTATGGACATGTACCTTTACGATCTCATCATCTGCCACAAGTACGATGGAATCACCGATTGAGGTGAGGAATTTTTTGAAATTGTGCTCCTCTTCTTCCGGCAGTTCTTTATCAAGGAGAATAATAAATTCAGTACAGTAACCAAACTTGATATCAGCCTCTGCCTGGGGAGTAATCTTCGTGACAGCCGGTCCTCCCCCTACCTTGCTGAATTCGGAATAATCCACTTCTTTGCCCAGATATCCGTCAATGGCTCCGCGGAACACTTCCACAAGTCCCTGTCCGCCGGAATCCACAACCCCTGCCTCTTTCAGAACAGGAAGCATCTCCGGTGTCCTGGCAAGCGTGTCCTCTGCATGGGCAAGGATTTCATGAAAGAAGCCCTCCAAATCATCACTATCCTCTGCAATTTCAACGGCTTTTGCCGCTGCTTCCCTGGCTACGGTGAGGATAGTGCCTTCCTTAGGCTTCATTACTGCTTTATAGGCTGTCTCAACACCTTTCTCCATAGCGGCTGCGATAGCCGGTGCATCCAGTTCCTCCAGCTTACGCACACCTCTGGTGAATCCACGAAGAAGCTGGGACAGGATAACTCCTGAATTTCCCCTGGCACCTCTCAGGGAGCCTGACGAAATGGCCTTAGCCAGTGTTTCCATATCAAAAGATGTAAGTGCACTAACCTCTGCTGCCGCTGACATAATAGTAAGGGTCATATTGGTACCGGTGTCACCGTCAGGTACAGGAAACACATTCAATTCGTTGATCCATTCTTTCTTCGCTTCCAGGTTCTTGGCACCGGCCAGAAACATTCTGGAAAGTATTTTGGCATCTATGGTTTGATTATTCACCACAAGTTCCTCCTCTATTCCTAATCTATCGCCCGCACGCCTTCCACATAAATATTGATCTTCTCAATATCTATGCCGGTAAAGGCTTCGACTTTATATTTTACATTGCTGACAAGATTGTCTGCAATGGTACTGATATTCACGCCATATGCCACGATGACATGGAAATCGAGGCGGATTTTATTCTCTTCGGTAATAGTTACACTGATACCGTGCTGCAGACTGTCTCTGCGCAGTAACTTCACAAGACCGTCCTTCATGCTCATCGCTGCCATGCCTATAATACCGAAACACTCCACAGCAACGCTTCCTGCATAGGTCGCAATCACATCCGTATCAATGACAATCTGGCCTAATCCGGAATCTATACGTCCATTCATATGGTTACCTCCATTACTTTCAAATTGTGTGTATCTGTATTATAACCTCTTTTCCGGGAAAAAGAAATATTATTTTTACAATTTTCCTTTTTTTGCTTGCAAAAGCCCATTTCTTCTGTTAAAATGAAATCTGTTGAAAAAAAGCGTCAAGGAGGTGCTATCATGGCTAAATGCGCAATTTGTGAAAAAGGTGCTCATTTCGGAAACAATGTGAGTCATTCCCATAGAAGATCCAATAAGATGTGGAAATCCAACGTAAAATCCGTAAAAGTTAAAACTGCTGACGGTGCAGCTAAAAAGATGTATGTATGTACTTCTTGCCTGAGATCCGGAAAAGTAGAAAGAGCTTAAGAAGAGCCTAAGACCCACCCTGCCCTCGCATATTGCGGGGGTATTTTTTTGCCTTTTTTCGCCGGGCACAGGGACCAGAACCGCTGTACCCGGCAAAAAGTCAAAAAAACAGGTATGCAGGACTCTCTCCCACATACCTAATTATCGGCAGAACAAATGATATCCGCAGAGCAGACAGACAGCCGCGGCAATCACCACGATAATACTCTCTGCGATCAAAAGTCCAATAACCATTCCTATGCCTATAAAAAACAACACCAGTCCCAAAAGCCTTCCCACAACACATCTGCCCCGTCTCTTTGGTTTACTATAGTGTATGCAGGAAATCTGCGGCTGAGCACATGATTATTCTTTTTCTTTGTCCTGGGCATCTTTCTTTTTATCCGTTTTTTCTTCTGTGGCGCCCTGTGTGTCAGCATCATTCTCAAAAATATCTTCCACGTCAGAACTGTCTCCCATTTTAGCTGAGAATTTATTCACAAAATCCGGCACCATATCAAGAACCTTGGTCAGCCCGTCCTGATTCTTAATGTTGACAAGCTTTGTTGTCCCGTTCTGGATAACAAGGACTGCACAGGGTGTCATCTTGCCTGCCATACCGCCGCCTCCGTTGTTCTTCTTCTCCCCGGCAAAGGCCCCTGCCCCCACGCCAAAGGATACATCAACCAACGGAAGGATGATGGTCTCTCCCACATGTATGGCATCCCCCACCACTGTCTTTGCAGAGACAAAACTGTCCATTCCTTTAAACAATGAATTTACAGTTTCCTTAAAGTTGTTTTCGTTTTCCATAGTTTAGCCCTCCTTATGTTTCCATCGGCTGATGACATATTTTACATTTTTATTGAAATATATGGTTACAGCTGCCTTAAGCAGCACCCATCCGTAAATCCTGCCCTTGAGCCGTACATCCCCTTCCAGGATATTCTCTCCGTCAAATACAGGGGTTACAGCAATACAATTTTTGTGAAGAGGTATGGACATGCCAAGCAGTGCAAGCACCGTCCCCGTCACGGCCGGGTCCTCACTTCCAACTATGAGGGTTCCCTGAATCTTTGTGGGCAATACATGTTTCACAAGTCCTCCGGCATGCTTCCGCACAAGGGAAATAGCCTCCTGAGTCTTGGGATGGGAAACAAACTGTTTCCACCAGTCCATTTTATCATAAAATCCTCTGAATGTTAACGCGATATTCCTGATTTTTTGGATCACCAGTCCTGGAATGGCGATCAGTTTCTTTATCATCGCAACAGGCGCTGCTGCTATCTGCTTTAGTTTCTCCAGGATACGTGTGAATAATCCTCCGGATTCCTGTTTTTCTTCCGATTGCTCCCGGGATTTATCTTTATCGCCTGTCTCCGCTTTTTCCTCTTCCCGCTGCTGTATGGACGGCGGTTCCTGATGCTCCTTGAGGGAAAGTTCTTGATACTCCTCGGGCGAATGTTCTTGATGATCCTCAGCCGGGGATTCCTTAAGCAAAGGCTTTTCCTGTAACTCGTTCACTTCTTCCTCTGCGTCAGCCTGCCTTGCGCCTCTGCTTTTTCCCGGCTTCTCTTTCTCTCTCCTGTGCTTTTTCAAATTTAAAAGTTTGTCCAAAGGAATGCCAAGAATACGGATACGTTCATGTCTCACTCCCTCTGCCAGCCAAACCCTCAGGGAAATCCCGCCGAAAAGCCAGCTCACACCTGCGTCTGCACTTACAAGCTTCCAGTCTGTTCCTTTCTTACAGGCAGATGCACGGTATCTCACCGGGCAGAACAGAAGAAGAAGAACTGCAAGAAGCAAAAGCCCCAGCAGGATTCCCAGCACGATCAATATAAATTTTATCACCACCCATAATATATGTAGCATCCACTCACCTGTTTTTCAAATATTCTTCTACCCGAAAGCTTCCTGTTTCATGATACACTTCTAAAATAATTTCTGCCGCCAGATCCATAGCCTCGTCTTTCCCTTTGGCCAATCCCACGATCTCCGGGCACAAGGCATATGCACTCTTCTGGAGCAGCATAGGTGCAGGTATGATCTCCAGCAGATTCCCCGGATTGTCAGAGATGGTAACGAGATAGATACCCGGAACCAGCTTACCGGAATCAATTTTTAATTGGATCTTCCGGGAATTTTTCACATTTTTCCCGATATATAAATTATTTTTCCATTTTAACATAAGGCTCACCGCACTCCTGTCATGCTTCACCATACAGAGGATTCCCATTTCCTGAAAATCTAAACAGGGCTGCGTAAAAACACAGCCCTTCTTTACCGTTAATAATACTTATGCTGTTTTCCCCACAAGCCTGTACTGCGCATCTCCAGATATTCCTGATAAGCTTTCTCTACTATCTGTTTCTCATTTGAAAAACGAAGCAGATGGTAAATCTCATGAAACTTATAATACCCGGAATCTACGAAATATTCCTCTCGTTGGGGCCTACTATGATAATTATCAGCCGTCATCAGGTACCAATGTACCTCCTTTGTAACCATGTCCTCCGGAACCGTGAAATTATATTGGCTCTTGCCGATATACTTTACGATGGAGGCTCTGACATCTGCTTCTTCCTTTACTTCCCGCAATGCGGTCTGTTCGTGCGTCTCCCCTAGTTCCACTGTTCCCTTAGGCAATACCCAGCCCTCGTAACGGTTCTTGTAAGACTTATATAATGCCAGAATCTTACCCCGATGAATTACCACACCGCCACAGCTCGTTGCTTCTATCATTTTGCAATCCCTCCTGTAATGCGTGTGTATTATAAACTGAATATAGTATACCTCTTTTTCAGAAAACTGGCAACAAGAACCTGTCAGTTATAATAATAAGCATCGAAGATCTGTCCCGCGATAGGCACTGCTGCCTCGCTTCCTGTTCCTCCGTTTTCAACAATAATGGACACAACCAGATCAGGATTGTCAACATTGCAGTAACCCACGAACCAGGAATGGCTGGAACCATTCTCGTCAAATTCAGCTGAGCCTGTCTTTCCTGCTGCAGTATACCCGCGCCCGCTCAGCCCTGTGGCTGTACCGTAGTCCACCACATTCTTCATCAGCTTGCCGAGAAGGTTTGCCTCATTGGTGGTCATCAGCCTCTTGTACGAAGAAGCTTCTGTTTTATCCACTGACTGCCCCTCGTTGTTTACTACCGCGTCTATAAGGTAAGGCTTCATGAGGACGCCCCCATTGGCAACAGCACTTGTGATCAGCGCCATATGCATAGGGGAAACCAATGTATTGCCCTGGCCGATGGCCGTCTGCATGATCAGCGGCGTCACTGAGCTGCCGTCAAGAGTAAATGAACTTTTATTATAGGAGTCAAGAGGAAGCTTCTTATTGAACAACAGATCCTCCGCGGTATCCCTCAGTGAGCTGCCGCCTAAATACGTGCCCATATCCGCAAATGCACAGTTGCAGGAACTGGCAAAGGCTGAATAGAAATCCTCCTGTCCGTGTACTGTACCGTTATAACAGCGGATGGTATGCTCATCCATTGTAATACTGCCCTGGCACAGATAGGAATAGCCTTCAAAGGTACCTTTTGTCCTGAAATAATCAAGGGCTGTAACAAGCTTAAAGGTTGATCCGGGAGGATAAGCTCCGTTGGTTGCACGGTTCAAGAGACTGCTGTTATTCTCATCGCTTACAAGGTAATCCCAGTCCTGGGCCAGACGGTTAGGATCAAAATCAGGCTTACTCACCATGGCCAGGATCCTGCCTGTGGACGGTTCCATAGCCACCACTGCGCCCCTTCTGTCCCCCAGTGCATTGTACGCTGTCACCTGAAGATTGGCACTCAAGGTGGTAATCACTGTATCACCCATATTCTTCCGGCCTAAAAACTCATTTTTCATCTGTTCCAGGAAAAAGGAATGGGAACTGAGAAGCTGAAAATTCGCTTCTGACTCCAGACCGCTCTTCCCATTTGTATCATAACCTACCGCATGGGCAAAAATATTGGAATAAGGATAAACCCGCTCTTCTGTCCCATCGTCATACACATTCGTCTGAGCCAGCACTTCTCCGTCTGAGGATTGAATGTTTCCTCTCACAACACGGTCAGAAAAAGTATCCTGACGGGTATTATAAGGACTGTTGATAAAATCCTCACTTTTTACTCCGTTAAAATAAATCACATATCCTATCAGACTGACAAAAATCAGCACGAAAAAATAGGAGACAAAAGTATATTCCCTGTTGCGGGCTTTTCTCTTTTTAATTGCTTCCCGCTCTCTGAGCTTCTGCTCTTTCGCGAGCTCTTTGCGCTGTTTCTTTTCGATGTCTTTCAATTTCCTCGTCCTCGTCTTCCCTTAATATATACAAGCCCTGGATAATCGCCAGCATCAGGATGGTACTCATGACAGAACTGCCTCCATAACTTACCAGCGGCAGTGTTACACCTGTCATAGGAATAAATTTAGTGGCACCGCCCACCGTGAGAAATACCTGGAAAGCATACTCTGTGCCAAGCCCAAGTGCAATAAGTTTATAGAAAGGATTCTTGATCTGCAGGGCTATGTTTACGATCATCAGAAAAAAGCTCATGCACACAAGTATGAGGCAGACGGCAAAAATACCGCCAAGCTCTTCGCATATGGCACTGAAGATAAAGTCGTTCTTTACAACAGGAATCTTCTCCGGCGAGCCCTGGCATAATCCCATGCCGAACCAGCCCCCGGTGCCTATGGCAAACAGCGACTGTACGATCTGGTAGCCCTCATTCTGATACACAGCCATAGGGTCCTTCCAGGCACTGACTCTCTGGCGTACATGGCCGAAAAGGTAATAGGCGATGACAGCAGCCACACTTCCTCCGGCAAGCCCGATTCCCAGATATCCCACATTCTTTGATGCCACATAAAGCATAACCAGATACACCACGAAGAAAATCACAGCGCTTCCAAGGTCTTTGGACAGAACCAGGATCCCCACATGAAGCCCTGCTACGATCGTGGCCTCCACAAGGCGCCTGAAGCTTGCATCCCTCCACAAAAGGGCTGCCATAAAAAATACAAAGGTGATCTTAATAGCTTCCGATGGCTGGATTCCCATAAGAGTCAGTTTGGCTCCGTAGGTTGTCCTTGCCAGCACGAATACGGCTGCGAGAAGGACAATACCAATGCCTGCATACACCCAGGTAAGATTTTTCAAAAATTTCATCTTCCTTATCATCACCGGGATCACCAGCGCGATGGCGCTGGCTGCCGCTGCGATCAGCAGCTGCCTGTCCGCAGTTTTGATGTCCAGACGGCACAGCATAATAAATCCAACGCTCAAAAGCATACACATGTTATTCAGCAGCAGCAGGGATGCCTTCTTATAAAACACCCTGTACAAAATCTGGATAACAGCAAAGAACACCATCATTTTAATATAAAAATTAATAACCTCAAAATTCTCCGTTTTCAGGAAGATCACCAGAAATGCGGTGAAATCCATAAAAAACGTGAGAACAAGCTGCTTTCGCAGCAATTCGTTTTTCTCTTCCTCATCCTGCCTGCGCACCATATAAAAACAGTGAAAAGTATACAGGACCATAAGCGTGAGGATAACATATTTTGATAATTCTACTATAACATTAATCATAGGCCTTTACTCGGCTCCTCTTTTAAAATGACCTTTCGTAAACTCCCGGTTTCCAGGTTTTTCTCCCTTTTGGTATACCTTTTGGAAATCTTTCAGGATCCCCAATGCCTCCTCCGTTGTCTCTATGGTAAAGGACAGCCGCAGTGATTCTGTACCTAAGGCTTCCACCTGTTGCTTCTCCTTTAACAGGCCATAGGGAATACTGTTATAAATAATATTATAACAATATTCCTGATTCTCTGTATTTACCATTTTCCATGGACGGCACTGGCATTCCACCGGAAATTCCTTGCCCAGACGATCCTGAATGCGAAGACGCTCCTGCCCGGCATTGCAGCCATAAAGGTTCTTTCTCACACACTGTGCAGAAAGCATCAGCGGCAGATACCCATACACAAGAAGCTCACTTCCCCGGTTATCTCTGTGGGCAATTTCCCCTTCGTTCAATTCCAGGGGAACTGTATTCTTAAGGATTCCCTCTTCCCGCCAGAACCTTACAGCCTGGTCATTCCAGGTATAAAGGGAGTGGTCGATCACACATTTTGACTGAAGCCCTCTCTCGCGAAGCATCGCATAAGATTCCAGATTACGGACAAGAAATCCTTTCATTCCTCTTTCCAGCCACATTTCGGCCTGAGAAAGGAATCTGTCAGGCATGTCTCCCCGTGTCACATAGGGCAAGGTCAAATATAGCTCTTTCCCTGAAGTAATCCCCTTGGCGAAACATTTCTCCATGGCTTCGAAGGTGAGATATAATCCCTCAATTCCCTCAGCTTCACACAATGCCAAGGCGGTATCCTTTTGTTCGCAGGATACATATAAGGGCAGACCTTCCTTATTATCCCTTTTGTCACTGTTTTTGCCGTCTTTTTTACCGGCTCTGTCATCCGGCTGCCGGACATCTGCTGTCCCGGCTGTCTCAGTGCATCGAACCGGCTCCCGGCGGAATGGTTTAAGCAGTTGTTCTTCCAGAGATGCAAGGGCGTCTCTCCGCATTTCGTTCAGTGTTTTAACAGGAATAAAGATATTCCCGTCCATCTGGATATCCAGTCTCTCCCACTGGAACGGTGTATCTCCAAGCTTCTCCATCTGCTTGCGGATCCGCCCTTCCTCCATAGGCTGGCTTCTGGCATACTGTACCTCTGCGCCCCATGCTTGTGCGCTGCATCCTCTTAAGGATACCTCTAGTATAGCAGGACTTCCGGGGAAAAGTATTAAATTCCCATAAATTTTTTCTTTTGTTTTTGTAATTTCTGCCAGTACATCTCCTGTTTTCTTCTCGTTGGTAAAGGCCATCATAGAAGGACCTCGCTGCATCTTATAGTAACCGCTGCAGGAGCCTCCCCGGTTAAAAAGTTCCAGAAGATACCTTCTGTCATTCTCCTCCACCTGGTAATTTTCTCCGCCTTTTTCCAAATACAGATCCAGATATTTCCGATATACGGAGGTCACTCCGGCTGTATATCCCGGCTGTTTCATTCTTCCTTCAATCTTCAGAGAGGTGACCCCTGCCTCCAAAATTTCCGGCAGTATATCAACTGTACAGATATCCTTAAGACTTAAGGCACACAGATCCTTGCTTCCCTTAAAGCCTTTCCCGGGAAGAGCCGTACTGTAAGGCAGACGGCAGGGCTGTGCGCATCTTCCCCTGTTTCCGCTCCGTCCTCCGATGAGACTGCTCATAAGACATTGCCCGGAAAAGCTGTAACAGAGGGCACCGTGGACAAATGCTTCAATCTCAATCCCGCTTGCTTTGTGCATCCGCGCCAATTCTTCCAGTGACAGCTCTCTTGCCGCCACTACCCTGGACGCGCCCTTCTCCTCGAGAAATTTCATTCCCTCAGGGCCTGTTACTGCCATCTGTGTGCTGGCATGGAGATGCAGATCCGGAAACTGTTCCCGGAGAAACCGGAAAACTCCCATATCCTGTACGATCACTGCATCCAGGCCAGCTTCATAATACGGTGCCACATAATCATACAGCCGGCTTTCCAATTCTCTGTTTTTTAAAAGAGTATTGACAGTGAGATATAGCTTTTTGCCGTGTATGTGTGACATATCTATCGCCCGGAGCAGTTCCTCTTTCTGGAAATTCCTGGCATAAGCCCTTGCACCGAAAGCCGTACCGCCCACATAGACAGCATCGGCCCCTGCACCCACAGCTGCCAGAAAACCTTCATAGGAACCTGCCGGAGCAAGCAATTCAATCTGATTATATTTCAAAGTCTTCCCTCTCTCTCCTTTTATTATTACTGTTTACTTCATGACCAGCAACGCACTTCACTATATTATAAGCCGAAAAAAGAGGACTACCGAAGCAATCCCCCTTCTCACCTTCACTTTAGTAAATCTTCCAACTCTTTTTCGAGTTCATTGACTTTTCCTTCCAGAAGGCTCTTCTGCTCCGACGCCTCCTGCTCTTTCTTCTGTGCTTCTTCTATCTGCATACGCAAGGCAATCAATTCATGCTTCAGGTCATACATCTCCTGGTCCTTCTGCTGCAAATCCTGCTCGAAAATCTCGGCCTGTTTCTTTGCTTTAAAATAATCATCCGTGATATTCAGGCTGAGCAATGTATGCTTCGTCTCCATCGGCTGCCTTGTGTATCCGGGCACCTCACTTAACTCAGCAATTTTATTATTCATGTAGGATGCCACTTTTTGGAAATATTCTTCCGATTCATAGCCTCCCAGCGTGATGATCTTTCCTCCGATGATTACTTGTGCCGTGTTCTTGACTGCCATTAGTACAAGCCTCCTGTATCTTTATCTTCTATTGTAATCAATATAATTATCTCAATTAAACTTTCTGTACGCTTTACAAAATCACTCGCTCTACCCCTCGGGGGGTTCTTAAGGAATCTGCTTGACCTGTCGGTCAATCAGCAGCGATAATCCCTCGCTCTACCCCTCGGGGGTTCCTAAGGAATCTGCTTGACCTGCGGTCAATCAGCAGCGATAATCCCTCGCTCTACGGCTCGGGGGTTCTTAAGGAACCTGCTTGACCTGTCGGTCAATCAGTAGCGATAATCACTCGCTCTACGGCTCGTGATTATCTTCATTATAATCGAATTTTGTAGAAATGTATAGAAAATTTTTTATAAAGTTTATTTTCGCGTTACTATGTACGGCTCAGGGGCCGTGGAGGGTAACGGTTTTATTGCTGGGGGAGGGGGATTCCCAAGTGTTGGTAGGCCAGCCGGGTGGCGGTTCTGCCTCTTGGGGTGCGGTTTAAAAAACCGTTTTGCAGGAGGTATGGCTCATATACATCCTCCAGGGTTCCGGAGTCTTCGCCTATGGCGGCGGCCAGTGTTTCCAGCCCCACGGGGCCGCCCTGGAAATTAATGATCATTGTTTTTAAAATCCTTCTGTCAATCTTGTCAAGGCCGTATTGGTCCACCTCCAGCAGATCAAGGGCAAAACAGGCCACATCGTAAGTGATCCGGCCATCGTATTTTACCTGTGCGAAATCTCTCACTCTTTTCAGAAGACGGTTGGCAAGTCTCGGGGTTCCTCTGGAACGTTTTGCAATCTCAGCCGCCCCTTTCGTGTCTATCTCCACCTTGAGGACCTCCGCTGAACGGATGACAATGGTCTCCAGTTCCTTCTGATTATAGAATTCCAGATGATGCATCACCCCGAAACGGTCACGAAGGGGCGCTGACAAAAGTCCTGCCCTTGTGGTAGCTCCCACCAGAGTGAATTTCGGCAGATCCAGGCGGATGGAACGGGCAGATGCACCCTTTCCGATCATGATATCAATGGCATAATCCTCCATAGCAGGATAAAGAACCTCTTCCACCTGCCTGTTAAGACGATGGATTTCATCCACAAAGAGAATATCACCCTCCTGGAGATTGTTTAAAATAGCTGCCATCTCCCCCGGTTTCTCAATAGCCGGTCCTGAAGTTACCTTCATATGCACGCCCATCTCATTAGCAATGATCCCTGACAACGTAGTCTTTCCCAGTCCCGGAGGGCCGTAAAACAGCACGTGATCCAGAGCATCATGGCGCTGCTTGGCAGCCTCTATGTATATTTTCAATGTTTTCTTTGTCTTTTCCTGTCCGATATACTCCTCAAGAGTCTGAGGACGAAGAGTTCCTTCCAGGGTAAAATCTTCTTCTGTCACATCAGTGGTAATAATTCTTTTTTCCATATAATGCTCCGTTCTAGAAATTCTTCAGGGCGGCCTTCAGAATACCTTCTACATCGTCAGGCTCCACATCCCCAACCTGGCGCACAGCCCGCAATGCATCTGTACTGCTGTAGCCCAGGGCAACAAGAGCCTCTACAGCCTCCTGACGGCTGTCAGAAGCCTCGCCTGCCGCTGCGGTCTTCCCTTGCTCATGGGCAAGTTTTAACTCAAAAGCATCCTCCAGGCTAAGCTTGTCCTTCAGTTCCAGGATTAACTTCTGTGCTGTTTTCTTTCCGATACCCGGTGCCTTGGAGATTGTCTTTACATCATCCGAGAGGACAGCAAACCTCAGCTCATCTGCAGTAATTCCGGATAAAATCCCCATAGCGGCCTTTGGCCCAACTCCATTTACACCGAGAAGAAGCTTAAACATCTGCAGGTTATCCTTAGCCAGGAAACCGTACAACTGCATGACATCCTCCCTCACATGAAAATACGTATGGATTTTTAATTCCTCTCCCACGTGCATTTGCGACAAGTCTGAGCCTGTCATAAAAATCTCATAGCCGATGCCCCCAGCCTCAAGGATCACTGCTGCTTCTGTCATATCGGCCGTAACTCCGCGAATAAACGATATCATTCTATTTTGCTCCTATCAGGTTAAGTTCATATTCATAGCCATGATGTGGGGGTCAGAAGGGAGCCGGGGCGGGTGCTGTCCTCTCCGGACAGACTTGCGGAAGCGCGCCTGAAAATCCAGTGCTTACGAAGACTTAGGCGCGAAGGCTTTCCTGAGCGTCATAGTCGCAGTTAGTACTTAGTTGAAGGGAAGCGAGTGTCTGCCCGAAGAGGACAGCATCCGCCCCGGCTCCCTTCTGACCCCCACATCATAGCCTTGTTATCATATCATATTACCCGTTCAAAAGCAAACACCTATTCGGCAGGCCACAGCGTCAATGACATTTTCCTCTCCCTGGCTTTCTATTCTTTCCGCCTCGATCACTACTTTGTTTGGAAGGCACACAATTGTCCCGCCTTGTGTACCCACCGCTTTCTGATGAACGCAGAGCTGGTCAGGACAGTCGGCCTCAGTCATCCTGGCCTTTCCCCCTTTAATCTCACATACATTTGTGTCACCAATCCGTATCACCTGGTCCTCATCCAGTGAATATTCTCCATACATACTTCCATCCACTGTGATCCGGATCATATTATTTGTCCCTGGCAGAAAAAAGTGCAGGAACAGCCACAGCAGCACCGCTGCGGCACAAATCCCCCCTGCCAACATCAAATCCTTTTTTTTCATCATGACCTCCGCCAGAGCGTGCTTGAAAATTCATTCCGGCAAGCTGCACGCACTGATCAACGATATCATACCACAGGAATAAGCATCCGGGCAACCCCGGCACACAATACGTAAAGGCTGCCGCAAATCTGCAGCAGCCTTTACTTTATCATACTTCATAGGAGTGAAAACCGGATTAAAGGATAATATTCCTCGGACATGCTTCCTTACATGCACCGCAGTCAGTACACTTCTCATAGTCAATATGAGCACAGAAATCAGTGACAGTGACAGCTCCGTTAGGACATGTCTTTTCACACTTCTTACAGCCGATACAGCCCACTTCACAGGCGCTGGTGACAGCCTTGCCCTTGGCGTGTGAACTGCATCCCACAAAGGTCTTCTGCTCATAAGGAACAAGCTCGATCAAATGCTTGGGACATTTTGACACACATTTGCCGCAGGCCTTACACTCTTCCTTGTCCACAACAGCCACACCGTTCACCACGTGTATGGCATCAAAAGGACAGGCCTTGACACAGCTTCCGTATCCCAGACAGCCATAAGCACAGGCCTTGGCACCGCCTCCCGGAATAAATGCAAGCATTTCACAGTCTTCCACACCGGAATAATCATAATTATTTTTAGTTTTGTCACAAGTTCCCGCACATTTTACATAAGCAACCTGGCGCGCGGTTTCTATCACTTCCTGCCCCATAATACCGGCGATAACTTGACCTACAGGTTCTCCGCCCACAGGACAGCCGTTTACGGGTGCTTCCCCCTTTACAATAGCGGCTGCAAGTCCGTCACAACCAGGAAAACCGCATCCGCCGCAGTTATTACCCGGCAGGGCATCACGGATCGCCACTTCCCGCTCGTCAACTTCTACGGCAAATTTCTTTCCCGCAACACCAAGGAATATACCGATAAAGAGACCGACTGCTGCAACCACAACGGTTGCCATGATAATTGCTCCAACATTCATCTCATCCGCCTCCTTAAATCAATCCTGAAAATCCGAAAAATGCGATTGCCATAAGTCCTGATATCAGAAGGACAATAGGAAATCCCTGGAAAGCTTTCGGAATATCATTATACTCAATTTTCTCCCGCAGACCTGCCATCAGCACAATGGCGATGGTGAAGCCCACTGCTGTGGCAAAACCGTTGATCGTACCCTGAAGCACATTGTAATCCTTCTGCACATTTATGATAGCAACACCAAGAACTGCACAGTTGGTAGTGATCAAAGGAAGATATACGCCCAAAGCCCGGTAAAGAGGAGGCATCACTTTCTTAAGGAACATCTCCACGAACTGTACCAATGCGGCAATGATCAAAATAAACACGATGGTCTGCAGGTAAGTCAGATTCGTGGGTACCAGAATAAACTTGTAGATCACACTGGTGACAAAGGACGATAAAGTAATAACAAAAATTACGGCTCCGCCCATGCCTGCTGCCGTATCAATCTTCTTAGACACCCCAAGAAACGGACACAGCCCCAGGAACTGGCTCAGCACTACGTTATTTACAAGGGCAGCCCCGATTCCGATAATCAACAATTCTTTCATCCTCTGTTACCCCCTTTTCCCTTTGCACATACTGTTGCCGCAGGAAGCACAGCTTCCGCCGCAGTCCGGATTACTTGGGTCGATTCCGCGCTTTGCTGCCCCAAGCCTGAACTTATTCTGAAATGCAGACAAAAATGCAAGCACAAAGAATGCTCCCGGTGCAAGAATAAAGATAGTAATAGGCTCAAATCCCATCTTTCCTGCCGCAGCATCAGCCAGAGGAAGGATCTGCTTTCCAAACAGCTGTCCTGCACCCAGCAGCTCTCTTACTGCACCGATACAGGTAATACTCAAGGTAAAGCCAAGTCCCATTCCAATACCGTCGAAGAGGGACGGAACCGGAGGATTCTTGGAAGCATAAGCCTCTGCTCTTCCAAGGATGATACAGTTGACCACGATCAAAGGTATGTAAAGACCCAGCGCATCATTAAGACTTGGGATAAAGCCTTCCAGAAGAAGCTGTACGATCGTCACAAAGGACGCCACGACAACAATAAATGCAGGCATACGCACTTTATCCGGAATGAAATTCCGAAGCAGGGAAATCATGAGGTTGGAAGCCGCCAGTATCACTGTGGTAGTAAGCCCCATACCAATACCGTTAATGGCTGAGGTGGTGACTGCCAGAGTAGGACACATTCCCAGCATCAGCACAAAGGTAGGATTTTCTTTGAGAATACCGTTTGATAACCGTTCCATTGGTGTATTTGCTTTCATCTCTTAATTTCCCCCTTTCTCATACTGGAATGCACATAACCCGGCATTTACCCCGTTAGTCATGGCATTGGTGGTAATGGTGGCACCGCTCAAAGCATCGATCTGATCATCGGCTGCAGCGCCGTTCTTTGTATACTCAAACTTCTCCACGTTCTTATCTTTAAACTGGCTCTTAAAGGCATCTGTATCGGCTTTCATGCCAAGTCCGGCTGTCTCGCTGATATCCAGGATAGAAATGCCGTTTAAGGTTCCGTCATCTGCCACGCCCATGGCAAACCGGATATCTCCGCCGTATCCCTCTGAAGTTGTGACAGTGAACGCATATCCAAGCTCATTTCCTGAATCGTCCTTTGCCAGCATAACTTCGTCAATATTCTGAGCTCCGTATCCGTTCTCGTCCAGATATGCCTCAAGCTGTGCATCCTCCCCGGTAAATATAACCTCAAAAGAGTCTGCGGCTTCGAATACTGCCTTATAAGCCTCCTCCTTTGCCATCTCCTTCTGTCTCGCGATCGGCTCTGCAGTGATATCCTGCACAACACCAAGGGCAAGGCCTGCCACAAGAGTGATTAGTGTAATGGCTATGGTATCTTTTACAATGGCACTTTTCATGCTTTCTTGCCTCCCTTCCCAAATGCAGCCGGGCGGGTGACACGCTCAATAAGCGGCACCAGCAGGTTGCAGAAAATAATGGCATAGGAAACGCCCTCTGCCGAACCTCCGAAAAGACGGAACACTGCAGTCAGTACGCCAAGGCAGCACCCGTACACGATCTGACCCAGAGGAGTGATGGGAGTGGTGACATAGTCAGTTGCCATAAACCAGGCCCCCAGCATAAGTCCGCCTCCGAACAGGTGGCTGAGTAAGTAATTTCCGTCAAATCCCATTCCGGAAAATAACATATACAAAATTACAAATACAGAAAAACTACCGATATATGTAAGCGGCACTTTCAGGTCGATCACCTTGAAAATAAGAAGTATTGCCGCGCCGATAAGAATGGCCAAAGCCGAAGTCTCACCGATGGTACCCTGGGTATTTCCCAAAAACATATCCCACACAGAAACAGAGCCCTGGGTAAAGCCGTGGTCCTTCAGTGCAGCCAGAGGAGTGGCACCTGTCACACTGTCCACAACTCCGCGGAAGCTGTCAGACACAGCAAAATCCGTCATCCTTCCCGCAAAAGATATCATAAGGAAACATCTTCCTGCCAAGGCAGGATTCATAATATTCTGGCCTAAACCGCCGAAAAGCTGTTTCACCACAATAATGGCAAATGCACTTCCAAGCACAGGCATCCAAAGAGGAATGGAAACAGGCATATTTAATGCCAGCAGAAGCCCGGTAACCACCGCGCTGAAATCTCCTATGGTATTCTCCTTGTGCATAAAATGGTCATACAGCCACTCAAAAGCCACACTGGATATCACAGACACCAGGATGACCAGCAAAGCCCTCAGCCCGAAATTCCATATTCCGAATACAGTGGCAGGAAGCAGTGCAGCTACTACCATCTGCATAATTCTGTTTGTACTCACCTTACTCCTGACATGCGGATTCGATGATACATGTAACATTTGTTCCATTGTATACTTCCCCCTCTCCTACTTCTTCTTACGGCTGGCCAGAACCATCTTGCGCATTGACTTGATACTCTGGGTCAGCGGGCGCTTTGCAGGGCAGACATAACTGCAGCAGCCGCACTCGCAGCATTCCATTCCGTCAAATTTCTGGAAATTCTCCATGTCTCCGTGCTCTGCAAAGGTAGCCAGACGGGCAGGAAGCACACGCCCCGGACAGACAGATACACATTTGCCGCAGTTAATGCAGGCAGTCTGGCGGGATTCGGATACAGGATCTTTTTCCAGGCATAAAAATGCTGATGTAGTCTTAATACACGGCACGTTCAAGTCATACATGGCAAAGCCCATCATAGGACCGCCGGAAATGATCTTGGAAGCCTTGTCCTTAAGCCCTCCGGCTGCCTGTATCAGTTCTCCCATATTCGTCCCTGTAAGTACAGTGAAATTCTTAGGCTGGCTGATGGCATCTCCCGTGACTGTGACGATCCTGCTCATCACAGGCCGTCCCAGGATCACAGCCTTATAAACTGCCACAACAGTATCTACATTATCTACCACACATCCTGCATCTGCGGGAAGCATGGAGGAATTGATCTCCCTTCCGGTGGCAGCATAGATCAAAGTACGCTCACCGCCCTGGGGATACTTTGTCATCAACTCCTTGACCTCCATGCGGGGGATATCTGCCACAAGCTCTTTCATCTTACTGATACAGTCAGGCTTGTTGTCCTCAATACAGATATAACCCTTGGCGTTGTCAAAAAGGGCTAACATAACCCTGAGGCCTTCAATGATCTTCTCCGGCTCCTCCAGCATCCTTCTGTAGTCGCTGGTAAGGTATGGTTCACACTCAGCGCCGTTTACCAATACATATTCGATTTTATCCGGTTCTTTTGGAGAAAGCTTTACATGGGTAGGGAAACCGGCCCCGCCCATTCCTACCACGCCGCCTTCCTGGATACGCTTAAGGATCTCTTCCTTAGACAAATCCTCCAGTCTGGCAGGAGTAAACTCAATTTCCTCATACTGCTGGTCATTCTCAATGATAATAGAATTGACCATTGACCCCGTGGACGTAAGCCTCTGCTCAATACCTTTCACTGTTCCTGAAACAGAGGCGTGGATCGGTGCGGATACAAATCCGCCGGCATCGGCAATCTTCTGTCCAGCCAGCATATGATCGCCCTTTGCAGCCAAAGGTACGGCAGGCGCCCCGATATGCTGGGAAAGGGGATAGACCATCTCCCCCTTCGGAAGATATTTCTCAATCGGATAATTCTTGGACAATTCCTTTCCATCGTAAGGATGAACACCACCCTTGAAGGTTAAAAGTCCCATATGTATCATTCCCTCCTTTATGTTAAGCCCTCATTGCAGCCCATTTTAACTTCTCCTGTTTTTCTTACTTTTTGTTTCGTTCCTGTTTCTTCTTATCCCGTTTTTCTTTATGGATACGATATCCACGGTTCAGGTTAGGGTATGCCTTCACATACCTCTTTACATTATGTCCAAGCATTGAGGCTGCTGCCTCTTTCCGGGACTGCAGCTCTTTTGTGATCTCTTTCATCATGGAAGAACGCTTCTCTTCCAGTTCCCTGAGAAACTCCACGTCCTCCAGTCTCTCCTTTAAGCTGTCCAGTGACAGCCCCTTCACCTGCTCCAGAGAATCCATCTTTTCCTTTACCTTCAAAAATAATTCTCCCTGTGTCAGTGCAATCGCCTGCTCCCAGACAGGAATGCGTTCGCGCAGACGGAATGCTGTTGCAGCAGAGTAACAGAAGTCTGCCGTATATCCCACAGCCACCGCACAAACACCGATTTCCCCTGCGATCACAGGATATAATCCCACGATTTCTTCCACCATAGGATGCAGCACCCGAAACAGCATAACAGTAAAGAATCCCCAGCCCAGAGAAGCCCCCAGGCATATCCGGCCCTGGAAATTAAACTTCTTATCACTGTAATCCCACCAGGATGTATGGAAAATACTCTCCATCAGCACAGCCGTCACATATTCCAATGCTGTTGCCACTACGATCCCGCCGAAAAACAGCCACAAAATATTCCCGCCCACAGGCTTAAGTATCAAATAGACAGAAATAGCTCCAAATCCATATATGGTGCAGAACGGACCGTTTATAAATCCACGGTTCACATACTCGCCCTTTTTAAATGAGACAAAACAAGTCTCCCATACCCATCCCAAAAAACTGTAAATAAAAAACCAGTTTATGATATGATAGAAGTCAACACCTCCTATTGATAAACTCCACATGATTTACCTCATTTCTTTATGCAGTTTTCAAAAAACATCTAAGTATACTATACCTCTTTTTATGAAAAAATTCACTACCCAAATACCATTTTCTTGTGTATAATTAGATACAATTCACGAAAGGATATAAATTAACATGCTTGTTAAAAAAATGCCTATTTTTCAAGGCTTTCCGGACTTTGAAACTGTCCGCAGACTTGCCGGTCCCAGGGTAAAAACAGAGGATTTTCAGCCGGTATTTTATGACATTGAAACAACCGGACTATCACGAAATTCCACTTTTTTGTATTTGATCGGTGCCGTTATTTTTGAGGAAGACCATTGGATGCTGTACCAGTGGTTCGGGGAGAACCAGGAGGATGAAAAACCTCTTCTGGAACATTTCTGTGCTTTTCTCAAGGCCTGTACCTGTACCATCCAGTATAACGGCGACCGCTTTGACCAGCCCTATATAGAAACACGCTGCTCCCTCCACGGACTTGACACACCTTTTAAGGGAAAATCTTCTCTGGATCTTTATCTCAGCCTGAAGCCTGTCAAAGGGCTGCTGAAGCTGACCCAGATGAAACAGCCTGATATGGAGTGCCTTCTTGGAATGGGAAACCGTACACATTGTGACGGAAAAGAATGTATCCGCTTATACCGAACCTATATAAAAAATAAAGCCGCCAAAGCCTGTGAAACAGTAATGGGGCATAATCAGGAGGATTTACAGGGTCTTGGAAGAATCCTTACACTCCTGGGCTTTTTATGCCTTTACGAAGGAAATTATACTCCTGTCAAAGCTGATTTCAACGGCACGCATCTTATCATGAAGGTGACACTGCCCTATAAGCTTCCTGTTCCGTTTTCAAATGGAAGCAAGGGCTTCTATATTACCGGAAAAGATAAAGAAGCCAGCCTGTCTCTGGAGGCAGCAGACGGCAGAGTAAAACAATACTATAAAAATTATAAGGACTATGATTATCTGCCTGCAGAAGATACCGCAGTCCCCAAAGCATTAAGTGCCTATATGGACAAAAGTCTCCGCACTCCGGCCAAACCGGAAACCTGTTATACCTGGTTCGACTGTACCGGCAAATTTCTGGAAAACTCCAGCCAGCAGCTCCAGTACCTGACCCATTCCCTGCCCTATCTTCTCAGCGCGCTCAAATAGGAATCAAGCTTTCATTTACATAATATTGATTATGTAAACTTATTTATTTTCTTCCCTGATCTGTCTGCTCTTCACAGATAATGGTCGTTTTTGCACATAGGCAAAGATAAATTCTCTGCCATGAGGAGTCCGGCCTCTCATCTGTCATTAAGTCCTTTTACAGTAAATAAGGGATATTGCAAAACGCAATATCCCTTTTGTTAACATTAAAATCACTCATTTATCGCCGGCTATGATTATTCCTCTGTATCAGAATATTCTACATCAGCATATTCCTCTGTATACTCATCTGCCGGAGCCGGAGCTTCCATAGCTTTCATGCTCAGACTGATCTTCTTGTCGTCGCCGTTGAAATCAACTACTTTAGCTTCGATTTCCTGACCGATAGAGAGTACATCGGATGGTTTTGCAACATGCTCCTTAGAAATCTGTGATACATGGAGAAGTGCATCTACTCCAGGTGCCAGCTCAACAAATGCCCCGAAATCTGTCATACGTGCCACTCTGCCTGATACAATATTTCCTACTGCAAAGTTCTCAGCAGCGGAAAGCCACGGATTCTCTTCCGGGAATTTCAGGGAAAGTGCAATCTTATCACCGTTGATCTCTTTGATAAGAACTTTAACCTGGTCTCCCACGTTAAATACCTTCTTAGGATTCTCTACTCTGCCCCAGGACATCTCTGAGATATGAAGCAGGCCGTCAGCCCCTCCTAAATCAATAAATGCACCGAAATCTGTAACATTCTTCACAACACCCTCAACAGCATCGCCAACATGGATCCTCTCCATTAATTCTTTCTGTTTCTCAGCCTTTTCAGCTAACAGAAGCTGTTTGCGGTTACCGATGATACGGCGTCTTCTCGGATTAAATTCTGTAATGATGAACTCAATTTCCTGATTTGCATACTTGGATAAATCTTTCTCATATGAGTCAGACACAAGGCTGGCAGGAATAAATACTCTTGCCTCCTCGATATTGACACATAATCCGCCGTCCAGCACCTGTGTCACAGGAGCTTTTAATACTTCCTGATTCTCAAATGCGTCTTCCAGACGTTTGTTGCCTTTCTCTGCTGCCAGTCTCTTATAGGTTAAGATAACCTGGCCCTCGCCGTCATTTACCTTCAAAACTTTTGCTTCCATGGCATCGCCAGGATGTACTACATCTGCCAGTACAACGCTAGCATCATTAGAGTATTCACTCTTAGTGATAATACCATCTGCTTTATACCCGATGTTCAGGATGATTTCATCTTCTTTCACATCAATGACAGTACCCTGTACGATTTCTCCATTTCTGATAGTTTTTACGGAACCTTCCAGCATCTGTTCAAAACTTAATTCTGACATGTTCTTGAACCTCCTCAATAATTTTCTTTGGGGTGGAAGCCCCTGCTGTAATACCTACACAACTACTGCATTGGAACATTTCAGAATCCAAGTCTACAGGTGTTTGTATATAGTAAGTATTTCCACATTCCTTTTTACATATTTCAAACAGCTTTTGAGTATTCGAGCTGTGCCGGCCGCCTACGACCAGCATAGTATCTACCTCTCCGGCTATGAGTTTAGCTTCTTTCTGCCGTTGTTCGGTAGCGTTACAAATAGTGTTTAAAACATTTAGAATATTTGAAACATTATTATCATACCTCTTTTTGCCGAGAATTTCAACTAAATCTTTAAATTTGTTGTAATTAAATGTCGTTTGCGACACTACGCAAAGAGGTTTCTGTGTCTGAATGAGAAATTTTTCCGCATCCTCAACGTCTTTGATAACTGTGTAAGCTCCCTGGCACCATCCGCAGATTCCTTTCACCTCCGGATGATCCTTATCTCCTATAATGATAATATGGCTTCCCTTTTCACTTTCCCGCTCTACGATCCTGTGGATCTTCAGCACAAAGGGACAGGTGACATCCACATAGTCCAGCTTCCGTTCTTTCAGCAGGTCATATACAGACTTGCCCACACCATGGGAACGAATGATCACAGTGCCTTCCTTCAGTCCGTCAAGAGCCGTCTCGTCAATGACACAGACTCCCTTCTGTTCCAGATCAGACACCACTTCCTCATTATGGATGATAGGTCCAAGAGTATAGATGGGGGCTTTGCCTGTCTCGATCAGCTCGTACACCTTGTCCACAGCTCTTTTCACTCCGAAACAGAATCCTGCTGTCCTGGCAATCTTCACTTCCATATCAGGATTCCACCTTTTCACGATAAATACCCATG
The DNA here is from genome assembly GCA_030524175.1 of Eubacteriales bacterium. Classification (GTDB taxonomy): domain Bacteria; phylum Bacillota; class Clostridia; order Lachnospirales; family Lachnospiraceae; genus Blautia_A. Next base: position 55,821 of record JAUNHC010000008.1, read on the forward strand.
ATTTTTGCCACAACCTCATCGATTCCCATGTCAGAGGAGTCTACCAGTACGGCATCTTCCGCTTTCTTAAGAGGTGATACCTGGCGGTTCATATCCCGTTCGTCACGCTCTGCGATATCATGTTCTATTTCCTCCAGGCTGCAGGGCAGGCCCTTCTCCGAAAGTTCCAGATAACGCCGTGCGGCCCTTGTATGGACACTGGCTGTGAGATAGATTTTTACATCTGCATCCGGAAGGATGGTTGTGCCTATATCACGTCCGTCCATCACTACGTCATGGCTGGATGCCAGATTCCGCTGAAGCTTTAAAAGGTGCTCTCTGACTTTGGGATTTGCAGAACTTAAAGAAGCCATGTTTCCCACCTGTTCCGTACGAAGATATGGATTTACGTTCTCTCCGTTCAGAAGCACGATCTGCTCACCGTCCCGGTATTCAATGGAAATCTCTGCCTCCTGACAGACTGCTGCCACCTTATCCCCATCTTCTCCGTTCACATGGCGGTTAAGCAGGTATAAAGCCATTGCCCTGTACATAGCCCCTGTGTCCACATAGATAAACGACAGTTCACCGGCTACCCTCCTTGCAATTGTGCTTTTCCCTGCTCCGGCAGGGCCGTCAATGGCAATATTACATCCCATTCCGTATGTCCTCCTTATTTTTACTGTGAAAGTCCCGGGCGACAGCCGTGAGACAACGCATACATGCGGCATCCCATGAATATCGGACGGGTTTATACAATAGCCTGAGCTGCCAGATACGCAGTAGACCAGGCAATTTGAAGATTGAATCCTCCTGTGACCGCATCCAGGTCCAGAACCTCGCCTATAAAGTAAAGGTTCTCCACCTTTTTAGATTCCATGCTGCCAGGCTTTATTTCTTTTACGGAAACACCGCCCCTTGTGATGATAGCTTCTTTAAACTCACCCATACCGGTGATGGTAAAAGGAAAGGCTTTTACAAGTGCTTCGAATCCCAGGCGTTCTTCCCTGGATATCTCATGGATCTTCTTTTCCGGTTCAATGCCCCCAAGCTCCAGCATCACCGGGGTAAGGGATGAAGGAAACAGGACGCCTATCACATTTTTAAACTGCTTATTCTGCCCTGCTTCAAACTCACGAAGAACACGTGAATCCAGCTGTTCAGGTGTCAGAGCCGGCTTCAGGTCAAGATATGCCTTAAGTTCTTCCTTTTCCAGAAAGCGGCCGATCTTTGCGCTGGCAGAAAGCACCATAGGACCGGTCACACCGTAATGAGTAAACATCATTTCCCCGAAATCTTCATAGATGACTTTTTTTCCGGATTTTACTGTAAGGTTTACATTCTTAAGGGATAGTCCCTGAAGCTTAGGAATATACGTTTCCTTTGTCTTAAGAGGGACAAGGGATGGCTTAAGCTCTGTAACCTGATGTCCCGTGTCCCTGGCAAAACGGTATCCGTCTCCCGTGGAGCCTGTGGCAGGATAGGAAAGCCCTCCTGTGGCCACGATCACAGCGTCAGCAGAAAGAAAAGTACCGTCCTTTAACCTGACTCCCTTTGCCTTTCCGTCCTCTGCAGCAATACCTTCAACCTCTGTATGGAGATGGATGCGGGCACCGGCTTTTTTCAGTTCCCGTTCCAAGGCACGTATAATATCCGAGGAATGATCTGAACAGGGAAAAACCCTGTTTCCCCGCTCCACTTTCAGAGGAACCCCTGCCTCCTCAAAGAAATCCATAACATCATGGCTCCCATAGGAGTAAAATGCACTGTACATAAACTTGGCATTGCTCATCATAGCAGCGAAAAGCTCCTCCGTTTCACAGGCATTCGTCACATTGCACCGGCCTTTTCCTGTGATAAACAGTTTCTTGCCCAGCTTCTCATTCTTCTCCAGCACATGGACCTCATGACCCTTGTGCGCCGCATGGATACCAGCCATCATTCCTGCGGCTCCGCCGCCAATAATCAATACTTTGCTCATGAAGCTACCTGCCTTAACCTTATATTTTACTGTAATCGGCTTCCGTTATTTTTATTCAGAAAAGGAGCCTGCAACCGCAAGCTCCTTCTGCATAAACTTATACCGGATATGCTCCGTTCTTTGTATCTGCTGCTGTCTCATCAACCTTTGTCTGCTGAGCCTGGCGATACTTAAAGAAATCTGTGGCAACCTGCGGGAATAATGCGTAGGACAGTACGTCCTCATCCTGCTCTTTATACTGAACCATTTCACTTTCCAGTTTATCCAGCTCGTTGTCAAGTAAGTCAGCCGGACGGCAGGTGATAGGCTCTGTATCTCCGATGCATTTCTTCTGCACTTCAGGATTGAACGGCTTTACTGTTGCACCATATTTTCCGCTTAATACATCTTTTGTCTCTTTTGTAACCATTTTGTATCTCTCGCCCATGATCACATTGAATACCGCCTGGGTACCAACGATCTGGGAAGACGGAGTAACAAGTGGCGGCTCGCCAAGGTCTTTACGCACACGCGGCACTTCTTCCAGCACATCATAGAATTTATCTTCTGCGTGCTGCTCTTTCAGCTGGGAGGTAAGGTTGGATAACATACCGCCCGGAACCTGATACAGAAGAGTCTTGATATTTACGCCAAGATTCTTCGGATTCAGCAGTCCGCTGTCAAGGGCTTCATCTCTCATTGGTCGGAAGTAATCAGCAATTTCAGCCAGAAGCTGCTGGTCAAATCCGGTATCATAAGGTGTGCCCTTAAAGGTCTCAACAATAACCTCTGTTGCAGGCTGTGAGGTTCCAAGAGCAAAAGGTGACATAGCAGTGTCCACAATGTCAACACCTGCCTCTATTGCTTTCAGATAAGTCATGGAAGCAACACCGGAGGTGTAATGTGTATGCAGGTCGATCGGAATCTTAACTGCCTCTTTAAGTGCTGTGACAAGCTCTGTAGCCTGGTAGGGAAGAAGAAGACCTGCCATATCCTTGATACAGATAGAATCAGCACCCATATTCTCAATACGTTTTGCAATGTCTGTCCAGTATTCCAGTGTGTAGGCATCACCCAAGGTATAGGAAAGAGCTACCTGTGCATGAACCTTCTCTTTATTTGATGCGGTAACTGCTGTCTGAAGATTGCGAAGATCGTTCAGACAGTCAAAAATACGGATAATATCAATTCCGTTTGCAGCAGATTTCTGTACGAAGTATTCTACCACGTCATCTGCATATGGACGGTATCCCAGAATGTTCTGTCCGCGGAAGAGCATCTGAAGCTTTGTATTCTTGAAACCGTCACGTAATTTACGAAGTCTTTCCCATGGGTCTTCCTTAAGGAAACGAAGGGAAGCATCGAAAGTCGCACCGCCCCAGCATTCAACTGCATGGTAGCCGACTTTGTCAAGTTTATCAACAATGGGAAGCATCTGCTCTGTGCTCATACGTGTGGCGATCAGGGACTGATGAGCATCACGCAAAATGGTTTCCACTATCTTTACAGGTTTTTTCTCTATTTCTGCCATAATGAATTCTCCTTATATTTATTTAAGTACTCCGGGCTTTAAACCCCGAATATAGCCATGAAGGTTCCGGCAGCCACGGCTGTACCGATAACTCCCGCAACGTTTGGACCCATAGCGTGCATCAGAAGGAAGTTGGTCGGGTCTGCCTCAGCCCCTACTTTCTGGGATACACGGGCCGCCATAGGCACTGCAGATACACCGGCAGAACCAATGAGCGGGTTGATCTTGCCCCCGGAAAGCTTGCACATCAACTTACCAAGCATAACTCCGCCGAAGGTACCAAAGCAAAATGCCATAAGACCTAATACGACGATTTTCAGTGTGTTCATGTTAAGGAACGCCTCAGCACTGGTGGATGCACCTACAGAAGTACCCAGAAGGATAACTACAATGTACATCAGCGCATTGGAAGCTGTCTCTGTCAGCTGCTTTACAACACCAGACTCTCTGAACAGGTTACCAAGCATCAGCATACCAACAAGTGGAGCTGTGGTTGGAAGAATCAGGCAGACAACGATCGTGATGACGATCGGGAATAAAATCTTCTCAAGCTTGGAAACAGGACGAAGCTGCTCCATCTTGATCTTACGTTCTTTTTCTGTAGTAAAGGCTTTCATGATAGGCGGCTGGATGATCGGCACCAGTGACATATAGGAATATGCCGCCACCGCAATGGGGCCCATGAGAGCCGTCTGACCCAGCTTACCTGCCAGGAATATAGATGTAGGGCCGTCAGCACCGCCGATGATGGAGATCGCTGCTGCTGCTTTTCCGTTGAATCCAAGGAAGATTGCCAGGAAATATGCAACATAGATACCAAGCTGTGCGGCTGCACCCATAAGGAAGCTCTTAGGATTGGCAATAAGGGGACCGAAGTCTGTCATTGCACCTACTCCCATGAAGATAAGGGAAGGTAAGATACTCCACTCATCCAGTAAATAGAAATAATGTAAAAGTCCACCGACACCATTAGCAGAGTCTTCGACACGAAGCATAATATCCGGGTAAATATTTACCAGAAGCATACCGAACGCGATCGGTACTAAAAGCAGCGGCTCAAACCCATGCTTAATCGCAAGGTATAAGAACAAACATGCCACTAAGATCATCAGGTAATTGCCCCATGTCAGATTAAAGAACGCTGTCTGATGAATCAGGTTGGACACGGTTTCTGTTACATAAGACATTTGTCTACCTCCCGTCCTAGTTCATAGTTGCTAAAGTATCTCCATTTTCTACAGAGGAACCTTCAGCAACATCAATGCTGGCGATAGTTCCGTCCTGAGGAGCTACTACAGGAATTTCCATTTTCATGGATTCCAGGATTACTACGTTGTCACCGGCCTTTACAGCCTGTCCCACAGATGCAACCAATTTTACAACTTTTCCGGGTACAGATGATGTCACCTTTACAGCGCCTGCGCCTGCTGCCGGAGCTGCTGCTTTTGGTGCTGCCTTTGGAGCGGCTGCCGGAGCTGCCTTGGGTGCTGCGGCTGCAGCAGGAGCGGAAACACTTCCGGTCTCTTCAACAGTAACTTCATATGCTGTTCCGTTTACAGTAATTGTATAACTTTTCATCTTTTAATCCTCCTAATGTCATTTACCTTTTTTACGATTTATTTTTCGGATAGAACGAACCACAAACCCATCGGTGCTGGTTCCTTCTGAAGCCGCGATCGCGGCTGAAATAACTGCGATCAGTTCAGTGTCATCTGCGGCCGGTTCAACAGCCTCAACAGCCGGAACTGGTGCCGGTGCCGGAATAGCGGACTCCGGTACAACTGCGGCATTCTTTTTCTTGCCCTCTACGAGCCCTGGGATAAACCTGAAGAGGTAAATCACAAAACTCAGGAAAATCAACATGATAAATACGGTTCCTAATCCCATAAGGGTATTAAGTCCTGCTCTCTCCAGAGTAACAGACAGAGGATACTGCACATCAACACTCATGGATGTAGGGATTGCCGTGTCATCGAATACATATACAAAATTTGCATCTGCCTTCTCAAACTTCACAGGTATGGTCACTGTATACTGCCCGTGATCTCCGGCCACCTCTGTCTTGCCGCCCTCTTCGTCCTTCTTCTCACCAAGTTCTTCCTTGGAATTCTTCCATGCCTCCATGGCCTGCATTGTGAAGGAATCGCCTGATGACATATACTGTTCGATTTCATCGTCACTGAGGGGGATGATGGTCTCTGTCAGGCCTTCAGCAGTCATGGTGATCTGTTGTTCTAATGCCTCGTCAATCTCCGTCTCCGCCATAACCATGGCTGCACCGCCCACCGTCACGGCAGCCGCGCAGAAAAGCGCAGTGCAGACAGAGGTTAATTTCTTAAAAATATGTTTCATATGCTCCACCTCGCTTAGACCGTGCCGTGTTTCTTAGACGGACGTTCTTCCCTTTTTGTGAAAAGCATCTCAAATGCTCCGATCACATATTTTCTGGTATCAGCCGGGCTGATGATCGTATCCACGTAACCTCTTGCTGCAGCAGAAGCCACACTGGACTGAAGCTCTCTGTACTGAGCAGCTTTCTCATTTAAGGTTGCGCCGTCTGCTCCGGCATACATAATTTTTGCAGCCAGGGATGCGTCCATCATTCCGATTTCTGCATTGTCCCATGCATAAACCATATCTGCGCCGAGAGCCTTGCTGTTCATTGCAACATAGGCATTGCCGTAAGCCTTGCCCACGATCACGTTTACCTTAGGAACTGTGGCGCCTGCAAAAGCATGAACCAGCTCACCTACGGATTTCGCCATCATTTTCTCATTGCACAGAGTTGCTTTAAAGCCTGTCACATTTGTCAGTGTAAGTACCGGGATATCAAATGCATCACAGAATTTCACGAAATCTGCTGCTTTTCTTGCTCCCCTTGCAGAAAGGCTTCCGTCAAATTCTTCTGTCTTATTGCCTTCTGCATCATATATCTCGCTTCTGTTGGCAACTGCACCAACAGTCGCTCCGTTTAAACGGATAAATCCTGTTACCATGTCTTTGCCGTAGGCTGCTTTTGTCTCGAAGAACTGTCCGTTGTCGGCTATCTGGGACAGGGCAATTGCAGTGTCACCTGCACAGTTTTCCAGATTCTCACATACACGGTTCAGATCATCTGTGCATTCCTCAAAGGAATCGTTATCCTCAAAATTGGAAGGAAGCAGGCATACCAGCTGGCGGATCTGTCCGAGGATCTCCTCTTCTGTACCCACTGCATCAATAAGACCTGTCTCTTCGCTCTGGAATTTTGCATCTGCAGTGTCGCACTTGGACACGTGGTTGCCTTCCAGCGCATTAGGAGTATTGACGAACATTTTCCCCTTTTTCTCTTCGATGAAAGTGAAATCGGTCAGCGCCGGAATCACAGCCATACCACCGCCGCAGCTGCCGAAAATACCTGTGATCTGCGGAATTAAACCGGAAGCCATTGTCTGCTTGAAGTAAATCTCGCCGAATGCCTCAAGAGCGTCTGTTGCCTCCTGAAGACGAAGTCCTGCGCAGTCTACCAGCCCGATCACCGGTGCCCCTGTTTTCATAGCCAGATCGTATAATCTGGAAATCTTCTTGGCATGCATCTCGCCTACTGTTCCGTTTAAAACGGCAGCATCCTGGCTGTAAACATATACCAGATTTCCGTCAATGACACCATATCCGGTAATGACTCCATCAGAAGGTGCCTTCATTTCAGTCATGTTGAAATCTGTTGTTCTGGCTGTTACACTTTGTCCGATTTCAACAAAACTGTTCGCGTCAAGCAAAGAATCAATTCTTGTGCCCGCTAAGCTTTGTGTTGCGTTACTCATTCTCGTTTGCCCTCCATTTTTATAAGAATTTAAAAAGTATAACCAAAAATTTAGCCGATTATAATTGTACATTTTTTTGCACAAAGTTTCAATAGTTTTTAGCCATTTTGTTAAATTTTTAACCTAAAAAAAGTTTAGTTAACCAAAATATTTTTGTACATAAAAAGACCTCCGGCTGCCAATCCACTCGCCGGAGGTCTTTCTTTATTTAGTGAAAAAAATCATGAAACACTTTATCCACACACCACATATAGTCCATTTTGTCCACGGCCTTTTCCGCAAGGACCGGATAGCTGCACAGCTCTTCATCTTCCAGATAATAGGTGATCTCACCGATTTTCTGCCCCTGGCGGACAGGGGCTTTCAGAGACTCTGCCATAGACACCTTACATTTCACAGCCTCGTCATTTTTCACCAGAAGCTTCTGTTCCTTTTCCTCTTCAGCCACCTCATAAGTCCCTGAAATGTACACAGGAACTCCTATTCCCAGTTCTTCTGAAACTCCGTTCTCCACCTTCACCTTTCCCAGTACAGGTTCTTTCCAGAAGGTCTGGTATTCAAAATTTTCTTCCCCGTATTTCAGAAGGGCCTTCGTATCGCTCCACTTATATGTTTTATGGCTGGGCCACCCGCAGCCGAGAAGAGCGACAATAAATGTTTTCCCATTCTCCTCACAGGCACATACATAACAGTATCCCGCATTTCCTGTGAATCCGGTTTTGCCTGAGATCACTCCGTCCATCATATCCAGAAGCGCATTTGCATTATGTATGGAAAACTGACGTTTCTTAGTGATGTCCGAAAATGAATAATCCCTTGTCTGTGTAATGCGGAGAAAGGTTTCATTCTGTATGGCATACCGCATGATCAACGCCAGGTCACGGGCCGTGGTGTGATGCTCTCCTCCGCCGTCTTTGGCATCCAGCCCGTTTGGCGTGACGAAATGAGTGTCTGTACATCCCAGCTCCTTTGCCTTGGCATTCATCATATCCGCAAAACCGGAAACAGATCCGCCGATATGTTCGGCTATGGCAACTGCCGAATCGTTATGGCTTTTCAGCATGAGCGAATACAAAAGGTCTTCCAGATAATACTGCTCTCCCTCCCGGATATTAAGCTGCACATCTGGCTGGGCGGCCGCATTTTTAGAAACCGTTACATAATCGTCTCCATGAGCGTTCTCAAGCGCCAGGATGCATGTCATCACTTTTGTAGTACTTGCATTGGCCCTTGCCACTTCCCCCTCCTTATCATACAAAACCCTGCCCGAATCTGCGTCCATCAGGACTGCAGACAGTGCGTAAAGGTTTCCCGGCCCGTCTTCATCCGTACTTCCGGCCGGCACCTTTGTCTCCATATCCACAGCAGCAGGAATCATCTGTACTACATGGGACATGTCCTCCCGGGCAGCGGCGGATACCTGTAAGAAAGCCATGGCAGCAGCCATGAAGCCCACTGCGGCAATATGTCTGATTTTCATACCCCACCTCGCAAACCGTTTATAAGAATATCTTATGCCGACTTGTCCGGATTATGAATGTTCTTGCGGATTTTCTTTAATTCGTGTATGATAAGCTTCAAGAGGTGAATATCATGAATCATTCAGAAAAAAAAGAAAGCACAGCAACTCCGCTGTGCAGTGAAAAGCATAAACACGACCATATTGAGAGACATGTGATCCAAAGCCCGGAACTTCTCCAGGATCTCGGAGATCTGTTCAAGGTTTTCGGCGACCCCACCCGCATCCGTATTCTCTATGCCCTTTCAGGCCAGGAGCTTTGTGTGTGTGATATCGCCGATGTACTGGACATGACCCAGAGCGCAATCTCCCACCAGCTCCGTGTTCTCAAACAGAGCCGCCTTGTGAAATTCCGAAGAGAGGGAAAAACCGTATATTATTCGCTGTCAGATGACCACGTTTATACGATTCTCAGACAGGGAATGGACCACGTGCTGGAATAGCCGTCTGTTTATCCATTATATGTCAGATCCCATCTGCTGCTGAGATGCTTATCTGACTGTGACAGGCCATAAAGCTCCTGGAGATAAGCCGGTGTCTCTTTCAGGGCTTCGTTGTACAATTCTTTAAGCTTCTGCACCGGCCCGGCGCATTCAGGCGCCGGAGTTTCTGTCATAAAATGATCCAGAAGTGCGGCAGAGTTCTTTTTGCCTGCTATTTTTAATATCCTTCCCAGCCACTTTCTCCTTCTTCCCCCGTCATCATATACCATAGCATTTGTAAGGATCTTCATCATTTTCAGGGAGATATAAATGTTACCCGTCCGTATGAGGGGCAATGCCTGATGGATGACCCCGGCAGATGACTTTCTGGGCACAATGCAGTCTGATGGATAGTAAGAATATGGATCCCTGCCCGTCTCAACCATAAGCTCCCTGTCAAACTCCTTTTCAAGAAGGGTATGGGAAACAACGCCCCCGGAAGCCACCTGATTTACATAAGGATGTACTGAGGAATCCAGAAGGTAATGACATCCAAAGCCCAAAAGATAAGAAAGAAGGGCCTTGTCCCCATACTTACGCACCTGTTCCATGCCCAGCTCAAAAAATTCTCTGGCCTTTTCACGGTGCATGGAAACCCCGAACCGGCTTACCGGATTCTTGGAAACCATAAAATAAAAGAGAATATCAGGACCATGCAGGCCGATACGGTACAATTCCCCGTTTTCCCGTATGATCTCCTGCATTTGTGCAGGAAGCTTATGGTATACTTTTTTTCCAAATAAATCATGTGCATATGTGGTTGGCACAATCCCGCCTCCTTTTTATCTAAACATCCAGTCTGAGCTGGATTTCTTCTTCTGCCTCTGCCTTAAAATCTTCAAGCTGTACAGGATCCAGCACCGGCAGTTCTTCCAATCCCTGTACCCCAAAGGAACGAAGAAATTCCTCTGTAGTCCCGAAAAGTATGGGCCGTCCCGGAGCATCCAGTCTGCCCAGTTCTCTCACCAGATTATATTCCACCAGCTTATTCACTGCGTGATCACATTTTACGCCTCTGATCTTCTCTATCTCTGCCTTTGTCACCGGCTGCTTATAAGCAATGATAGAAAGTGTCTCCAGCATTACATCCGTCAAAACAGGCTTCTTCGGCTGCATGGCAATACGCACCAGATATTCATAATACTCTTTCCTGGTACACATCTGATACGACTGCTCCAGTTCAATGATCTGGATGCCTCTTTCTTCCCCCCGGCAACGGTCCATCAGATTATGGATCAGCTTTTCTGTTGTGTTTGTATCCTGCTCTATTGCCTTGGCGATCTGGGATAAGTCCACAGAATCACCCATTGCAAAAAGTATGGCCTCAATAGCGGCCTCCATCTTCTTAATTTCCACTGAATATCCTCATTCCTGTCACTCGTCTGCAAATTCTGTTAAATTCTTCCAGGTATCCGGCTCTGTCACCACCTCAACCTGAATATCATCAAATAAAGACTCCTGGTCTACATGTATATGTCCCATTTTCATCAGTTCTAATATTGACAAAAAAGTAACTATCACCTGAATCTTGGAACATTGCTGTTCCAGAAGGCTCCTGAAGCTGAAGCGCCGGTTCTCTCTGGCAAATTCTTTTACCTGGAGCATTTTATCTGAAAGGCTGATCTCTTCCTTTTCTATTTTGCCGAACTTACTTCTGATAGGATCGATCTTATCCTCCTGCCGGCGGATAATGGATTTGTATATAGCGTTAAGCTTCTCCAGAGTCAGACCGGCCAGCAGTTCACTGGGATCAACAGGCTCACGGTACTGAAGTACCTCCGGCGGTACGGAAGGCTTCTTGAAAAATACATTGGCGGCATCGTCCATCCTGTCCTTAAGCTCATAAGACATATATTTATACATCTTATATTCCAGCAGCTTCTCCACCAGTTCAGCCCTTGGGTCCTCTTCTTCCCCTTCTTCATTGATTTCTTTGGGAAGGAGCATACGGCATTTAATGTCAAGGAGCGTAGCAGCCATAACCAGAAATTCACTCATCACCCCAAGGTCTTCTTCCTCCATGGAATGAATATATTCCATATACTGGTCTGTGATCTCCACAATAGGGATATCATATATGTCAATCTTGTTCTTGTCGATCAAATGAAGGAGCAGATCCAAAGGCCCTTCAAATACATTCAGTTTCACCGGTATGGCCATAAAACATCCTCTTTCTGATTTCTGTGCAACACAAAGGGGTAACAATGAAGGTACTACATTATTACCAATTTTCCATTTTAACTGGAATGTTCATTTTTTTCAAGGGGTTTCATGGTTATGACCACCAGTTCTCTGGGATTATGGATGCGCACAGGAACCGTATGTTCTCCAAGCCCTGCACTTACTATCATATGCTGTCCTCCTCTGCGGAAGTCCCCGCAGCAATAGGGGGGAAACAAAAGGAACTGAGGCGACGTAAGACCTCTGTGCTCAGAGAACCTTACCACTCCTCCATGATAGTGTCCGGATATGATCAAGTCCGCCCCCCAGGAAAAATACGTCTTCCCGTATTTTGGATTATGAGCCAGAAGTACATGGACGCCTTCCCCGGAAGGGGTTCCCACCAGATGCTCCATATCTTTCAGTGAAAGCTTAGGCGAGGTTGGTTTATGATAATATTCCATGGGAAGTTCAAGACCGTAAAAGATAAAATCCGTACCGGCTATGTCCAGTTCCAGCTTTTCATTATGAAGAAAGAGCACACCTGCCTGTATCAGTTTTTTTTCGTATTCTTCGTACTGCTCCTTATATTTCCCGCAGGAAACTATCTTATATTCATGATTACCCAATGCATAAATGACAGGGTATTTCTGTGCCAGGGAAGCCAGAAGCTTTCCCACCTGTTCCAGAGTTTCCGGATTCTCTCTGAAGATCATATCTCCGGCCACCAGAACGGCATCAGGTGCATTCTGTTCCACCGCATTTATCAAATCCTTGTTATCCTCGCCGAAGACAAGTCCATGAAGGTCTGCCATCACTGCAAATCTTGCACCTAACACATCTTTGATCTTGTGAGAACGAATTTCATATTTTTTTGTTATGAATTTTTTCATGAATCTCCTTTAATCAGCCTCTTATGTCTGTCATTGTCTTACTTATTGCAACCATTAAAGATTTCCTGATCTGTTGCTGCTTATTTGCCGAAGCCGCAGTTGGGGAAAGTGCAGACCTCACAGTTAAGGCACAATCCGCCTTCACCGAAAGCAGCAATCTCATCTGCTTTTATCTCATCATCTGCCATGATCCGCGGAAGGATCAGGTCAAATACTGTCCTTTTGGCATACATCACACATCCGGGCAGCCCAAGGATAGGAATACTGCGTCCCTCATATTCATAATATGCAAGAAGAAGCATAGCTCCTGGAAGAACCGGTGCCCCATAGGTGACGATCCTGGCTCCGGTATCCTTGATCGCCCCCGGAGTCCTGTCATCCGGGTCAACACTCATACCGCCGCTGCAGATGACCATATCTGCGCCTTCTCTGATAAATGCAAGGATATCTTCTGTGATCTGCTCTTTTACATCTCCCGGTGTAGTCTGCCCCACAACCTGGGAAGGATATTCCCCAAGTTTGTCTTTCAGCACAGGAGTAAAGGTATCCTGGATCAAGCCCTTCTGTACCTCACTTCCGGTTGTGACGATTCCCACTTTCTTGTGATGGTAGGGCAGAATACGGAAAAGAGGTTCACTACCTGCTGCCTCCACAGCCCTGTCCATCTTCTCCTGCTCAATGACAAGAGGGATGATCCTTGTACCAGCAAGCTTATCACCTTTTTTCACCGGAAAATCCCCGTGGCGGGAGGCGATCATCATCTCTCCCAGGGAATTCACCTTAACCAAGGCTTCCCGGCGTATTTTCAGAACACCGTCTTCATCAGCCACTAATTCGATCTTTCCCTCTTTGATTTCTGTTCCATGCATGGACGGGCCTGCACAGATACGGTACAGGATCTCTGCCCCTTCATTTTCGTGCAGGATTCCTTCCTTCTTCTCCCATACATATAAATGCTCTTTTCCCACACTGAGCAATGCCGGGATATCTTCCTCCCGGACCACATGGCCTTTCTTAAAAAGCACACCCTTTTTCTCATCCTTGATGATCTGTGTGATATCATGACACAGAATATGGCCTGCCGCATCTTCTGTTCTTATTTCCCGCATCAGCAATGTCCTCCGTTTTTAAAATTCATCATCATCTCTTTTGTAAGACTGATATTCTCGCCCTCGTCAGGTATATCCTCACGGAACACCCATTCCGCCAAAGCCAGTTCCTGACGGTCCAGCGTGATACCCTCTTCCCCGTCAAGATCACAATAGAAGCCCATAAGAATGGTATCAGTAAACGCCCATGGCTGGCTTTTGTAAAAACGGATGTTTTTTACTTTAAGGCCCACTTCCTCCATCACCTCACGGCGCACCGTCTCCTCCATAGTCTCACCGATTTCCGTAAAGCCTGCAATAAGGGCGTATCGTTTATATTCTCTGCCCACATACTTGGAGAGAAGTAATTTGTCTCCGTTTATGATACCTACAATAACCGCCGGACAGATTTTAGGATACTCTCTGTTTCCGCAGCTTTCACAATACATCATACGCTCTTTTCCGTCGTGAAGCATGGGAGTTCCGCAGCGTCCGCAGTACCGGCGGCTTTGATACCAGGTATAAAGCTGATGCCCTGTAGCTCCTGCAAATGCCAGATATTTTGGACTGGCAGTCCGCAGATAATTCAAGGGTTCATATTTCATCCCCTCAAATTTAGTGGTGTCCAGATCTCTGACCATGAAAAACTTCTTATCGTCAATGGAGAACAGATAAACACCCCGTTCACGGATGCCTTCCTCCTGCTTCTCCAGGTCTTTAAAAGTAGGGAAATCAATATTTCCTTCCTCTTCCTTTACCCACACCTGCCTGTTTTCATACATGAGGACGAAGCTGTCCTCCTTGGGTGCCTGGGGTGTGTATTGGTTATTAAATTTATAAGGTTCTATGTCCTGAATCATATCCTGCTCCTTCATTTATTTATCCGGAGGCGTACCAGCGTCCCTATAATCCGGCTCTGCAAAGCTTAGCATATACGCCGTCCTTTTCCATCAGTTCCTTGTGTGTACCTTCCTCGGCTATCCCCTCCTCTGTCAGCACCAGTATCCTTCTGGCATTACGGATCGTAGACAGCCTGTGTGCGATCACAAAAGTAGTCCTGTCTTTTGACAGAAGCTCCAGAGACTCCTGGACCACCTTCTCACTTTCATTGTCAAGGGCAGAAGTAGCCTCATCAAAAATCAAAATAGGAGGATTCTTAAGAAACGCCCTGGCGATAGAAAGCCTCTGCTTCTGTCCTCCGGAAAGCTTCACTCCCCTTTGTCCGATATCTGTGTCATAATCTGCCGGCATCTCCATAATAAAATCATGGGCATTGGCGGCCTTTGCTGCCCGGATCACCTCTTCGTCAGAGGCCCCCGGCTTGCCGTAACGGATATTCTCCATGATCGTACCTGCAAAAAGGTATACATCCTGCTGCACGATCCCGATCTGACGTCTCAGATCTTTCAGCTTGATCTTGCGGATATCCTTTCCATCCAGATAGATCGCCCCGGAAGACACATCATAAAACCGGGGTATAAGGCTGCATAAAGTGGTTTTTCCCGCACCGGAGCTTCCCACCAGCGCTACGTATTCTCCCGGCTTAACCTCCAGATTCACATGAGAAAGCACTGCCTCCTGGTTCTCCTCATAGCGGAAGGATACCTCATCAAACTTAATATCCCCATCCACATGATCCAGGGACACTGCATCAGGATCATCCTCTATATCCGGAGCAATCGCCATCATTTCCAGGAAACGGTCATAGCCGCTGTATCCATTCTGGAACTGCTCTGTGAAATTCACAAGCTTAGTTACCGGCTCCGTGAAATTATTAATGTATAAAAGGAATGTGACCAGGTCTGCCGTGGACAACGAGCCGTTTGTGAGAAAGAAAGCACCTGCTATGAGGGATGCCACTGTGATCATTACAGTAAAGGCATCCATACCGGAGTGGTACCCCGCCATATAGCGGTAGGTAAGCCTTTTTGCATCTACAAACCGCTCATTGCCTTTTGCAAACTTTTCCATTTCCCGCTTTTCATTTCCAAAGGACTTCACTACACGGATCCCGGCCAGACTGTCTTCAATCTGACTGTTAATGTCCGCGATCCTGGCCCGGTTCTCTTTAAATGCATGTTTCATTTTTCTGTTGTAAACCAGGGCATATACGAGCATTACAATAACGATGGCAAAGCTGATAAGCGCCATTTTCCAGTTTACATTTACCAGTATGACAAAAGCCCCCACAAGCTTGATAAAGGATATGATAATATCCTCCGGCCCGTGATGGAGAAGCTCGCTGATATCAAACAGATCGCTGGTAATGCGGGAAAGCAGGTGGCCTACCTTCTGATTATCGTAGAAAGCAAAGGATAGCTTCTGATAATGGCTGAAGATTTCATTTCGCATATCATGCTCAATGTACGCTCCCATCATATGCCCGTAATATGTGATATAATAGCGGCTGCCAAGCTGTATCAGCACAAGGATCAGCATACCGATCCCGATTTTTATTATCACTCCTCTGGCTTCTTCCACAGGCATACTGCCCACGGAATTCATGATATAACGTACCAGAAGAGGGATTACTAAGGATACTGCTGCCCCTGCAATGGCAAAAAATAAGTCAGAAAAAAACAGTCCTTTATATGGTTTATAATATCCCGCCAGCAGCCTGAGCTTGCCGGGGGATTTCTTCTTTTGTTCCATGATTCCCCTCCATATGTCACCCTCTCCAAAATCATAACCGCCTTGCCGCCGTCTGCAGCACATAAGCGTCTGTCTGATGACTCACAATTATCCTCCATTATACCTCTGACCTATATCTTTTGTCAAAAGAATCCTGGCCGTCCCTCCTCTCCTGCCCCTTGTCACGAAAACGCCTCCTTAAAGATCATCTTCAGGCAGTCCCCATAGGTGGCTTTGTCAATGGTTTTCCCATAGAGGATCGCTACCCTTCCCAGCTCCTTGCCGTCCATAGAGTATACCATTTCTCCGGCCTGCTGCCCTTTTTTCACAGGTGCCTTTACTTCCTTATGTATTTTCAGATTTTTCTTTACTTCTGTGATGGCTTTTCCATCTGTATTAAGATACTTGAACTGACTTCCGTAAACCAGGGGGACCTCGTCCTCCACCCCCTTTTTTACAGGAAGCACCGGAAGCTTTGACATCTTTTCATCAACATAAAGACTGCATTTGGAAAAACCGTAATTCAGCATGGCAGTAGCATCACGGAACCGGGCCTTCACCTCCGGCGCAGCCATGACAACAGCGATCAGAGTGATACCGTTTCTCTGGGCCACTGCGGAAAGACAGTATTTTGCCACACTGGTGCTTCCCGTTTTTAATCCTACACAGCCCTCATAGCTCCTGATAAGCTTATTTGTATTCGTCAGTCCAAATTCACTTGTTCCCTGTCTTGTAACATGGGTGATATTCTCCATCCAAATTGAAGAATATTCCAGGATTTTCGGATATCTTGTCACCAATTCCCTGCTCATAACAGCTATATCATGTGCTGTTGTATAATGGCTGGGGGAATCTGTCAGGCCGCAGCAGTCTTCAAAGTGAGTATTTTCCATTCCGAGACTTGCAGCACGCTCATTCATCCTTTTTACAAATTCCTGCTCGCTTCCTGCAATATGCTCTGCCATTGCCACGCTGGCATCATTTCCCGATGCAATTACAATACATTTTATCATAGTTTCCACTGTCTGGGTTTCGCCTTCCTCCAGAAATACCTGGGAACCTCCCATAGACTTGGCATAGGCACTGGTGGTCACGGTATCCTCCATCTTCAGGGTTCCGTTTTCAATGGCATCGAAAATAAGGATCAAAGTCATGATTTTCGTGATACTGGCCGGGCTTCTTCTGGTATCTTTATCTTTCTCGTATATGACTGTGCCTGTCTCTGCTTCCATCAGGATACCGCTGGGCGCCTCGATCAGCGTATTATCCTGGGTAGTGCCCTGTTCTGATGTACTGTTTTCCTGGCCTGCCCCTGTATCCTGTCCGGCCGTCTCTGCGTATACAGCAGCCGGAGTCAGCATCAGACATATAGCTGTGATCCAACTGCAAAGTATGGTTATCCCCTTCCCCCGCATAGCATTCTCCTAGCAATTTTATTCTATTCTATTGTAAAGGCATCTTTGGGAAAATATGACAAAAATACAATATTTCTATGTACCGGAAACCTGGGATTGAACTTTGGACAGAAACAAAATAGAATATTTCCCAGTGTAGAGCAAAACGGACTGTTTTTCTGCATACAAAAAGCTGCCGTCTTGTAATCTGATATCAGTTACAAGGCAGCAGCTTTGTTCCGCCATAGGATCAGGATATATTTTTGTAACAGTCAGACAGATCTGACCGGAGTGTTACATCATTTCTTAGGAATTCCGGCTGTTAAACAGCACACACATTTCATCATAGTCCATGTCCTTCACGCTGAAAGTGATCGTTCCGCTGTCATTGTTCTTTCTTGTTATATAAAGACATATGCTGTCGTCCTCATCTACATTGCCCCAGGTACTGTAGCTGCCGTCTTCCACATAGACGATTTTCACCTTTTCCCCGTCATACTTCCAGCACTGGTCTTTACGGCTCCAGGTAAGTCCTATAGATTCATACAACTCATTATACTCTGTGCCCGAAAGATTACCTTCTTCCACAGTAGCTGCGTATGATTTTTCAGCGTCAGCTCCGGAATAGTAAGTATCATTTTCATAACCGCTGTCAAGAATAACATCTTCACGAGCTGAAGCCCTTTCATCAACTGCAGTCCCTTCATGAGCTGCAATATCCAGGTCATCATACTGTGACATATAATCATTATTTTCAACAACTGTAATCTGCACATCATCATCTATAGCCACATCCCCTGCAGATTCATCCGGAGCTATCTCTATGCCGTACATTCTTATTGCCTTCTGTCCCGGCTTAGAAGCTTCTATATCCTTGTACATTTCACTTCTTTCCCTGAATTCAGAAGCGGATGCCACACGCACGCCCATGAGCCGCCCGGAGGTATTGCGCTCCGTATAAACGTCAATCTCACCATCTTCATCATACAGACAGTCTGCCAAACCATCGTCTTGCTCATCAACAAGCCAGCGGACTTTACGGTCATCGTAATACACTGTATCTGCAGCCTCATCATAGGAGATATCATACTTTTCCAGAGATTGGATCCTGTCTCTGATTTCCCGGACATGGTCTTCTGATCTCTCCTGGCCGGTACGGTCACTTTCCCTGCTCTCTGCCCAGGCATAAGTCCTTGCCTGTACATCCTGGAGATGGTATCCTGTAAGACCTGTAATACCTATCACCGCTGCACAAACCCCCGCTGCTGCTGCTTTTTCATGTTTCTTGAACCAATTTTGTTTACTCATATTGAAATGCTCCTTTCTTGTTTGTGACTTTAGAATAAAGCATTTCTATGTGATGCATTTGTAGGTTTTATGTGTTTTGTGTGGAGTTGTTTTCTTTGTCTTCCGGTGATCCACCGGTGGGTATCTCCCTTGGAAGGCGGAAGGTGAACTGGACACCGCTTGCCGTATTTTCTATTTTATAAGCTGCGCCATGCTGCTCAAGAATTTCTCTTACTATGTAAAGCCCAAGCCCGCTTCCGCCGCTCCTTCTGTTTCTGGAGGAATCAACACGGTAAAAAGCTTGAAAAATCTTTTCCAAGTCCTCCTGGGGAATCTGGACACCGGAATTTTCCACCCGCACCACGGCATGATTCCCTTCCTTTGAAAGTCCCACTGAAATTCTGGCTTTCTCAGGTGAATAACGGACTGCATTTACCAAAAGATTACGTATGACGATATCCATCATGGATGCATCTGTCTCCCATATAAGCTTTGGGGGGACATTGATTTCCATGTTCATTTGTTTCTTTTCAAATAATTCATTTAAATCTGCAAGTTCTATGCGGACCAGCTCTGCTAAATCCGTGTCCTTAGGCTGAATGGGCGCTCCCTTGGACTCCATCCTGGAGATGGTGAGAATCTCCTGAACCATTGTCTCCAGTGTGCCGGTAACCTCCTGTGCCCGCAAAAGATAGCGGTCCCTGTCCTTATAAGCGCCCACTCCCTGGATCATCCCCTCGATCTGTCCCTTTAGGATGGTAACAGGGGTTTTCAGCTCATGGGATGCAGCAGAAAAAAATTCCACCCGTCTTCTCTCCTGCTCCCGCTCCCTTTCCATATCGTCTTTCAGCTTTGCATTGGCATCCCTAAGTTCCGTAAGAGCATGATCAAGGCTCTCTGACATAGTGTCCAGACTCTCTGAGAGAACACCGATCTCATCTTCTCTCATCTCTTCGCTCCTGACATTGAAATCAAGCTCTGCCATGCGTCTGGAAACTCTGCTCAGACGTATCACAGGCCTTGTAAGATATCTGGAATAAAAAACAGAAATAAGCACTGATATGACCAGCACAGTCAGCACAAGCCAGGGCAGAATCTTCTTCAATGCTCCCATTGCCTGATTCACCTGCTCAGTAGACCCTAAAACAAACAAGGTATATTCCTGGTCACTGCCTTTAAATGACACTGGATAGCGCCCCATAGCACGCTGTTCCAGATTTTCCACCGATGTCTCATTCCGTTCTTCCACTGCACCGGGTGATTCCGCGGCAGTCACTTCTACAGAATTTATCTGAGCACCAACAGGAAGCATATCATCAACTATATTTAAATCAAATTGCTCCGTCCCGGAAACAGCTTCCGCTTCGTCCCTGGAATCTGACAGGATTTTGTCATTATCCTCAGGAGAATTGTCCATATCATTCATCTCTCCCGCCATAGACACATCACTGTCTTCCACAGTGGAAAATGTATAAACATCTTGCTGAAAAGCTGACATCTCTTCATACACCACTTCTCCCCGGCTGTCTATTAAAATCAGGCTTGACTTGTATGCCTGGCTGAAATCATTGAGCAGCTCATAAGCCTTCTGCAGCTCATACCCGGAAAGAGATTCCGCCAGCTGCTTCGCACTCCTTTCCAATGTCCTGTTCAACGCTTCACTGTATGTCAGAGGCATAAACCACGCCACAAACCCATAAGTGGCCCCGGCGATCCCCACCAGCATGGCAGTGGTGATCAGAAAGATTTTCACACTTAGTTTTGACTTAATGTATTTTATCAATCCTGTATCCCACCCCTCTGATCGTTTCTATGTATTCCGCCTGCATCTTCTTA
Organism: Eubacteriales bacterium; assembly: GCA_030524175.1. Lineage (GTDB taxonomy): Bacteria > Bacillota > Clostridia > Lachnospirales > Lachnospiraceae > Blautia_A. The sequence goes on from JAUNHC010000008.1 coordinate 76,384, forward strand.
CGGAGATTCTTAATATGAGTGTCCACGATCCGTTCTTCTCCGAAATAGTCCATCCCCCAGACAGCGTCCAGAAGCTGTCCCCGGGTGAGAACCCGGCCGGAATTTGTAAGAAACTCCCGAAGAAGTTCAAACTCCTTTTGTGTCAGATCCAGCTCTCTTTCCTCCATCCAGGCATGATAACCCTCCAGATCCAGCCGCAGTGCCCTGTAACACAGAATGCCCGACTCCTTCCCGCTCTTTCCTCCTGTACGCCTTAACACCGCAGCAATTTTCCTCAGAAGAACCTGCATGGAAAAAGGCTTGGTCACATAATCGTCCACCTGTAAGTCATAGCCTTTGATCTGATAAGACTCGTCATCCAGTGCTGTAAGCATAATAACAGGAACCTGGGATTCTCTTCGTATTACTTCCAGCACACCGAAGCCGTCAATTTTCGGCAGCATCACATCCAGCAGTACGAGATCAAATTTGCCCCCTGAGAAAGCCGTAACCCCTTCCACGCCGTCGGAGGCCAGCACTGTCTCGTGTCCGGCCTCCTCCAGATAATTTTTAAGCAGTTCCTGAATATCCTGCTCATCTTCTACCACTAATATATATCCCATCTCATTTACTCCTTATATTATGATCTCTGAAATCCTGCAAAGCACGCTGCTGATAAACCAATGTACAGCCGCACACTCTAGTATCATCATAACATATAAATATGGAGTTTTTATGGAGATGGGACAATTTTTCATAACAATTCACACAGGCTGCCTGAGGTGTTACCGTTTTTAAACATAAAGTATGGTGTTCTTAAGTTTTCTGTAGCAGACTCCGGCGATGATCAGTACCGCAGCAGCTCCTGCGGACGAGATTGCCTGAGCATAACCGGGAAAACGCAAAGATATCATCAGAGGTATCATGGGCAGCAGCATACCTCCCAATACCGAAATCATCACTGAGGCTGAATTTTTTACTGCCTGCTGCTCATGGTTCCAGTCGTAACTTGGAAATTTCACGTTGGCAAACATTCCAAAAACAGAGCTGAATAAAGCATAGGAGGCAGGGATCACAAACAACAGAACCGCCTGAAGCCCTGTAGGATGAAATTTTATAAAGAAGCAGATACCGCAAATTACCGCCGCCGGAATTGTCAAAACAAGATTAAGGGCGATTTTGGCATGGAATATCTGAATGGGTTCCACAGGAAGAGAGCACATGATCCACCTGTTTCTGCCTTCCAGAGACAGAGAAGCAGCCGTCGTAGGTGACAGAGCAACAAAAAAAGCCAGGATCAGGGGTGCGATCACCTGTATATGCTCCAGTATTCCCGGAATCCCTATTGTCTTTTCTATGCTTGCCGGATCCATCACAAGTACGCCCACTCCCACAGCCAGCAAAAATACAGCTCCTATGGCAGTGTTTAAGGCATAGATATTGCATGTCATAAGCCGGCGCAGCTCTTTGCGGAAAAGTGCCTGGAATACAGATGATGCCTTACCGGAGCGTGCTCTTTTTGCCTGACGTCTTTTCAGCGATGCGATGGCACTGTTGATGGGTATGTAGTACCTTGATACCACCCACACGAACAGGCCGAAGACGCCTCCTGAGACTGCGGTAAACACCAGTATCCCTCCAATTCCCCGTCCCTCCACGTATGATGCAGCCCAGGCAGCAGGCGGGTATACTCTTGCGACCAACTCAGATATGGACACACCGATATTGGCAAGCTCTGCTTCACCCTTCATGGAAATACCGCTCATCCAGACCACAAAGGCAAGGATCACACCTGCACTTAATACAAGTGAAAAGAGCTGTCGGTGGGGAAGTCTGCTTGTGACTGCCACGATCAAGGTACCCAGAGCCATTGCAAGGACAGTTGGCAGAACAGGACCCAAAATCACCATCAATATCATGGACAGTATTTGTCCAACCCCAGGGCCGGTGTAAACAGCGTATACAACAAGGGACGGCAGCAGAAAAACAATATACGCAAGCAGCCCTATGAAATATAATGCCATAAACTTCACTGTCACAACATGATAATTCTTAACAGGCAGGGAAAGCATCATGTCAAAATCCTTGCTTCCGAACAATGAACCGCTGCTTTTCATAAAAGTGAGGAAGATCAGCATAAGGGAACATGTGCCTGTCATCATTCTGGGCACCACGGCTGCCTCCCCGATCCGGGCATATCCATAAGCGATCATACCGCTGTACCACATCATGACCCCAGCAAGAACAACACCGCCCACCAGCGTCATCTGGATTCTTCTCTTCTTTTTGTTATCACTGTTATTTGTAAAAAATGCAGGATTGCACAAACGCATGACCTGGATTTTCATCAAAAGTCCAATTTTACTTTTCATTCTCCACGCCCTCCAGGAATACCTCCTCCAGACTGCTGCTGCCTTTTACCTCCTCCATGGTTCCGCTTGCAATGATCCTGCCGTCCTTAATGATCGCAACTTTATGACACAGCTTCTCTGCCACCTCAAGAACATGGGTGGAAAAGAAAATAGCACTTCCCATGGCGCACAGCTCCTGCATCATGGTTTTCATGTGGAAGGATGCCTCCGGGTCCAGCCCTACAAAAGGTTCATCCAGCACCAGCAGCTTGGGATGATGCAAAAAAGCACCGATGAGCGCCGCTTTCTGCTTCATGCCGTGGGAATAATTACTGATCAAGTCTCCAAGACTGTCGGTCATTCCTAAAAGCTCTGCATATTTCTGGATGCGCTGTTTTCTCGTCTGTGTGTCAACCTGAAAAATATCTGCCATATAGTCCAGATACTGCATTCCTGTAAGGAAATCATAAATATCAGGATTGTCAGGAATATATGCAAGAACAGACTTACACAGTACCGGCTCCGTCTTTACAGAATGCCCGTCAATAAGGATCTCTCCTTCAGAAAAATCCATCACGCCCACAACCGCCCGTATCGTAGTTGTTTTGCCTGCTCCGTTATGACCGATGAAGCCGTAGATTTCTCCCGGCTGCACAGTAAGATTTACATCCTCGGCCGCTTTCTTTCCGTTTCCATATGTCTTTCCAAAATGTTTGATCTCTAAAACTCCGCTCATTTCTTACCTCCGCCGCAATCTTTCTGTTTCTCTTGTACAGTTGCAAGTCTTTTTTTCAGTATCTGGAACCTTGGATTCTCCTCCAAAAATGAGAAAACAGGATTCTCTGTCACTGCCCCTGTCATATCCTTCAGCACAAGGCGCATATCCCGGGGCATCTGATATCCTAGGGCACTTTCCTCCAGCCACTGGTCCAGCCTGTCAAAAAACTTATCGCCGTGAAGAGAAAAATTTTTCAAATTCCTCTCTATGAGCAATACATAATCCTCCAGTGACGCAATGGTCTTCTCCTCATCCCTTTTATTCCCATAATAAATTGCCTCGCCGCAGAAAAAGCCCACCAGCTTATGAGGCATCAGACTGTCCATGGAAAAAGCCTCAGCAAATTTCCGGATACATTTCATCCCCATTTCCTTGTTATCATCACTACAGAGGGAGAGATACATGCCCAGATAATCCATCATGATCACAAGCTGCTGGTACATGGAGGCCTGTACATATTCCATTGCCCTCTCATTCTCACCCAGCATTTGGTAAGCACTGATGATCAGATACTCTGTAGGAAGAACCGCACGGACCTTCCCGCCCAGAAGACTTAAAATCTCTTCCGGCTCCTTCTTGTACATGCAGATGAATGCTTCCATGGCAAGTGCATCCTTATTCAGCAGTGTGTCTTCGCATTCCTGCTGGATCCTGCGGCAAAGAGCCTTTGCCTCATCCAGTATCATAATCCCTTCTTCCATGGAAGAAGCCAGCATAAAATTATTCAGATAAAGCTGGGCCATAGAAAAAAGGAGGGGATAGCAGGAATCATATTTCCGGATGAATTCCCTCACCTCATCCATCACCTTAAGAAAAGGCTGTTCTGCAAAAGCCCCGGAGAATTCCCGGTATTTTTTCTGAATCTCTTTATCGCTCAGCTGGGGATGATATCCCAGAAGCTCATCAATGCTGATGTTAAAGTAAGTGGCAAGCAGAGGCAGGATCGTAATATCAGGATAACTCAGTCCGTTTTCCCATTTGGAAACAGAAGCTTTGGATACACCGGCATATTCAGCAACCTCATCCTGGGTAACTCCCTTCGCTCTGCGCCTGGCAGTAAGGATACTGCCGATATTTAACTCCTTCATAATGTGTTCCTCCTTGTTTCTAACAGTTTATCTTCTTTTCATGGAGCAGGCAATAGAGTCTGATGAAACTTTTGTTTATTTTGTCAACCGTGAGGAAACTTATGCAAACAAAAAGGAGGCGGTTTTCTCCGTCTCCTGAATATCCCATTATTTCTGGTTGGCCGGCTCTACGGCAACTGATTTCCCTTTTATCTTCGCATGGTTCACTGCGTCCAGGATCTCTCTGGCGTATTCCCGTGGAACCTCCACAAACGTATATTTATCATACATATCAATGGTCCCTACTATCTTGCCTGGCATTCCGCTCTCCCCTGCAATGGCGCCCAGGATATCTCCCGGCTTCGCCCGGTCCTTCTTGCCTATGTTGATAAACAGTCGTACCATTCCAGGCTCTTCTGCTCCTGTATTCTCAAACATGTCATCACCGGATGGCTGGTCATCCCTTGCCCCTACACAGAGCTTCAGAAGAGCTGCCGCCATATCCATGCTTGTCAGATCAGACTGGTTTACTTCCTCCTGGATCGTCTCAAGGAAGAAAGACAGATCGTCATTTTCAATCATATATGCGATCTCATCCAGTACCTTGTCAATCTTAGTGTTTGCCACATCATCAAGAGAAGGAACCTTCTGCGCACGGATCTTCGTATTGCAGTATCTCTGGATTTCTTTCAGCTTATACACCTCTTTGCCTGAAACAAAGGAGAAGGATCTTCCCACACGGCCTGCGCGCCCTGTCCTTCCGATACGGTGTACATAATACTCATCATCCTGAGGAAGATCATAATTAAATACTGCCTCAATCTCATCAACGTCAATTCCTCTTGCCGCCACATCGGTAGCCACCAGGATCTCAGTTTTGCCGCTCCGGAAACCCTGCATCACACGGTCTCTCTGAGCCTGCTTCATATCTCCGTGAAGTCCTGCAGCAAAGTAACCTCTTCCAAGAAGTCCGTTAACAAGATTGTCTACCTGCTTCTTGGTATTACAGAATACAACCGAAAGCTTAGGATGGTAAATATCCAGAAGCCTTGAAAGCACCTCTTCTCTGCTCTTGGGTTTCACTTCATAATAAAACTGCTCTATGTTAGGTACGGTGAGTTCTCTCTTCGTCACCTTTATAAGCTCAGCATCTTTCTGGAATTTCTTTGTGATCTCCAAGATAGGCCTGGGCATGGTTGCGGAAAAAAGAACAATCTGTCTTTCTTCGGGAACTCCCGCAAGAATTGTTTCTATATCTTCCCTGAATCCCATGTTAAGCATCTCATCTGCCTCATCAAGGACTACGGTGTGAAGCTCATCCATTTTCAGCGTTTTTCTGCGCATATGGTCCATCACACGTCCGGGAGTTCCTATTACAAGCTGAACACCGCTCTTTAAAGAACGGATCTGTTTCACGATCTCCTGTCCGCCGTAGATAGGCAATATCTTAATCCCATGTATATAGGCTGCAAGATTACGTATTTCCTCCGCAACCTGTATGGCAAGCTCTCTTGTAGGGCAAAGAACGATCGCCTGCAGCTTTTTACTTTTCGGGTCGATTTTCTCTAACAGAGGGATACCAAAGGCTGCCGTCTTTCCTGTACCTGTCTGTGCCTGGCCGATAATATCACGGCCTGACCTTACAGCCGGAATGGCTTTCGCCTGGATCGGAGATGCCTCCTCAAATCCCATATTTTTTACTGCTTTCAAAATAGCGGGGCTTAGCCCCAAATCTTCAAATATAACTGTCTCCATATATTTCCTTTCTTGTTTGTTCTATGGTAATAATGACAACGTACACAGCCGTAAATTAACCCGGCCGCTCATACAGTGGTCACCTAGCCCATAGCCGCATGGAGACTATCATAACACACTTGCTTTCTAATTGTCTACTTTTATTTTCTGAAAACCATCCGGTCACAGCATGGGTGCCAGCAGACGAAGGACGTTCTGCATGGCCCTGACAGCCATATTCCTGTTTCTGCAGAACTCCAGATCAATAAGCTCGCAATACTCCAATGTCTCCATAAAGTCCTGCTTAATATCAGCTATAACACTGTTTCTGTACATCCATACACCATCCTCAAAATGCAGGTAAAGACTTCGGTAATCCAGGTTGATCGTGCCCACAACGCTGATTTCATCGTCACATACAAAGGATTTGGCATGGAGAAATCCCGGCTGGTATTCATAAATCTTCACACCGGCCTCCAATAACTGTTCATAATAAGACTGGGTAAGAAGAAATACCATTTTTTTATCCGGCACCGCCGGAGTCATGATACGCACATCCACTCCGCTCTTGGCAGCAAGACAGAGGGCTGTCATCATTTCATTGTCAATGATCAGATAAGGGGTGCAGATATAAACGTAGTGCCTGGCCCTGTTGATAATATTCAAATATACATTCTCACCCACTATCTCATCGTCCAGGGGAGTGTCACAGAAGGGCTGTACAAAACCGCTGGTTTCAAAAGGCTCAGGATGGTAGGTATGAGGAAAGTAATTGTCGAACACACAAGGCTCCTTGGAACGGGTGACCACATTCCACATGTGAAGAAACATGGCGGTCATGTTCCATACTGCATCCCCCTTGAGCATAACAGCAGTATCCTTCCAATGTCCGAAACGTTCCTTCTGGTTAATATATTCATCCGCCAGATTGATCCCCCCGGTAAAACCGATATATCCGTCTATAATACAAAGCTTTCTATGGTCCCTGTTATTCTGGATCACATTAAGAAGAGGGCGGAAGGCATTGAACACTTCACATTTGATCCCTTTCTCCCTGAGATGCATATAATACTTATGAGGCAGTGTGGTAAGGCACCCAAAATCATCATAAATGAGACGTACATCCACTCCCTGGGCTGCTTTTTTCTCCAGGATATCCAGGATCGTGCGCCACATCACACCGTCGTTGATAATAAAATATTCAATAAAAATATAGTGTTCTGCCTGCTCCAGTTCCCTTACCAGAACAGGAAACATATCATCCCCCACCTGAAAATACTCTGCAACTGTATTCTCGTGGACCGGATAACCTGAATGCATCCGGATATATTCCGACTGATTAAACACGGAACAGTCCGTTTCTTCCAATTTCCTGCTGGTTTCTTCATCTTCCCTCAGATATTCCTCACTCTGCTGAAGGATTTCATCAAATCTTTCCTCCATAGCAGTCGCTATTCTGGACTGTCCGAATAAAATATACAACACAAGTCCGAAAACAGGAATCGTAAGGATAAGCATAGTCCAGGCCAGCTTATAAGAAGGGTTTATCTTTCTGTTTACAATCCACAGAACTACCAGAATACTGAGAATGTTCAAACCTATAGAAATATATTTAGAATACCCCATGAGACGCCAGACTGTCAGAAAAATCCACCCCAACTGAATGAGCAGGGCAAATACGACATAAAAAATCCGGTTGAACAGAAGTTTCGCTATTTTTTTCAGTGGCATTATAATTAAATTCATGTTTAATCCTTCTTCTTCACGTAGATTCCTTCCTACCAGTCTTCATATGCCCGGTAGTTAAAAATCCCTGACTAAAAGTCAGGGATTTTTGCGCACAATTAATTATATTTACGTTTTCTTGCGGCTTCAGATTTTTTCTTACGACGAACACTTGGTTTCTCGTAATGCTCTCTCTTGCGGATTTCCTGCTGGATACCTGCTTTAGCACAGCTTCTCTTGAATCTGCGAAGAGCGCTATCTAAAGTCTCGTTCTCTTTTACGATTACATTTGACATAGACTCACACCTAACCTCCCTCCAGTTGTAGATTGTGCTTAAATACAACTGTCTGGGTATTTTTCTTGCACATCTGATATTATATATCATAGGGCTGAGGTTCGTCAACAGATTTTGGGGATTTTTTGGAAAAAATATTTTTAACCCCAAAGGCCTGCTGTACCGTACCCTTAATTAATGTAACTGATCGGCCAGCAGATTCTGTACAGAGTCTATTGCTTCCTGTGCTTTCTCAGGATTTTTGCCTCCGGCCTGTGCCATGTTGGGACGGCCTCCGCCGCCTCCGCCTACGATGGCGGCTGTTGCTTTGATCAGATTTCCGGCGTGTGCTCCGGCTTTCTGGGCAGCGTCGGTAGCCATGGCAAGGAGGTTGACTTTTCCGCCGTTTACTGCTGCAAGTACCACAACACCTTCCCCAAGCTTCTCTTTGAGCTGGTCGCCAAGATCACGGAGACCATTCATGTCTACACCTTCCACTTTGGCAGCCAGAAGTTTTACACCTTTGACTTCAACAACCTTGTCCATAACATTACCTAAGGCACCCTGGGCAAGTTTGCTCTTTAAGGATTCATTTTCGCTCTGAAGGGCTTTTATCTCACCCTGTAAATGGGAAATCTTGTCTGTAATTTCGGAGGGGCTGGCCTTAAGGGCTTTTGCTGCCGCATTCAGAGTTTCCTCCTGCTTTTTATAATATTCCAGAACACCGTTTCCGGTAAGCGCCTCAATACGGCGTACTCCCGCAGCGATGCCTGACTCGGATATGATCTTAAAGAGCATGATGGAACCGGTGTTGGATACGTGAGTACCGCCGCAAAGCTCCTTGGAGAAGTCTCCCATGGATACCACACGGACCTCCTGGTCATATTTTTCACCAAAAAGAGCCATTGCTCCTGATTTCTTAGCCTGTTCAATATCCATCACGTCTGTGGTGACTTCGATGCCTGCCTGGATCTGCTCATTTACAAGAGCTTCCACCTTTGCCAGTTCTTCTGCAGTCATGGCCTGGAAATGGGCAAAGTCGAAACGCAGTCTGTCAGGAGTTACCAGGGAACCTTTCTGCTCTACATGGGCTCCCAGAACTGTTTTCAACGCTTTCTGAAGAAGATGTGTGGCACTGTGGTTTTTCTCTGTGTCTTTTCTTCCGGCTGTATTTACTTTCAGGGAAACAGTCTCTCCTGCGGAGATCATTCCTGACTCCATATGGCCTACATGGCCGAATTTGCCGCCCCGGAGCTTGATGGTATCTTCCACGATAAATTTACCGTCAGCAGTCCCGATCACGCCGGTATCACCTTCCTGGCCGCCCATAGTGGCATAGAAAGGTGTCTTCTCAACGAAAATAGTCCCCTTCTGTCCCTCCATCAGAGAATTCACAAGCTCTGTCTCAGTGGTCAGGACTGTCACCTTGGAATCAAAGGACAGGTGATCATACCCAACAAATTCTGAAGTCACAGATGCATCAATCTCATCGTATACGGTAGCATCAGCTCCCATATAATTTGTGACCTCACGGGCTTCACGGGCTTTTGTACGTTGTTCTTCCATTGCCTTGCGGAAGCCGTCTTCATCAATGCCGTAGCCCTTTTCCTCCAGGATTTCCTTTGTAAGATCCAGAGGGAATCCGTAGGTGTCATATAATTTAAATGCATTGTCACCGGAAAGTGTGCTGCCGCCGGCTGCTTTCATTTCCTCTTCCATATCAGCAAGGATACGCAGTCCCTGGTCAATAGTCTTGTTAAACTGGTTCTCTTCATTTGTGAGAACCTTAAAGATAAAGTCTTTCTTCTCTTCCAGCTCAGGATAACCGTCGCAGGAACTCTTGATCACCATATCGCTTAACTTGGCCAGGAAGGTTCCTTTAATGCCAAGGAGGCGTCCATGTCTTGCGGCACGGCGGATCAGACGTCGGAGCACATAACCCCGGCCCTCGTTTGTAGGCATGATCCCGTCTGAGATCATGAAGGTTGCAGAACGGATATGGTCGGTGATCAGACGGATGGACACATCATCGTCATAAACCTTTCCATACTCTTTGCCGGCCACTTCACATACAAGGTTACGCAGGGCACAGATAGTATCCACATCAAAAATAGAATCTACCTCCTGAACCACAACTGCCAGACGCTCCAGCCCCATACCTGTGTCGATATTCTTATTGCTCAGTTCTGTATAATTTCCGTTTCCGTCATTCTCAAACTGGGTGAACACATTGTTCCACACTTCCATATAACGGTCACAGTCACAGCCTACCGTACAGCCTTCTTTGCCGCAGCCGTATTTTTCTCCTCTGTCATAATAAACCTCTGAACAAGGACCGCAGGGACCTGCCCCGTGCTCCCAGAAATTATCTTCCTTTCCAAAACGGAAAATACGCTCTGCCGGAATACCAATGTCTTTATTCCATATGTCAAAGGCTTCATCATCATCAAGATACACAGAGGGATAAAGGCGGTCCGGATCAAGGCCTACCACCTGTGTAAGGAATTCCCATGACCATTCAAGAGCTTCTTTCTTAAAATAATCACCAAAGGAAAAATTGCCCAGCATCTCAAAAAAAGTACCATGACGTGCCGTCTTTCCTACATTCTCAATATCGCCGGTACGGATACATTTCTGGCAGGTGGCAACTCTGTTCCTTGGCGGAATCTCGGCCCCTGTAAAATATGGTTTCAATGGAGCCATACCTGCATTGATCAGCAGAAGACTCTTATCTCCCTGTGGTACCAGGGAAAAACTCTTCATGACCAGATGTCCTTTACTCTCCATGAAGTCAAGAAACATCTGACGAAGTTCGTTCACTCCGTATTTCTTCATTACTATTTCCTCCTGAATTTTTTTGTAACAGTTCACACAAGTCTGAATTATTACATTTATTTAATACAAACTTTATTGAATTTCTTCTTTCCTCTTTTAAGGACAACGCCCTCGCCTTCCAGGGTTTCCCGGGCAACCACATGCTTGAAGTCTGTGATTTTCTCACCGTCGATGGAAACACCGCCCTGCTCAATAGCACGGCGTCCCTCGGAACGGGTGGGTACAAGCCCTGCTTTTACCAACAGAGAGATCAGATCGATGGTTCCGTCCTCTCCAAAATCTTCACCGGTAAGCTCAGTGGTAGGCATATTCTCCGTGTTCGCTCCCCCTGCAAACAGGGCGCGGGCACCTTCCTGTGCCTTTTTCGCTTCCTCTTCACCGTGTACCAGGTTGGTAAGCTCGTAAGCCAGGATTTCTTTTGCCTTATTCAGCTGGCTGCCTTCCCATTTTGCCATCTCTTCGATCTCTTCGATAGGAAGGAAGGTAAGAAGACGCATACATTTAATGACATCAGCGTCATCAACATTTCTCCAGTACTGATAAAAATCAAATGGTGCTGTTTTATTGGGATCAAGCCACACGGCACCGGACTGGGTTTTTCCCATTTTCTTACCCTCTGAATTAAGAAGCAGGGTAATGGTCATGGCATACGCGTCCTTGCCAAGTTTACGGCGGATCAATTCTGTTCCGCCCAGCATGTTGCTCCACTGGTCATCGCCGCCGAACTGCATATTACAGCCGTATTTCTGGTACAGCATGTAAAAGTCATAGCTCTGCATGATCATATAGTTAAACTCCAGAAAGCTTAAGCCCTTTTCCATACGCTGTTTGTAGCATTCTGCAGTAAGCATGCGGTTCACAGAGAAATGAGCGCCCACTTCTCTTAGAAGCTCAACATAATTCAGCCCCATGAGCCAGTCTGCATTGTTTACCATCAAGGCCTTTCCATCGGAAAAGTCAATAAAACGCTCCATCTGCTTCTTGAAACAGTCGATATTATGCTGGATCGTCTCTGTTGTCATCATCTGGCGCATATCAGATCTGCCGGAAGGATCACCGATCATACCTGTTCCGCCCCCTAAAAGTGCAATAGGTTTATTGCCTGCCATCTGCAGACGTTTCATCAGGCACAATGCCATGAAATGTCCTACATGAAGGCTGTCCGCTGTGGGGTCGAACCCAATATAAAAGGTGGCCTTGCCGTTATTTACCATCTCTTTGATTTCGTCTTCATCGGTTACCTGGGCAATAAGACCCCGGGCTTTCAGTTCTTCCCAAACTGTCATGTTATTTTCCTCCTGTTTCTTTCATAAGTGTGTTTCAAGACAAAAATCCCGGTTCATGTCCTTTTAGGACGAGAACCGGGTCCCGTGTTACCACCTAAATTCACAGAAGACTCGCATCCTCTGCCTCCGTAAGTGACGTAATCCATCACTCCAGCACAATAACGGGTGCCATTCCGCCGCAGCCTACTCATAATTTCAGTGCAGAGCTCCGGGATGTATTCACATGAGTTCCACAGGCGCCTCTCACCGTCCGGCTGCTCTCTGTCTGCTTGTGCTCAGGCTACTTCTTCCCTTCAAAGCTTTTCGCATATACTAATAGAGAGTATACAAACAGAGAATTTATTTGTCAAGGAAAAATGGGTGCATTTTAACAACTTAAAGCAGGAAACTGCGGTAAACTTACCTCAACCCAACATCTTCAATAAGCCCATCCCCGTCAGCCGCCGTTGTTGCAAGTGTGTCGCATCTTTCGTTTTCCTCATGTCCGTCATGGCCCTTCACCCAGTGGAAAGTCACTTGATGGGGTTCTTTTGCTTTCAGGAGGCGTTTCCATAGATCCACGTTTTTGACAGGCTCATTTTTTCCCCGTTTCCAGCCCTTTTTCAGCCAGGAATCAATCCAGTGCTGGTTAAAGGCATCCACCAGATATTTAGAATCAGAGTACAGTTCAACCTGGCATGGCTTGGTCAGAGCTTCCAGGCCCACAATAGCAGCCATCAGTTCCATTCGGTTATTAGTAGTTTTTACATAGCCTTGGCTGAATTCTCTTTTGTGGAGTTCTCCTTTGGAGTCTGTGAAGTGGAGGACTGTGCCATAACCGCCCGGACCGTCAGGATTTCCTCTGGCAGCTCCGTCTGTATATATTTTAACTAGCATGATTTCATTTCTCCTTTCACCGTTTTCCATACGCCTGTGCGCTCAAATTCAGCGGCAGCATTTCGTGCTGCTTCCACCACCTCTTTGTCATACCCCAGCACATCCAGCAGCTTAATGGCATTCCTGGTAGTGGCTCTGCCTTTATGGAGCAGATAATTAAAGTTTACCTGCCCGTCTGTCACTTCTTCTTCAAAGTGATAATTTTCGTAAACACCATCAAGAATGTACGACAGCTCTATATCATGGGTTGCAGCGAAAGGCAGCACCCAGTTTCTGCTGAGTTCTTTCAGAATCCTTGATGAGGCTGCGATTCTCTCAATCGTGTTTGTTCCCCGGAGAACTTCGTCAATAATACACAGAAGCGGTTCTTCTTTACGGCTTTCATCAAGGATCCTCTTCAATGATTTTATCTCAACAATAAAGTAGCTTTCCCCGCCGCTTAAGTCATCCCGGAGCGCCATGGAGGTCATGACCTTAAGAAGGGGGGCACGGTAAAAGGAGCAGGTACATGTATTAAGGGTCTGGGCCAAAATACTGTTGATAGCTATATTTTTCAGGAAGGTTGATTTACCGGAGGCATTGGAACCGGTTACAAGGGTTCCCCCCTTTGCAGAGATACTGTTGGCAACTGCCTCACTGATCAAGGGATGGTACAGATCCTCTGCCTCAAGCTGGATTTCGCCCCCGTCATAGGATGTGAATTCAGGCTTACATTTCAGGATCATCATTTCCCGGAAGGAGGCTATGGAAATAGCTGCGTCCAGTTCTCCTATATTATCAATAAGCTGCATGATCTTGTCCGTTTTGCCCTGAACATCCTTCAGAACAGAATTGTATGCAAGGATATCCACATGGAACACCATGCGTACGTAGTCCAGTATAGCCTGAAGGATATCTCCTGTACCTTTATTATTGCTGGTTAACAGGATTGCTTTTTTCCGGAATGCCCCAAAGGCACTTCTTGACTCCTGGATAGCATCCATCTGTTTTTTCACCTGAGGCCATTTTACAGCCTGCATCTCATCTGCCGATGAAAGCATACTGAGTAAGTGTACAAAACAGTCAAGGTATAATTCTATCAGCTTATAATCCTTACTGGCATAGTAGTTAATAACATTTGATATGCTGAGTATGAAAAAAACCATAATTGCATATAGAGGAGAGATCACTGCAAGGAAAGTCAGGCTGACCAGCATTGCAGCAAGCATGATCACATGGATCTTCTTGGATACCAGCGGTGCCTTTTCCAAAGCCAGCACTGTGTCCGCCAATGAGCCCAGCCTTGTCTTTCCGATAGAAGAAAGCATGAGCTGCATCTTCTCTCTTTCCTCCTCATGGGTGGCAAAAAACTCCACAAGGGCGTCTCTTTCCTCCAGTTTTTCCTGTGAAAGCAAAGGCGTACGCATCATTTCATATAGTACATCCTCACCGGGGGATGACATGGTCTGGTTTACCAGCATATATACCCTGTCCATATCCAGGTCATTCCAGGTAATGTCGTCAATTACAAAACCATCCCCTGCTTTCCTCCTGAAATACCGGGAAATTTTCTCAATATCTCCTGTCTCATATTCCCGGTCCGGAACATTACCATAGATTCTTTTTATTTTTTTGCGGATAGTTTTTTTCCGCTTATGATCTTCGTAAACGATCCAGATAAAAAAAGAGATAATAAGTGCGATTACGCATAAAATTGCTGTGATATAAGCCTGATTCATACTTACTCCTTTCCGGCAGTATCTTCATTGTCTGAATTATCATATCATATCCGTTAATTTTTTCCAAGAACCAAGTGAAATCAGCCGGAGGTTTTTGTATACCAGGAAAGTCAGAACCTTCTGGCCAGAACAAAATGGAGGATTTTCGTAGTATATCATAAAAGAGGACTCTCCTTGTCAGAAGAATCCTCTTTTGTCTTTACAATAATATATTCTGTCTATTTTCTGTCATTTACGGTGATACCCAGTCAACAAAGAACATGTGGTCTTTGTAAAGGAAATAATCCACCTTTTTAAAGTTCAGCTTCTGTGCCCAGAAGGATGCCTCCATCATAAAATACATATAATCGAAATCAGCCTTCTTGAATCCTGCAAGCTTTCTGGGAGTACCTTTTGTCACATAATTCTGGAACATGGTCATGGCCTCCTTGGCAGCTTCATATGCCAGAGTACGGTCATAAAACTGTCCGTTTAGCTTCTTCAGCAGAGCGCCGTCTCTTACAACGGAATACTGAGGGAAGCTTACTCCCTGATAGATCACATACCGTAAATCTGACGGGAACTCTTTATCCGGTTTGATCGTACGGTTCAATACGCAAAGTGCAACTGCTTCCATACCGATCTTCCCCTGGTCTCCCGCTTCTGCCTCGCAAAGTGCAGCCAGGAGATCAAGGTCTGTTACCTCACCGCTGGCAACACCGGGATGCTGCAGAAATTCTTTTACCAGCAGATAGTTCTTTCCGTTTTTATCATCATAGACTTTTACGTTATCTCCGTCCATGACATACTGCATTTCAGTGGCCACACCGTTGGAATCAAAGCTGTAAGTCTTACCGCTGATATTGGCTGTGGTGTCTATATACATAACACCGCTCAGGTTAAAGTAATACTTCTTCCCATCCTGGGTAAGCCAGCCTGTCTGGGCTCGTCCGTTAGAAGGATTGAAATAGTATTTCTTACCGGAAATAGTGGTAAAACCTTTCTGGTTTCTGACTCCTGAAGTTTTGTTAAAGTAGTATGTATAACCGCTGATCTTTTTCAGTCCTGTGTACATAAGGCCCGAACTTTTATCAAAAAACCTGGTGTTTCCCTTGGTATCTGTCTGCCAGCCGATGAGCATTCTTCCGCTGGCCTTACTGAAATAGCGTTTGCCGCCTTTTGTATTAGTGAGCCAGCCCTTGGCCATCACGCCCGCACCGCTGGTAAAGTAATACTTATACCCGGAGCTGTCGGTCATCCAGCCTCTTGCCATCAGTCCTGTGTCTTCTGCAAAATATCTGGTATTCCCTGAACCGTCTGTCAGGAAACCTGTTATCATGTAACCTTGTCCTTTTGTAAAATACCGGATTTTCTTCCCGGAGCTGTCCTTCTGCCAGCCTTTCAGCTGAACGCCTGTCTTAGTGTTAAAATAATATTTCTTTCCGTTCAAGGTCAGCCAGCCCTTTTGTTTCGAACCATCCTTCTTTATGTAATAAGACTTACCGCCGATCGTAGTAAAACCAGTGGTTGCTGCCTGGGTTTCCTTCACATTTGCCATAAGGGCAGAGAAGGCGGTAAAAACAAGCAGCGCCAGAAGTAATGCCCGAAAACAATTCTTCAACTTAGCTTTCTCCATACTTTTCCCCATTCCTTTTCACAAGTATATCAAATTGTGTCGAAATCGTTTCAATCGTTACAAAAATATTACATTTAGTTTTATTATATCCGAACTTACCAAATATGTCAACTTATTTGTATTTCACGGAATCCGTCCGCGTCACTCCCGGTTGCTGTTTACTCCGTGACCAGAAACACTCTCCTGCCGGTCACTAAGGAGACAATAAGACACTTCCGAAATTCTTTCCGGAAATTTTGTAACACAATTCCCTGCCCCTACATACTATGGAGTGTAAACAAAATTTGGAGGACTTATAAATGAGTGATTTAGCTGCTACAAATTGTGGATGTGGTGAAGAAAGATGTGGCTGTGGCTGTGACACCGGATGCGGATGCGGTAACAACGCTGGCTGCGGATGCGGCAACAACACCGGTTTAGGCTTTGGAAACGGCTCCTGCAGCTGTATTCTCTGGATCATCATCCTTATGTGCTGCTGCGGTAACGGATTAGGCGGCGGAAACAACTGCGGATGCGGTAACAACGGCGGAGACTGCTGCTGGCTCATCATTATTTTACTGCTGTGCGGCGGCAACGGATTCTGCTGCTAATCTTGTTTAAGAAAAAGGCAGAGGTTATTTCCTCTGCCTTTTCTGCTGCCTTTTTTTCTCCGCTGCCTCCTTTACTCTTCGTTTCTGCTCCAGGCAGTCAAGATCTACTTCATAAAAAGCATTTCCGTCTATAACAAGCTTTTCTTTTTTCTTATCCATGAATCGCTGATATCCTTTCGACTTTCACTTGTCTCAAGTACAGATTAACAAGCCCAGGAAAGAATTTCATTTACGGGATTCTCCACCTGTATAAAATGTACTCAATAATATTATATGTCGGGACAAACTCCACCGTCATATTTTAATAGTAGAAAACATAGAATTCAGGAAAAGGAATGTTTTTATGGAACAAGACTTTATTTCTCAGACTGCCCTTGACCAGATGGTAGGCACAGACCGTGACCAGATGATGAAAGCAGCGATACCTTATCTGCCCGCAAAAGGACAGCAGATTTTATCTGTCTATACAAAGGCCAGGGAGCTTGCAAACACCGTAGCTTTGTTTTCGCCCTCCAGAGAGGGGATGCAGATGTGTGCCGCCTCCGCCGCTGACCCACTGGAAATGATAAATGATATCAAACGGTTCTGCTACGGAGAAAGCAGGCAAAAGCTGGACCAGATGGTAAATATGATGGCAATGGTCCAAATGCTTCAGCTAATGAAATAATATAAAAGAAAGGATGATAAAAATGAGTGATGACTGGAGAACTAATCCCAAGCTTGCAGGTATGGACAAAAGTAAACTGGATATGCTGCAAAGCCTGGCCGAACAAGGCAGCAATAAAAGTGCCGCTGATCTGCTTCCCTTTATAATGAGTGCCGCGTCCCAAAATAAAAGCAACGGACTGAAATTTAATTCCAACGAAATTTCTACCATTATAGAAGTTCTTAAAATGGGAAAATCGCCGGAAGAAGCAGCCAAGCTTGACCGGGTGGTAAGCCTGATGAAAATGATACAATAAAAGTTTTATCCAAAACAGCCGCATGGGCTATAGCATTCCATGCGGCTGTCTCTGTTTTCTGACTTATATGGCTTCTCAGCCCTTCTTGCTGATCCCTTCCATAATACATTCTCTTAAAAGTGCCAGCGCATGGGCGGTAGCCTGCTCTCTGATCTTGCTCCTGTTCCCGGTAAAGTGATATTCCTGGGTGATTACTTTGCCGTTATAGCAGCACCCCATAAACACAGTTCCTACAGGCAGCTCTTTGGTTCCGCCCCCCGGCCCTGCCAGTCCGGTGATGGACAGACAAATATCAGCTCCGGAAAAGAAACATCCGCCTTTTGCCATTTCTTTTGCACATTTGGCAGAAACAGGGCCGTCAATCTTTAAGGTTGACTTTTTCACTCCCAGACATTTTCTCTTGGCACGGTTGCTATAGGTAACAAAACCATGGGTAAACACATCTGAAGCGCCCGGCACATTCACGATCCTTGCAGAAATTTCCCCGCCTGTACATGATTCTGCTAAAGCAAGAGTCAGCCCTTGATCCTTCAGCATATCCACAATGGCTTCTTCCAGCGACTTCTCTTCATCCGTGGCAAAGATGTTTTTGCCGAAGCGTGCTTTCAGTTCCCGTACAATAGGCTTAATAAGCTTCTTACACTCTTTTTCATCCTCACTTTTGGCAGTGATCCTAAGATGAACCTCCCCTGTCTTTGCATAAGGGGCGATGGTAGGATTTGTCTGATCATCTATCAGGTCCTGGATTTCCTCTGCCACTTGGCTTTCACCGATACCGCAGATTTTTATCATCTGAGAATATATGACCTCCGGCAGTCTCTTTCTGAGATATGGAAATACTTCTTCCTCAAACATAGGCTTCATCTCATTTGGAGGACCTGGAAGAAGAATGACCGTTTTTCCGTTTTTCTCGATGATCAGCCCCGGAGCTGTGCCGTTGTGGTTATCAAGGATCAATGCACCCTGGGGTACAAGAGCCTGTTTATAATTGTTGGCTGTAATCCGTCTCTGGGAATTGTTTTTTTCATATTCTTTCAGGTAATGTTCAAGAAGCTCTCTGGTATGAGCGTCCTCCACCAAAGGAAGCTCCAGAAGCTCTGCTGTCACTTCTTTTGTAAGGTCATCCTTGGTGGGCCCCAGACCTCCGGTGAGGATCACCATATCTGAACGTTCCAGAGCTGTACAGATGGTGCTCTTCATCCTGGTCTCATTGTCCCCTACCACTGTCTGATAATAGACAGACAGCCCAAGCTGGGCACACTTCTCTGAAAGATAGGCACTGTTGGTATTTACAATGTTCCCAAGCAAGATTTCTGTTCCTACTGATATTAATTCTGTAATCATTGGTACTCCTTTCCACAGCAACATGTTAAGGTACTGTAACAATCCAGGCCTGTCTGAACTGTCACAAGATACTTAACCCGGCTCTCAATAGTGCTAATCCTGCATTGACAATACCTTCTTGTTCTGCAGTATATAAGTAAACAGTGAAATAATTGTAAGCGCAACTGACAGCCAAACAAAAATCTGCGCCAGCACTCCTAAGAATCCGCCGCAATCCAAAATCAGGAGAATGATCATGACCATCTGGGAAACTGTCTTGAATTTCCCCCAGTAATTAGCGGCAATTACCACACCGCTCTCCGCTGCGATAAGACGGAATCCGCTGATAATGAATTCTCTGGCAATAATTATAATGACGATCCATGCCTCTAGGCGGTCTAACTCCACAAGGCAGATCAAAGCAGAACACACAAGCAGCTTATCAGCCAGCGGGTCCATAAATTTGCCGAAGTTTGTCACAAGCTGATACTTCCGGGCCAGATAACCGTCGAACCAGTCTGTTACACTGGCCCCCACAAAAATCACAAGACAGATATAGCGGTTGGCATCTCCGCCCCAGCCGGTAAGCATAAAAGCCACAAGGAAAGGAACCAGTATCATCCTGGCAATCGTTAATTTATTCGGTGTATTCATCAGCCAACACTCCTATCAAATCATATTCCAACGCACCTGTCACCACAACCCTGGCAAAATCTCCCGTCATCAGAAGCTCCCCTGTCTGGACGAAAATATATCCGTCCACCTTGGGTGCATCGCCGTAGGTTCTGGCAATATATGCACTCTCCCCGGACACCTTACCTTCGATCATAACCAGTAATTCCTGCCCGATCCGTCCATTTCCTTTTTCATATGAGATTTCCTGCTGAAGCTCCATCAGCTCATCTCTTCTCTCTTCCTTAACCTCTTCGGGAATCTGCCCTTCCATAGCGGCGGCAGGCGTATCCTCTTCCGGAGAATAAGTAAACACACCAAGCCGGTCAAATTCCATATCATTTACAAACTCAGCCAGTTCCTCGTGGTCTTCCTGTGTCTCCCCCGGAAAACCTGTTATAAGAGTAGTCCGAAGCACTATGTCCGGAATATTCCTGCGAAGCTTTTCAATAATGTCCACCAGCTCCTGCTTGGTGGTACGCCTTCCCATCCTTTTAAGAATCCTGTCACTTGCATGCTGGATGGGCAGATCCAGATAATGGCAGATTTTCTTCTCTTCTTTTATAGTCTGGATCAGCTCGTCATAAATCTCCTCAGGGTAACAATAGAGAATACGTATCCATCGGATATTTTTTATTTTGCACAGTTCCTTTAAGAGCAGATGCAAAGATTTTTCGCCATATAAATCTTTGCCGTATACTGTAGTCTCCTGAGCCACAAGGATCAGCTCCTTCACGCCCTGTTCGGCCATATCTGCAGCCTGTTTTATCAGACGCTCCATGGGAACACTTCTGAATTTCCCCCTGAGCCGGGGAATAATACAGTAAGTACAATGCTTATCACAGCCCTCAGCTATCTTAAGATATCCGAAATGTCCCCCTGTAGTCAGGATACGTCCTCCCTGGTCTTCAGGCAGATGATCAATATCTTTAAACTCCTCAAAATGGCGGCCGGCCTTAGCTTCCTCAACCGCCTTTACAATATCTCCGTAAGAGGTGGTTCCAAGAACTGCATCCACCTCCGGGATTTCCTGGGCGATCTCCTTTTGATAACGCTGAGCCATACACCCGGTGACGATCAGCACCTTGCAGCTTCCTGCTTTCTTATACTCAGCCATTTCAAGAATGGTCTGCACACTTTCTTCCTTGGCATCATTGATAAAACAGCAGGTGTTCACAACAATCGCCTCAGCCTGTGTCTCATCATCCACTATCTCATGCCCGTTCCTGGTGAGAAGTCCCAGCATTTCTTCAGAATCCACCAGGTTTTTATCACAGCCCAATGATATGAACAATAATTTCATATAAACTCCTAACGCGCATAAAGGCTGCTATATGCAGCCTTTTCTCTTACGCTTCTTCATTTGCCTTTGCTTCTTCTGCTGCTTCAGACTCCTCCTGAAGCTGTTCTTCTGTCTTATCCTCTGCAAGGATTTTAACCTTGCCTTTATAAAGTTCATCAATAGCCACGGAAAGAGGCTTCTTTCCTGCTGCGCCTCCTACCAGCGGTTCGGAACCTGCGATGATCTGACGTGCGCGTTTACTGGTTGCCAGTACCAGAGAGTAACGGCTGTTCACAAGAATGGTATCGTCCTCCTCGTTATTTGTATTGATCGCCTCGATTAATTCTGAATAAGATGGATGTATCATATTTATTTCTCCTTTCTGCAATAGGCTCATAGCCAAGTCAATAATTTACGGATCAGGCAAATACCTTTGTTTCACTTTTGATCCTGTTCACAAATTTAAGATTCCTGTGAGTGCGGTAATGTTCACTCTGGATAATATGGTGCAAAGTCTCCACACACTCTTCCAGATCGTCATTGATCAGAAGGTAATCATAGTTCTCCATACCCTCCGCCTCTTCCTCTGCCCTTGCAAGTCTGCTGGAAATCACTTCCGGAGTCTCAGTTCCGCGGCCTTCCAGCCGATTCTTCAATTCTTCCACGGAAGGCGGGGTGACAAACACCAGTAGAGATTCGGGAAGCTTTTCTTTTATCTTCATAGCACCCTGGATCTCTATCTCCAGAATGACATCCTTACCCGCATTCAGCTGCTCCTCAACGTAAGAGCGGGGAGTACCGTAATAATTCTCTACATACCGGGCATATTCGATCAGTGCATCCTCCCGGATCAGTCTTTCAAATTCTTCTCCGGACCGGAAGAAATATTCTCTTCCGTCCTCTTCCCCCGGACGGGGATTTCTCGTAGTAACGGAAATGGACAGGGCATAATTATCATACTGCTCTAAAAGCCGCTTCATGACAGTCCCCTTTCCTGCACCGGAAAAGCCGGATACCACAACTAAGATTCCTTTACTCATGGTTCTCTCCCTTATCTTCAAAATCATATACTTCCGCAAACCGGCGGGCGATTGTCTCCGGCTGCAGTGCTGAAAGCACCAGATAATCATCTGTGGTGACGATCACTGCCTTTGTCTTCCTGCCCTGGGTTGCATCTATAAGTGACCGGGTTCCCTTTACACTCTGCACCATCCTTTTCACAGGAGCTGCATCAGGGCTTACCACTGCAACTATCTTCTGGGAATTCACTACATTCCCGAAACCTACATTAATTAATTTCCCCACGGATCATCAACCTCGATCATTCGATATTTTGAATCTGCTCTCTGATTTTCTCAATCTCTGTTTTTAAGTCAATGGCAATATTGGAAATTGTAAGGTCACTGGACTTAGACAGAATGGTATTAGCCTCACGATTCATCTCCTGAGCCATAAAATCCAGCTTTCTGCCCACACCCTCCTGTTCCTCCAGGATGTCTCTCATTCCGCGGATATGGCTGTGCAGACGGACTGTCTCTTCATCGTTACAGATTTTGTCCGCAAACAGAACCACCTCGGCAGCTATCCTGGCATCGTCTATCTGGGAAGCCTCCAGAAGCTCACGAACCTTTGCTTCCAGCTTCTCCCGGTAAGCATTTACCACCTCAGGGGAACGGGCTTCCACACTGGAAA
This sequence comes from Eubacteriales bacterium, assembly GCA_030524175.1. Lineage (GTDB taxonomy): Bacteria > Bacillota > Clostridia > Lachnospirales > Lachnospiraceae > Blautia_A. The sequence continues at coordinate 99,144 of JAUNHC010000008.1, forward strand.
CCTTACTGTCAAGGCCCTCCAGTTTTAAAAGCAGGTCTTTCTTCAGATTCTCCCCTTCCTGCTCTCTGGCAGCTACAAATTTCTCACATGCCTCACGAAGGGGGCCTTCCAGAAATCCCCAAAGCTCATCTTCGTCCAGGGACTGCTCCTCCATAGTCAGAACCTCAGGATAGCGGGATAAAACTGATACTCTTACATCATTGTCAAGTCCGAATTCCTCCTCCATCTGCTTCAGATATCCAAGGTATTCTCCTGCAAGCTCTTTATTGTATTTCAGCGCCACCCGGTTCAAGGTATAATCTTCATAAGTGATGAAAACATCTACCTTCCCCCTCTGGATATAGGTCTTCATCAGATTTCTGATGGAGCCTTCTAAAAAACTTAACTTCTTCGGCATCTTCATATTCAGGTCCAGATACCTGTGATTCACGGATTTCAGCTCAACAGTGATTTTCCGTTCACTTGTAATTACTTCTGCTCGGCCGAAGCCTGTCATACTTTTGATCATTGTTTTTCTCTCTTTGCATGGATTTGCCTCCATGGGCTGGATGCGTAACGTAACAGCTCAGGCCTGCCTGAACTGTTACAAATTACATACAGATTTATTATAGTTCATTCTAAAACCCTAGTCAAATCCTTTTTTTATTGTTATACTTGGAGTGGATTTTTTTGAAAAGATGACACGGCTTATATTTATACTTATAGAGTAGGAGGATTTATAAATGGCATTTGACGGGATAACTATCTCTGCGATGGTTCAGGAATTGAACAAGAGTTTAAGGGAGGGACGGATCAATAAGATCGCACAGCCGGAGGCGGATGAGCTGCTTATTACGTGTAAGGGCTCAGGGGGACAGCGCAGACTGCTGCTTTCCGCAAGTGCATCTCTGCCCTTAATTTACTTTACCGAAAAAAATAAAGTCAGTCCTTTGACTGCGCCTAATTTCTGCATGCTTTTGCGCAAGCATATCGGAAGCGCACGGATCACAGAAATCCGTCAGCCCAAAATGGAGCGGGTGGTGGAATTTGAACTGGAGCATTTGAATGAATTGGGGGATCCTTGTAAGAAAGTTTTGATCATGGAGCTTATGGGCAAGCACAGTAATATTATTTTCTGCGATGAGAAAGGAATGATCCTGGACAGTATCAAGCATGTTTCTTCTCATATGAGTTCTGTCCGGGAGGTGCTTCCGGGACGTGAATATTTTATTCCTCAGACACAGGATAAGTCTGATCCTTTGACCATCACGGAAGAAGAATTTATGGAAAGAGTTTGTAAAAAGCCTTGTAATATTTCAAAGGCTCTGTATTCTGCTCTTACAGGACTCAGCCCTGTCATTGCAGAGGAAATCTGTTATCGCGCCTCCATTGACGGCAGCGATGCAGCTTTGTCTCTGGATGAGACCGGCAGGCTTCATCTTTACCATACTTTCTGCAGACTCATGGAGCAGGTGAAGGAGGGGGATTTCACCCCTAACATTGTGTACCGCGGCGATGAGCCGGTGGAATACGGTGTGCTGCCTTTCCAGCAGTACGGAAATGAATATCATTTTCAGAACTTTGACAGTGTATCTGCCATGCTGGAAACCTACTATGCCTCAAAAAATACACTCACACGAATCCGGCAGAAATCTGCAGATTTGAGAAAAATAGTTCAGACTGCCCTGGAACGTAACCGAAAAAAATATATGCTGCAGCAGAAACAGATGAGCGATACAGCAAAAAAAGATAAATATAAAATATACGGTGAATTGATCAACACCTATGGCTATGGCCTGGAAGAAGGCTGTAAATCTTTCCAGGCATTGAGCTATTATACTAATGAGGAAATCACAATCCCTCTTGATCCTACTCTTACAGCGGCAGAAAATTCCAAGAAATACTTCGACAGGTACGGGAAGCTGAAACGTACCGAAGAAGCTCTCACGCAGCAGCTTGCAGATACAGAAAGTGAAATCGAGCATCTGGAATCCATAGCCAATGCCCTGGACATCGCCCTTGCAGAAAGCGACCTTGCACAGATTAAGGAAGAACTCACTGAATATGGGTACATTAAACGTCATTATACAGGTAAAAAGGGCAAAAAAATGCAGGTGAAATCCAAGCCCTTCCACTACATATCCAGTGATGGGTATGATATCTATGTAGGAAAGAATAATTTCCAGAATGATGAGCTTACCTTTAAATTTGCCACGGGCAATGACTGGTGGTTCCACGCAAAAAAAATGGCCGGTTCCCATGTTGTGGTCAAATCCAAAGACGGAGAAATGCCGGACCGTGTGTTTGAGGAGGCCGGACGGCTGGCGGCTTACTACTCCAAGGGCAGAACAGCTCCCAAAGTAGAAATCGACTATATCCAAAAAAAACACGTTAAAAAACCCGGCGGTGCCAAGCCCGGGTTTGTGGTGTACTATACTAACTACTCTCTCATGGCAGAACCGGATATCAGCAGCCTGAAAGAAATCAACGACTGATTCTCAAGCTGCAGATTGACAAAGGCGGCTGTTACCGGAAAATAAAGCTCCGGGACAGCCGCCAATTATATCGTTATTAGACCAGTTTTTCCATCTCATCGTTGATAGACGCTTCACAGGAACGCATGGCAAGGATTGTCTTTTCAAACAGATCATTCAGATCCCATCCCAGGACTTCAGCACCCTTTTCGATCACATCACGGGAACAGCCTGCTGCAAAACGTTTGTCCTTAAATTTCTTTTTGATACTCTTCACTTCCATATCCATCACACTTTTAGACGGACGCATTAACGCCGCAGCACCAATGAGCCCTGTAAGCTCGTCAGCGGCAAACATGATTTTCTCCATAAGACAATTTGGCTCCACATCACTGCATATGCCGTAAGCATGGCTGCACACTGCATGTACCAGTTCCGGTGACGCATTCACTTCCCCCAGAAGCTCCGGTGCCTTCTTGCAATGCTCCTCAGGATATTTCTCAAAATCCACATCGTGAAGAAGTCCTGCAATCCCCCAGAATTCCTCGTCTTCACCGTTCTCCTTTGCATACCATCTCATAACTCCTTCCACAGTCAGACTGTGCTGAATGTGAAAAGGCTCCTGGTTATACTTTTTCAGAAGGCTGAGAGCCTCCTCACGTGTTACATTTGCATTCATAGTTTTTCCTCCTAAATTTTACTTTTTCTATTGACCAAATGATCACTGTTCACTGGTAACATCCCCCAGGGTGCTTTCCACCTTTCGGTCTCCGTCTGCATCAAACTTCATAAAATATGTAATAATAAACGCTGACACCATACTGAGCACACAGCCGGCCACCAGCATCAGAAAACCATCCCCCAGAAAAATAGGCAAGGTGACAAGACACGGAAGCCCGAAGGCCACAGCATGGGCCCCTGACATTCCTGCGAGTATCCCCCCTAAAGCTCCGGAAATACATACAGCTATCATCGGCTTCTTAAGAAGAAGATTTACCCCGAACATAGCCGGCTCCGTCACTCCGAACAAAGCGGACAAAGACGCGGACACACAAGTGGTCTTGAATTTTGCATCCTTGGATTTTACAAACACAGCCATAGCTGCTCCCACCTGGGCAAATACACTGGTTCCCATAAGAGGAAGTACCGTATCGCTTCCGTTCACTGCAAGATTATTCATTCCGATAATGATCAGACTCCAATGAAAACCAAAAATAACCATAGGCTGTACTGCAGCGCCCAGTATCATACCTGCTGCCACAGGACTTAGGGCGTACACCCAGCCATATCCTGCTGCCAAAGCATCTCCTATCATTCCCCCAACGGGACCGAACACAAGAAGCGCCGCCATAGATGCCGCCAGAATACTGAAAAACGGCGTCAGGGAACTTCTCAGCAGCTCAGGCAATATCCTGTCAAAAAATTTCTCCACATAATGAAGCAATGCCACTGTCAGCAATATGGGAATAACACTGGAATGGTAAATCACTGATTTCATGGGAAGCCCCAGAAAATGCAGGTTATTCCCCGCCTCCATCACTGCCGTCAGCGAAGGATAAAGCATCACCCCCGCCACTGTCACTGCTGTAAAAATACTGGCCTTAAACTTCTTTGCCGCTGTAATGGACAGAAGCACCGGCAAAAAATAAAATGCACTGTCTGCAACAGCATCAAGCACAAGATATGTCTCACTGCTCTGGGGCAGAATATTTACTGCGGCAAGAATCCCCAAAAGCCCCTTCATAATACCGGAGGCTGTGAGCAAATGGATCACCGGCAGTATAATGTCTGAGATTCCTTCGATCAAAAGATCTGAGAATCGTTTCTTATTTTGTCTCATCTCGTATTCTCTCCTCAAAAACACCTGTCTGTATGGTTTTCTGCTTATTACATCATCTGCCGAAAACACAGGCAATTAGTCACATTATACTCCAGGTTCTTATTTGTTACAATATGAATTGATTCAATTTTCAAGACTTTTCCTTCTTTGGAACATGAACAATGCTATTCCCCTCTGGACAAACCATGATTAAATGTTGTAGAATCAGTACCATACGCAAATACAATTAAAGGAGTTTTTTTCATGAGTATTCTTAATGTAGAACACTTGACCCATGGCTTTGGTGACCGGGCGATTTTTAACGATGTATCTTTCCGGCTTTTAAAAGGTGAACATATCGGTCTTGTGGGTGCCAACGGGGAAGGCAAATCCACTTTTTTTAATATTGTAACAGGGAAACTGATGCCCGATGAAGGTAAAATCGAATGGGCAAAAAATGTACGGGCCGGCTATCTTGACCAGCACACTGTATTGACTCAGGGCCTCACTGTCCGCGACGTACTCAAATCAGCCTTTGCCCATCTGTTCCAGCTTGAAGAGAGAATGAACAGTATCTGCGATTCTCTGGGAACTGCTTCTGAGGAAGAAATGACTGAGCTTATGGAAGAGCTTGGCACAATCCAGGACACCCTCACTATGCATGATTTTTATATCATTGATGCTAAGGTGGAAGAGGTGGCACGTGCTCTGGGACTATTGGACACCGGACTTGACCGTGACGTCACAGATTTAAGCGGCGGCCAGAGGACCAAGGTTCTTCTTGGCAAGCTTCTTCTGGAAAAGCCGGACATTCTTCTTCTGGATGAGCCAACCAACTACCTGGATGAAGAACATATTGCCTGGCTGAAACGATACCTTCTGGAGTATGAAAATGCCTTCATCCTCATCTCCCATGACATCCCTTTCCTCAACGAAGTGATAAACCTTGTATACCATATGGAAAACCAGGAGCTTAACCGTTATGTAGGAAACTACGACCATTTCCAAGAGGTTTATGCAGTAAAGAAATCCCAGCTGGAAGCCGCCTACCGCCGTCAGCAGCAGGAAATCAGCGAACTAAAAGACTTTGTGGCACGAAATAAGGCCCGCGTTTCAACGAGAAATATGGCTATGTCCCGTCAGAAAAAACTGGACAAAATGGATGTCATTGAGCTGGCTGCAGAAAAGCCCAAGCCGGAGTTTCATTTTAAGCAGGGACGTACCCCGGGAAAATATATCTTCGAAACAAAGGATTTAGTGATCGGATATGACGAGCCTCTTTCCAAGCCTCTCACCCTTTCTATGGAGAGAGGCCATAAGATTGCACTTATAGGCGCCAACGGTATTGGAAAAACAACACTTCTCCGTAGTATCCTCGGACTGATTCCGCCCCTTAAAGGCAGCAGCCAGCTTGGGGAGAATCTTCAGATTGGCTATTTTGAACAGGAAATCAAGGGAGAAAACAAGACAACCTGTATTGAAGAGATCTGGGCTGACTTTCCCTCCTATTCACAGTACGAGGTTCGTTCCGCCCTGGCGAAATGCGGCCTTACCACCAAGCACATAGAGAGCCAGGTACGTGTCTTAAGCGGCGGCGAACAAGCCAAAGTACGTCTGTGTAAGCTGGTCAACAAAGAAACAAATATCCTCCTGCTGGACGAGCCCACCAACCATCTGGATGTAGATGCGAAGGAGGCCCTGAAGCAGGCGCTTATTACTTATAAAGGAAGCATCCTCCTTATCTGCCACGAACCGGAATTTTACAGTGACGTAGTGTCTGAAATATGGGACTGCAGCAAATGGACAACAAAACTTCTATAATGATCAAGGCCCGCAAACCGATCATCAAACCGGCTGCGGGCCTGTCACATTTTCAAACACATTCTGAGATCAAGGTGCCAAAAGTCCGGGCACAGTGATCACTTGGGCTGACACACAGGACAATAGTAAACAGAGCCGCCTAAATAAGCTTCCTTGGTTATCATACCGCCGCACACAGGGCAGCCTGCCTTCCATGTATTTTTAGACAACTGTGTTTTATATCCTCCGGGATTTCCAAAAAGATCCTTTTCCGTGTCACGTCCGCCTTGGTCAGTCATCTCCCGGAGTACAGAAATTGTACATTCTAAAAGCTGTTCTCTCTCATCCTGGCTTAAACTTTCCAGTTTACTTTTGGGATTTATATGAGCCTTAAACAGAATATCCTGTATCACCCCATTGCCGATTCCAGGAAATCGCTGTTCTGTAGCCAGAAGGGCTTTTATGCTAAGTGTGGGCTTGCTTTTCCCGATCATTGTCCAATAATATTCTTTAAATCCATCTGAAAAGGGTGAAACAAAACCTTTGCTTTTATCATAATATTCATTATCGTAATCCTGATCATGAAGTATGATCCCTCCATACATAGCCACCGTAAAAACCAGAGCTGTCCCATCCTCAAAGCTGATCATAAGCTGATAATTTTTCGGTACTTTCTCTTCAGGCATCAGTCTTACATTTACTCCGTCATTAAAACAAAGCCTCTTCCCTCCCTCAAAGGATATTTCACAAAAAATCCCAAAGCCAGCAGCCCCGGCAATGGTTTTCCCCTTTAGACCATCTTCATATTCCCCTGGTTCTCCGTTATACCAACAAAACTTATGTACTTTCGTGGGCGGATAAACATGACTGACGATTTTCCCTGTAACATTCTGTTCAAGCTGACTGCTCAAAGCCAATACTTCCGGTAATTCAAGCATGTGGTTCCTCCTTTTCCGTTTCTGTTCGCGCCGTGACCAATTACCCTTTTCCGTCTCTTATCTCTATCCGTTAAAGTTTCCTGCCAATGAATCAGATGCTAATTTATCAAGCTGCTCCCCTGCAATGCGGTATACGGTCCATTCACTCATCTGCCTGGCCCCCATGGATAAATAAAAATCAATACTGGGTTGATTCCAGTCAAGACATGACCATTCCAGCCTCCCGCAGCCCCGCTCCTTAGCCGTTTCTGCCAGCTTCATAAACAGTGCCTTGCCATATCCTTTTCCCCTGTATTCCGGTTTCACATACAAATCTTCCAGATAAATCCCTGCTCTCCCCAAGAAAGTGGAGAAATTATGGAAGAATAAAGCAAAACCAACTTCACAGTTATCCTTAACAGCAAATAAAACTTCTGCTTTTTTCTCGTCAAAAATCCATTGCTCCAACAATTCCTCTGTGGCAACTACTTCATCCAGCATATGTTCATATTCTGCCAGTTCCTTAATAAAATTTAAAATAACCTTTACATCTCCCCGCTCTGCATAGCGAAATAATAACTCCATGTTTTTTTCCTCCATCTTTACTATTAAAATTCCGGACGGCAGCCACAAGATGACGCATACGCATGCAGAATCTCATGGATATCCCACCGGCTGACCCGTATGTACAAACAGGCCGACAGACTTCATGCCTCACTGCCCATCTGTGTCTTAGAAGAAATAAGCCTGGACCGGCCTTCTGCTTTCACCAGATTCTCCAATTCCTTTAGGGCATCCTTCCCAATCCAAACCTGAGCTTTATTTCCGCTGTCCAACAGTTCATGTGCAAGAAGAATTGCTTTTTCATTATAGTTAAAATCCCGTTTTCCAATTTCACGAAGAGCCCAGGAAATAGCTTTTTTAACATGCTCCCGCTCATCCTGTGAATATTTGGAAATCAGCTCCAAATAATCATCCAGCACCTCATCTGAAATTTCCTTCTCATGAATGGCGGCTGAAGCCATCAAGGTAAAAGCAGCCCGCTTTTCATAAGTTTTGGGGGAGACTATCCATTTTGTGATCAAATCGTTGTAACCCTTTATTTTTACCAGGAGATTTTTACATAAATGATCACACAAGTCCCAGGAAATCACATCACCCATAAGAGCCCCTGCCTCTTCTAAAGATGTCTGTTTTTTATCAAACAACAGCACTGCCAATAGTCTTGCCTCATGATAGCCTGTCTCCCAAAGTTCATGAGCAAGAATATTAGATTTTCCTATACTTTTCGCCAGTTTTCTCACATCTCCCGTGGAAACACCAATACTACACTCCTCCGGTATTCCCATTTTAACTACATTGGCTTTATATTTTTCAGAAGCCATCGACTGTAACTGGGAAATAATTTCTCTGCTTTCCATTCATATATCCTCCCGTCTTCACACCTTATCGATGTTGTATTGACATAGCAAAAGTTCCCTGAGCATATTCAAACCCTAAATGGTTATAAAATCCTACAAGCTGCTGATTTTCCGCAATTAAAATCAAATACAAGTAATCATTATACTTTTCCTTCACCAAATCCACAAGTATCTTGGCGATACCACACTTTTGAAATTCAGGTTCCACCAACAGATAATGAATATACGCCGTCAGTTCACCATCATCAATAGCATTTATTAATCCAATCAACCGCCCGTCAGCCCAGGCAGTAAACACTGTCTCGCAATTATTGAGCGCCTTGTATAACCGCTCAGGATAATTACCGGAAAGCCACCCTACCGATAAAAACAATTCCTGCAATTGTTCCCGGGTGAATTCTCTTTCTGAAGAATATATAATTTTCATGATTTCCCTACTTTTTCTGATATCCAAATACAAGTGATAAGGACCCTTTATATAACCTGACTTTAGTTGACAATTTAGTCATTACGCTGAAAATTATTGCATTACAAGAAGGCATAGATTTCAATTCACGAGATTCCATACGAATCTCGACTAAGGGCAAACGCCGTATGTCCTTTGAGACAGCAAAATTTCAATCCACGAGATTCCATACGAATCTCGACAGCAAAAATGCACAATTTATTCTCAATATTATATGTAATATCCCCAAATTTTTGTGCATTATTTATTTAGGAAATAATTAAGTAAGAATTCACTTATTTATAAATATAGTTTGTTTTACTGGTGCGAATCCACCTATAATTTTATGTTTACTTATGATTCGCACTTAATAGTTTTCAAACAAACTTTATTGACACTGATTATGATGAATAAATTCCAAAATATATTATTATTTCAACACATCATTTCCATAAATTCTATCGTAGGAATATATTTATGAAAAGCCACTCTATACTCACTAAATCCCTAATATTGTCCCAAGACAATAAACAACTGGAAGTATCTCATAAATATGGACTTCGATTTATATTAGGCAGCAAAAAAATAACTATATTTAACTTTTTAATATTCTCTACACACGGGAAATATCCAACGAATTTATAGTCTATTAACATTTTATCCAAACTTTGACGGAGTTCTGTCAAAAGAAAGTTCCAGCAATTTATATTCGTTCTCAATGATATCAACCACCTCAAAGTCAAACTTCTTAGGAAATGTTTAACCAGTAGCCAAGACTTTTGCCTTTTACACCAAGCATACAAAAGCTAGACTTACCCTTTTCTTTAGCATCGGACAAACAATACTCCATCAACGATTTTCCGTAACCTTTTCATTAAGCGTTCTAAAAACATGTCCTTCATTTAGTCTGGATAGCCACTGCCGCTTTATTTCAATCAGTTCCATGGTCCCCTGCTGTCACCCAAACTGACATGCCATGTCCGTCAAAATCATTTGGTCTTTTCAGGAATCCAAGATTCTCATAAAAACATTCTCTTTTCTTAGCAGAATTTAAAGCAAACATTATCCTGTCACCGGCTTGAGACGAATCAATAACTTTTTTCATTAAAGTTCTAACTATGCTCTCTCCGATTCCCTTTCGTTGATATTCTGGTAATACAATAATATCTGCTATATATGCAGTATATCCAAAATCAAATAACACTCTGCCCATACCTACTGCCTTTTCTCCATCTCGGGCCACGGTAATAAATGTAGAATGGTCTAATCCTCGTATTGCCTGCTGTTCTGTCAGCGCCTGCCAACCAACAGCGACTCTCAATTCATTATATTCTATACCCGTCATGTCTTCGCCAAATATAATCTTATTCACAATCTTATCTCCTTATATTCTTCGGTTTTAATTGCCTTTTGCCAAAAAGGGGAATCTGTTTGGCAATACTTTTTCATTACAAAATTAGTGAGTAAGATTCCTTCACGATCTACTTGTTGTTCTTTTATCATTTTATATCCACGCATTTCAAAAAAAGGACGAGCAGTAATCGAGGCATGAACTGTTATAGAAGACCCTAATGCTTGTTTTTCAAGCATGTTACAAATCTGGGTTCCAATGCCCTGTCCTTGGCAATCCTTATGAACATAAAGTCTGTCAATATAGCTATTAGCGGCATCAAAATCTCCAAAACCTGCAATCATCCCATTATTTTCAACGACGATACTATAATGCTGCAGAAATGAACGGTTCCAGTCTTTAAAATCTATTTTTCCAGAAGCCCAAACATCTACCTGTTTCTGACTGTAATCTCTTATATTAATTGTATGAACTGTTTCATAAAATAGCTTTGCTATTTGATTTAAGTCTTGTGGGTGATATCTTCTGATCATCAATTTATTTCTTCCTCTCTCTATTCCTATAGAGTGGCATTTCCTGGTCGAATCATTACGTCATTTGAGCAATTTTAATCTTCACCCATCTCTACACGCGTAAAGTGACACTGAGCCGCCGCATTTCCAATCTCAATGGATGAATTCCACCCCACACTTTACTCGCATAAAGTAACCAGGATTTTACTGGGAGAGGAAATGATTAAAAAAATTTCAATTCACACTTTACCCGCGTAAAGTGACCAATTACCACTCGCTGTGGTTTGACAACTGGTTATTTCAATCCACACTTTACTCGCGTAAAGTGACCCAGGTCATCATACATATAATCACGGATATAGCAATTTCAATCCACACTTTACTCGCGTAAAGTGACGCGATCCACACGCATCCTGTAAAAATTGTCCGGGATTTCAATCCACACTTTTACTCGCGTAAAGTGACCGGTTACAGAGATGGGTAAACATGAGAGCAATATTTATTTCAATCCACACTTTACTCGCGTAAAGTGACCCGGGCGGTTATTTTTGAGGCCAAGCATACAGATATTTCAATCCACACTTTACTCGCGTAAAGTGACACTACTACGATGCGCAGATCTATGTTGATACATACATTTCAATCCACACTTTACTCGCGTAAAGTGACAGCAAAATCATACAATAAAAGCCATTAATTTTTGTAAATCTATCACAAGTTTTTCTTTATTTTATCAAAATATCTGAAAAACATCAAGTAAATCCCCTCAAATATCTCATATATATATCATTTATTTGGTGCGAATCTCCCGGGAGTTTTATGTTTACTTGGGGTTCGCACCATTTCAATTTTAGTGATATGACCTTGCCAGTTACGCTTTAATTATATAACTGGGGATTGGGAAATCAAAATGTATAGCTTGATATAGATTGTTTCCTTAGCTTTTCTTACAACAGCAGGTAGGTGGGCTGCATTTTCTCAAATGTACAGAAATGTGTAAAGCCCAATTCTTTTAGAGCACCGCTTACTTGGCGGATATGATCGCCCAGATGTTCTGCATCATGGGTATCTGAGCCGATTGTAATGATTTTTCCGCCGAGCTTGTGGTAGCATTTAAGGATAGCTTTAGATGGCATTAAGTCGTTGAGACCGTACTTGAAGCTGGATGTATTTATTTCAATACCCTTTCCATCTGATATGACTTGGCGGAGTATTTTTTCTATAATATCCATTATATTGTTATCTGGATAATTCCCATAATCATCGTATCGTTTGATCATATCCAAATGACCCAGAACTGAATAGTTTTTATACTTTTGTACTACATTGTAAATGGCTTCATAATATGCTCTGTGAAACTCTTCCTGGCTTTTGCCTTCCTGGAATTGATAGTTCCAGAACTCTTTGTTGTCCACTTGATGGTTACTGAGGATTATAAAATCAAAGGGCCAGGTTTCAAAATCTTTTTGAAAAAGAGGAATGGTTTGGGACTGAACTCCAAATTCTATTCCCGTTTTCAGGGTAATTTTTCCTGCGTATTTTTTCTTGTATATTTCCACTGCTTTAAAATATGATGGATAATTACAGTTCAAGTCAGTTTTTATTCCGTAATCTACATGTTCTGTAAATGCAATTTCATCCAGGCCATTTTTGAGTCCCTGTAAAATCATATTCTCCATGAGACATTGGGAATCGTCACTGTAACAGGTATGAACATGATAATCTGCTAACATTCTCTTCTCCTCTTCTTCATAATGTATTGGTTAACGGAGCCGTAAAATTTCCGAGAATCCTACAACTGCTAAGTTTATTCCATATTTATAGGGTATCTGTGGTTAAATTATTAAGCCACTTATATCTTTTATAGTGGCGGTACACAGCAGGCAGTTTAATAAGCTCATCCAAATTCAGCAAAAAATATACAGCCATGACAGGAAGCTTAAAGGCAAAAGCAGCCAGCATTCCTGCAGGTACGATAATCAGCCACATAGTAACCGTATCGCACAGCAGTCCGAATTTCGTATCACCTCCGGCACAAAAAATACCGGCGATCACTGTGGAATTAATTGATTTCCCTACCAAATAATAAGAGCAAACATATAGCATGAGCCGAAGGTATTCCTGTGCCTGACTGCTTAAATTAGTAAACCGCATGATCACCGTACCGGATATGAGCAGAAGAAGTCCTGACACTATCCCTGCTGCCAAAGATACTCTGCACAGCCTTGCACCATACTCTTTGGCTTGTTTAAGATCTCCTTTTCCCAGTTCATTCCCCACAAGAATACCGCTCCCTGTGCCAATCCCCAGACACATACAGGCAATAATGTTTTTTACAATATTTGCAATGGAATTTGCCGCTACCGCATCATTGCCAAGATGCCCCATAATAACGGAAAACATAGTGAATCCACATCCCCATACCAGTTCATTGGCTAAAACCGGAAATGTATAGCGGTAAAAGTCACATTTTAAACGTTTACTTCCGGACAATAATAGCTTCAGTCTGATCCGTACTCTATCTTTCTTCCTATTTTCTGCCAAGACCAAAAGCAATTCTATCGCCCTGGAAATCACAGTAGCCACAGCTGCTCCGGCTATTCCCATCTTTGGAACCCCAAAAAGGCCAAAAATAAACACTGCATTCAGAACAATATTTATAATCACAGCTGCTGAACCATATATTGTGCTGCGCAAGGTCCTCCCGCTGTTTTTCATAATACATAAATAAATCTGTGAAACGCCAGCAAACAAATAAGACCAGCTTACCTTCCGCAAATATTCTTCTCCAAGTCCGATCAGTGCGTTTTCATTTGTAAAAATCCTCATAAGTGATCCCGGTACCAGGGAAGCTGCAAAAAAGAATAAAAGAGAGACAAACATAGACATTTTAAGTGCTATTGCAAGCACCTGTTCCACTGACTTGCTGTCTCCTTTTCCCCAATACTGGGCAGCAAGTACAGTGGCCCCGATGGTAAGGGCAGCGTAAAAAAGATTCAGCACAAACTGTACCTGTGTTGCCAGCGAAACTGCCGACAAAGCTTCTTGGTTTAGCAGGCCAAGCATAAGTGCATCAGATGCACTTACCAAAGCAGAAAGCAGGTTCTGCATAGTTATAGGCAAAACCAATGCTAACAGCCTTTTATAAAATTTCATATTTTTATTTTCCATTTCTTCTGCCCCTTTACAAATTTTTCTGTTTCTTTAAAATTCATATCCCGTGTTCTCTGCACGTATCTGTGTTATAATAAAAACATCTTAAGAATATACCCCTGAAACTCTCCAGGATAATGGGATCATACACGTCTTGTGTTCGTGTTCATGGTGTAATCATAATGTCAGGCTGAAAGTTTCTCTAACACAATAATTTAAATTTATTATAACAATCGTATTTTTTTAAAGGAGCTTATAAAATGAAAATTGATATTCATGTGATGCAGGACGCTTCCGAGATTGTTCATTATGATACTGTTGGGATTCCTTTATATATCAGAACCAGTGCTTTATGCAATTATCCCGGGATGCGCGCACTGTGTCACTGGCATGAGGATTTGGAGATGATCCGTGTCCTGAACGGACGGATGAATTATCATATTAATGGAAAGAAAATTCTTTTGGAAGAAAATGAATGTCTTATGGTAAATTCCAGACAGATGCATTATGGATATTCCCATAATCATGAAAATTGTACATTTACATGTATTCTATTTCATCCACAGCTTTTTACCGGAAGCATGGCTGTTTATGAAAAATATGTGAAACCTTATACAGAAAATCCTGGCCTTGAATATTTGTATTTTTACATAAACCATCCTCTGCACAAAGAAATTCTGGGTCACCTTGATACAATTGCCAGTTTAAAATCCATAGGCCTGCCCGGATATGAAATGGCAATTACCGGAAATATGAATCTTTTATGGTCAAAGCTTCTAAGCGAGGCTGTACTCACCCTCCCTGAGCAGAGAACTCAGGGTGCTACTGACCTTATGATCCAAAAAGACATGGTATCTTTTATTCATCAGCATTATGCGGAAAAAATCCTGCTCTCTGATATCGCCGCTGCAGGCAATGTGAGCCGAAGTAAATGCTGTATTATATTCAATCACTATTTACAGCAGACTCCCATTGATTTCCTCAATCATTACCGTCTGGAAGTTAGCTGTAACCTGCTCCGAAACACTGACCTTAATATCACGGACATTGCATTTTCCTGCGGTTTCAATCATTTAAGCTATTATTCTAAGATTTTTATGAATAGCTATGGATACACCCCAAGCCAGTTCAGAAAATTATGCCTGAATAAAGACAAATAACAGCAAAAACCTTGTAACTGCCAAAGTTTTTGCTGTTATACTTTATCTGTTTTCATACAACAACTTTTCAAATGCAATTTTTTCACTGCCTGCAAACCATACGGTTCCACAATATTGAAAGCCGTGTTTTTTAAGTATATGCTGCATAATTGTATTATTCTTATCGGTATCAGCACGTATACTGTAGATTCCTTTTTTCTTGCATAATTCTTCTGTCAGACGGATAACAGATGCCGATAACCCGTTTCCCACATTTTTCTTGCCGGCTGCCAGCCGGTGGATGACTGCATAAGGAAGGCTGCTTTTCCACGCTCCCTTTAATTCTTTATAAGCTGGCTCACCGCCGAAATCAATGCAAAGATATGCCAGCTTATGTATACCGTCAGTTATAAAATATCCACGGTTGTTCACTATATCTTGTCTGATATTTTCTATATCAGGATATCCTGTCTGCCATTGGTCTATCCCTTGGTCTTTTAAGTATTCCTTCCCATCATTTATCAGATTCATAGCAATATCAATATCCTGCATATGAACCGGCTGCAGATAATATAAACTCATTTTCATATCTCCCTTCTTTTATATTATACCTGTCTATATTATACTTTTATAATATCACCGGGATATACTTATGTAAAAATGAAATATTAAAAGTTATACTTTAATTCTATTGAATAAATCAACTCATTAAAAAACAGCACTTCTCTCGTCTCACTGCATATCACTCAGTTCTCGTTATCTCTTATTTTATGTACCACAGGATATCTCCCAGCAATGTCCCCATACCGGAAACAGTT
Source organism: Eubacteriales bacterium (assembly GCA_030524175.1). Classification (GTDB taxonomy): domain Bacteria; phylum Bacillota; class Clostridia; order Lachnospirales; family Lachnospiraceae; genus Blautia_A. Next base: position 114,972 of record JAUNHC010000008.1, read on the forward strand.
CACTGTATGGTCATTGATCACCCCGCATGCCTGAAGATGGGAATACACAGTGATGGAACCTAAATACTTAAAACCTCTTTTTTTCAAATCCTTGCTTACAATATCTGACAGTCCGTTTCTGGACGGGCTGCCGTCTTTTTGATGTCCTTCGTAAAGGATCGTTTTTCCTTCTGAAAATGCCCACAGATACTCACTGAAGGTACCAAACTCTTGCCTAATGTTTATAAAACATCGGGCATTGTTGATCACTGCATCAATCTTACGCCGGGATTTTATCATTCCTTCTGTCTCCAGTATCCGCCGAATATCTTCTTCTGTATAACAGGCAATCTTCTCAAACTGGAAATTGTCAAAGCACTGACGGAATATCTCTCTTTTTTGTATCATCATATTCCAGTTCAAACCGCACTGCATAACCTCCATCATGAGAAATTCAAATTGTTTCCTGTCATCGTGAAGAGGTACTCCCCACTCCTCATCATGGTATTTCACCATTTTATCATTACACATACACCAGCCGCATCGTTCCATATTTTTCCTCATTTCTTACCAGGCCTTTTTCGGAATCCTCTCTTTGGAAATCCTTCACTGTGCATCCCACGTTTATATTTAACCATAGTTTTTTCTTGGCAATTACAAATCTAATCTCATAAAAACAGCTGTATTCATGGGATTGTCATTGTAACATTCAACTTCATAAAATCCAAAACGCTTGTACATATGTACGGCACTTTTTAAAAACGGGAACGTATCCAGCAGCATATGTTTATATCCAATCTGGACTGCATCATCAATTATCTTTTGTATAAGCTGATTGCCGATATGTTTCCCACGGAACTCAGGCCTTACATATAGCCGCTTCATCTCACAGGTTTCATTGTCCATTTTCCGCAGTCCGATACACCCTGCCGCTTTTCCATCCTCGTAGGCCAGATACAGCCTGCCCTGAGGCACACCATATTTTTCCTCAAGATGTTCAATTTCCTTCTCATAATTCTGAAGCTTTAAATACTCTTCAAAGGAACTGTCATGTGAGATGAGCATTTCTGTATATTCTGCAAATAGCTGCCCAATCTCCTGCTTACAATTATATGCCGGTTTCAATTCCAAACTCATTGATCATTTACTCCTTCGTTTTCTATAGTGGCTGTACTTTACTTCTTTCTTCCGTTTTTGTCAAACACTCTATTAAGCCTGATTTCCACTGGTATGATGGTTAAAGCCATGACTGCCAGCTGAGAAAAAGTTAAAATGACAGCATATGTCTCAAATTCTGCGTTTTCCTTCACAGCAATCATAACTAAAACCGTGACTACTGTCAAACCCATGCCGAGAATCATCCATAATTTGCCTGCATATTTCTGCACATAATCCCAGGTATCTTTGTTTAGCCTTGACATAGCTGTCTTATATCCCAACAATCCATTTCTGTCCTGAGGAGGATGTTTTCTGTAAGACAATCCTATGACAGTCATTGAAACCGGAACCAGCAATGTACAGATAAATAAAAACAAATACAATGTTCACTGCCTCCCTATTCCTATTCTTAGATTCTAACAGTCAGCATAAGCAATCTGTTAAATTTATTGTATCACTGCCTCTTGCCTACTGCAACCGGCCTCAGCTGTCTTTCAGGCTAATTAATCTGTCTTTTAAGTAAATAACAGTTATACAAGTTATAAACATTGACATCTAAAATGTTCTCCAGTGGAATTATCTTTTGAAAGTCCTTTTCTGGTATGCAAAAATTTTAGAGTGCAAAAATGACGCAGATAATGTTTCCACTACCTACGTCATTTCTTGCTGCATTTTTAATTTTAGCACTTACAGATACAGTATTCATTTGCGAAATTTTGTCTCAAATTATTTCTGTACAATGTTGATGATTTTCTTAGGAACATAAATTTCCTTTACAATGTTTCCGGTAAGTTTATCAGCTACAGCCTCTTTTCCTCTGGCGATGGCTTCTTCTTTGGAAATGTCGGCAGGTATGCTGATGACAACCTTTGTCTTTCCGTTTATCTGAACCGGAACTTCGATCTCATCATCCTTCATAGCTTCCTGGTCTGCTGCAGGCCAGGTGGTGTGGAATACAGAATCGCTGTTGCCCAGCTTCTCCCAAAGCTCCTCTGCAATGTGAGGGGCAAATGGTGCCAGGAGGACTACTGCTGTGCTGATGGTCTCTTTATCCACAGCTCCGCCTGATTTCTTAGCCAGGTCGATAAGCTTATTATTATATTCCATAAATCCGGAGATTACCGTATTCAGGCTGAAGCTCTCCAGTCGCTGAGTGATGTCATAGACCATCTTGTTACGGATTTTCACCATTTCTTTAGTGACCGGAACATCTTTTTCAATACTGTCTGCTGCCAGACCCCAGAAACGTTTGAGGAATCTGGAAACACCGTCGATTCCTCTGTCATCCCACTCTGCATCCAATTCCGGCGGTCCTACGAACAGCTCATACATTCTCAGGGAATCACAGCCGTAATCACGTACTAAATCATCCGGTGACACTACATTGCCTTTTGATTTACTCATCTTGATTCCGTTTTTACCGGTGATCATTCCCTGATTGAACAGTTTTTTGAAAGGCTCATCAAAGTCTACTGCACCGATATCATACAAGAATTTTGTGTAGAAACGGGAGTACAGAAGATGAAGTACTGCATGTTCCACACCGCCGATATACATATCTACAGGAAGGTATTTATCTGCCTTTTCCTTGGATACCAGCGCATCTTTGTTCTTATTGTCCACGTAACGCAGGAAGTACCAGGAGGAACCTGCCCACTGAGGCATAGTGTTTGTCTCTCGTTTGGCAGGAGCACCGCAGCACGGACAGGTAGTGTTCACCCACTCATCAATACCTGCAAGCGGTGATTCTCCTGTACCGGTAGGCTGATAACTCTCCACCTCAGGAAGAGTCAGCGGCAGCTGATCTTCCGGTACCGGAACAGCACCACAGCTTGGGCAGTGTATAATCGGAATAGGCTCGCCCCAGTAACGCTGACGGGAGAATACCCAGTCACGGAGCTTATAATTCACAGTTTTACGTCCAATACCCATTTTTTCAATGATTTCCGGTCCTTCTTTTTTCAGTACAGAGGATTCCATACCATTCCATTCACCGGAATTGATCATAGTTCCGGAAGCCTCGGTATATGCCTCTGTCATATTTTCAATTTCCTTGCCGTCCTTGGCAATTACCTGGATGATCGGAATATTAAACTTCGTTGCAAATTCAAAGTCACGGTCATCATGGGCAGGTACGCACATGATAGCTCCTGTACCGTAATCTGCCAGTACATAATCAGAAAGCCAGATGGGCACCTTGGCTCCGTTTAATGGATTGACAGCATAGGTTCCTGTAAATACACCTGTCTTCTCCTTATCCTGAAGACGGTCTACATTGGATTTCATAGAGGCATCAAAAATATATTTCTCTACTGCTTCCCTGGTCTCATCTGTGGCAAGGGATTTTGCCAATTCATGCTCCGGTGCAAGCACCATGAAGGTTGCACCGTGAAGAGTATCCGGTCTTGTAGTATATACAGTGATTTTTTCTTCTCTGCCCTCAACCGGGAATTCTACTTCTGCACCATAGGATTTTCCGATCCAGTCGCTCTGCATTTTCTTAACCTTCTCAGGCCAGTCCAGTTTATCAAGATCATCTAAGAGACGGTCTGCATACTTGGTGATACGCAGCATCCACTGACGGAGATTCTTCTTTGTCACTGTGGCACCGCAGCGCTCACAGCAGCCGTTAACCACTTCCTCATTAGCAAGTCCTGTCTTACAGGAAGGACACCAGTTAATAGGAAATTCTTTTTCGTATGCCAGACCTTCTTTGAACATTTTTACAAAAATCCACTGGGTCCACTTATAGAAGTCAGGATCTGTAGTGTTCACTTCCATATCCCAGTCATATATAGCAGCGATATCATTAATCTGATTCTTAATATTCTTTACATTGTCCGCCGTGGAGATTGCCGGATGAACCCCCATCTTAATAGCGTAATTCTCTGCCGGGAGTCCGAACGCATCCCAACCCATGGGATGAATCAGATAATATCCCTGGAGCATTTTGTAACGGCTCCATACATCAGAGATAACGTAGCCTCTCCAGTGTCCCACATGAAGTCCGTTTCCTGATGGATAGGGGAACATGTCCAGACAATAATATTTCGGTTTCTTTCCATCGTTGACGTTCACTGGATTCTTTTCCCAGTTTGTGCGCCATTTTGCTTCGATTGCCTTATGATTATAAGGTGCAGCCATAATTATTCCTCCTGAAATGTATTTGTTGGTAACTGTTCATGATTCTGAACAGTTACATTTACTGTAATAGTCTTGTGAAGGTATGCAGCACGAAATATAAAAGCCTTTCGTCCCTTGTCAGAGACGAAAGGCCGAAGCTTCCGTGGTACCACTCTAATTCACCGGATTTCCGGTGCACTCTTTGATTCTGTAACGGGAACTCCCGTCCGGCCCTACTTAAATGTTCAGCCCGGCTGCTCCGAGGCGAGTTCAACTCCCTGTGCATCTGCCTCACACCACCCGGCAGCTCTCTGGATACACAACAAAAATCTACTACTCCTCATCCATGCATTTCTCTGTAAACTACTTGCTATTCTACCTACCATGGGACATTTTGTCAAGTGGCAAAGATGAAAAACCGAAGCCTGTTTACATTTTGTATAAACGGCTTATTTTATGACTATCTTCCTGGGTTTCGTCCAATTACCAAAATTTTTCTGGAATCCTTTCACATATGCATGACCTGTCAGATAGTAGGTGCCTGGTTTAATATTTTTAAAAACTATGTTTGCAGTGCTTTTGTTCTTCTGTATGTAGCTGTAGTTAGAAGGGGTATAAGTACCGTTTTTATTTTTTGCATATTTTTTTGCAAGTACCCAGTCATATCCGTTGGCTCCTTTTGGAACTGCACTCTGCACAGTAAAATTTCTGCGTGATATTGTAGCCTTTTTTATCACAGGAGCTGTCTTTACCGGACTTTTTTTAATTGTTACAGAAATTAATTTTGACCAGCGGCTAAGAACTTTCACTCCCCCGGTTTTCCGGTAGCTGTGGATTCCCACATAATAACTGCCCTTGGTTACTCCGGATACGATGATCTTTTTGCTTGTCCCTGAATAACCGGTTTTCACCACCTTATAATCTACAGGCTCCGTGCCCTGGTAATCATTTGCCAACACCAGGTCAAATCCGTCCACCTTTTCCGGGGTACTGACATTTATCATAATATCACAGTTATTTACCGCGTATCCCGTTATATCAGGTGCCTGAGGAGTTACGTACTTCACATTGATCTCTTTTCCTTCTGACCAATCACCGTACTCTTCAGATCCACCTTTATTTCTGTATCCCCGGCAATATAACATATATTTACCTTTGGAAATATATTTGAGAGTTGCCGATAATTTGTCAGTTTTCTTGACAGAAATAAAATTTTCTTTTTCCAGATCTTCTGCTGATTCCACAACCACAAACTGGTAGCCTTCTGCGCCCTCTGCTTTTCCTGCAAGGACAGCATTTACATAATTTGTCACTGTCTCTGCTTTCTTAAATACAGGCCTGCCCATAGCCTGGTACCCGTTTACCTGTATTTCCATAGTGACAGAAGTATCAAGGTGATCTCCGTTTTCTCCCGACTTAATTACAAGTGTTCCCCGTACCTGGAAAGTCTGTGCTTCTTTATTCTCCGGATCATAGCTGCTCTCTTCCAAATACCAATTTACAGGAACCATGAAAGTAGTCTTCTTGTTCTCACCATATACCTTCAACTCTTCGGGAAGCCCAAGTGCTTTCTCGGTCTTCTCTGTGCCGTTTGGAAGGTTTTTGATGGGATCAAGGGGCAGGGCTCCTGCAAATAGTCTGCCGCCCACATTCACCCTGGTATCCAACAGGAAGGAATCTTCTTTTCCATTTTCATATTTCATCCAGATCCTGGTTGCTGTCATATAATTTCCTACAGGAAGCCCCTTCTCCGGTCTTACCGTGAACTCAGCCTCATCCCCCGGATTAAGGATTTCTTTGGATATCTTACCCACACGGAAAGACTCACCGGGATCCAACTCAATCCTCATTTTCTCATCAGTAACATTCCTGATCGTCACCTTCTGGGCCTCAGGTACATCCTTCGCATTGACATAGATATCACCAAAATTAACAACATATGGGGTTATCTCTAAAGGAGCCTTTGGCTTTTCATAATGCATGGAAACTTCTACCGGAAATTTACTGCCGTCATCCGTTTGGAAGTAAAAAACTTCCTTATCGTACGTACCATAGTAATGACGAGGTACCACATAGAAATACTCACTCTGTCCGGGCTTCAGTATACGAGACTCTTCTTCGTCGTCTGCGATATTTCTTTTTACGTAGTAATTTTCCATGTTATTCTCATTAACATTGACTTTGGTTTCCTTTGTACCGATGTTCGTCACCAAAACTTCACATCCAGAATCTGAATTCTCATCAAAAAAAGCTTTGTTGAATTCCACCTTGTCCGGTGAGCAGGATAGATCATACTCTTTCGAAGAAGCAGGCAGTATCGTTACTTTCAGCTGAAGAGGAAATGTGAAGCCTTCCTGGGTTTCAAGTGTTATATTTTCCTCGTAGCTTCCCTGGGGCAGCCCATCTTCCACTGTAATCTCCAGCCAGATAGAGGAAGACGCTTCCAGTATCCCCCCTGACTGGTCACGCCATGAAAGCCGGAAATATTGACACTCAGGTAAATCTTTAAAATGTACTGGTTTCTTCCCTTTATTGTAAAAAAGTGCCCCTTCACGTCCTCCGCTGACCCCATAAATCTCACCAAAATCCCCTGTAAAAAAATCAGAAAGTCCCACATCATAGTCCGGTATTAAATCAATGTTTTCTGCTATATGTAATTCTATTTTCCGGACACTCCTGGATTCTCCCACAGAAGCCTGCACATACAATATAAAATCCCCTGACTCCATAGGCGTTCCTGTCAGCATTCCCGACTCCGACAAAACAAGTCCTTTGGGTACAGTGCTTCCCTGTCCCATACTCCATGTGATCTCTCCGCTGCTTTCAGCCAGCAGCTGAAAAGAATAAGCTTCTCCGGCTTTTCCATAGGGAATTCTTTTCGTCTGGATCAATGGCAAGTATTCTTCCTCTTCCGCTGAAAAACTCTCAGCAGGAAATTCAAGCGCCTCCTCAAACTCAGCTCCGTCTGAAAACAGTGTTTCCTCCGGTGCCTGGGTAAAATCTTCTGCCGCCCATGTTATGGTCTGACTGCCGCCAGCCATTGCAGCACACAGCAGCAATGCAGCTATTTTTTTGTAAAATTTCTTTTTCATCTTTTTCTCCTTTAGAATTATTTAACCACAATTTTCTTAATATCCGACCATTTTGTAAAATTCTTGGTGTAACCCTTTAGATAGGCATGTCCTGTCACATAATAGGTTCCGGGTTTAACATTTTTAAAAATAATTTTTGTACCGGTCTGATTTTTCATAATATATGAGTAATCCATGGTAAAGCCTGTATAATTCCCATCAGCATCTGTACTCACAGTCTTCACAAATACCCAGTCCGCACCTGTAGTTCCTTTTGGTCTGGACACATTTACAGTCACATTTCTCCCTTTTATACTGGTATTCTTAATGACAGGGGCAGTATTTATTATTCCGTTTTTGACAGTAACCTTTATAAGCTTTGACCAAGGACTGAATACTTTACGGTTTTGCTGATAGATATAGCTGTGGATCCCCACATAATAGGTCCCCTTGGCAGCACCTTTCAGTACGATCGTCTTGGAATCCCCGGAACAATTAATGGTCTTTACTGCGTAATCAGAGGGAGTGTTTCCTGTTTTCTTCCTCGCAAGAACAGCATCAAATCCGCCGACCTTCTCCGGTGTTTTTATGGTAAGGCGCACATCGCAGTTTTTAACCTCTGTCTTTGTGATGGAGGGAGCCTTGGCCGTCTTTACAGTCACAGTGACCGGGGTGCTCTGTGACCAAAGGCCATACACATTCTTCCCTTCTTCTTTTCGGTAAGGACGGCAGTAGAGAAAGTAACTGCCCTTCTGAATATACTGGATAACAGCGGATGTGGATGTACTGTTCACAGATTTCACAAAGCTGTTCTTCTCCAGGTCCGATTCCTTGGCAGTGAGGACAAATTGGTATCCCTCTGCGTCATTCACTCTGTCATATAAAGTAACATCGAGATAATTGCCTGTAACCTTCGCTGTTTCAATCTGAGGCTGTCCCAGAGGGTCGTAGGCTTTCACCTGCACTGAAATTTCAACTGTGGTGTCAAGATCCTTATTATTCTGCTCCTTTGGAATCTGCAGGTGTCCTTTGACTGTAAAATTCTGTTCCTCCTTGAGAGACGGATCATAGCTGCACTCTTCTGTATCCCATTCAACAGCCACATCGAACTGGGCCTCGCCCGCGCCGTTGACGCGCAGTGTTTCCGGCAGTTTTAATCCTACCGGACTTTTCTCTGCACCATTGGTAATACCCCCAACAGGTTCAATAGGCAGCGCACTCTCAAAATTATAACTGCTTACAGTAAACCTGGCCTCCGCATAAGCAAGGGAAGATTTTCCTTCTTCTGTCTCAGCCCGGACATTCACCCACCACATATGACTGCCAACTTCCAGTCCTGAAGCTGGCTGCACAGTAAACTGCGCTGTTTCACCGGGAGCAAGGCTTGTCTTATCTATGCTTCCGATATCCAAATCTCTGCTGGAAAGCTGGGACAGCTTCACTGTATTGGTACTGATATTCTTCACAGTCAATGTTTGTTCCTGGGGTGCAGTGATATAATACGCATATGCAGAATCAAAGGTTACTGAAGAAGGTGATATCTCAATATAATTCTGGGGCTTATCCGGCTTTGTGATATTCTGTACAATAGGTACAGCGAATCTGCTGCCGTCGTCTGTACATACATAAAACTCCTCCTGATAACTGCCATATTCATGCTTGGGCGTAATACACAGAAGGATACTGTCTCCCGGTTTCAATATGCGGTGTACATCCTCTGCCTCTTCATCGTCAATTTCAGCAGTATGGTCGCTTACAAAATAATTTTCAAGCATGGAAGTATCTCTTGTTACTTTAGTGTCCATCTTTCCTGTATTGGCAATCCGAACAAAAGTTTCGCCGTAAAGCTCATTGTCTTCCGAAAAAACATATTCATCCACCACAACCGTTTCCGGAACAACAGTCAAATGATAATCCGCTTCTGAACGGCTGCCTATTGTTGCTTTCAAAGTAAATTCACATCTGGCGCCCTCATACGATACTAACGTTATCTTTTCCTCATAGGTACCTCCGGGCAATCCTTCTTTGCTCTTGACAAAAAGTCTTAAACGTCCGTTTCTGCCAATTTCAACGCCCTGGTCGTTTATCGGGTCAAACTGGAAATATTCACACTGCGGAAGTTCTGATATATGTACAGCCTCTTTACCGCAGTTGGTGATAAGCAGAGTTTTTGAAACATATTCTCCCGGAAGTGCATATCCAAGATCTACAAGCCCCTCTTGTGCCTCAATCTCCATATCGTATGTGAGCCAAGGATCTGCCTTCTCAATAGTAAGCTCCAGTCTTCTCTCGGATTCCGCCTCCCCGTCTGCCGCTATTACATAGAAGCTGTTATCACCTTCCGTACGGGGAACTCCGGTAATGGCACCATCCTGAGTGAGAGTAAGGCCCTCTGGCAGAGTGTCTCCCCTTCCAAGTCTCCATCTGAGAGAATTTCCGGTTCTGCTGCTTCCTTCAAGCCGGGCTGAATAGTAGTCTCCCACTTTTCCATGGGGAAGGCTCAACGTACTGATATATGGCACATAAGCACGCTGGTCCTCTGCCCCATAGATTTCCGCCGTACCAGGTTCTGTTCCGGACTCCTGCCCTGAGAAAGACACCTCTGTCTCTTCCATGTTTTCTGATCGATCATCTATTAAATTCTCCGCTGCCTCGTCAACACCGCTTTCAAAGTTTTCTTCACTGTTAGCTGACGGATATTCCTCTCCTGAACTAAATAAATCTGATGCCAATACAGAAACAGGCATACTTGTTATCATTGCTGCGGCAACAGCAACCGCCGTCAGCTTCCTCCATATTTTCTTCTTCATACTCAACCTTCCCTTCTTCATACGCTTCCTGAACTTTACCATACAGTTCACTGACACCAGGATTCCTATGGTACCTCTTTTCATTATACTACTATAATGCGTTTGTCACACGTTTTATTGCATAATACTGGCATATTTTGTCGAAAATTTTAGAATGATTTTTCTTTTCTTATATCTCAATTTATCCTATAATGAAATTGCAACAACTTTCATGCTCCAGCTTAATCTCTGCCTGCTTTCTTTCAGGCGCTAATCTGGAACGGTTATCTAAATATATCTAAAGGGGAACTATCTTATGAAAAACCACACTTCTAAAAATTCTATACTGCAATCTTCTGATAACTTTTCTTTCTCGCAAAATGTAACCTCACCCAATCAAAATACCATCGAAATGTTTGAAAAAATGCAGTCAGAAATGACTGGCCCTCTGCCATATGGTTTTACTAACGACTATATGTTCCGGGCTGTATTCCAAAAGAATCATATTGCACTTAAGGATCTGCTCTGTGCTATACTCAATCTTTCTTCAGAAGATATCATTTCTTTGGAAATTACCAACCCCATCATACTAGGCGAAACCATTGATGATAAGTCTTGTATTCTTGATATTCGTATACTTCTTAATAAAAACCGAAATATTAATATCGAAATGCAAATCGGTAATCTTTTCAATTGGCCCAAACGTTCCACCTTCTATACCTGTCGTATGTATACAGATTTGCATAAAGGAGATGATTACATAAAAACACTTCCCTGTATTCATGTAGGTTTCGTCAATGAGTCACCTTTCCCAGATTATCATGAATTTCTAAGTAAGTATCAATTAATAAATTGTGAAAATGGGCATATTTTCTCTGGTGACATCACCATAATTATGATAGACTTAAGTCAGATAGAACAAACAGGGCAGGAGATCAGAAACACAGAGCTTTACCGCTGGGCAAAGCTTTTGTGTGCCACAGAATGGAAGGAGGTTCTGGATATGGCTAAACAGTCCGAGGCTATGCAGGAGGCAGTAGTTACCCTCAGCGAACTTACAGAAGAAGAAAAAATAAAATTGCAGTGCGAAGCCAGAATTATATATCAAGGTGATATGCACAGCGCATTTTTGAGTGGTGAAGCAAAAGGTGAAGCAAAAGCGTCAAAAAATATTAGTCTCTTGTTTCAATTACTGCTCCGTGACAATAGGTTGGATGATTTGCACAAGGCAACAAAGGATCTGGAATTTCAGCGTAGGCTGATGGAAGAGTATAAAATTGTGCAATTATAAAATTTAACATGATTATTAAGTATAGGGAAAGACCGGACAGTAAACCGCCCGGTCTTTCCTTATAAACCTTATGTATTTCTCAGCATCTTTTCTCTTATTTTACCGTGATCTTTCTGCTGGCAGACCAGGGACTGAACACCTTAATATTTGTTTTCTTGGCCCGGGTGTAGGAATGAAGGGCAGCGTACACTGTCCCCGGTTTTACATTGCGGAAGGTCACTGTCTTAAGGGTACTGTTCCTGTTTTTCTGTACATCAGTACCGTAATCCACCGGACGTTTCTCACCGTTTACCTTTTTGACACTTCTGCCAAGGATCACGTCAAAGCCCTTTGCCCCCTCCGGTACAGATACGGTCACAACAACTACGCCTTTTTTCGGATTGGCAGTGCTGATGACTGCAGGAGCTTCCGGTGTATAGTCGGAAACTGTAAACTCATAAGCCTTTGACCACTGGCTGAACACCTTCTTCCCGTCACTGCCTCGCAGCCAGGAATGGCAGTAAGCATAGTAGGTATCCTGCTGCACGTAAAACATGGACGTGTTTGTGAGGAGCACATTTTTGTTTACCCGGGTGTAATCCTTGTCTTTGATGCAGTTGGGGTTCGGGCTGATAACATAATCATATCCGGCCGCCCCGGCTGTCCTTTCATTCAGGGAGATGTCCACTCTGTTCCCCCTTACCTGAACAGTCTTGATCTTCGGTTTTGCCGGGCGCACATAGGTACCGTCCGGATTCCTCACAGAGCCGTCCTGCACAGTCACTGTCCCGTCCTTGTTCACCACAGCCACATTGCCATCACTGTCCGGTTTCAATTCGGTCTTATCCTTATCGTTCAAGATGACGGTACCGTCCGGAAGGATAACCACCCCGTCAGGTGTCACAAAACTCCCGTCCGGCTTGGCCACAGTTCCATCCGGATAATCCTCGGGTACTTTCTTTAAGAAAGAAACCGATATGGTATGTCCTGCGGTCACTCTCTCAAACTTATAAAAATCTCCCGTTTGAACCTTCTTGCCGTCCACCAGCACCTCTGCCGCCTCATATCCTTCCTCCGGCGTGAAAGTAAAGGTCTGGTCAGTGTACTCTCTTACCGATATACTGCCGGAAGGTGTGATGGTGCCATGTTCCCCTGCACTTGCAGTAATAGTATAGTAGGAGACATTGGAAGCTACAGCCCACTTTGCATACAGTGTCATATCCCGGCTCACAGGAGTGGATGTGATATCAAAATCAGAACCATTCTCTGCAGACCAGCCAGCCAGATAGTATCCGGGTCTGGCGGGGGATACAGACGGAGGTGTCACTTTGTTCCCGGGATACACCTTAACCGTTGTATTTGTCCCTGTGCCTCCATTTACATCAAAGATTACCGTACAGCCTGCCGCAAGCCACACTTCAGTCGAAGCGTTCAGCATTGCACCGTCCTGTACCTCCAGCTTCTCAGCCTCCCGGGGGATGAAGGCAGACCAGCTTCTCGTCTCCTTATTGGGTTCATAATAAGTCCAGTCAGAAAAGGTTGGCCATGCACCATTTTTCTCCACCATCATATCCGCATTGATCCGCAATACTGCGTCCTCCGATGCAGTCCTTACATTTTGGGCCGCAATAGCAGCATACCCTGTTTTTCCCTTGGCATAGATTTCGCCGCCAGTGATACTCAGCATCCCCCTGGACCGAATTGCTATGTTATCTATGCTTATAGCTTCTATTTTACCGCCGCTGACCTTCATATCACCGTTGGCCTGTAAGGCACGATAGAAACCATTGGCTTTTATGTCCGGAGTCCCGATGATTTCCAGCCTGCTTTTCGTAAATATTGCGGAATCATTGGGACTTAGCGCTTGTATCCTGCCGTCTTTGATTGTCATATCTCCATCTGACTGCAGGGCGCAAAAGCCCTGAGCTTCAGCCTCTATCTCTGTTTCCCCGCTGATCTCCAGCCTGCCTTTTGTATATATTGCTGAATCATTGGTACTTAGCGCCTTTATCTTGCCTCCTTTTATCGTCATATCTCCATGCGACTGCAGGGCGCAAAACTTGTAGGCATTGGCTTCTATCTCTGTTTTCCCACTGATGGTCAGAGTTCCTTTTGTAAAGACAGCACTGTCAATTGTTGAAACAGCCTTTATTTTGCTATCCTCAATATCAATACCTGTTTCGCCATATAATGGCGGATAACAACTCCTTACATCAATATCACAGCCATTTTTGACTGTCAGTTTTCCCAGGCTGTTAATCGAATTAAATTCATTATCCACCCCCAAAACAGCGTCTATGTGTGCCCCGTCAAGCATTACTGAACTATTGCCTATGATTGCCGTAAAGTTTTTTTCTGTACCCAACAGATCGTAGTTCAAATCACTCTGTCGTACAGCAATGTCCAATCCTACAATTCCAAAGGTTGGCTGAAAACTTGGTTCCTTTACTCTTATAAATATCTTAGAATCATTCTTTATTTCAATAGATGCTCCGCCATTTCCCATGCCCATATTATAGTCTGTTATATCCAGCATCGTATTGGAAATAATTACTTTTCCGGTCTGCTGGGCGAAAACGCCGCTGAAAAAATTTGTACCTTCCTGGGTATCCGCTGCATGATTCTTCATTATAATGGAAGTATCCTGTATGATAATATTGGCATTCACAGTATGAATACCAATAAATTCCTTGATCAGATTTTTTCCGCCACTCTCTATGGTCAGACTTCCAGGTCCTTTTATAGTCAGGTTACACTGAGCCATTATTGCATCCCGTGAAGAATCACCCGTTACGCCAATATGATTGTCTCCTTCCAGCACAATGGTACAGTCTGTCATGGTATTCAGCCATATAAACGGATAGGTATATACCCCGGAAATGGGGGACTCATAGTGTCTGTCAATTCTGGCATTCTTCAGCGTCAGAACATTCGTGCCTGGATCAAAAGATGCTGTTCCGTTGCCGCATGTTATTGTATGGTCCGCGTCCTGGAGAAGATCCACATTGTTCACCCATATCCCCTCGTATATTGGTATTGTAACTTCCAATTCCGAAGAAACTGCTTTTTCATAATAGGTGCCTTCTGATACTGAAGCAAAAAAGTAATAGGTTTTTCCTGATTCCAGGCCGGTAAATACAGGACTGGCCTGCCAGTTTGCCACTGTCTGGCTGTCTTTGGTCAAGCTATAACCATATTGAATCCTCCCGTCATTTTCGCCTTTTGAAAGTACCGCAGTATTCAATGTCACATCCGTCCCGTTCATTGAGGGAGAACCTGACAGGGAAATCGTACGCTCCGCCTTTTTAATAGTAAGAAGCTGGCTGGCCGTATTTGAAAGCAGACCTGTACCGCCGCTGTACTCTGCCCAAATAGTATAATTTCCTGGTTTCCACATTGGACCGGTTAGATTAATCTGGCTGCTGACAGCAATACCTTGTGATACCGACTGTGTGTCAAGTCTATTTGTGCCGGATTTAAATACCACTGTTCCTGCAGACGCCTCCGTATTCTGTACTGAATCCCAGATACTGGCATGAATAGTGATAACATCACCATAAATCGCCTCTGTAATTGGGTTCGAGATGCTGTTTTTAATAGTCACATCCACAACCACTGATTTATTTAAGGCTCCCTGTCCTGATAGGTTCACTGATACATGACCGCTGTAATCATTAATCACACCGCTATTGACAATTTCACCGCTGCCGATGATCTGACCTTTATTTTCTATATTTCCATTATTAGTCACTGACTTTCCGTCCGGAATATTCAGTATGGAATTTTCCGGAACAGTCATTGTACTGCCAGCAGGGATGATAAATGAGACCGGAGCCGATACAGTTCCATATACAGTTCCCTTATCTCCTTCAAAAATTACACCCTGTATCTTGCTTACAATCCCCTGAGGTCCTGCGATGCCTCCCGGCCCAATAAATCTGTTTCCGGACGAATGCGTAAAGACTACCACATTTCCATTAAAAATAATACTCTGTACCCCTTCGTTTGAGCCTCCGCCAATGGCCGCACAGCCTCTGCTTGTAGCATCAACAAAAGCGCTTTCAGCAACCAATATATCACCGCTGTCTCCATTGGAACCCCCGCCGATTCCTGCCCCATTGAAACCTCCTGTTGCTGTAACTGTTGCATTACCTTTAATTGTGACAGTACCTCCTGACCCATTGGAACCGCCGCCAATTCCTGCGCTATTGGTACCTCCTGTTGCTGTAACTCTCGCATTGCCTTCAATTGTAATTGTACCTCCCGTTCCATTGGAGCCGCCTCCAATTCCTGCCCCATTTGTACTGCCTGCCGCAATCAATTCCCCTTCTCCACTGATCGTCAGCATAGAAGCTGTATTAATCTGAAGACCCGCATAAGAAACACTACTACTGCTGTCCAGAGTATTTCTGGTGTTCTCAGCTAACGTAAGATTTACAGTTGCATTGTCCACTTGAAAAGCACATTTATTTACACGAATTTCCACCCCGTTGAGGGTAATATTATGTGCCCCGCCCTTAACCTTTATGGTATACGTAGTTGTACTTCCAGTGATAACATAACCAGCTGAATTTGGCACATTAACCTCATTTCCTTCTTTATCAAAACCGGATATCATATTGTCATCTATTTCAATATTTCCTTTGCTGATATCAAGTTCTGACTGGCTGCTGTCTCCCAACAGCAATTCGCTGTTGTCCTGAAAATCAAGACTGGAATCATCTGAAGAATTATCACTTTGAAAAATATCCCCGCCGGAATTATCCAGAGAATTATCACTTTGAAACACAGGTTCTTGATCCTCTGATACTACAGCGTCATCTCCAAAAATACCCCCCCCCCTTGCTGGCCGGGGATATTGTCATTTACTTGCGCCTCTCCGTCTGTAAATGCTGTTACTCCTCCATCAATAACAGAATCCTCTGCTGCCATTATGGCAGAGGGAAACTGTGTCAGGGCTAATACAGCGCAGAGCAATGATACTACTAATCTTTTTGCTAACTTATTTTGCATACTTTTCCTCCTTGGAAATCCTAAATAATTTCAGAAAAGGACAAAAGAAATCCCCTGCCTTCCCCGGGTTTACTTTCAACAAGCAGTACCCATAATCTTTGTTACAGTACACATAATAGATTCATCCTCAACTGCAGGCAGGCATTAGGCCTGTTACATTTTACACCTCCTTCTTCTTTTCAGGCATGAACAAATCCGTTCATATGCCCGTAAACGACAACAGCGAATGGCCTCAAGGCCATTCGCTGTTAACTCCTATATATTTCATTATATTTGTTAAGTACCGGGTTGTCAATAAATAACATTTTTCACATGAATTTTCCCTCGAATTTTCTGTTGCTAAGATATGTGTGACACTGCCAGGGCAATCCCCCGCCCCTTGTCTCCTACCGCACAGTAAAAATGATATACAATCCCTTCATGTTTGAGTACAAAGGGTTTATGGGCATAAATCCTGTCATAGCCTTCAGATGGAAATATCAGCGGCTGGCCATCCCATTTCGTCCAGTTTACCAAGTCCTCCGAACATGCAAATGTATCATAAGCAGTACCGCCCTGAGCAATAAAATAATGCATGACCCATAAGCTGCCGAAACGGATTATCTGTGGATCACCTGCTATATTGGATATATCTGATCTCTCATTTTCTATAACAGCACCTTTTCCATATCTTTTCCAATGGATCATATCTTCACTCACAGCAATTCCAATCCGTTCAATCCAAAGTCCCTTCTGTTTTGCGTTATAATACATGACAAATGGTGCATCCAAGTGTTTTCCTTCATCGTAAATGACTGTACTTTTATATAAAGTTTCCCTTTCAAAATCTCTTATATCTGAATCATTGGTACTTAAAACAGGATTGTCCAGCCGTTTCCAGCTTCCCGGCTCCATAGTCTCTGAGAATGCCAATCCGATGTTTAAAGGGTCTGGTTCATAGCCAGGCAATGCTCCGCCTATATAAGTCATCCAATATTTATTATCATATTTTCTGACTCTGCAGTCTCCTCCCCATTGTGTATCTATAAGGCAAATCCCTCCGTCTGCCTGACAGCAGTCCCATCCTGCAGTTCTTTTGGAAAGCAGCTTTCCTTCTGTTTCCCAGTGGATCAAGTTTTCACTTCGTGCGATCCAGGTTTCATATCCTTCTCGTATCTGTCCCGGAATATGTTTTGCATATACCATCTTCCATTGTCCGTCCGATGTGCGGAACACGTTGGGACAATCGATATTACAGCCTTCTTCAGAAAGAACCATCCCAATTTTATATGGGGTTTTCATCTCCTCATAAACCCTCTGCATTTTATCTTGTCCAATACTTCCTCCTGCCTCCATCATTCTCCACCCCTTCTCATAATCAAGAAATCATAGCACCCTTCTTTCAACTCTTTTTCATTTTCCCCGTCTTCCATAAAGACGCCTTCATCTGTAATTTTAAGCTGCACATTTATTTTTTCCGGTACTGATATCCTGTAGTGAATCTTCCCTTCTTTTTCCTCCCATTCCGTGATGATCTTTCCTGTTTTACATTTTTGCCACGCTTTCATCCAACTTAAGGTTTCCGGAAAATACGGCGATATCAAAAATTCATCCCCAGTTCTGCCCTCATGTATATTCTGAAAGCCTGCAATGCCGCTGTAAAACCATTCCTCAGCCGCCCCCAGCATAAAATGATTTTGAGAACTGCTTGGGTTTTGAGGGTCATTGCCGTTCCATTCCTCACACAAGGTTGTGGCCCCATTCATCACCTGATACCCATAACTGGGGGCATCTGTCTGAAGCATCATTTTCTCCATTACAGAGTTTTTACCATATTTTATCAACGTCCGCACTAAAAACGGATATCCCACATCTCCTCCTGTACTATGGTAATTTCTTCTTTCAATGTCCTGTATCAGATTGTTGCACACGTCTTTTTCATATTTTTTATCTGTCAGTCCCAAAAACAGTGCCATAGCATTTGCAGTTTGGCTCCCGGTAACATATCTTTTTGCCTGATTGTCAAAAAACTCTCTGTTAAAAGCTTTTTTTATCTTCTCAGACTGGTTATGATATTTCAATTCATCTTCAGGTTTTTCCAGGATCCTTGCGATTTGTTCCATGATCATAAGATCATAGTAGTAGATTGCCGTGGCAGTCACCGGCACTGGTGTATTCTGGACAAAAGGCGGATTAATACCAAAATCACACCAGTCTCCAAGTCCATGATGTATAATGGAATACGTGCTTTTCCCCTCAAGGTATACAATATATTTTTTCATCATGTCATAATATTCATCTAATATGCATTGATTTCCGTATAACCGGTACAAATACCAGGGAGCCAGTATACACGCACTTCCCCATTCCGGTGAATCACGAAAACCAGTGTGATTGCCCGACTTGCTGAAATCTATGTATTCCGGTACTATGTCAGGAATCAGTCCTTCCAAAGTCTGTGCATCTTTCATATCATCGAATACCTTCAGAAACAAATCATATAAATCATAATTATAAAGAATACCCGGGCCGATCAGATGTATCTGCTCCAGCCATCCCAGCTTTTCTCTGTGGGGACAGTCTGTAAAAATGCTTTTTGTGTTACACAGGATCGCTCTTGTGATAATACGGTGGATCCTATTCCATAAATCATTGGAACAGACAAACTCTCCGTTTTTTTCTAATTTAGGGTAAATCATTTTTCCCCATATACCGGCAATATCCGGGCTTTTGCCTGTGAGTAACTCTACTTTAATATACCTAAAGCCATAATAAGTAAAACGCGGCTCCCATTCCTCTGTCATTTCTCCTGAAAATGTATATTGGTAGTAATGGGGGTCTCCTGTAAACTGTTGTGAAAGCACCCCTTCTTTACCGTACATTTCATATGGGGTGATACGGATTGTCGTGTTTTTTTCGCCATTTGCCTTTATATGTACCCAACCGGAAATATTTTCTCCTATATCATAGATAACTGTATTACCGCTCTCCATTATTTTTCTTGCTTTTTTGATTTCCTGTACAATGAGGGGTGGATTTTTTCTTTTGCATAATTGCCCTTTAGGGCCTTCAATGAGTACAGCCGGCTTCCACAGATTTGTTTGTTTCATTTTGTGTGTATCCCAGCCTGGTATTTCAAGATTTTTATCATAATCCTCTCCTCCGTACGTACAGGAAAAGGTAATCGGCCCGAGAGCTGCTGTAAAGGACTGGTCACTGCCTATGATTTCCCTGGTTCCGTCCTTATAAAGCAGTATTATCTGTAAAATAGTGCCTATTTCCCCGAAACATCTTTTAAATTTTGTATATCTTCCTCCCTCTACATGGTACATCCCATTTCCCAGCATAACTCCTATTACATTTTCACCGGTTTTTAAATAGTTCTGTAACTCATATTCCCCAAAGCACACTCTTTTGTCATAATCCGTCCATGCAGGTTCCAGAACCTCATCCCCTATTCTCCTCCCATTACACCGGGCTTCATACTGTCCCACACCACATATATAAAGTTTAGCTTCCTGTACTTCTTTGTGAATAAAAAAGCTTTTTCGAAAAACAGGCATTCTTTTACTGTTCCCAAAAGGTGAACCTATCCATTTTCCGGTCCAGTTAATTTTTTCCATTGTTATCCTTTCACTGCGCCAGAAGTCATACCCTCTACGATATATTTCTGTGCAAATAAATAAACGATCAAAATAGGAACTGCCGTTATGATACAATCGGCAAAAACATAATTCCATTTGCTGTAATACTGTCCATAAAAATTGTACACAGTAAGAGGAAGTGTCCATTTTTTAGGAGTATTGAGGAGATACAGCGGCAATTGAAAATCATTCCACACACTCATGGCAAGAATTACAATACTCGTGGCTGTCACCGGTTTTAACAAAGGAAAAATTATTTTAAAGAACAAACAGGATTGTGACGCCCCGTCCATAAACCCTGATTCATCCAACTCCCTTGGGATTCCTTTGATAAAACTGCAAAACAGGAAAAAATTAAAGGGAAGATTAACAGCAATGTAAACCATGATCAAGCCTATAAATGTCCCATTCAAATGTAACACCTTCAGGACTGCATAAGTTGTGATAATCTGCAGGGGAGCTATCATACCGATAAGAAAATAATTGTAAATACCCTTGCTCCCTTTCGTATCCTTTCGAACAATGACAAATGCAGCCATTGCAGCTAAGAGAACGCCAAATACGGTTGTAAATCCCGTGAGTATCAGGCTGTTTATAAATGCCCTTACCACATTTCCATTTTGAATAACAAATGAAAAGTTCCCAAATTCCCATTGTTTTGGAAGGGTGAAATCAAAAGCTGCAGCCCCCACAGAATCCTTAAATGCTCCGAACACCATAATGAGCAGCGGACTTATCATCAGCATGGTAAAGAGAATCATACAAATTTCCGGAATTAAATACTTTCTATGTTTCATTATGCTTCCACCTCCCGCTTCACAAGCTGGCGGTTGATCAAAAGTGTAATAATACACACAGTCACTGTCAGCACAAGGCTCATAGCGCTTGACTTTCCTAAAAATCCTGCTGAAAATGATTTATACACATAGGTTCCGAGTACCTGTGTGGCATACCCTGGTCCCCCGTTTGTAAGTACATACACCTTGTCAAAAACTTTAAGTCCGCCAATAAGATTTGTAATAATCGTAATCGTAAATGAGGGGGCCAGCAGCGGAACCGTAATCTTCCAAAATCTCTGGAAAGACGAGGCGCCGTCTATTTGGGCTGCCTCCAGATAGTCTCTGGAGATTCCTTGTAAACCTGCTATGAATAACATCATTGTAAATCCTGACCATTGCCAGATTTCTGTAGCTATTACACACCATAGAGCAGTTTTTTCATTTCCAAGCCAAATAAGATTTCCGGAATATCCAAGCAGCCCCAGTATTTTGTCCCACATTCCTCCCATCTCAAAAAATGCAGTAAATACAAGACCGATCACCACCGTACTCAAAACTGCCGGCATATACAGCAGACTGCGGAGGATATTTCTTGTCTTAAAGGGCTTTGTGAGAATCAGCGCCAGCATCAGACCTGCGGCAACCTTAAAGACAGTAGTGACTACTGCAAAAATCAAAGTGTTTTTTATTGCAAGCAAAAAGAACTGGTCCGAAAAAATAGATACAAAGTTCTCCAAACCATTAAATGAAAAATGGTATAAATCTCTGATATTCCAATTTGTAAATGCAGTTATAAAACACAAGATCATAGGTAATACGAATAAACCTGTATATATAACAACCGCCGGCACAGCAAGCGAATAACTATAATTGCCTTTTTTCTTCATGGTATCCCTCCCCAAGCTGTCTCACCTATTTAAGATACATAGGCCGCTATGATGTCCACGGGGCTGCTGCATACTCCGCAACAGCCCCGTGTAATTTTTCAGAATCCCTCACATCCAAGATTCTTTCCATATTCCAGCATACCGTTATCAATTTGTCCTATTACGTTATCTAAATCTTCTCCTAATGCCAGCTGTGCATATGCCGGGAATATAATATCATCATTAAGGGAACCAAAATTTGACAGAATATCTCCCACCTGTACTACATAATTTCCAGTATTCAAATAGGTATCATACATCTCCTGAAGGACAGCATTGATATTGTCACTTGCCACATCCTTAAACGGGGAATTAACAGAATTGGCATTCAAATATAAGGACAGGAATTCCGGCTGGGAAATCTTATTAAGAAAATCCTTTGCATTTTCCGTATCCGGCGCATCCTTTGGTATTACCAGGCCATATACATATTGAGCCGTCATAATTTTTTCCACGTCGTTATAGGGAAGGGGGAACATTCCTATATTTGCATCAGGCCAGTTTGTAAGAATATCATTTACTGCATATTCTCCTGAAAGTATCATTGCAGCCTGTCCGTTTGCCACTTCTTCCTTAGAAGTATCATATGTTCCCACACTGAAATCCTCATTTATATATCCCTCTGAAAACAGCTTCTGAAAATCTGCCAATGCCTGTTTAAACTCTTCCACATCCGAAAATTTCTGCTCATTTTTGTTTAACTTCTCATATACACTGTCACAATTTTCATTTAATGCATTGGCAAAATAAATCATGGGGCCTATCTGACTGGTCCACGTATCCTTAAAAGACAAATACAAAGGTGTAATATCCTTCTCTGCATTTTTCACAGTCTCCAACGCTTTTAAAAACGCTTCATAAGTCTGAGGCACTTCTATCCCCAAATCACTGAATACGTCCTTGTTGTATATCACACCCATAACTCCCGAAAATCCCGTAATAGGCATGCTGTACACTTTTTCGTCATCAGCTTTTAAAATTCCGCTGTCCAGGGACAGACGTTCCATCCAAGGCTGGTCATCCAGAGGAAGAAGTGTAGATTCAGCATCATAAGTCGTATATGCTCCCGGCACATTGACATGGATAATATCCGGCGCTTCACCTGTAGAAATCCTCACCTGAGAAAGATTGGTGAACTGCGCATCCGGTATAACTTCATACTCCACATCAATATCATATTTCTCCTTCATTTTCTCCTTAATAGCTAAATGCGCGTCTTCCTTGTAGCTGGACTGAGCCAGCATGAAGCTAATGGAATATCCGCCCTTTTCCTCAGTCTCTGCCGCCACGGAAGTACCTGTCATCCCCAAAATAAGCATACCCGCTGCTGACATTGCCATTGCACGTTTCCACAAATTCCTTTTCATAAATATGACCTCCTTTTTTCTCTTGGTAGCTCTATTATAGAAAATTCATGTCCTTTTCTAAATGTAAAAATTATACTTGGGGATGAACAATTTAAACCTGTTTTTTATTATACTGAGAAGGCCATACTCCTGTTTTCTTCTTAAACACCTTTGAGAAATAGTATTGATCCGGATATCCCACCATCGCCGCCACTTCTTTAAGAAGCATGTCTGGATTCTGTCTCATTATCTGTTTTGCCTCTGCTATTTTCAACTGGACCAAATAGTCCCCCATTGTTATTCCATAAGTTTCTTTGAAAATCCTCCCCAGATAAGCAGTGGCAAAGCCGAACTTTCTGGCAATTTTTTCATTGGTGAGCTGAGTTCTTCTGTTTTCCTCTATAAACTGTTTCACCTGTACCAATACCGGATGGCGGACCTTAATTTTAATATTTTCGCTTATCTCAGAAAAAATGCTGTTAACCTCTTTCTCTATTTCGCTGATATCATAATGATCAGAAACCATCACCGGTATTTGAATCTGTTCCTGTTCCTCCAGCGGAAGTCTGTAAAACTCACATCCATATGACACCAAACGTTCCAGATAGCGTACAAATTTTGTCTGACGTATAGGATGTAACTTACATAATTCAAAAAATTTCTTCTTGCGCTGTTCAACAAGTTCACTGTCTGTACCTGAACAAGCCTCACAAAACAGCAGGAGACTGTCTTTGATTTCTTTGTCATATATGAACTCCTGACTGCCCTGTTCTAAAAATTGTGAATTACCAAATAGTATTCTGTTATGTAATTCTTTTCGTAACTGCATATGGGCAGTACCTATGGAAGACAGATCAACTCCTGTTGTCCTGCATATCATGGTTAGAGTCATGTCTGTATTTTGAAAAGCAGTATTATAAATTTGATGCATTAAATTCTTTTTTTCCTCATTATTAATTGTATCATCCTCATAAATTAATATATGTTCCACTGAGGTAACTCCAGGTATCTGCCAAAAGGTTCCGTGATAACCCAGTTGGCGCAGCAGTTGTTCCACCTGTTGGTCCATATTCAGTTTTCCCCATAAAAGAGAGCCGGGAAACATATTTTCATCCTCCGCTGCCGGAAGACTTCCAAAACACATGATTCCGACCATACAATTGCCGGACTGTATTTCTGCATTTATAATCCTGTTTTTATCATATAGCTTTCCTAAAAGATGCTCTCTGTTTTTAATCTTTAATTCCACTATAGATTCCTTTAATTTTTCCAGGATATCTTTAAGCTTTTCTTCAGATATAGGTTTCAACAGATAATCCGTTACATTCAGCCTGACAGCTCTCCTTGCATAGTCAAACTCCTGGTATCCTGACAAAATAACAAATTCTGCACCTTCATTTATTTTCCTGGCTTCCTGTATAAATGTGAGTCCGTCCATTACCGGCATTTTAATATCCGTAAAAATTACATCCGGCATTTTTTTCCGAAGTATTTCCAATCCTTCTCTGCCGTTTCTTGCTGTTCCCACAATTTCCATTTCACAATCCATACCGGTTATCATTTTTTCCAGCATCCTTGCAATAGGAGGCTCATCCTCTACAATCATCACCTTTATCATTTCTATATCCTTTCTATGGGTCCACTGATCATAACCTCTGCCCCATGGTTCTCATTATTCTGTATCTCATATGAAAAATCTTCTTTGTAGTAAAGATACAACCGCATGATCGTATTTCTCAATCCAATTCCTGTTACTTTTTCTATGTTTTTAGGATTTCTTTCCCAAAGTTCTGCCATTTCCTGAATTTCCTCCTTTTGGGCTTCGGTAAATCCCGTTCCATTGTCTTTCACCCGCACTTCCCAGCGTCCGTCCCGGGAAACAACCTTTACACTAACATTCCATACGCCCTCTTTATCAGCAAAACCATGTTTAAAACAATTTTCTATCAGCGGCTGAATAATAAGTTTCGGCACCTGTACATAATGGATATCCGCAGAAATATCAAAGGTAACTTCCAGCATATCCTCATATCTTGCTTTCATCAGCTCACAGTAATTCTGCGCATATTCAATCTCCTGCGCGAGGGGCACATTTCTGTCCTGATAGGAAGAAGAATAACGGAGCATATGGGATATCCGGTCACACAGCATAGGTATCTGACAGCTTTTATCGTCATAAACTGCCGCTTTTATTACAGATAAAATGTTATACAGAAAATGGGGATCCATCTGTGACTGCAAAATGCGGAGATTTATTTTGGTTTCATTTTCAATGGCCTGGTTTAACTGAAGAAACATAACAGAAAAAGCTTGGTTCAATTCTTTGATGACATCCAATTCTTCCTCTTCTTCAAGTACCACAGACAGATTGCTCATTCTCACATTTTTCAATGAATGTGTCAGCTCAACTAATGGGGCTGTGAGTTTCTTTGAAATTATAAAAATAAGAAGAACTGTTCCAAATACCACAATAATGATCATCCCCAAAACAATTGCCAGAAATCGTGATAAACCAAAGACCAAATCCGGACTGTTCTGCTCAAGCACAACATACCATGCATAATCTTCAGTCCTGCACATAGCCGTATTGTCAGACAGAAATACACGTTCCTTGCTGTTCTTCAGTTCTTCAAAACCTTTTTCAAAAACAGATCGATCTTTATTCCTGGATTTATCATTGGAATATACATAACCGTATTTTTCGTTAAAAATAGTAATGTGGTAAATATCACTGCTTTCAAAATCAGCAAAATCAAATACTTCCTCCAGATATGTCTGTATCTCAGCAATTCCGGAAATCTTACCTGTAACACTGTTTTTCAGCGGCCGGTACAGCGACAGAATTTCTTCTTCCCCACCATTCCAGGTATCTTTATGGACCACAAACTCCTTCTTAGCATCTTTTAGCTTCATTTCATCCATAACTTCTGTGTATTTCCGGGAAACCTGGGAGGGTCTTGTCTTATTGCCTGACTCATAATACTTACCGTAACTGACATAATCACCATACTGATTAAACAAAGAAATTCTGCCCACAGTTAATCTTGGACCATTGATGTTCAAAAGAATATTTTGGATATTTATTTTCTCAGTGACATGGTATTCAAAATGATTTTTTTCATCATGTTCGTTAATTGCTTCAAAAGCTTTCAGGATATCATTCTCTCCTATAACCTGAAAGGAAATCATGTCCATATTTGATAAAGACATATCCAGCTGGCTGCTTATCCGTTCAGCCATAGCAGAGCGGCTGTTTTCTAAGTTCTTGGTTTCATTCTTTACAAGAAATAAAAAAAGCATAATTATAATAAAAGTTAAAATTCCCATCATCAGAAAATAACAGCCAAATATTTTTCTTTGTATTCTTGACAGAAAAAATCTTTTGTTTCGTTTCATAAAAGCCATCCCTCCTCTATATGTATTTTAAAATTATATCATATTAACGTGTTATTTTGATATAATTTGATTTTTCTATATAATAAGCAAAATTTCCAAATAATTACAGCAAAAAGGGAAAGCTTCTGCACTTTCCCTTTCAGCTATTTCCTATTCAATTAATATTCCTTATCTTATCTCTACAGACACACTTCCTGCAAGTCCTGTATCCACCAATTCTTCCAGGGCTGCATCCTGATGCACTGCATTATATTTTCTTGGTGTCACCTGGATTTCTACAGTATTGTCACCTTCTGATGCAGCATCGGTAATGTCAATTTCGTATGGAGCATAAAGAATATCTCCTACCTCTGTTCCGTTGACTTTAATTCTTGCCGCTGTGTACACTTCTGAAAGAGTAAGCACTGCTTTCTTACCTTCTAAAGCCTCAAGCTTTACTGTACCTGTATAAATTCCTGTCTCATCGGAGTTTTTCAGTTCACCGCCCTGGAACTCATCAGAATTCCATTTGCCAAGAATGTTGTCAGAATATGTTTTCTCTCCTACCTGAAGAGAATTTATATCCACTTCCCTTATCTCTGCGGCTTCGGTCTGATCAAGTGTGGAGGGTATGCCCTCTGACACTGCTGTCTCATTCAAGGAAACACCTTCCTTTTCACATAACAGGGCAATTGCCATACTGTTGACACCGTCCCCGCTCATTCCTCCAAGGGAATCAATACTTGCATCCATAGTGAAGGATACAGTGCCGTCTTCTGCCTTTTCTGCGTTGTAAATCTTTCCTGTGGTCTGATCCAGGAAATAGCAGTTTCCATACTCGTCTGCCACATCCACTGTGATCGTATTTTCCTCTGTACTGATGTTTCGGATATATACAAGCTCTGCACCATCATCAAGAGTTCTGCGGATAAAGCGTACATTTTCGTTAGTCTCATAAGAGACCTCCGGAGTTGTCTTCTCATCCAGGAGCTTTGCAAATTCTTCTGTGTTTTCAGCCATCGTTCCGCCGTTGTCAAGGATTGCCTGGGAAGCCGCTGCCACCTTTGCATCTTCTTCTGCATAGTTGCCGTCCTGGTATCCCGGCTGAGCCTGTGGTGCTGCACCGTAGAAAATAATATTTGCCCCTGCTTCAGCCAGCGCCTGCAGTTTCTCCATTGTAGCCCCAGGTACCTTGTCTGATTCCACTACTAAGGCATCATAGACCATAGTTCCGCCGTTAGCCTGTATCTGACCGTCAGCCGCCTGGGTATCCTCAGCCGTAATACTGTCATCATTGACAGCTTCCCATGAAATACCATTGTGATTCATGGTTTTCACTGCATCTGTCTCAGAAAGACTGCCGTTAAACGGCATATAATAAGCAACATCCCTGCTGGCCTTGCCCTGCTGCATCAAATAATTCACACGTGCTGCATAGTCATTCATCTCTCCGAAATATTCCGACAAAGTATTACGCTCAGACATATTGATTCCGATATCCGGGAACGGAGCCCATCCTATCTCACCGTATTCCTCGCTGTCCACGCCGTAGCCGTACATCAGTCCATGGTAGAAGAAATTGTTGACTCCGCTGGTGGCCATAATATCATAACCTATTTTCACCTGTTCCAGGCTGTTGGCCAATGGTGTGCGTCCTAATGTATACTGTTCACAGGTGACAAGATTTTTCCCGTATAAATGAGCCCCGGAGGAAGCTCTGATCAAATCAAACTCATTCGCCTGTTCTGCTTCCGGAATATCTATATACCGGGCTGAGCCAATGGTGTCAATAGGAGGATTGTACGCTTCTTGACGATAAAGAAGGCCTCTTTTATTAGAGCCTTTCTGGAACGCCTCCATCCCCTCCTGGAATTTCTTATTTACCAATGTATTATAATCATAAGAAATCCTTGCTTTTTCTCCCTCATCCAATGTATAGGAAAGATATGTATCCGATGTACCAAGGCCCATATAGTATGGGGCTGCACTGTACTGCTTATACACTGTAGGCAGATATTTGCTGAAATCATAACCAAGCCCGTTATTTTCGCTGTCCTTGGCAAGAGCTTCCATTCCCTCGGTATAGTAGATATCAGAGTAGAATTCATAGCTGTCGTTAAACAGAGCTCTGACATTTGTATGACTTTCCAGAATTGCAGAAAGATTCTCATTACCCAGCCAGTCATTTAGATAACCTGCAACCTTTTCTGCATCCATATGGTCCACGGTGTACCAGTCCTTAGGTGCACTGTCGATGGCCTTTCCACCCGAAGGCAGATAGTACATTGCAACTATTTCATAATTTTTATCATCTGCAAGTTTACCCTGCAGCTCCTCGCTTAAAACAAGATTTCCATCCTGTATCTGAGCATCTCCTGCCTCGATAAAAAAGCTGTTATCCGGGTTAAGTACCACCTGGGTATCATAGGATTTCATTACATTTCCTTCTTCGTCATAGACATCCTCGTAGGAAGGTTTTGGACCGAAAAGTCCCTCTCCCTCAACGAAATCCGTGCCTTTTTCTCCAGTGAGCTCAGCTACCAGAATCCCTTGAAGCTTTACACTTTCATCCTTCCATTCGCCCTTTGCACTATCTCCCACATAGAAGCAGCTTCTCTCTGCCCCAGGAACTGCAATGGCTTCTTTTGCCTGTGCACCGCTTACTGTTGTCCGCCCAAGTGCCATATTTCCCATTGACTCTTCATAAGTGACATCCTGACTGTTTGCATTCCAGCCTGAACCCATGTTCAGATCAACAGTTATTCCTTTTTCTTCGCAATAGGAAACTGCAATATCTAAAAGTTTATAGAACTCTGGTGTATAAATGGAAAGTACACGTTCCTCATCCCCTTCCAAGACAACAGACACATCAAAGGGATTGATCTCCACATAACCGAATCCCTTATCTGAAAGATAATCTATCTCTTTTTTCAGGGTTTCCTCGTCTACTGCACCTCCCGGCCACCACCAGCGCACTCCCGGACGGTACTGTATACCTGGGTCTGCGAATTCATCTGTGTCAAAGGCTGATACAGCAAGTTCCTCTGTCCCCGCCCCTTCTGCCGCCAGCACCGGCATAGTCATATTGCTGAATACCATTGCTCCCGCCAGGATTACAGCTATCTTTCTCTGCTTCATTGAATCCTCTCCTTCTCTTATCATTTATTATTCTTGCAGAACTTGTTTGATTATAGCAAATATCCTGTCTTGTAAATGGAATTTTTTTGGCTTCGTTGCATAATAGATTTGACATTAGTGTGTGAATTTTATATAATATGCCTAAAAAATACAGGCAGGTACCATTATGTTTATACCAACTGCTGATGATGAAAGCTGTATAGAAGAGACTCTTCAGTCGCTTTCTCAATTTAATTCTATGGAAAAAGTCTTCCGGGATCATTACCGGCTGAATCATTGTCTTGATACCTTCACGGAAGAAGAACGATCAGCCATTGAAAAACAATATGAACGGTTTGCCGAAGGAGTGTTTCATATGAGCACTTCTGTTCCTTATGCAGTATTACCGGACACAAAGGAACCATTTTTCAAAAACGGCCCCATACATCTCATGAAGCATGCACGGTACATACCGAGTCATAAACACATCCACAGCTTCTTTGAATTTTTTTATGTGCTGAAAGGAAAATGTACTCATGTATGTGGTTCTAAGCGATATCCCTTAACTGCAGGTGATTTCTGCTTATGGCAGTTTGATATCCCCCATTATATCCATTCTGATTCCGACGATTGTCTGGCTATCAACATATTGATCCAGAAACCGGCTTTTCAGGCTTATTTTTTCGGAGTTTTATCGGAACAGAATCTGCTGAATGCATATTTTAACAAGATTCTCTATGGAAACGGCGACTCCCCTATGATCGTCTTTCATACAGGGGATGACAGAAAATTTCTGCTGTTGATCTGCTCTATGTATCAAGAATATGAAAAAAAGCCCCTTCACTGGCAGACTATGCTCACCAGCTACTTGAGCTTTCTCTTTGTATATCTTCTGCGGGAACATCAAGGTCACCTTTCTTCCTCTGAAAAAACATTTGAATATGACTCCTCCCTGGAGATATTCCAGTATATCCAGGAGCATTACGACACAGTTACCCTGGATGACCTTTGCAGGAAATTCAACTATACCTCTGCTTATTTAAGCCGTCTGATCAAGAAGAAAAGCGGAATGACCTTTACCCAGATCGTGACCCGGCAGAGGATTGAACACGGGGCCTGGCTTCTTATCCACACGGACCGTACCATAGGACAGATTGCCAGAGAAGTCCATTGCTCCGACACCAGCCATTTCTGCCGCCTGTTCTTAAAATTCTACGGTATGTCACCGGGCGCTTACAGAAATAAAAACCGGGAATAAAGCAGCCTAAAATCAGAGTTTTGTACGGACCTGCCGTATTCCTTCTAAAATTATATCTCTTGCTTTCCTGGCTCCGGCAGCATCCATTTCCGGTACTCCTTCCAGGGGATAAGCCATGCCCATGTTTTTATATTTCACTGCTCCCATTGTGTGGTAGGGCAGGACTTCAAGCCCTTTCAAATTCCGCAGTTTTCCAATGATATGTCCCAGCAGCAGCAATTGGCTTTCTCCGTCTGTGATCCCAGGTACCACCACGTGGCGGATGATCACAGGAATCCTTGCCAGTTCCAGCGCGCGGGCGAATTCCAGCACATGATCCTGCTTCTGTCCTGTAAGCTTTTCATGGCCTTTTGGTTCACTGTGTTTCATATCCAGCAGCACCAGGTCTGTTACCTGAAACAACTTTTGGAACTCTTCTCCGCGGCTGGGGCGATAGACAATGCCGGAAGTATCCAGGCAGGTATGGATCCCCCTCTTTTTCGCTTTTCTGAATAATTCTGTGAGAAAAGAAAGCTGAAGAAGGGGTTCTCCTCCTGTTGCGGTAATACCGCCGCCTTTATAAAATTCTTTGTTTCTCTCATATTCACTCAACAGTTGGTCTGCTGTCATCTCTGTCCCGCCCTTTAATTCCCAGGTATCAGGATTATGACAATATTGGCAGCGGAGAGGACAGCCCTGAAAAAAAATAACAAAACGAACTCCGGGACCGTCAACGGTCCCGAAGCTCTCTGTGGAATGGATATGTCCTTTACAAACCTTACATTCCTCCATATGATTTACATTCCCTCATGGAAAGTTCTGGAAATAACTTCATCCTGCTGTTCTTTTGTCAGCTTACTGAAGTTTACTGCATATCCGGAAACACGGACTGTAAGCTGAGGATATTTCTCAGGATGAGCCTGTGCATCCAGAAGGGTATCTTTTGTAAATACATTAACATTTAAATGATGGCCGCCTTTTTCCGCATAACCATCAAGTAAATTTACTAAGTTGTCAATCTGAGCATCACTGATATTCATGGTATTGTCCTCCTTGTGTAAAAATGATCATCGTGTATTCTGGCCTTCATGAAACCGGTCTATGAACTAAAAATCAGATTTCTTCTTCCCTGTCCTCTGCGTAATTAGGTTCATTGCAGGCACAGTCCGGTGCAAGTTCAAAACTGATATCATCGAAGAGAATGGCATCATCTTTACCTAAAGCTCCGGGAATGATAGAAAAGGTATTTGAGATTCCGTCCTGCGCATCCTCAAAGGGAAGCTTGGAAACTGAGCTTAGAGAAGCAACTGCTCCGTGGCTGTCTCTGTGATGCATTGGGTTTGCACCCGGCGCAAATGCCTGTCCTGCTTTTCTTCCGTCCGGCGTGGAGCCTGTGGCTTTGCCGTAAACCACGTTGGAAGTGATCGTCAGGATAGAAGTCGTGGGGATACCGCCCCGGTAGGTATGATTCCCTTTAATGTAGTGCATGAATTCATGGACTATATCATAGGCAATATTGTCAACGCGGTCATCATCGTTACCGTATTTCGGGAACTCTCCTTCCACCTCATAATCAACCACTATTCCGTTTTCATCCCGGATGGTTTTTACTTTTGCGTATTTGATGGCAGATAAGGAATCCGCAACTACGGATAGTCCGGCGATACCTGTTGCAAACCATCTTGTCACCTTTTTGTCGTGAAGAGCCATCTGTACACGCTCATAGGAATATTTATCATGCATGTAATGGATTACATTTAAAGTATTTACGTATACACAGGCCAGCCACTTCATCATATCTTTAAATTTGTCCATCACTTCATCGTAATCAAGATACTCGGAAGTGACAGGACGGTATTTCGGTCCTACCTGCTTCTTGGAAACTTCATCCACACCTCCGTTGATGGCGTAGAGCAGACATTTCGCTAGATTGGCACGGGCACCGAAGAACTGCATTTCCTTCCCAACCCTCATAGAGGATACACAGCAGGCAATGGCATAGTCATCACCATGAGTCACCCGCATAAGATCATCATTCTCATACTGAATGGAGGAAGACATGATGGAGGTCTTTGCACAGAAACGCTTGAAATTATTGGGAAGTCTGGTAGACCACAGTACAGTCAGGTTTGGCTCCGGCGCTGTTCCAAGATTTTGTAAAGTATGCAGATAACGGTAGGACATCTTCGTCACCATGGAACGACCGTCAATCCCCATACCGGCGATGGATTCTGTCACCCATGTGGGATCTCCGGAAAACAGGGAATTATATTCCGGTGTTCTTGCAAACTTCACAAGACGAAGCTTCATGATAAAATGATCTACAAACTCCTGAATCTGTTTTTCTGTAAATGTGCCGTTTTCCAGGTCACGTTCTGCATAGATATCAATAAATGTGGAAGTACGTCCCAGTGACATGGCTGCACCGTTCTGTTCTTTTATAGCTGCCAGATATCCGAAGTAGAGCCACTGGATCGCCTCCTGAACATTTGCTGCGGGACGGGAAATATCATATCCGTAAATCTTCCCAAGCTCTTTCAGCTCTTTTAAGGCTTTGATCTGCTCGGACAGCTCCTCACGTTCTCTTGTCACGTCAGAATACATAATAGTTCTGGTGGTATCCTTCTGTGTTTGTTTATCTTCAATGAGACGGTCTACACCATAAAGGGCAACCCGCCTGTAATCGCCAATGATACGTCCGCGTCCGTAAGCATCCGGGAGACCGGTAATAATATGGCTGGAACGGCAGGCACGCATTTCCGGTGTATACACATCGAACACACCGTCATTATGGGTTTTTCTATGCTTCATGAAGAAATCCACCACCTGGGGGTCCACATGATAACCATTGTCCTCACAGGCTTTCATTGCCATACGGATTCCCCCATAAGGCTGTAAAGAACGCTTGAAGGGTTTATCAGTCTGGAAACCTACGATTTTTTCTTTGTCTCTATTCAAATATCCAGGTCCGTGTGAGGTGATGGTTGAAATGATCTTGGTGTCCATATCAAGGACGCCGCCTTTTTTTAATTCCTCCTCAGTAAGTCCCATGACCTGTGACCATAATTCTTTCGTCGCTTCTGTAGGACCTTCAAGGAATGATTCATCTCCCTCATACGGTGTATAATTCTTCTGGATGAAGTCACGAACATTAATTTCTTTCTCCCAAATGCCCTCTTTAAATGAAGTCCATTCCTGCCTCATAAATTTCCTCCTTTATATTGTTAGCGTTATCTAATCACTTCATGGCTACAATATATCGTATCGTTAAAAATTAGTCAAGCCATATATTGTACTTCTTTAAAAACACGCCCGTTTTCCTTGTATAAAATTAGATACAAAGAAAATACAAGGATTCAATTCTATTATTTTCCATTATTCATAAAATATTCGCACAATTCCCAGAAAAACTTAAGGAAATATTTAACAATCTTTTTTCAAAACCACATTCATTTAGTGAACAGATACCCGAATTTCCACTGTTTTTAAGATGAATCCCTGAACAAAATGGAATGATTTCCTGATATACAAAACAACTCCCTTCCGGACAGACAAGTTTTTGTATTTTACTTGCCTTCCGGGAAGGGAGTATTCTGATTTCCTAACTGTCTGCTGAGACAGCTTTATATTTTGACTATATTAAGTATGGGACAAAAGACATTACGTCCTCATATGCCTACGGATTCCGTCTCGCTTAGGCGCTCCTGAACATCTAAAAATCCGTAAACATTCCTTCCAATTCCCATTCAGACTGCGTCAGATCTCCTGAATCAAACATATCTTCAGAAGGATGTTCTACTGCCTCGGGAAGAATCTCCGGCTGTGTCTGGGAAGAGTTATTTTCCTCTTCCTGTACTCCTCCGTCTCCGCCGTATACATCAGTATCACCTTCCTGCATATTTTCATCCGGAAGCTGAACAGTATCCTCAGATTCTACAAATCTCACAGGTTCTTTTCCTTTTTCGTAAACCTGACCTGTTTCCTCAATGTGATAACGCATAACCGCTATAGTCTGGTCAATTTCTTCCTGGGTTGCCTGGCTCTCCAGGATAAATTTCTTATCCTCCATGGCAAGTTTCACATTCATGAGCCTTGTCTCTCTGTGATTCAGGGCCGGGTCCACATAATCAAGACTTGTCATTTTCTCTGCAAAAGCGAAAATATCTTCAAGCTCACTTGTATCGGTGAGCAGCTTCAGCTGTTCAATCCCTTCTTTGAGGGCAGCTACAGTAAGATCTGTCTCCTCCTGGGATGCATTCTTTCTTTCATATACTTCCTGCGCCTGCATCAGCACGCCCGCAAATACCTCCCAGCTTTCTGCTGTATATTTCTCTTGTTCCAGTTCCTGTGCCTGGCTGATAAGCTGGAAGAGATCATCTTTTTCTGCTTCTTTTACAGCGGTGAGGAACTTGGCATCAGCCCAGTTGGCATGATCGTTGCCATTTCCGTTTCCTGCTGCGGTCACTACAAGCTTCAGTTCTTTTGCATTGGAAACATCCACACAGAACTGTACTGCCGGAGTTCCTTTTCTCATAACAGGTGTCTCCCCGGCCAGCACTCCGTCCACATAAATCTCGAAGGTGACAGAAGATACTGCGTTGCCTGCTGTATTGTCAACGCCTGCATCACTTGTAAAGTAATAGTAATCCTTATCTGTCAGATCATAAACTACTTCTGAGTAAGCATGTACCCCAAGTCCTTTCTCGTAAGTTCTTACTCCATCATCTCCTGCCAGTGTGATTGCTTTGCCGTTTAAGGAACGGTCCTTCTGTATCTTGCCCCAGCCAACCTTGGCACTCTTCCAGTCTGTATCGCTGGCATAAACAAAATCATTGACCACTACAATTTTTCTGGCAACACTTGTAGTATTTCCATCGGAATCTGTAACAGAATAGATGATGTCAAAGCTTCCTGTCCTGCCTTCCTGGAAATTAGTGTCATAAGAAACTGCACCTGTGAGGTCACCGTCCTCCACATCCTCAGCAGTAACCTGGCTGATCACTGCCCCCAGATCAACACTTTCCGGATTCAGGAAGGTTGCATTGCGTGCATGGATAACCGGTACACTATTGCTCGTAGCCACTCTTGCACCGCCCCACACTGTGTGATCGCTGCCGTTAGCTCCGTTGCTGTCTGTAATAAGCTCCAGCGTATTTACATTTCTCATATCAAGCTTTACATATTCTGCGTCTGTGTCAGCCTTCATGACTCCGCTTTCGTAGACAACAACTCCGTCAGCAGCTACACGGAATTTTGCATTGGCTGCTTTCGCACCCTTTACAGCCTGGTCAATACCTACATAAGACTCAAAATATGTATACTTACCCTGGAGATCATATATTACAGAAGAGGACGCATGTGTTCCCAGTCCCTTGGAGAAGGTCACCGGAACCTGATTCCGCAGTAATGTAATAGTTCCTCCCTTTATGGATTTATCCTTCATAAAGCTGCCATAACCCACAGATGCACTTGTCTCCTGTAAATCTGAGAGATAAGTAAATCCGCTTACTACTTCGATATCCACAGCAAGCTGTGCCGTATTTCCTTCTTCATCTGCCACTTGGTAAACAACCTGATACATCCCTCTTGCTGATGTGTCTACATTATTTTCCGCAACAGTGATATTTGCCGTGATATCTGTTCCGTCATAGCTGTTTGCTCTTACCAGATCCATAGGCTGGAATACACCTCGAAGGGGTACCATAGTACTGCCTGTCACCTGAATAGACGGACGTCTGAAATTTATTTCTTTTGCCTCACTTACTTCAGAGGCATTAAGACGGAGATCATAAGCTCTCACTGTATAAATATGTGCCTGCCCGTCATCCGTATATGTACCGGTGAATGATTTACCGGAAGTAAAGCCAAGTACCTTGCCGTCCTCCATCACCTCATAACCAAGAAGTGCCTGGTCTGCACTTTCATCTATAGAAAGAGTGACAGTGAAATTGCTGCCGTTTTTTGTGATATTTGTAATTTGAGGAATATAATTCTGCCCAAATGTACTTACTCTGTCCTTTGTGGCTTTTGTCCACAGATACCATGGCTTTATATTTTCTGAAGCCTTCGGAATATTTAAAGAAGCCAGGGCCTGGTCAATATTTTCATTTCTCTCCACAAATTTGTAACGTTCAAAATGCTCAATAACATCCATTCCTACAGCATAGCAGGATACTACTGCCATACGTTCCTTTTTCGTAAGGCCTGCATCCTTAAGCAGATTCTCACGGTAAGCACTCTGATAGTTTCTCCAGTAATCCTCATTCAGAAGATATAGCTGCCAGAACATAGCTAATTCATTATTTCCGCTGACCAAATCAGCATAATCATCAGATGCCTGGTTTTTAAATATATTTCCGTATTTTACACGATCACTTTCATTCTGCATATCTACTGCAATGCGGTTGGCCCACATATTGTTGGTAACCTCTGCAATACAGCCCTCACGGGTATCCAGCTGATGTCCCAGTTCATGGCTGTACAGCCATCCGGTCAGCTCTCCCCGGAAAAAGGTATTGATACTGCCCTGCTGTACTCCCACATGGTCTCCTGCCGCATAACCTGCCGCAAAAGGCTGCATCAAGCGTACATTAGCCCTGGAATTATATCTTGAATGTATAAATTCTCTGTCATCTATTCCTGCAAAATCCAAAAGCTGTTCCTGGCGCAGATCATGAAAATCCAGTACAGCCTGAGGAGTTTTTCCATTTTTGAAGAAAGTGGCAGCAGATTTCATATTTCCGTTCAAAAGAATTTTATCACTGCACAACTCCACAACATCCACTGTTGTTTCCGGATAGGCTTCCAGCTTCTGCTTATATTCCTGCAAAAATTCCAGGAAAGCCTGTTCATTGTCTCCTTCCCGGAACAGAGGATATTTCTCAGCTCCTTCTATACGGATCCTTGGGGCCGCTCCCTGTTCTTCAGGCGTATAGGGATTCAGAATATAGATGGCACCGCCAGGGATTGCTTTATAACTCCATGAATCTTTAAAGATTTTTGGTACTGTAAATATATTTTCTCCCTGGTGGAGTTTCTTCGTTCTGTACCAGTCAGAAAATTTCCCTACCTGCTGAGTAAATATAACAGAAGGCAGCGGTGCTCCTTCCTCCACATCTACGTAAATCTTCACCTGGTCTCCGGATAAAGCAGCATAGCCAGTAGGAAGCATATCTGTAGAATAACCTCCGGTACGCAGCACTTTCGTGGAATGTTCCCTTGTAGCGCCTCTCTGCTCTACAGTAAAAACTTCACTTACGTAATCTACTTCACCTCTCTGGATATCCAATGCCTTCTGTACCTTCTCTTCCAAATCAGGATCAGGGTGAGCTTTCGCTCTGTCCAGCATTTCCTCCAGTACTTCCACGTTCTGATACTCCGGCTTCAAAGCTGTCATGGTCCCGTCGCTGAAAATCTGCGCAACCTCCTTGGGAAGTAAATCCGGATAGTAAAACATCATTTCTGCACCTGCAGCCCAATTCTGATTTGCCTTATCAAACACAAATTTCAGACGCTGGAAGGACGTTGGTTCAAATTCTATTGTTGCCGCACCTGAAGCGACTGCCGCACTTCCGTGTGTCACAAGTTCAAAATCATCACCTGATCCACTGTCTGAAGCATAAACTGAATATTCTGTTGGGAACCCCTTATTTGCCGCACCGTTTTTTCTTGGATAGTAAACAATACTTCCAAGTTCTACTGACTCATCAAAGGTAAACACCACCTCATTTTTAAATGTAGTGCTGTTAGGTTTCCCTGTCTCCCAGTGTGTTGACGTATTTCCGTCAATCAGATATTTCAGTTCACTGGCACCATATTTACCTCCGTTATTCTTCACATTCTCAATGTGGTCGCCGGACAG
The DNA here is from genome assembly GCA_030524175.1 of Eubacteriales bacterium. Classification (GTDB taxonomy): domain Bacteria; phylum Bacillota; class Clostridia; order Lachnospirales; family Lachnospiraceae; genus Blautia_A. Next base: position 153,639 of record JAUNHC010000008.1, read on the forward strand.
CTTAAACATTGCGTCATAAGCTCCACTGAAATCTGAATCTGCCGCCTGTACAGGCTTGGCAGCTCCCAGAAATATTCCGCCTGCCAGAAGTGCAGACAAACATAACATGGGAATCACTTTTCTGTTTCTCATAACTTTTCCTCCTTCTGTTCCGCTGCAAATGCAGCCTGATATTTCCGATTCCAGGACGGCCAAATAGAACACGCTCTACTATATAAAAAGACTGCATACAGTTCTGTAAAAAAACACAGAAAACCAGTATGCAGTCACTCTACACAAGCAGAATCCAAAAGCCAGCTTCCGTGCTGGCAGATGGGCAACCGGCTGTCATACCTTAATGGCTATAGACCCTGTGGCTTTGCGTCCTTATCTTTTGATAAGTTTGCTGAATATATTTATCTTACCGAATCGGCATTTAAATCATACCATAATAATCCAGTATTTAGCAAGTACTTTTTACCATTCTGTACCCCTTCGCATTGGTATAAGAATAAAGTCTCCTCTCGCTCACATCATCCTGCACATATACTGGATCCACAGCGGCTAACCCTGAATAGAAATACAGAACAAAATGGATTACTTTACTAGTATACAAAAAGCTGCAGTGACAACATATTTCTATGCACACTGCAGCATCCTTTTTGTTTTTCTTTAAATTATTCTGAAACCTCTCCGTTGTCTTCTGCGGGCTGGTCTTCTGCGGGCTGGCCATCTTCCACAGCCTGGGTACTTTCTCCTTCCGGCTCCACGCTGCCTTCAGCGTTGCCGGCATCACCCTCCACAGAAATAACGGTGCAGGCGGGCTCACTTTCATTATAAGCGATTGTGATTTCATCGCCTACATCATACTTTACAATTCCCAGGAAATCTGTTATCGGCACATCGAATATTAAATCTTCCTGGCCCTCAAGCACAATGTAATAATGAGTATTTCCGTCAATAACACCCTGGGCCATCCGCTTGATGGCACCGGTTGTTTTCTTGCTGTTCTCGTCTGCCATTGCGGCATTGCTGCCCTTGATCATCTTCACATAAGTTTTCTCGCAGGAGGACACAGTATCGCCGATAGCCACATTCTGGTATTTCTGGATATTCACCATGGCATATTTCTTCACCAGACCTGCATTATCCTTCAGCGCCAGGAAATATGTTGGCTCTCCGGATATGTTCAAAAGCAGGGGGAAGGTAGCACGATAACCAAGGTTCTGTACCTGGCCTTCCGCTGAATCCATTGCGGAATATTCCTCAGCTCCGGGAATCTCATAATACTTTGTTTCTCTTGTCCTCTGGTTCATGAGGACGAAACCTACGTTAGAGCGGTCACCGCTCACTGAGGTGACACCTGTATATACCCAGACATCATCATCAATAGCCAGATAATTATAACCCTGGGTAGTCTTAAGACACCCCTTCTGTCCCAGTACACTATTAAGGAAACCATTTTTCAGCGTACCATGATAATCATAAAGCTGTACCAGCAGATCAGCAGGATACACCCGGTCCACCCATGTGGGGCAATCCTCCACGGCATAGTCCTCACATTCTCCGGTCACTGCATTACAGAGCACAACCCTGCCGATGGTCTGTCCGCCGAACAAGCCGATATTATATTTCTTCACAGGACAAATCCAATAAGGAACCCCGTCATCATCCACCTCAAAGCTAAGCTGGTCAAAAATATACGTAGGATATTTAAAACGGAGGTGGCGGTAAATATAACGGTTAAAATATTCGGACTCTGAATATTTGATGCCTTCATTAAGCTTCACCAGCTCTGTATTCTGTGTGGCCATATCAATCGTGATGTAAGCCGGGATTCCCTCACGCATATTGGTGATCCACTTGATCGGACTTGCATATACAAGAGGAGTCACCCGCACCGGACGCCCCTTATAATTAATCTGGGAATACAGAGGACTTACCTCAAACTGGGATACCATATCCACCATACTTCCCATTTTTCTGTTACCAAGAAGTTCTGCAGAATCCTTATCCAGAAGGGGAATCTGGTCATAGCTGATCTGCTGGATGTCATCTGTGAAATTACTTGTCTCCGGCTCGATCAGCTTCTGATACTTCTGTGCATTGATAATAGGAGAAGACAGTACGCTCCCCACTGCATAGATCACGATCACAAGCCCCACTGCCCCGATACCGATCTTCATAACCTTATTCTGTTTGATCTCGGCCACTGTACGGACTCTGCGCACACCGTAAACGGCCAGGACCAGGACCATAACAGCCAGGATAAACATCCAGAAACCACTGGAATGGATATTAATAGGCGGAATCGTCACATAGTAATAAATCCCGGCCAAAATAATGGCCGCTAAAACTGCAAAAAGTTTCCCTCTTTTTTTGAACATACTTTTCTCCTTCTAATAAATGTCAAAATGCCCTGCCGGTATCACACATTCACTCCAACACCAGCATTTACTGCACATTATAACCCATTTCTCTATAAAAAGCATTAAAAATCTGAAATCTTTATAAAATCTAAATCTTGAACTATTCCAGAAATCTCTCCTTTTCTAATTCTTCCCACTCTTTTTCTTCATCTGCTTCTTGTACTTGTTCATCCCCTGTTCCCGAAAGAGCTTCAAGCATCTTAGCTATCTCATTTTGGACTGCGGGACCTGAACCCAAGGACAGACACACCATTAAAGTGAGAAATAATTTATATATCCTTTCTTTCATTCATATTCCTCCAATTCAATCTTTGCTTTATTTCATTTTCGCAATAAGTATGTGGCTTAAACTTGCTGCTATTTGCATACAAAAAGTAAGCCATTGTCTATTCTGAAAATGACTGATAACCACCAATATATTTGCAATGATTTGAATAGGAGTTGACTTAATTATCCAGACGTACCTTGTGATTAATCAATGTCCATCCATCAGGCAATAATATAAATAAGATCAAAAAGAGAAAAAGAAAAACTACAATAAGAAAAGGAAGCTGGCTGATTCCTTCTGAAATAGCTGCAATTATGGGTGTTGAACATATATTCTTATTCTCAGCATCATTAAAAGATTTACTTTTGTTCAAAAATGAATCCACAAAACAAGCACTATTATCACCATCCCCACCAGCAACAATACTTTCTGAAATTGACCATGTCTCACTTACGCTTGTCTCATCAAATAATTCAGTACAATTATAAGAACCGCAAAAGAACACATTCATAGTTAAGCACATAGCAAAAAGAAGCATCCCCAAAGAAACCATAACACGAGATAAATGATTTTTCTTACTATTTAATTCCATCACAATCCCCTTCTTAGCTACCGCTACAACCAATATGATCAACTTAACCTAAACTTCTTCTAATTCCATATCCTGAGAAATCCCAAAAATCCCATCTCTCACTCCAAGTATAACATCTCCTCCTACAGTTTTCCACCCAAATAAAAAATCCCAACCATCCTATATTTCCAACGCTCACAAAAACTCACGCCTCCTCATACAACCTACCGCCTGAAACCGCCCCTGCCGCAGCCTTTCTCGGAAGCGTCCCCACACCACGCCAAAAAGCAGAGACCCCCTGTCCCTCCAGAGTGTCTCTGCTCATAAATCATTCCCTGCGAATCAATATTAATCCTCTGTATTATCCAGCTTACTTGCGCGGGCCTCAATTTCCTTAGCCTGGATATCGCTTGGAGCCTGCTCATAACGTGCGAACTCGAAAGAGAAGTCTCCGCTTCCGCCTGTCATAGAACGAAGGTCTGTAGAATATCCGTAAATCTCAAGCATCGGAATATCAGCTTCAATGACTGTATTTCCTTCATGGTCAGGATTCATCCCAAGGACACGGCCGCGTCTCTTGTTCAGATCACCCATAACATCACCGGTGTATTTATCCGGCACAGTTACCTTCATGGATACGATCGGCTCCAGAAGCACCGGAGATGCATCCATAAAGCCTTTCTTAAATGCAAGGATGGTTGCCATTTTAAATGCCATCTCTGAGGAATCTACCGGATGGTAAGAACCATCATACAGAATTCCCTTGACTCCAACTACCGGATATGCTGCCAGCGGTCCCTTCTGAACACATTCCTGAAGGCCTTTTTCAACAGCCGGGAAATAATTCTTGGGAACAGCACCGCCTACAACCACCTGTTCAAATATGTATGGTGTCTCTAAATCACCTGACGGCTCAAAACGCATCTTAACGTGTCCATACTGGCCATGGCCGCCGGACTGTTTCTTATGCTTGCCTTCCACATCAGAATTCTTCCTGATGGTCTCACGGAACGGTACTTTCGGTTTGGTAAGCTCGATATCTACTTTATAACGCTCTTTCAATTTATTTACTACAATGTCAAGATGCTGATCGCCCATTCCGTAAAGGAGACTCTGACGGTTAGCGCCGTCGTTCACTGAGCGGAGTGTCTTATCCTCACTCATCATCTTGGAAAGTGCCTGGGAAATCTTATCCTCATCACCTTTCTTCACTGCCTTATATCTCTTATAAGTATAAGGTGTGGAGATAACAGCCTTCGGATAAAGTATAGGCATTGCCTTGGTAGCCAGGCTGTCCCCTGTCTGAACACTGTTTAACTTGGCAATGGCGCCGATATCTCCTGCGTGAAGCTCAGGAACCTCAATAGGCTTGGAGCCTTCCAGGATATAAAGCTTATTCAGACGTTCCTCTTCTCCTTTTTCCACATTCAGAAGAGTGTCGTCAGATTTAATAACACCCGAGCATACTTTAATAAGAGAATATTTGCCCAGGAACGGGTCTACGATCGTTTTCCAAACATAGGCTGATTTCGCTTTTGCAAAATCATAATTAGCTTCGAAAATCTCGTTTGTCTTCTGTGCAATACCATTGCAGGAACGTTTGTCCGGGCTTGGGAAATATCCGCAGATATCATCAAGCAGATTGGACACACCCCGAAGGTTCACAGGTGAACCCATACATACAGGTACAATGCTGGCCTCCTGCACATTCATTGCAAGTGCAGCGGAAACCTCTGTCACTGAGAATTCATCCCCTTCAAAATAACGGTCCATAAATTCCTCGCTTGTCTCTGCCACGGATTCCATAAGGATATCATGATACTTCTCAAGATACTCATTCAGATATTCCGGAATTTCACATTCTTCCTTCTTGCCTTTATCTATATATTTCCTTCCTGCCTGTTTCACAACATTTACGTAACCTACGAATTTACCATCCTCACGGATCGGGAAATGCAAAGGTGCGATCCTCTTGCCGTACAGTTCAGTCAGTTCTTCTACAACCTTACGATAGCTGACGTCATCCACATCCATATCAGTCACGAAAATCATGCGCGGAAGTTTATATTTCTCACATATATTCCATGCCTTCTGTGTTCCCACCTGAACACCAGCTTTACCGGAAACAACAATAATCGCCGCATCTGCCGCGCTTACAGCCTCTTCAACTTCACCTACAAAGTCGAAATATCCGGGAGTGTCCAGAACATTGATCTTTACCTTATCCCAAGGTACCGGGATCAATGTGGTAGAGATGGAAAAATGTCTCTTTATTTCTTCTTTGTCATAATCGCTGACTGTATTACCGTCCTCAACTCTGCCAAGGCGGTTTGTCATACCTGCTAAATAGGCCATTGCCTCTGCCAAAGTTGTCTTGCCAGCTCCACCATGACCTAATAGGACTACATTTCGTATTCGGTCAGTTCTAAAAACGTCCATATGTAATACCTCCCTGTTTGTCTTGTATGTTCATATTCTACTAAAATTCCAGAACACTTTCAAGTATTTTATATAATTTTAACAAGTTTTTTTCATAAAATTCTTTAATATTTTTGTTATTTTCACCGAGAATTGACATTTTCCCCGGTTTCTCTTACAATAGTAGGTGACTTTTACTATAATGAAGATAAGAAGTAAGCAGCAAAAAATGGAGCCGTTCTTGTTCCGGTGCCCTTTTGATCCTTACTTCTAGATGAATCGTAACTGGAAAGGATGCATACCTATCATGAAAACCATCGGTTTTATCGGTCTTGGGCTTATCGGCGGTTCCATTGCCAAAGCCATCCGGAAGCACCACCCGGACTATCATATCCTGGCCTATGACCAGAAGCGTGAAACTCTGGCCGCCGCTGTCTCTGCCAACATCATTGACGGCGTATGCGAAGCGAAGGACGAGCGCTTCCGTACCTGCGACTATATTTTTCTCTGTGCCCCTGTGGAATTTAATATACAGTATCTGGAATACTTAAAGACAGTCGTCGGCAGCCAGTGTATTGTCACAGACGTAGGCAGTGTCAAAGGCATCATTCACAAGGAAGTGGAGAAGCTTGGCATGGAAGACAGCTTTATCGGCGGTCATCCCATGGCCGGCTCAGAAAAAACCGGGTTCGAACACGCAAACGACCGGTTGATTGAGAATGCTTATTACATTGTGACTCCCGGCGGTGAAATCCCTCTGGATAAGCTGACTGAGTTCACAGAGTTTATAGCTTCTCTGGGTGCTATCCCCATGGTTCTCACAGCGGAAGAGCATGATTTTATCACAGCAGGTGTAAGCCATCTTCCCCATATTATTGCGTCCGCCCTGGTAAATCTGGTCAATATGCTGGATAATGATTTAGAATATATGAAGACCATTGCAGCCGGAGGTTTCCGGGATATCACCCGCATTGCATCTTCCTCCCCTGTTATGTGGCAGCAGATCTGCCTAGAAAATCAGGAAAACATATCCAATGTTCTGGATGATTTCATCCGTATGCTGATCCAGATCCGCTGCTCTGTTGACAACAGGGAGGCTGAAAATCTCTACCAGATGTTCGCAAGCTCCAGGGATTACAGGGATTCTATTGATGTGGTTGACAACGGTCCCATCCGCAAGGCTTATGTCCTTTATCTTGACATTGCCGATGAAGCAGGAGGGATCGCCACAATTGCAACAATCCTGGCAATGGACAAGATCAGCATAAAGAATATAGGTATTATCCATAACCGTGAATTTGAAGAGGGTGTGCTTAAAATCGAATTTTATGAAGAAGACGCCATGGAACGGGGAGCTGCCCTTCTGAAAAAGAGAAATTATATAGTTTATGAACGGTAGGTATTTGATATATGGAAATTAAAAAACAAAAAAATCTGCGGGGAGAACTTTCTGTCCCAGGAGATAAATCTATCTCTCACCGGGCTGTTATGTTCGGCTCTCTTGCGGACGGCACTACAAGGATCACCAATTTCCTTGAAGGGGCTGATTGTCTTTCAACAATCTCCTGCTTTCGGAAAATGGGCATTCATATCGAAAAAACAGAAAAGGAGATCCTTGTACACGGCAACGGGCTTCACGGTCTCAGCGCTCCCAGGGAAACTCTGGATGTAGGGAACAGCGGCACCACCACCCGGCTGATATCCGGAATTCTGGCCGGACAGAAATTCGTATCCGAGATAACCGGAGATGCTTCTATCCAGTCACGGCCCATGAAGCGTATCATCACACCTCTTCAGGCCATGGGTGCAGATATCATAAGCATTAAGGAAAATGGCTGTGCCCCTCTTCGTATTTCAGGAAAGCCTCTTCAGGCAATCCACTATAATTCACCTGTGGCATCTGCCCAGGTGAAATCCTGCGTGCTTCTGGCAGGACTTTATGCAGACGGTGTGACCAGTGTGACTGAACCAGTGCTTTCCAGAAACCATACAGAGTTAATGCTGAACTGCTTCGGCGCCAAAGTGGAATCTGCCGGAACCACTGTCTCAGTATATCCTGACCCGGTTCTCAGAGCAGCTGAGATCAACGTGCCGGGGGATATCTCTTCCGCTGCCTACTTTATTGCAGCAGGACTGCTCACCCCAGGCAGCGAGATCCTTCTTAAGAATGTGGGCACAAATCCCACAAGAGACGGTTTACTGCGTGTCTGCCGGGATATGGGAGCAGATATCACCCTTCTCAATGAAAATACAAATGGTGAGCCAACTGCAGACCTTCTTATCCGGTCAGGCAGACTTCACGGAACTACTGTAGGAGGGGAGATCATACCATCACTTATTGATGAGATCCCCATGATCGCCGTGATGGCCGCTTTTGCAGAAGGGACCACCATAATCAAAGACGCACAGGAATTAAAGGTTAAAGAATCTGACCGCATACAGGTTGTGACAGACAATCTGAAACGCATGGGCGCAGACATTGAAGCCACCGGGGACGGTATGATCATCCGGGGAGGCCGGCCTCTTCACGGTGCCTGCATCGATTCACATCTGGACCACCGCATTGCCATGTCCTTCGCTGTGGCAGGTACTGTCTGCGAAGGACCTCTTACCATCAAAGGCGGCCAGTGTGTGGATATCTCCTATCCCGGTTTTTATCATGACCTTTATAAGCTTGGCAATTAGGCCTTCCAGACCCATGAACAGAATGATTTGTCGGGAAACAGACAGTTCAAATCAATGATGTCGGGGTCAAAAGGGGGCCGGGGCAGGCGCTGTCCTCTCCAGACAGACTTGCGGAAGCGCGCCTGAAAATCCAGTGCTTACGAAGACTTAGGCGCGAAGGCTCTCCTGAGCGTCTTAGTCGCAGTTAGTACTTAGTTGAAGGGAAGCGAGTGTCTGCCTGAAGAGGACAGCGTCTGCCCCGGTTCCCTTTTGGCCCCGACATCAATCAATAGAAAAACAGGAATATCCCGTGGAAAACCATGTGCTAAAAGGCAGCTAATTCCACGGGATATTCCTATTCTATTTTTATCTATACTTCTGGCACGAACATCTGTGCATTTACTGCACTGACTGTACGAAAAACCTGACTGTCGCAGAGTATCCACCCATTCGCCGCAGGCGAATTTCAATGGCAGATAAAAATTTATAGTTTTTTAATGATCATAAAAAGCAATATAAGGTAAAATAAAGCTAAGTTCTATAAATGCACTTCATTTGCAGTTCCGTTTCAATCCGGAACTGAACTCTCATTTCTTAAAATCCATTTCTTAACCAAAGGAGGTTCTATGAATACATATCTTTTTACAGATTTTTCTTTGACTCCCGGCCTGGACAGCAAATACGACGCCATTCTCAAGCCAGCCACCGGCCCGCTCCCTTACCGACTCACCAATGACTACCTGTTTAAGGCGCTTTTCCAGAAAAGCCCGGCTGCGCTGCGCGGACTCATCTGCGCCTTACTGGACTTGCAGCCGGAAAGTATCGTTTCCTGTGAGATACTTAACCCGATCATTTTGGGTGATCAGATTGATGAAAAGGACTGCATTCTGGATATTCGTCTGGTACTCAACTCCAATTTGAAGCTGAATATAGAACTTCAGATCGACAACATGAAAAACTGGCCGCAGCGTTCCGTCTACTATACCAGCAGAATGTACACCGAATTAGCACCTGGCCAGGATTATAAAGAAGCTCTTCCGTGCATCCATATCGGTATCCTCAATGAATCACCCTTTGATGACCACTCTGTATTTCTGAGCAAGTATTATCTTACCGATATATCTTCAGGTCATATTTACACTAGCGATTTTTCCATCATCATGTTAAACTTAAGTGAGATAGATCATGCAACAGAAGCTCAGAAACAATCCGACCTATATCAATGGGCGAAGCTTTTTCTCGCCACTGAATACGAGGAGGTGAAGGAGATGTCAAAAAATTCCCCGGTACTTAAGGAAGCTGGTGTTTACATCAGAGAATTAACCTCAGACGAAGAACTCAAGCTCCGTCTCGAAGCCAGAGAAAAATACTATGCGGATAGAAAAGCTATTTTTTCCAGCGGCTACGACACAGGCTACGGCTCAGGTTTTGACTCAGCGCTTGAGAAAATGAATCGTCTTACAGGCCATCTGCTCTCAGATAATCGTCTGGAAGATTTAAAACGCTGTACCTCTGACCCGGATTTCTTACAAAAATTATTTCAGGAATATGGAATATCCCGCAGTTCTTCAGAGAAATAGCATTTCGCATTTCTGTACAAAAGATAAAGTAGAACTTATGGGGCAAATCGGTTTCCTGCCGATCTGCCCCTTTTTTCGGCCCTTCTGCATTCCTGGGCATAAAGCATCTATGACATAAGCTGTCATCTTAGAGCACGTTTTCTTTTATATTTATCCTGTTATCACGGTTACTTTATCGCCTGTGTAGGACATGGAAACAGTTTTGCTTACATTGCCTGCGATATCCTTTAGCCGTACTTTATAATTCAGAGTTCCTTCATACTCTGCATGTAATGCCGGGATTACCTGAACACCGTTTTTGTCCGTGATGACCCCCTCTACCACCCAGCCGTTTCCGTAATTCAAACACACTCTGGAGTAAAGCTCCCCTGTTACCTTTATTATGGAACCATCAGTGTTCTGTTTCGTGACTGAAGGGGCCTTCGGTGCTGTCTTGTCCTGAACCTGGCGGATGGTGATGGTACTTCTTTTATTGCCCAGCTTTTCATAAAAATACAGGTATCTTGTATCGCCTGGTATTTTTATATTAATATTCTGATAGCCGTTCTTTGTGTAAACCTTCTGGGCCAGGATTTTTGCTTTGTCATCCTTAACGATATTTGCATTAAAAAAATCCCCCCGGAATTTTCATCTTCCGAGGGGAATTCTGTTCTTTTGATACTTATCTCTCCATGCATTCAATTTCCAGATATTCATTCTCATCTGCCGCGTCTGTCATAACTTCCACCATACGCTCCAGCATATCCAGCATTGTATCGTCTTCCACACCGGAAAGATCGATAACGATCCTGGTATCATCACTGATGTCCGTCAGCACATCATATAATGCAGATAAATTTCTCCCATAATACGCAGGAAACTCCAGTTCCTTCGCAAGAAACTCATGCACTTCTTCCGGACTTTCGAAATCTCTTCCGTTTAAGTATACCTGCAGCATGTTTCCATCTCCCTTCCGTATAATATTTCCATTAACGGGTACCTTAACCATAAATACCTTTTGACCCCTGCATCCTTGAATGTAACCTAGTCACATACTTATCTTGACTTTTATAGTATAATTTCAGCAATGAGTAAACTGCTTACTGCCAGGTATCATTACTGGTTTTTTTGAGTATATCACACTACTATTAGTTTTACCAGAGAGGAGTGTTCTTTTATGAAAATTCTATTTTACGGAACTAAAAATTATGACGAACAGTTTTTTGAAAAGCTGCTTCCCGGATTTCCGGGGATCCATATGAAATTCATTGAGGCCAATATACATGAGGAAACCGCATCTCTTGCAAAAGGATATGATGCGATCTGTGCCTTTGTGAATGCTGATTTGGGGACTCCTGTCATTGAGGAGCTGAACCGGCAGGGGGTACGGCTGATTCTTATGCGCTGTGCAGGTTACAACAATGTTGACCTTGATACGGCCCACAAATACGGTATTAAGGTATTGCGTGTACCCGGATATTCACCTGAGGCTGTGGCAGAACACGCCATGGCACTTGTACTTACAGCAAACCGGCATACCCATAAGGCTTACATCAAATGCCGGGAGAACAACTTCGCTTTAAACGGCCTCATGGGCGTAAACCTACACGGAAAAACAGCCGGGATCATAGGAACCGGAAAAATCGGCCAGGCAATGGCACGAATCTGCAGAGGCTTCGGCATGAATGTCATTGCCTATGATCTGTATCCCAACAAGAATCTGGATTTCCTGGAATACGTATCCCTTGACAAGCTTCTGGCCTCCAGTGACCTCATAAGTCTCCATTGTCCTCTGACAGAAGAGACCCGGCACATGATTAATGAAGCCTCCATTGCAAAGATGAAGGACGGTGTTATTTTAGTAAATACTTCCCGCGGCGGTCTGATCAAAACAGAAGATCTCATAACAGGGATCCGTGACCATAAATTTTTTGCAGTTGCCCTGGATGTGTATGAAGAAGAGACAGATTTTGTTTTTGAAGATATGTCAGAACGCATTCTACAAAGCTCTACCATACAGAGGCTTCTGTCCTTCCCCAATGTGACTATGACCTCTCACCAGGGATTTTTCACTGAGGAAGCACTCTCAAATATTGCTGAGACAACTTTGGAGAATGCATGGGCCTTTATGCATAATGAAGAATTGAAAAATGAAGTTTTATCATAAGCTATTGGGAAAAAGGGACTTTCCCGGAATAAAACAAAACAGATCACTTTCTTAATATCTAAAAACAGCGAAGCGGACATTTTATCTCCGCTTCGCTGTCTGCTTTTTATATTATAAACTGTCTCTCGATTTCAGGACGGCTGGGAGGCAGCTTCTGTACTGCTCTTTTTGTGCAGCATATTCACTGACAGCATCAATACCACAGGGAATACAATAGCTGCCAAAAGCCCTGCCTTTAAATTGCCGCCGAACACACCGGAGATACCTCCTACTACAGACGGCCCCCCGGAGCAGCCCACATCCCCTGCCAAAGCCAGCAGGGCAAACATGGCTGTCCCCCCTGAGGGACAATAATCTGCCGCAAGGCTGAACACTCCCGGCCACATGATACCTACAGAAAGGCCGCAAAGTCCGCAGCCTATAAGAGATATGACAGGATGGGGGGCAAACACTGCCAGCAGATAACTTCCTGCACAAAGGATACTGCTAAAAATAATAAAAGAACGCAGAGGGATTTTCTCCCCTTTTATTCCGTAAAAGGTTCGTGAAACTCCCATGAGCACAGCAAACATGCATGGTCCCAGCAAATCTCCCATTGTCTTGGAAACGGAAAGACCGCTCTCTGCAAAATAGGAGGCCCACTGGCTCATGGCCTGCTCTGCTGCCCCGGAGCAGATCATAAGCAGGAAAAACAGCCAGAAGAGCTTCATCCTGAACAATTTTCTCATAGGAAGAGCCTTATTCTCCTCCACCAATACCCGGATGGGCGCACCTGCATAGACAAAGATATTGACAAATGGTATCAATGCCCACAAGGCTGTGAGGATTCTCCAGTTACCGATCCCTGCCAGGAGAAAAAAGGCTGTGGAACCAAGCACTACCATCACATGTCCCCAACAGTAAAAAGAATGAAGTAGACTCATTGCGGAAGACTTTTCGTCCATGGGAAGGGCCTGTACAATAGGACTTACCAGAACTTCGATAAGTCCGCCGCCTACTGCATAAACCGTGATCGCCGCCAGAAGCCCGAAATAGGGATTGTCTGTAAGACCGGGAAAAATCCCAAGTCCCACCAGCCCCACGGCACTCAGCAGATGAGCAGCCAGGATAGATACCTTGTAGCCTATTTTTTCCACATATTTTGCCGCAAGAATATCCACCAGCATCTGTACTGCAAAATTATAGGTCACAAGAAAACCTATCTGCGCCACAGTAATCTTAAATTCCTTCTGGAATGTGACAAACAATAATGGTGCCAGGTTATTCACAATAGCCTGCGTCACATATCCCAGATAACTTGCATATAAAGTTCGTTTGTATTTACTTTCCATATTTTCTTTCCATACTCCCCGTCCTCCCGGCGCCCTACTTAATACAGCTGCTGGAAAGTCTTATAATGATCGCCTGTATAGAACACCAGGCCGTCGTTGGAATAAATGATTCTCTTATCGTTGCGGAAACCGCCTTCATAATCAATGTCACACTCCTGATAAGTGCGCCCTTCTTCTTCCGGCAGCATTTTGTCATAATTTCCGAATTTGTCACCGCCGATACTCTTCCCCGGCGCAACCTCATCCAGATTCCCTTCATTACTCTTCCATCCAAGCTTCTGTGCCTCACTCTTGGTAATGTAATTGGAAGGCAGATGTCCATAATTATGAATATACGCAGCCACATCCGCCATGCTGGTATAGGTGCCGTCCTCTTTCACACTGGCAGTGGTTTCGTCATCCTCGCCGTCCTCCTGGATCTCCCCCAGTTTGTCCAGCTCCTCTTCCTCAAGCTGAGTCATCTCCTCATCTTCAACGCTGCCGTCATTCAATGCATCTAATTCTTCCCCCTCCAATGGTCTGAGGTCATCTTCAAAAACCTCTTTATCATCAATGGAAGGCTCTGCCTCTTTGCTCTGACAGCCTGCAAAGGCAAGAACAAAAAGCAATAAAAATGTTGTGAGGAAAATTTTAAATTTTTTCATGGTAAGTCTCCTTTCGTGGTGACTCTCTTCTCCCCCTGTATCAGGCTTCTTTTATAGCCCTGGCAAGGGAACGGACCTCTTCAAGTACATTCTCCTGCTCTTTCACAGGTGTCTTGTCTGTATGGTCCACATACACAGTCCCCTTACTCACACAGCTTAACTGCTCCAGAAGCATCTGTGCCGTGCCCTCCCCTTTATCCCTGGGGCCGAAGCTTCCGGCAGTAAGAAGGATTCCTCCTGTTTTCTTCTTGGGAACAGGCTCCTCCTTTCTGATATATCTGGCGCTGAAATAGGTCTGCAGTCGGCTTAAAACTGCCAGGAGCATACCTGTTATCTCCCCGAAATAGATTGGCGATGCAATGACCACATGATCGCACTCTTCAATATACTGAAAAATCTCCTGCATATCGTCCTTTACTGCACAGCCTTTATTTTTGAAACACCAGCGGCAGTCCACACAGGGACGTATCCCGTCAAAATATGCATTCACAATTTTTATCTCTCCGCCCAGTTCAGCACACAAAGTGTTAACCATTTCCATAGTGTCTCCCTTTTTTCTGGGAGAACCGTTAAAAATCAATGTCTTCATCTTTTATTCCCCGTATTTCTCTCTCATAAGGGCAATCTCTTTGGACCATCCCTCGTCATCGTTTGGTGTTTCCAGAATAAACGGCAGTCCCTTAAGGGCAGGATGGCACACAACCGCTGCAAGAGCGTCAAGACCTATCTGGCCTTCCCCGATTTTTGCATGGCGGTCCTTATGGCTTCCCAGACCATTCATACTGTCATTGAGGTGAACCGCCTTTAGATTGCACAGACCGATCACCTTGTCAAATTCATTCAGGACACCGTCCAGGTCATTGACAATATCATACCCACCGTCCCAAACATGGCAGGTGTCAAGGCAGACTCCCAATTTATGCTTCTTCTCCACCAAGTCCATAATGCTGCGGACTTCCCCGAAGGTGGCACCCACCTCTGAGCCTTTTCCTGACATGGTCTCCAGAAGTACCGTAGTGGACTGCTCCTCAGTGAGCACATGGTTTAAAATCTCAGCAATTTTGGCGATTCCGGCTTCTGCACCTTGTCCCACATGGCTTCCCGGGTGGAAATTATAATAATTTCCCGGAGTCATCTCAAGCCGTCTCAAATCATCGGCCATTGTCTCCCTGGCAAAATCCCGGAGATTTTCTTTAGCCGCACAGGCATTGAGAGTATAGGGTGCATGGGCCACAAAAGGGCCGAATTTATACTGCTCTGCTATTTTCAGAAATTCTTCCACGTCGGCAGGGTCAATGGCTTTCGCCTTTCCGCCCCGGGGGTTCCTTGTAAAAAAAGCGAAGGTGCTGCCTCCGTTAGCTGCCATCTGGCGTCCCATTGCCGCATATCCCTTGGAAGATGTGGTATGGTTTCCGATATATAACATATTTCATTCCTCTCTTTTTTACGAAGTGTGCTTATTATACCAAAAAACATCTGTGATGAAAAGAGTTACTTATTGACGAAACTATAAAAAATCCATATACTTTTAAGAAGAATACGAGGGAGGTTAATCAACATTATGAAAGAACGAGAGAAATTCTCATCACGGCTTGGATTCATTCCCGTCTTTAAGTTTTAGCACCATAATTCTTTAAGAGTTCTAACCATCTCCT
>JAUNHC010000093.1 GCA_030524175.1 Eubacteriales bacterium
CATCGACGTCTTAAATTCCTGCATTTCTTCTCTCATCGATGTCTGGAATTCCTGTATTTCTTCTTCGAGGCCATCAATTCTGCAATTCATCTGAACTATATCTTGTTTTATACCAGATACCTCTGACTTCAGTTCTGATACATCTGTTTTGAGCTTAGCAACATCAGCTTTCAATCCTGAAACATCCATCTTCAAACCAGATATGTCTGCCTTTATTCCGG
The DNA here is from genome assembly GCA_030524175.1 of Eubacteriales bacterium. GTDB lineage: Bacteria > Bacillota > Clostridia > Lachnospirales > Lachnospiraceae > Blautia_A. The sequence continues at coordinate 222 of JAUNHC010000093.1, forward strand.
AAATGTCCATTTTCATTTCCTGCTGTCCTTTTACTAACTGCTCAAGGAGCTGTCTGTCTGTCATTTATAATCCTCCCAAGGTTTCCTTCTCATATTTTTTATCTTGAGTACAGCAGTAATGTTCTATATGGTGTTTTCTTCAGCCCAATCAGGGCTAATTTCATTATACATAATGTTATTCCGAATTGCAATACCATCTTGTCAGTACAGATCCAGCTTTTTTCTTCCTAAAGCAAGATACACCCTGGTCCCCTCATTCTGACCGGATTCCACAGATATACCATGTCCAAGCTTTTTCATGATTTTTGCAGAAAGATAAAGTCCAATCCCTGTAGACCTTGATTCTTCCCGTCCATTATTTCCCGTAAAGCCTTTTTCAAAGATTCTGGGTAAATCTGCCTTGCTGATTCCTATTCCTGTATCCTCGATCACCAGTGTATGGGGCCGGCTCTCTGACATGTAAACAGAAATTTTCCCACTTTTGGTATATTTTAAAGCATTGGACAACAGCTGTCCTATGACAAATCCAAGCCATTTGGAGTCTGTCAGTACCGTTTCATCCACACCGCTATATTCCAAAGCCAGCTTTTTCCCGATAAAAATCCTTGCATATTTATGGATCTGCTCACGGATCACAGAATCCAGTGCAACCTCTCTGAATTTTATATCCGATGCCATGTCCTCTGTGCGCAGATACCCCAGAACCATCTCCACATATTGTTCTACTTTAAAAAGTTCAGACAATGCTTCTTTATTTTTCTCCATATCCTCCTGCAAAAGTAGCCGCATGGCTGCAATAGGGGTTTTTATCTGATGGACCCACATAGTATAATAATCTGTTAATTCTGTATAAAACTTTTGTTTCCCTGTCTCTGCTTTCATCCGCTGGGCATTCAATTCCCTGATCATCTCCTGATACAAATCCTCAAGCTCATCTTCAGGCTGGGGCAGTTCCTCCAAATTAATAAGAATATTTCCCTTTACATATTCCAGACTTTGTTTCTTTTTCACATAATGTGTGTGACCATAGAAAAAAGAGGCTGATCCTGCAATGATACACAGGACTGCCCCATAAATCACCGGCTCAGCCGGCAGATCATATAGCAAAAACACAATTGCCATTAATACGGCACAAAAAGCAATCAGAGCCGGAACCTTCCATATTTTTTTCCAGTATTCCATCCAAGAGTTCATAATTTATCCTCACACCATGTATCCCAATCCTTTTTTTGTGACAATAAAGTCTTTAAGCCCGGCTGCCTCCAGCTTTTTCCGCAGGCGTGTCATATTGACAGTAAGTGTATTATCATCCACAAAACTGTCATTTTCCCAAAGCTTATTCATGATGGCATCCCGGGATACTACCCGGCCAGCGTGTTCAAAGAGAATCTGAAGAATTTTCAATTCATTTTTCGTCAGATCCAAAATCTCATCCCCCCATGTAAGGGAACTGCTTCCCAGACTGAGAATTGCACCTCTGTGTTCAAGAATATTGGAGGCTTTCCCAAAGGAATAGGTACGGCGGATGACTGCTTGTACCTTTGCCGCCAGAACCTCCAGATCGAAGGGTTTGGGGATAAAATCATCCGCCCCCCTGCTCATTGCCATCACCATATTCATATTGTCAGCAGCTGAGGACAGGAATAAAACAGGAACCTGAGAAATCTTCCTGATTTCTTCACACCAGTGAAACCCATTATAAAAAGGCAGCTTCAGATCAAGAAGAACCAGCTGAGGATCCTTCTGCACAAACTCCTGGAGCACATGTGCAAAATCCTCAACACAATCCACCTGGTAACCCCAGGATTCCAGATGCTTTTTCACCAGTCCGGCAATCGTCTCGTCATCTTCCACGATCAAAATCTTATACATAATATGCCTCCCGGCTTATCTCTGCAGCTCATCCACACTGTTCAGCACACGGAAACCATTTCCCCGCAGAACACTCTCAGTGGCAAAAATTTCTTCAGAGTGAAGGATGATCACTGGTATCTGATTCTCTCTCCGGAAAGAAGTATAGATGTAATTCAAACTTACATTGCTGTTTGACAACACGCTTAAAAGCTCATCAAGGCCGCCGATCTCATCCTTCAGATCAACTACTATCACCTGGGTTATCCTGTTCATATATCCATTGTCTGTCAAAACCTTCTCTGCTCTCTCCGGATCATTGGATACCATACGGAAAATTGCAAACTCCGGGGTGTCAAAACAGGCAAAGCCATAAATATTTACATTTTCTTCAGCCAAAAGATTTGTTACCTTCTTAAGGCTTCCTGCACGGTTTTCCACAAAAACAATATTCTGTCTGATCATAATTATTCTCCTCTTCTCTATAATGATCACCGCCAGCGGCGGCATACTTAATCAGGGTCTTTTCGATTTTTAGTATAACATTTTTTTTCAACAATTGAAACTGCGAAAAAATTGAAGTATACTGATATTCATGATATACAATAGGAGGTTTTCCCATGATTATTGATTTCCATACCCATATTTTTCCTGATAAGGTTGCGGCTAAGGCTCTGCCGAAGCTTTCTTCCGTGATTCATATTGAACCAAGTATGAACGGCACTGCCGACGGGCTCCGGGATTCTATGGAAAGGGGCGGTATTGATGTGAGTGTAGTGCTGCCCACAGTCACTGATCCCCATCAGTTTGATTCTATACTCCGGTTTGCCGTACAGATCAATGAAACCTGGGCTGATAATTCCGGGACAAGGCTCATCTCCCTAGCCGGAATGCATCCTATCTGCGAAAATTATAAGGATCAGCTTAAGCTTATTAAAAAAGAAGGATTTAAGGGTATTAAGATCCATCCCAACTATCAAGGGCTGTATTTCGATGATATCCACTATATGCGCCTTATTTACGCAGCGTCCGAACTTGGCTTATGCGTTATCACACACACTGGTGAGGACCCCTATACTCCCGATGAAATATACTGCTCCCCAGACATGATACTGCATGTTCTGGATGAAGTGGCTCCGCCAAAACTGATCCTGGCACATATGGGCAGCAATGAAAATTACGAAGAAGCTGACGCCAAGCTATGCGGCAAAAATGTTTATCTGGACACAGCTTATTCCCTGATGCATATGCCTGAGGAACAGCTTGTGCGTATGATCCATCATCACGGTGCAGATAAGGTTCTCTTCGGCACTGATGCCCCTTGGACCTCCCAGAAAGAATGTGCGGAAAAAGTATCTTCCCTCACAGGACTTTCCCAAAAAGAAAAACAGCAGATTCTTTATGAAAATGCTGCTGTTCTCCTGGGAATCTGAGGATACCCCTCCCGGGGCATCCTCATGTCAGTGCGTATAGATTATTTGCCGAACAGAAACCTGCCGGAATTCAGGCCTCGGATTCTTTCTCCGGCAGAGCCACCTTTTTCTTTACATAAACTGCCTCATCATAGCAGGTGAAGATTTCATCTATCTTACGCCTCTCAAGCTTAGGAGTCACAAGGCTTACCACCGGCACTATGATCAATCCGGCGATCATTGCTATTGCTCCTGCATTGATGGGGGAATCAATAAACTTGAAGAACATGTTTGCCACTGTAATTCCCACTCCCACAATAAAGCTTGCCCATACCCCAAGTCTGGTAGTCCCTTTCCAGAACAGCCCGAACAGGAAGGGAGCCAGAAATGCTCCTGCCAGAGCTCCCCAGGAGATGCCCATCAGCTGTGCGATAAAGGTAGGAGGGTTCAAAGCCAAAATAACAGAGATCACAATAAAAAATACGATCAGCACACGCATGGTGAGAAGCTGCTTCTTCTCGCTTAAATTCTTCATAATATTTCCCTTGATAAAATCCAATGTCAGTGTAGAACTGGAAGTCAATACAAGGGAAGACAAGGTAGACATAGATGCAGAAAGCACCAGGATCACCACAACACCAATGAGAACGTCCGGCAGTGTGGAGAGCATAGCCGGAATGATGGCATCGTAGGCCACACTTCCGTCAGCCGCATAAATAGCCGGGCTGTCAAACAGCCTGCCGAAGCCGCCAAGGAAATAACATCCCCCTGATATGATCACTGCAAAAACAGTAGAGATGATCGTGCCTGTTTTTACTGCCTTTTCATTTTTAATGGTGTAAAATTTATGTACCATCTGTGGCAGCCCCCAGGTTCCCAGTGAAGTAAGCACAATAACTCCCAGAAGGTTCAGGGGATCCGGCCCGAAAAACGAAGCAAATGCCCCCGGCTGCCCAAGAGTTGCCGGCACATCACTTTCAAGCTGCGCCAACCCTTTTACCGCTTCCAAAAATCCCCCCTGTCCGTTGAGGACCGCAGCGATCACAGCTATGATCCCGCCGATCATAATGATACCCTGTATAAAGTCATTGATTGCAGTCGCCATATAGCCGCCGAGAATAACATAAATACCTGTCAAGGTAGCCATAAGTATCACACAAGCTGTATACGGTATATCAAAAGACATTCCGAATAGTCTGGAAAGACCGTTATATAAAGAGGCTGTGTAAGGGATAAGGAAAATAAACACAATGGCTGAAGCTGCAATCCTCAGAGCGTTACTGTCAAATCTCTTTCCAAAGAAATCAGGCATTGTAGCTGCATGAAGATGATGTGTCATGATCCTGGTCCTTCTGCCTAAAACAACCCAGGCAAGCAGGCTTCCTAAAACCGCATTGCCAAGTCCGATCCATGTGGAGGCAATTCCGTATTTCCAGCCAAACTGCCCAGCATACCCCACGAACACAACCGCAGAAAAATAAGATGTACCATATGCAAAAGCTGTAAGCCACGGCCCTACACTACGTCCGCCCAGGACAAAATCATTTACACTGGATGCATGTTTCCGGGACATGATCCCCACAGTGACCATGATTCCAAAGAAAACAATAAGCAAAATAAGTTTCACTAGCATTTCTAAAATCCTCCCTCGGTTACTTTTTCACGTTAAAGCGTTACGCTTTTACCTGCTAAATCAAACTTTTTACAAGTATATCATCTTTTGCACAAATGTCAATAGCTTTTATTGAAATTTTCATGCAAAAACTACGAAATAACTGTTGACATTCCTACATAAATTAGGTATGATTTACTTCAATGAGCCGGCGCGTTAAAGCGCGAATTTTCAAACACGCTCCAGTGTGCTGACCAGATTGCATTCAGCCAAACAGGGCTGCATATTTTGCCGGGAGAGGCATTGATTCTGCATAATCTGTAACTGCAGAATCTTTTCTTATGCTCTTCTCCTGAAAATGCTGAAAGGGGATTCCAATGCCTATCACAGATATTTTGGAAAAAAACTGCCGTCTTTACGGCGATGATGTCTGTCTCGTAGAAATCAACCCGGAAATGCCCGAGACGAGACGTGTCACATGGAAAGAATACGAATTGATCGAACCGGTACGTGCATCCTATTACCGGCGTGAAATAACATGGAGTGTTTTCAATGAAAAAGCCAACCGTTTTGCCAACCTCCTTCTGGAGCGCGGTGTAAAAAAAGGCGATAAGGTCGCTATCCTTCTCATGAACGGGTTGGAATGGCTTCCTATCTATTTTGGTATTTTAAAGACAGGTGCCCTGGCTGTACCCCTCAACTTCCGTTACTCAGCGGAAGAGATCCGGTACTGCCTGGATCTGGCCGAAGTTGATATCCTGGTTTTCGGCCCGGAATTTATCGGCCGTGTGGAGGAAGTTGCAGATGAAATCGGCAAACACCGTCTGCTTTACTATGTAGGGGACGGCTGCCCCGGATTTGCAGAGGATTACACCATGCACACTGCCAACTGCTCCAGCCAGTCACCCAAGATCGACATCACCGACCAGGATTATGCAGCTATCTATTTTTCCTCAGGAACCACGGGATTTCCCAAGGCAATCCTTCACACCCATGAAGCCCTGATGCATGCCGCAAAAACTGAACAGCAGCATCACGGTCAGACAAAGGATGACGTTTTCCTGTGTATCCCGCCCCTGTACCACACAGGTGCCAAAATGCACTGGTTCGGCAGTCTTCTCACAGGGGGAAAGGCTGTTCTCTTAAAGGGTGCGAACCCTGAATTTATCCTCCGTGCTGTATCCGAGGAGAAATGTACTATTGTCTGGCTTTTAGTTCCCTGGGCACAGGATATCCTTCTTGCTCTGGACAGCGGCAAACTTAGATTGGAAATGTTCCAGCTGGAACAGTGGCGGCTTATGCATATCGGCGCACAGCCGGTGCCTCCCAGCCTGATCAAACATTGGAAGGATTATTTCCCTCACCATAAATATGACACTAACTACGGTCTCAGTGAGTCTATAGGGCCTGGCTGTGTACATCTTGGTGTTGACAACATACATAAAGTGGGCGCCATAGGAAAAGCCGGTTACGGATGGAAAACTAAAATCATTGATGACAAAGGAAACACCGTACAGCCTGGCGAGACAGGAGAGCTTGCAGTAAAGGGCCCCGGAGTCATGGTCTGCTACTATAACGATGTCAAAGCTACCAATGAAGTTCTCCACGATGGCTGGCTTTATACCGGAGATATGGCCTGCGAGGATGAAGACGGCTTTATTTTCCTGGTGGACCGGAAAAAAGACGTGATCATCAGCGGCGGTGAGAATATTTATCCGGTACAGATTGAGGATTTTCTCCGCACAAATGACGCAATTCACGATGTTGCCGTCATCGGCCTTCCCGACAAGCGTCTGGGTGAGATTTCTGCTGCAATTATTGATTTAAAGCCAGGATATCAGTGTACAGAGGAAGATATTGAAGCTTTCTGCAAAAAGCTGCCCCGGTACAAACGTCCCCGGAAGATTTTCTTCGCAGATGTCCCCCGGAATCCTACCGGAAAAATCGAGAAGCCAAAGCTTCGTGAAATATATGGAGCAACCCACCTTGTAGAAGCCCAAAACCGCAGTTGATCCGTACGAAACTTTTTGCAAATAAAACGCCCCGGCATGATTTTATGATGATTCTCATAAAACCAAGCCGGGGATTTTTTGCCTGTATTTATCTCAGCGTAAGTAAAAGAAAGGGCAGGCCCATTTCCCTGTAAGCAGGAACACCGCTGCCTGCCCCATACATTTCTAGAAATTCAATTTCGGAAATACTTTTTCCAAAGCAAAATAGCATTCATCAAAAACTTCTTTCACAGGACCATACTTCTTCACCGCTTCCGGGTTAGGTTCATGGACGGAATTAATCTCCAGGAACTCCTCAACTGCAGTAAAGTCCTTATAAATACCTGCGCCAACTCCTCCTGTCACTGCTGCCCCCATAGAACCAGCTTCTTCCAGAAGAGAAGGGACAAGAATTCTCGTATTGTAAATGTCCGCCATGATCTGGCGCCACACACTGCCCTTAGCTCCGCCACCGATGACGGTGATCTCATCAATCTTCACATGTTTGCGCAAAATATTCAGCACAATATCAAGATTCATGGTGACACCTTCCAGAACACTTCTGAGCATATCGTTTCTTGTGGTTTCAGATTTCAGTCCCAAAAATGCTCCCTTTGCATCTACATTCCATCTCGGGGCACGCTCACCCAAAAGATAGGGAAGGAAAATCACACCGTTACAGCCTGCAGGCGCCTGCTCAATCTGTTCATTCATATAATCATAAGGAGATTTCCCATGAAGCTTCGCATCATAAGTTTCCATCCTGCAGATAGTTGTCTTAAGCCAGTTATAAGCACCTCCTGCAGTCTGCATGGTACCGTTGGGTGCATACAGTCCCGGAATCACATGGGCCCAGGTAACAGTTCTCATCTGGTCATCAAACACCGGCTTCTCTGTGGTTGTGGTGATCCAGGCAGATGTACCCATACAGCTGTAGGTTTTTCCCGGGCAGATAGAGCCTGTTCCCACATTGGCGGTCACGCCGTCGCCTCCGCCTAAGACAACCGGTGTTCCTGCTGCCATGCCTGTAGCTTGTGCTGCCTTTTCTGTCACACCTCCCGCCACAAAGGTGGAAGGCTTCAGTTCCGGAAGCTTATCTCCGTCAATTCCTGCATAAGAAATCAATTCCTCTGACCATTTCAGGCCGCAGAGATCAAAGCAGCCCATACTGTTGGCATCCGAGTATTCCGTATAAAATTTTCCTGTCAGCCGGAAAACAATATAATCCTTGGCATTCAATGTCTTGTATGTCTGCCTGTAAATTTCCGGCTCATTATCCTTCACCCACATCAATTTCTGAACACCGTAAGAAGCCGTATTCCTGTGGCCCACAATATGATAGAAATCCTGCTGGCTGATATGCTCCTCAATCTGTGCGGCCTGCTTGGTGGCTCTTTGGTCAGCCCATATGATAGCCTTGCGCAGCGGTCTTCCATCCCTGTCCACACACAGACAGCCCATCATCTGGCCGCTGAAGCTCACTGCCCCTATATCTCCGGGGTTTATTCCTGTACTCTCAATGAGATTTCTGGTAGTGTGGCACACTGCCTGCCACCAGTCCTCCGCATCCTGTTCAGCCCAGGTGCCGTTAAAATAATGTACATCATAAGAATGAACCTGACTGCCCACTAACTTTCCCTTTTCAGTGAATAAAGTAGCCTTATTTCCAGAGGTTCCCAAATCATGTGCCAATATATATTTTCCCATGTATAAATCCGTCCTTTCTCCCGCGCACAGCGCGCTATGTTTCTATGTACGTTTGTTATAACATTCTAAGTTTTGTAAGGTATTTTGTCAAGCCTTTCATACTAACAAAATCCTGATGCAAATTCTGTCTAAATTGCCGAAAATTGTGATGTTATAAATTTTTTTAACTACTTATTGATTTTTAATTTGCAATCGCTTATAATCCCGTTTTCAACACTTTGATGATCAAACAAGGCCAGAAATCCTTATATC
>JAUNHC010000094.1 GCA_030524175.1 Eubacteriales bacterium
GGATAGGGTAGCTAACAGTTAGCAATTCATTACGCGACTTCACGTCGCACTTCCAATTCCGGGTCAGCTTCTTCTCCGATAATTCCCAATGCCATATGCATCGTGGAAGCATCCTGATACCCTGTGCTTTCTGCCATTCGCCTGGCTGCCCTTCCGGTAGGTGCCATGAGCTGCACCTGTGTCCGGACAAGACGCTTATGGATATACAGGATAACTTTTAAAACCGTCGTCTTGCCTGTTCCCGGCCCTCCGGTGATAATACTGACCGGACTATGGAACACCATGCGTACAGCTTCCCGCTGACGCTCTGATAGGGTAATTGCAAGGTCTTTTTCTGCCAGGGCTAAGTCTGTCTCAATGTCAAGGTCAGATCTTCTCTCAAGCAGCTTTCTGGCGATTATGGATGCTGTCTGGTTCTCTTCTTCGTATTGCTTTGCAGTATAAATACGTCCCTCATCCAGCACGATGCTGCCCTGCATGACCAGCCGGTAAAGTACCTGGTTGATTTCCTGCTCGGTAACAGCCTGTTGTGGCATGTCTCTATTCAAAATTCCCAGAGCTTTTTTCAACAATTCCCTCTGTTCTAAAAAGAGATGCCCTTCCTTACCGGCCTCCTGCAGCACATATCCAACGCATCCTGAAATACGCATGGGATCATTGAGGGCATTGAAATTTTGCCTTCCAATGGCATCCACCGTTAAAAATCCAAATCCTTTGACAGCACAGAGCATGTACGGACGGTTTCGGACAATATGAATGGATTCATCCCGGAACTGCTGCAGGATCATGGTTACTTTCTTTGGCGTAACATGATAGGGTGCCAAAAATGTCATCAGCTCCCGGAACACCTTGTTTTTCCCAAAGGACTCCTTGATTCCTGCCAGCTTCTTTTCGGAGATGCCCCGGATTTTTAACAGCTCCTCCGGGGTGTTTTCCATGACCTCCAGTGTATTCAGACCAAATTTCATATAGATTGCATCAGCCATCTTTGGCCCTACACCTTTGATTGCCCCACATGACAGATAGCCGAGAATCCCTTCCTTTGTCCGGGGCACAATTTCCATGAAATTTTCCACTTTAAACTGCAGTCCATGGTCACTGTTTTCCCAGTTTCCTTCCATCTCAAGTTCAATTTGGTCTGTGAGTGGAAGTCCATATCCAATTGCTGTAAATGCAATGGTCTTTTTGGCTGCCAGATACTTATCTCTGGCAGCCAGTGGTACGGACGGGTCTTCTGTTACATAGACAGCAATCGTATAACCATTTTCTTCATTGAGGAATATTTTCCCTTTGTACCTGCACTTCATCGTTTATATCCCTCCAATGTTCTATCCGCATCAGTTCAAAGGGCTTCATGATACTGTCATACCAGTACACTTCCATGCCCAACTGAAAAGCCTCTTTGATTTCACCTTCCATTCCTTCACTTACACGCCTGCCGCAGATGATAAGTACATCACACAGTTTCATCATCTCCCTGCTGATCCGCAGGGCAGCTTCCCGCTCCTCCGGGATAGCATCATCCAACATCAGCGGTAAGTGTGCATGGGAAGCAAACGTCCGGCAATGGTAGAGTGCCTTCATCCGAAGCAGATAAAATTTTGCCATTTCCATATTGTGGCTCACTCCCTCTGGCGTAGGTGCAGACAGAGGAGAGCAGATATACGCTTTTTTTCCCTTTAACATCTTTATGCAGCCTCCTTCTTGATCCGAAATGTCCGGCTTTCAGTAACCTTGGTATACTCGTCATAGATTGCCGGGTGCTGCAGCTTCAGTTTTTCAAGCTGTTCCCTTCCTATCTGTGTACGAATAGTGGGATTATAAGTGATCCGGTACCGATTCCTGCCATCTTCCAGAACAGCTTTACAGCCTTGCCCCAAAAGTTCCACATAGGGAACACAGAGCGCACGCTGCTCTACATCAATTTCTTTTTTCCGTTTTTCTATTTGGGATTTTTCTTCTGACAGACTGAGATATTTTTCAAGCCTTATAGAATCCAGATTTGTAATATTGATTTCCGGGATTGTTTTATCAGCATTTCCGCCATATCTGCGGATACTTGCCAAAATCAGATCCGCCTTTCCTGTATAGGGTGGTTCTACTCTCTTTTCCACATATTCCTTCCAAAAATAAGATTCCTGCTCGATGATGTCTTCTTCCTCCATCAAGTCCCGCTCGATGGGGCGCATCACAAACTCGTCCTCATTGTTGCCATACAAACAGGCAATATAAGCCTTGTCCATGTTCATCACGGCCAAATAATGGCGAACCTGATACACATAATTAATGGGAATGGAATCATCATCCCATTTGGTTCTGGCATTGTAGTTGCAGGTCTTGCACTCCAAAATTCCGAAAGAACCATTGGGAAAACGGATGAAAAAATCTATATCAGCCAGCATGAATGGGTACAGCGGATGCTGGAACATCTTCCGTACCGGAAATACTTCGAGTCCAGTCTTCTTTGAGAAGATTTTTGCTACCAGATCCTCCAGCCGGTGACCGACTTCCAGCGCCACCCAGTTACGTTCCTCTTCCATGACGGGTTGTATCCCAACCTTGTCATTGTAAAGATCCCGGATTGTGGCAAAGGGAGACACCCCCATGATTGCTGCCACATCACTGCCGCCAATTCCTTTCCTCCGGTAAGCAAGCCAATTCTCTTCCGAGAGATTTGAGATATCCACCACGACCTCAGGTTCGTATGATTTTGCTTCCATTGCACTATTCATAGTACGTTTCCTCCTTTCTCTTTACCACTTGATTGCACCAAAAACATCGTATTCCGCCCAGTCAACAGACAGTGCTTTTGCAATGTCTTCCTCCAGGCTGACGATACTGTGTCCCTGCATCCTTTCACAGGCTGCAAAGAATGAAGCCTCATTCATCGCAAAGTAAAGATCATGTGCTGTACAAGTGCCTGTTCCATGCTGTGCCTGAAAAAGCTCTACAACCTCATTGATCAACTTCTTCTTAATCCCAAACTTATCCATAACAAGACGCATACAGTTGATTGGATTCCTAATCTCAACCTCCATTAACTTAGAAATATCTGTAATCGCATCCTTGTATCTGGAAGCAATTAATTTCAGATTGTCATAAAAGTTTTGGAGTGTTGCACCCTTATCATGGGGCAGGCGAATCGGATGTCCTAAATGAATGGTCCTTCCACCGCTTTCACAAAGCAGCATTGGATACAAGGTCACACTGCTAGATGCTGTATCGGATGTAGCAAGCCGAAGCGCCGGCGCCTGTATCTTATCTTCGATGGCATGGTCTTTCATCGCATCCCGGTAGGTGTCCAGAAGCTTCTGATTTCCACCCAGCTCCCACATGGCGGTAACAACCATATGGTCATAACAGCCAGAGCCTTCAATATAGGTGCTCCCTGAAAATTCCTGATTCAGATATTGAACCGTCATCTCAAAAATGGTCTGGATGTCCAGAATGCTGTAATCATGCTGATCTCCTCCGTGGACCGCTGATACCTTACCATCTGCGATTTTAATCAGCGCGTCACCCTTGGCAACCTTAAGGCAGTAATTCACCACCTTGGCATAATTGGTTTTGTCTAATTTCCTTAACCCGGCTCCACCAATACCAGCCCGGCTTAGGATGGTCTTGATTGCACAATTTCTCACCGGGTAAGCTTCATCCTTCAACTTCAGAATGAGCTGTGTATTCCGGTCTGTGTCCTCTAAAATATCCTCATCCAACGTATCCTCCAACTGTTCCCCATCTTTTTTTAATGGGATCAGCCGAAGCGACTTGGTTGGCCTCCGGACCCATTTTGAGGTATTTGTCCTTTCTGCCAGAAATTCCAGCATTTCTCCGATACTTGCAAATGTAGTTTGGAACTCATCTGCATACACTCTTGTTTCACTCATGTCTTGTTCCACCTTTCTTCTTAATTTTTTATCCATCAACAGCCGAAGCTGGTTGTGGCAATTCTGACTCCGCCTTTCTAAGAAAAGGCACAAAAAAAGAACGAAAAGAGAGCAATGTGTGTTCTCCAATCATTCTTAAATGAAATAGTCCCGCCTAAAATACAAAAGTGCCACCCCGCCTCATAGAGAGCATGTAGTGACACCTTTATACAAACATAAACAGCTTATGCCAGACAGCTGGCTTTTACCTCTGCCTGTTCGTTCCGGGATTCGATGTATCCCAAAACTTCCCCCTAAAGGGTATGCATAAAATAAACTATAGCAGTATACTAACACAATATATGGTAAGTGTCAATCTCACATACACTATATTTAGTAAGTTGTAAACATAAATTTGTTATTCTTCTCAAAAAAATCAGATGATTTTTTCTTAATTTTCTAATTTTGGAATCTTCATCACTGTTGATTAAATATAGGAGCAAGGCTCTTGTTGTACCTTGATAACAGCATACTTCTCCAGAAAATGGATATGGGCGCTGCAGATCGTGTCGCATGGATGCGCACCTGCAGCTTGATGACTACATAGTAGCACCCAGTACGTGGCCAGAGAGGGCATAGGAACGGGTTTTCTGGTGATTGACATCAACTTTAAAATTTACAAGACAGCAATACAGACGTATAATGTAGATGAAGTCTTAGGTTATACGTTTTCATGCTGTCTTTGAAAGGAGTATCTATGACAGCAAATTCTAACTCAAAACAAACTACTGTTTTACCATGTGATTCTAACACTTATTCGGTCAAAGAAATTGCCGTCATTCTGGGAATAAGTAAAAAGTCTGCATACAAGTTATGTGAACAAAATTATTTTATTTCCAAAAGAATCGGGAGAATTATACGAATAAACAGAAAATCCTTTGAGGAATGGTTGAACAGCAGACCTGACTAAGAGGTGAAAACGTATGGCTACAATAATTAAAAGAAAGAAAAAATATTCTGTTGTTTATTATTATGATGATGAGAAAGGAGAAAAAAGGCAGAAGTGGGAGACATATAATACCAGTGCTGAAGCTAAACGACGGAAAGCCGAGGTGGAAAATCAACAAATCCAAGGAACTTTCATTCCGCCACAGGATGTATTAGTAAAAGACTTCCTCTATGATTTTGTTAAAATCTACGGCACAAACCACTGGGCATTATCAACATATCAATCCAATTGTGCATTGATTGCCAACTACATAAATCCAATAATCGGCAATCTGCCAATCCAAAGCATTAATGCTAAGAGTGTTGATGAGTATTATCAAACACTTAAAAAGACCAAATCTGTCGTAAGAAAGAATCGAAAACCAAAATCAGAATATGTTACGGATGGCGTAATCAATAGTATACACAAGGTTCTCAGATGTGCTTTTGACCAGGCTGTAAAATGGGAGTTGATTGGAAAGAATCCATTTCCGCTGGCAAATCGTCCAAAAACAGAGTACAAAAAACGTGATATTTGGGATTCCGCTACTATCCGCATAGCTTTGGATGGATGCAAAGACCCAAAACTTTATATTGCAATGAATCTTGCATTTGCCTGCTCCATGAGGTCGGGTGAGATTTCAGGACTTCAATGGCCCAATGTCCATATCTCAGATAGCGATATTGCGGCTGATGATGCATATGTTATCATTGACAAAGAATTAGCAAGGGTATCTAAAGATGCAAGGCAACTTCTGGACGAAAAAGACATTATTCAAGTCTTTCCGTCCATGATGAATGGAACCAGCACAAATCTGGTATTAAAAAAACCCAAAACCGATTCCAGTATCAGAAAAGTATGGCTTCCGAAAACTCTTGCCTATATTCTAAGGAAATGGAAAAAAGAACAGGATGAGGTAAAATCATTCTTTGGCAATGAATATTATGACTATAATTTAGTAGTTACCCTGCCAAATGGAAGACCTTGTGAAAACAGAGTAATAGAGAAGGAATTCAATAAACTGAAAGAAAGACTCAACCTGCCGAATGTAGTATTCCATTCCCTGAGACATTCCAGTACCACTTACAAGCTTAAATTAAACAATGGCGATATAAAAGCTACGCAAGGAGATACCGGACATTCTCAGATTGATATGATTACAGATGTATATGCCCATATATTGGACGAGGATCGAAAAGTCAATGCCCAAAAATTTGAAGAGGCATTTTACGCCAACTGTGATCTAAGAACTGTCACACCTCCAGGTAGTAAAGAGTCTCCAGAACTGAATAATATCGTTCAGGCACTTAAAAATTCTCCGGAATTGACATCTATGTTGAGTAATTTAATTGCTCAGGCTGCAGCTTCTTCCAAATAATTTCTGCTTTTTCTTATTAGCAGAAATTTGGCTAACAATTTCTATTAGCAGCTTATTAGCAAGTGTTCGATTCCTGAAAAAGCGGTTCGTTTGCCAATTAGCAAATAATACATTTTTTCCATATACCATTTGAAGGATGGAAAGTTTAGTATTAAGTGATTCTGAAAAAAAAAGTGCCAGAAACGTTGAATTTCCAGCACTTTGAGCGTCCCTGAGACGATTTGAACGTCCGACCCTTCGCTTAGGAGTAGAAACAAGCCAATCAACTGACGTATGTTCTAGTCCTCTGCAATAGGCTCAAATCCAGCTGGGAACGTACTTTAGGGGCAAATTCATTTCTTCTGTAATTTGCTCCTTTCCGTCAAATATCCTCTAATATTTTGACGTCCAATTAGCAAACTATTAGCAAATGATGGATACGAACACGGTTCGTACACTGAAATATTAGCAAAATATCATTTAACTATAGCCTTAGACATCGCCTGTGTCTAAGGCTATTTTAGCATAAATATACCTTATTGAAAATCACAATTTTAAAGGAGACCATTATGAATTACCAATTAGAGTTGAAACAACTTGTGGATTATCCCCGCTGCAGAATATACCGTGAATTTATACGCACTTTAGTTAAAGATAAGAACATCCGGACCAACGGTGACTCTTATCTTTTTTATTACATTCTTCTCTGCTCTTTTGCAAACTATCGTACCTCACACCGCAAAATTGAAGGCATTACCTATACGGTCGGTGTCGGCGAATGGATTTGTTCTCTTACAGAGCTTCGGGAACACTTTCGTTTCCGCTTTCAGCATCAGGTTCGGACTGTACTGAAATTTTTTGAGGATCAGCATTATATTACCTATTCCCTTCAAGGAAAGAACAAACTTGTAAAGTTTACGATTCTCGACTGGCAAAAAGATAATACTGCGCTGCAATATAGTTACCCCTGTAAGAAGGATATGGGATTTTTCTTTTTCCCCATCGCAAAAGTCCATGAACTAATTGGAATGGGTAAATGCTCCGAAATGGATGCCCTTCTGGATTTGTGGGTTCATGCTGTTTTTAACGATACGAAAGTTATGGCATCTGATATAGGGCCAGTCATTTACTTCCGTAACCATACTGGAAATCCACTAACCAGTTACAGTGAACTTGGCGAGCGATGGGGACGTTCCCGTGCTACCGTATGTCGTATGTTAAAAAAGCTGGAAGACCTTGGTCTTCTCTCTGTTATACCATTCACAGGAAATCATGGTAGCGTTATTTACCTGAAGAACTATCTATCCACCATGTTCAACATCAGCGATGTGATGATTGATAAAGAAGAGGTTGCCTTGTCCCTCAGCCTTACTGTCAACGTATCGGATGAACCGTCAGACGATTCGCAAACCAATATAGATGAGCAGATTCTCGTTTCAGATTCAGAAGACAGCGTTCCAAAAACACACATGAATTTTATTGTGGAAAAAGTGTCAAAACTCCTTGTGGCACAAGGGGTTCCATGCTGTCAATGCAGTAGGACGAAATACCAATTATCTAAATTATCGGACTGCAAGGGAATGTATAGTTTAGAGATTATCTGTCCCTTTGGCAATATGGCGTACCGGTTTGAACTACGGATTACACCAGAGACAGACAATAAATCCCCATGGCTATTTTCTAACGTACCATCAATTGAGCTGAAAGGAGGCAACAGCCATGTCTAAATACCAGAAAAATTACCCAAGTCCGGAAGAGGACCCACGATTCCACGATACCTATCAGTTTTTAAAGCGGTACCGGGATGCTACATATAGTCTGAAGGTGGTAGTTCATCAGTTAGAGAATCAGTTCAGGGTTGAATATGGAAATTCCGTGGATGAGTTTTTAGACTCCATTTACGCTGCAGGGGTGGAACTTGGCAGCGGAAGCATTGAGGAAAGAGCCAAGAGCATTGAACGCAGCAACAGAATGTTGAAGCTATTGGATTCCTCTGTGGATCTCCTGAGAAATAATCACAAATACGGGGAGCAATATTACTGGATTTTATATTACTCCTTCCTTTGCCCTCAAGAACTGAGAAACACCGATGAAATCATAGAAAAGCTGGAGCCTCATATCGACAACATTTCATACCGAACATTTTATAGAAAACGCCGGGCGGCTATTGAGGCTCTCAGCACCATTCTATGGGGGTTCACGGCAAAGGAGACGGTTCACATATTGAATAAATTCTTCCCCGATTAGAATTAGACATTTTATCAATAGGCACTCATAATTAACAGAAAACAGTAAGGAGTGCCTATTGATGGAAGATTTAGAAATATTAATCGCGGATTATTTAAAAGATTGTAAGGGAATCAAAAAATTGGATTCAAAAACGCTCAAAGCATACCGCATTGACTTGGCCCAATTTAGTACCTTCATGCTAGACCAGAAAACTTACACTGATAAACTGGTTTTAAATGAATACATATTATTGCTGCACCAAAAATTCCAACCGAAAACCGTCAAAAGGAAAATTGCTTCCATAAAAGCATTTTATCGCTATTTGGTGTACGAGGAGAAGTTACCAATAAACCCGTTTGATAAAATTAATGTGAAATTTCGGGAACCTATTATTCTGCCACGGATAATTCCGGAACCCGTTATTTCAACTTTTATATCTACTTTGTATAAACAAAGACTGCTGGCGGAAACTACATATCAAAGTAACACAATTCTTCGTGATATTGCTGTGGTGGAACTATTATTGTAAGCGCAAAATAATTCGACGGATTGTGTTGCCCTAAAAATCATTCCATAATA
>JAUNHC010000037.1 GCA_030524175.1 Eubacteriales bacterium
GCATTCCGTCTGCAAGACCTACGGTTGTAGTGGTCTTTCCTTCACCGGCAGGTGTAGGATTGATAGCGGTTACAAGTACCAGCTTGCCGTCCTGTTTGTCAGTTTCTTTTAACAGGTTATAATCGATTTTTGCTTTGTACTTGCCGTACTGCTCCAGATATTTGTCATCAATACCTGCTTTTGCCGCAATCTCAGTAATCGGCTGCATTTCGCACTCCTGTGCAATTTCGATGTCAGTTTTGAATCCCATAGAAATTACCTCCTTTTGCTTTGTACAAGCTATTTGTTTTTTATATAAAACAGAAATATATCCGGCAGCTGTTCCCCAGTCAGTATCCCGCATAGTCCTGAACAGTCACCATATCTGCTTTATTTCATATCATTGATACACTTCAAAAACGCTTTTAACGAACCGATAATGACATCTCCCATAACGGCCATATCCTCAGCCTGGAAGGAAACAGGAAAATTATCGGAAAACAGGATCTGGGATGAGGGCGGAAATTCTTCATCGCCTTCCCACAGTATCATCTGGATTTTATATCCCGGATAAATTTCCGTCTCATAAGCAGCATCTCCGTGATTTACCGGAAGAGCCTTCATATGCTCCATGATCGCCTTGAAATCGGAAAGACGGTTTCCATAGGAAAATGCCAGCCGCTTAATGCATCTTCCGTCAAATTGACGCAGATAAACTTCCCCCCAGGGCATTTCTCTGTAAGTTTTAAACTTACCGGTGCCCTCTGAAGCTGCTCCATGAAGCAGAAAACGGATGGTGAGGATTTTTGCATAAATCATCTCTTCCAACGGATAATAGCCCTTGTCATCTTCAAGATGGGTCACCTGGAAATCCGGATAAGTGATCTGATATACCGTTCCCAGAAATGTAAGGGTAAAAGCCTTCTTCTCCTCATCATAGGGAATGGAAAGCCTTCCGGCAATCTCCCCTGGGTCGGCAGCCTTATACTGCTCAGTATAGTGCTCCCAGGGCATCCTCTCTTTGCTGTCCTTTTCATAATTCAATTCATTCAAGTTAAAAGCCATGTGCCACCTCAATCTATTGAACAACACTGATGTGCTGTTAGTTTTTTACCTGTTCCATCACAGACGGGAACATTCCGAGATCTGTATGGGGAATGAAACATGCCCCTACAAATTCATCCATATAGTTGGGAACTGTTGAAAGCTCCAGATATGTCATATTGGATGCCAGATCATAGGTCTTCTTCTCTGCCGGTGTGGAGAGAAGCATCAAGTATGCACCTGTAAGTGACGAATTGCCGATATAATGGAATTTCTCCAGTGAGATATCAGGGAACATTCCAATATTTACAGCATTTTTCATATTGATTCCGCTTCCGATACCGCCTGCCACATAAACATTGTCTATCATAGAGATATCGAAATCCACAGAACTGAGCATAGTACGGATTGCTGAGAAAATTGCACCCTTGGCACGGATAAAGTTGTCAATATCCACCTCGGTGATCTCCACATCCTTCACAGAACCGGCCTCTTCCTCAAAAGCCAGCACATAACTTCCCATACCGTATTCATCGTGACGGATCCTCTTGCCCTCTCGGATAAATTTACCCTTAGGACTGATAATACCATTGATATATAATTCACTTATAAGGTCAATGATACCTGAGCCGCACAACCCGATAGGCTTAGTACCAGGCTCACCGATCACCTTGTAGACCGGCTCCATAGTGTCTTTATCGATGGTGCATTCCTCAATAGCCCCATCGGTAGCGCGCATTCCGCAGGAAATGTCGCCGCCTTCAAAGGCAGGTCCTGCAGAGCAGGCACAGCTCATCATAAAATCTGAATTGCCGAAAACTAATTCCCCGTTGGTCCCCAGATCAATAAACAGAGAAAACTCCGGTTTGTTCCACATCATGCTGACCAAAGTTCCGGCTGTGATATCACCGCCTACATAGCTTCCGATATTAGGAGCCATAATAATATGGGCATCCTGATTAATATCAATTCCCACATCTGAGGCAAAGAGAGAATTGGTTTTAAAGAATGCAGGAATATAAGGCTCCATACGTAAGGGATCTGCATTGATTCCTGCAAACAGATGATTCATCGTTGTATTTCCGGCCACACACATTCTGTATATCTGGCTTTTGGGGATATTTGCACTTTTGCACATCTCCTTGATCATAGGATTGATCGTCTCGGAAATCACTGCTTCCTGAAGCTTCTTTCTTCCGCCCGGCTTCTGTGACTCAATAATCCTGTTGATAACATCTGCCCCGAAACGGATCTGACCGTTTCCTGCAGAACCCTTAGCCAGAATCTGACCGTTCTCCATATTTATAAGTACTGCTGATACCGTAGTGGTACCTATATCTACTGCCAGACCTCCGATAACAATATTCTCATCTATGCCGAAAACGTCATAGACAAACATATCATCTGAAGTAGTACGCAGCACACATTTCACTGAAAAATTATTATTCCGGAGCACATCTGGAAGCTTTCTCAGCACTGTATAAGGAATCCTTACCCGTTTTAGATTCAAGAACTTTCTCAGTGCGCGGGACAGCCGCTCATTGTCCGGCATAGTGTCATCCAGAGTAGGAGGATCCATAGTAACCTCCACCACATCCAGACTGTTGCTCAATTGTATACCCGTGAGTTCAATCTCACTCTTGGCATTCTCGAAAATGGCTATTTCCTCTTTGGAGCTTAAATCTGCAACCTTCATCCTGCTCTTATACGCTGATGCAATATCAGGTACAAGCACAGTCACGTCCGCACTGACCGTACTGACACAAGCCAGGCGCCAGCCCTGGTCAAATTCCTCATCTGAGATATGAAGGGTCTTCTTTGTATTTAATTCTCCGCTCTTCAGCTGCACCCGGCACTTTCCGCAGGAAGCATTGCCGGAGCATGGAGCGTCAATAGCCACATTGGCCTCACGTGCAATTTCCAGCAGATTGTCTCCCAAGTTGGCATACGTCTCTACCACACTGCCATCTTCGAATGCAAATGTTACCTTGAACATCGGCAACCACCTTTCTCATAGCCTGTCAATATTTATTTTCTTAGAAACAAAGTAGACAAAATATAATAAATTAAGTCTCCTGTATTTTGCAAAAGGGCTGAAGGCCCGAAGCCTCCAGCCCCTTAAGTTAACATATTCTCTATTCCACTGACTGATTAGATCTCCAGGTAGGAATCTGCGTACAGAGTGTTGTTCTTGAATACATCACAGGATTTGATCGTCTCCATAAGTCTTAAATCACAAGGATTTACGATTGCGGAGGTGAGGCCCTGCATCATGCACATTGCCACTAAAGCGGAATCCATGATCGGACGGATATGTTTCGGCATACCGTTGCTGTTGTTAGAAAGGCCGCCGGTTGAGTTCAGGCCCATGTCGGAGAACATTTTGATTGCTTCCAGTACTTCCAGCTGTTTGTCCTGCATTCCCTTTACAACGAGGAATAACGGGTCAAACCACAGATCTGTCGGCTCCATACCAAGCATCATACCTCTTTCCAGCATGTTCTGGCAGTGCATCATACGTTCATCGTTGTCTGCTGCAATACCTTCTGCGGAGCAGAGTGCAATAACAATTGCATCATTAGCTGCTGCAAGGTCGATATTCTCGATTCTTCCGCCTGCATCAGCAGAGTTTACGATCGGTTTGCCTTTTGCTCTGTTATATACAGAAATACCAGCTTCGATTGCTTTCTTGTTAGCGGTATCCAGTGCCAGAGGAACATTGTCAAAGTTTTCCTGAAGAAGCTTAACTGCCCATTTCATCAGGTCTTCGCCGTCGTTTTCAGCAGGTCCGATATTTACATCAAGATAAGTTGCACCTGCCTCTAACTGCTCCTTCGCTCTCTTTAAGATCGGCTCAGGATTTCTTGTTGCCATTGCATCACGAATGGCTGGTGAAATACAGTGGATTCTTTCCCCAATAGTTACAAATTTTGCCATACTCTTGTTCTCCTTTACTTTATAAATGACAGCCGGTCCGGCTCTTCCCCAACCGGCTGCAAGTTACTTTATCAATTATGCTTACATATCTTTTAAGAATTTCACAAGCTGTACAGCTTCTCTCGGTCCTACGATAACTTCCCATCCCGGAAGCTTGGACTCAATATCACCCTTCAGCACTGCAACTTTTCCAGGGATCACAAGTTTTCTGCAGGAAACCTTCGGCTCAACCTGTTCCTGGATAAACTTGGCAATACTGCTTCCTGAGAATTTACCTGCTGCCCAGGATGTCAGAACAGATAATCCGCCTGCATCACAGATAGCAAGATTCAGCGGAACACCTGAGCGCTCCAATTCTCCGGATACCACGAAATATGTAAGAGCGAAGTCTACGGTAACAAGTACCAGAGAATCTTCCACACCGCCGTTGATCGGGTAGATGCCCGGCTCAACCTTCATCGGCTTCTGAGGATCAGTGAATACGTTCTGACGCAGTCCGTATAACGGAAGAGCTTCAGCGTATGTCATCTGCTCCATAACAATGATGGAACCATATTTCATAGTGAACAGGGAAGCAAGAGCTGCCTGTAAATGTTTGTCACCTTTTGCAACCTTCACAGTATTAACGATAGACGGATAACCGAAGGTTCTGTCCTGATCCTTTAATGCTGCACGGCGCACCTGTACTGCATTTGCGAAAGTAGCTTTGATATCGCCGCCAGTCACATCCAGCACAAGGTTCTTGTTGCCAAGCTTCTCAAGAGCTGCAACTGTGTCATATAATTCATTTAAGTCTTTTCCGGATACACCAAGAACAACACCTGCTGCAGTTGCAACAGCGCTCATAGCTTCATAATTGGAAGCGTCAGCTCCGTTCAAGACTGGTTTGCTGTCTTTGCATACTTCAATGGCAGCTTTTGCAATTTCAGGATCAGAGCATCCTAAAACCAGAGTTCTGCCTAAACCTGCTGCTTTTTTCACAAGCTCTGTGTATTTAGCAGCATCAGCTCCTTCTCCGCAGTTAACGTATACAAGTTCTGCATACATTCTCTCACCAATACGTTCGTAGTCAACTGCCGGGATTTCTGCTAATTTAGCATCAACAGCAGCATCGTCCATATCTGTACACAGTGCAACTGCGTATCTTGTTTTGCTCACAAAAGTTTTCTCATGTCTGAATAATACGGTCTCGCCGCCCAGAGTAAACTCTTCTGCGCCTGCACCGATCTTGATCGTTTTCATGGGCGGTGCGGTAGCTTCTGACAGAGAAGCCAGCGCTTCTTCAGACATATGAGGACAAGCAGAAATGTCCATAGCGCCCTGTGCAACTTTCATTGAGAAAGCCATACATGTGGGGCAGCCGCATTCCTTACAGTTTTTCTTTGGTGTTAATTTAAAGATCTGAATACCATTCAGTGCCATATCTTCTTCCTCCTATTCAATTACACAAGTGCTTTGATCATTTTTGAAATAGTTGCAACAGACTGAGGATGTCTTAAGATAACTGCATCAGATCCTGCTGCCAGGTCTGCTGCTGCGGTAACGATTTCCATATCGATCCCACGTTCATCCTG
Source organism: Eubacteriales bacterium (assembly GCA_030524175.1). Taxonomy (GTDB): domain Bacteria; phylum Bacillota; class Clostridia; order Lachnospirales; family Lachnospiraceae; genus Blautia_A. Next base: position 5,535 of record JAUNHC010000037.1, read on the forward strand.
CGGTCCCCATTCCGGCATGTCGGCTTCAGAAGCCATAGCCTCTTTAACGCCCCATGTCTCAGAAGCAACTGGTGTAATGATAGGCATCTGCAGCATGTTATCATTCTGGGATAAAGCTGCACCTTTGATACGGTCCATTGTGGATACTACATACTCATATCCATATCCAACTGCTGCACTTCCGATATTCATAACGATCTTCTGTGCGTTTACACCTAACTGGCTGGTAACAACATTCAACTGCTTTGCAAGGTTGATATCTACAGCGGACTCAGCGCCTACGATCTGATTGTAAGCAAGCCCTGCTGCTGCGCCGATTGCTTTGTAGTTCTCTTCTTTTTCAGACATGATAAGAACATTTCTTCCCTGAAGAACCTCTGCAACCTTTGGAAGCAGCTCTGCGTCCTTCTCAACATTCTTACATCCTTCAACAACCAGCGGGCAGTCTACTGCGTCTGCAACCTCTTTTACAACTGCGATCAACTCTTCCACAGATTTGTCAGCTCCGTTCGGGTCTCCGCCTTCCAGAACAAGGGCAAGGAAATCTGCACCTTCCATAGCTGCTGCCTTCTTGGCGATATCTGCCATTGTAACAGCACCTTCATAATAAGCCTTGATACCTTCAGATGCGCCCTCAAGGCCCATATCAGAAATTTCCACACCTACCTTAGGTGAGTTTTCTGATTCAGAATCAAAGGTGTAGAACGGGAAAGATGAGTCTCCGCCAAGGGTGACTGTCTTATCTCCGCTTCCGATTGTGACTGTGTTAATCTTTGCATTAAACTTTTGTGGTTTCTGATTAAACGGCATTTCTCGTTAGCCTCCTTAAAAATTTATTCCGGCAGGCACACCCTTCAGGACATGCCCGCACTATTGGCAATATTATACTACATCATTGGTTCCATTGACAAGGCAGGATGGTTATGTTCTGTCAAAAATGCAACAAGGGTTTCCGGGTCGGAGGCCACTGTTTCGTCGCCCACCATATCGGTGAAATTGTCGATTCCGTAAAGCTCTTTTGCAGTCTTGTTCAGACGCTCTGCCACTGTCTCTTTCAGTTCTTTCGGCATCCATACGATACGCTGGATTCCGCCTTCTGCCTTCATGAATTTCTTAGATGCGATGAAATGCTTTCCATGGCCCATAAAGCCCGGCGTCTGCACACCGCCTCCGGTCATGGATGCCATCTCCGGGAAGGTCATCCCAAGAGGAGTCATACCGCCGTATTCACGGTTGGCGATCACAACACCATTGGAGAACGGTTCGATTCCACAGATACATTCAAAGCATCCGCAGGAGGTCATGGGATCCTGCATGATGGAGTACAGAGTTACATGTTCCAGGGCTCCCTGGGAATATTTCTGTACTGCTTCATCCACATCCTCGTATGCTCCGATCTCCTCATCAACAGGACGCTCTTTTGTGATGATCTGGCATGGTCCTGCCGGGTCAAGCTCATTTGTTGCCTTGGCGTCCAGCCATGACACTGCACCGCAAAGCCCCAGTCTCTCCGGAGTTACCACACATACATGGGAGGGTGAAAATGCCTGGCAGAGAATACAGCTGTAATAAACATCCACAGATTCATCCGTTAATGTTTCAAGACGTGCATCTCTCTTATCGAAGGCCGGAATTGCAAGCTCATGGCGGATTTTTGTACATTCTGCCGGCTCCGTATAAATCTTCACCTGGCATTTATCCACCACTGCCTCAAATTCATTCTTCACCTGTGCATACAGCACCTCGCCGATGTGTCTGGCCCGAAAGCCTGCATCATAGGCATCTTTGCTGATACGGATACGTAACATATCCCTCTGGCCTGTATGGTATACACCTTCAATACAGTTGATATAATTGTGGAATTTACGCTCGATTACCGGTTCAAAATCGGACTGCATCTTCTTGCCTGCCACTTCTACCACGTAGGCAATACTCTGCTTGCTGCCGATTTCAAAGGCATCGATATCAGGACCGATCAATTCTATCTTGTGGTCCTCAACTTCCTCCATGGGTCTGGTCTGCACCAGCTCGGCACAGTCAACTCTGGAACCGTCGAACTCTACCTGCATGTCAGGGCGCCGGATGATCTCTCCCTCAAAAGCCGAGGCAAAAGCCACCGGAATATCAATATTCTTAATCTTGATCTTGATATTTCTTGCTTCCAGAGAAACCTTATTGAAATTCTCCACTTCCGGGCACGGGATCAGTGCTCCCGGAACTTCCGCAATATTCTCCGTCTCGTTGGAGATTACCGGGAACCCCAGCTTGATCGCCCCTGCACCAGCTGCCAGGATCACATCGTCCACCGGCTTGAATGCATTGACAAAGGCCGGAACCCTCTCTGCCGTATAGGTGATCAGACTTCCTGCATCTCCTGGCGTTACATTTCCGAAAATAAGAGCTGCGCGCAGTGCTACTGATACTACATGGATGACAGAGGTGACATCTTTGCCCAGAGGTACGATCCTAAGATTGTATCCCATCTTAAGCCCAAGCTCCTGAGCCTGGTCGATGATTCCGCCCACCAGTGTTACCAGAATACCCTGGGCCTGATAACTCTTGATCAGGTCCACACCCTCCTTTGAGGTGGGTGCGGAACCAAGAATAACAGCAACTCCCGGGATATCTCCTGTAACAAGAGGCACTCCCATTTCACGGATAATAGAATCCGCTAAATGGCCATAGCACGGCTCTTCATAAGGCAGTGCACCGTCCAGATATTTCAGCGCTTCGATAAATTCCGCGCACAGGGCAGTCGCTACGCCGGACATAAGAGCATCGTCCAATGCATGTTCCCTTGTCATAAGGGTCTTTACAACGCCCAGCGCCTCCTTCAGTTCACCTAATGTCTTTACCTTTACACCTGTTACGGCATAATAGCAGGGCAGACAGTACGCAGTATTTGGAAATCCCACAGCTTTATCTGACCCGTACTGCACAACCGCATTGTCTACTGCCTGTACTGTCAGTCCGTACACTGCATCATTTCCGCTGAAAATTCTGTTGATCAACATTGCTGAACATCTCCTTTGGATTTTTCTTACATCATCGGTTCAAGGCTTAATGCCGGGTGTCCTTTTTCTGTAAGGAAAGCTACCAGTGTCTCAGGATCTTCTGCAACAGTTTCGTCGCCGATCAGATCTGTGAAATTGTCAATTCCGTAAAGTTCTTTTGCCGTAGCATTCAGTCTGTCTGCCACAAATTCTTTTAATTCTTTCGGCATCCATACGATACGCTCGATACCGCCTTCTGCCTTCATGAATTTCTTAGATGCAATGAAATGTTTTCCATGGCCCATGAAGCCCGGAGTCTGCACACCGCCGCCGGTCATGGATGCCATTTCCGGGAAGGTCATTCCGAGAGGTGTCATGCCTGCATACTCACGGTTTGCAATAACTACACCGTTTGAGAACGGCTCGATACCACAGATACACTCAAAACATCCGCAGGAGGTCATAGGATCCTGCATGATAGAGTACAGAGTAACATGCTCCAGAGCACCCTGGGAGTATTTCTGTACTGCTTCATCAACGTCTTCGTATGCACCTACGTTCTCGTCGATCACTCTCTCTTTTGTGATAGTCTGGCAAGGTCCGTTCGGATCAAGCTGATGGGTTGCCTTTGCGTCCAGCCATGAAACAGCACCGCAAAGTCCAAGTCTCTCCGGAGTTACCACACATACGTGTGACGGTGAGAATGCCTGGCAGAGGATACAGCTGTAATATACATCCACTGACTCATCCGTAAGAGTTGCAAGACGGTCATCACGTTTGTTGAATGTAGGAATAGCAACCTCATGACGGATTTTTGTACAGTCTTCCGGATTTGTATAGATGATAACCTCACATTTATCAACAACTGCTTCGAACTCATTCTTAACCTGGCTGTAAAGCACTTCGCCGATATGTTTCAGACGGAATCCAGCATTGAATGCATCAATGCTGATACGGATACGCTGCATATCTCTCTGTCCTGTATGGTATACACCCTCGATACAGTTAATATAGTTATGGAATTTACGCTCGATTACAGGCTCGAAATCAGGCTGCATGTTCTTGCCGGCTACCTTTACAACATAAGCAATGCTGTTCTTGCTGCCAAGCTCCATACCGTCCACATCCGGTCCGATAACTGTGATCTTGTGATCCTCGATCTCGGTCATCTCTGCAGTCTGTACCAGCTCGGCACAGTCTACGCGGGAACCGTCGAATTCCACCTGCATGTCTTTACGGCGGATGATCTCACCTTCAAATGCAGATGCAAAAGCAACCGGAATATCAATATTTGTAATTTTAATCTTAATGTCGCGGGCCTCAAGGGAGGTAGCATTAAACTCTTCCACCTTCGGCTGCTTGATCAAGCTCTTCGGTACGGACGGTGTGTAGTCCATATCGTTTGTAACTACAGGGAAACCATAATAAATAGCTCCTGCACCGCAGGCAACTGTCTTCTCATCCAGAGGTCCGAATGCATTAACGAATGCACGGAATCTGTTGAAGGTATACTCCTGAAGAGCTGCTTTGTCTCCTGGTGTGATATTTCCGAAAATCATAGCTGTTCTGCAGGCAGCAGATACGGCATGGCATACGGAAGAAATATTCTCTCCGATAGGGAATACACGTACATTAAAGCCTGTCTTGTAATTTGCTTCTTTCAGCTGTTCGATGATTCCGCCAACCAGACATACGAAATTACCCTGTGACTGATAGCTCTTTACAAGTGCACATGCCTCTTCCACTGTAGGAGCAGCATTGATGATAACTGCGATTCCGGGGATATCTCCGGTTACAAGCGGTACACCAAGCTCACGGATCTGAGCATCTGTCATATGGCCAAGATACGGCTCATCATATGGCTGCTGTCCGTCAATATATTTCATAGCTTCGATCAACTCTGCTGATAATGCAGTTGCAACACCTGAGTTGAATGCTGAATCAAGACGACGTTCTCTTTTCATAATAGTCTTGATATATGTAAGGGCTTCCTTAGCTTCCTTCAGAGTGGTGATCTTTGTACCGGTCTCTGCGTAGTAGCAAGCCAGGGTATATGCGGTATCCGGAAAGCCTACTGCTTTGTCTTCGCCATATTTGGCAACGGCATCGTTTACAGCTTGCTCTGCTTCCGCATACATGGTATCATTTCCGTTAAATACGATATCAAATAAAAGCACTGTCATACCTCCTAATTTACAGATCTTTTTTTAATCCTGATCTATCTTCTCTTTGATTTTCCTAATCTCAGCAGTGACTGTCCCGCTGAAATCATAAGGTGATTTACCTTGGCGGTCGGCATCAATAACCTCTGTATTGTAATGAATCATCCCAAGCAGATCCTCAGCCGGAATCTTAGCTTTTATAAACTCTTCGTCATCCTCATTGCGGACTTTATTGGCCACAACCTTTACCTGGGAAACTCCCAGGTCTTTTGCAAGACGTTTTACATTTCGATAGGTCTGAACACTTCTGGCTCCCGGTTCAATGACCACCACAAACGCATCCATGCTCTCTGTGGTCCCACGTCCGAGATGCTCAAGTCCTGCCTCCATGTCAAGGATAACAACATCATCCCTGTGAAGTACAAGATTATTGATAATACGCTTAAGCATTACGTGTTCCGGGCAGACACATCCGCCTCCGCCTGTCTCCACGGTACCCAGGACTAAAAGCCTTACGCCGTTGCAGACCTTCCCGTAGGTATCAGGGATATCATCCACCTTTGGGTTCAGTTTATAAAATTGATTCTCGCTGTTGGCTCCGGTACGCTCCGCTACCAGTTTACGCATTCTGGATACGGGCACAATGGCATCCAGCGTCTCCTCGTCAAACCCAAGAGCAAGCCCAAGGTTTGCATCCGGGTCCACATCCGCTGCCAGGACCTTCCTTCCTTCGTCTGCATACAATCTGGCAAGTGTTGCCGCAAATGTTGTCTTTCCTACTCCGCCTTTACCGGTTACTGCTATCTTCATAAATTACCGCGCCTTTCTATACATTAAATCCGGAACCGCTCTGCGGTCCCTCGCCGATGTGCTTACCGCGCTTATTAAAGCAAAGTATTTACATCAGATACCTAATGCAGCTCTCTTTTCTTCGATTCTCTCGATCATTAAATCGCCTAATTTATCAATGTCCTTTTCAACAGTGTAGCAAGCCTCTACCCAGTCTGTCAGGCCGCCCTTTAACAGGCCGTCAACTTCACTGGATCCATAAGCATAAGGTTCAACGCCAAGGTAGGTGTCAATACCGGTTCCTACAACGTAGTTTCCGATGGAAACAGCCTTCTCTGACATCCACTCAGGAGCACATCCTACAAGCGGGATCTGAGAAATATTCCATCCGGAATCTTTTGCGATTCTGGAAGCAAGGACCATCATACGGCTGATGTCTACACAGGAGCCCATATGTAATACAGGAGGAATGTCTGCAAGTTCGCACACACGCTTCAGTCCGGCACCGCAGAGATCTTTCGCTCTCTTGTCCATCAGGCCTGCTTTTGCAGCTGCCTGGGCAGAACATCCGGAAACAACCATGAGCACATCGTTTGCAATGAGTTTCTTCATCAGTTCAATATGTGCTGCGTCAGGACGGATCTTCGGGTTGTTGCAGCCAACCATGGCTACTGCACCGCGGAGAACACCGGATTTGATACAATCAATTACCGGAAGCATAGTGCCTGTCACGTCAACGTGTGAATTGGTTACACCATCCAGTTTCTTTTCAATCTGCTCTACAGAGAAGCCTACAACTGCTTTCTGTTTCAGTTGAGGTATGTATACCAGGTCTTTATTTCTGTTCTTAAAGTTCTCGATCGCTGTCTTAACGATCATTTTTGCATTTTCACCGGCTGTCTTAGCGTTGAATCTGATGAAATCAGAGTCAGGCATCTGAGCGATCGGTGATGTGGTGATGAATTTTGTGTGGAAGCATTTGCTCAAAGGCCCTAATGCCGGGAAAATACACTGTACGTCAACAACGATTGCCTCACAGGCACCGGTGAGTACAACATTCTCCTGCTGCAGGAAGTTTCCGGCCATAGGAATTCCGCGGCGCATTGCAACTTCATTGGAAGTACAGCAGACACCGGATACGGTGATGCCCTGTGCACCCATGGATTTAGCATAATCGATCATTTCCTTGGAATCGGCATACTCACAGATCATCTCGGAAAGAGACGGGTCATGTCCGTGAACTACGATATTAACATTTTCTTCTACCATAACGCCAAGGTTAGCTTCTGTCTCTACTTCTCTCGGAGTTCCGAAAAGAACGTCTGAGAACTCAGTACCCATCATGGAACCGCCCCATCCATCACAAAGACCTGAACGCAATGCCTGACGGATCAAAGCCTCCGGCTTGGAGGAACATCCCATATGTGTCATATGAAGGGAACATGAAACCTCACGGTCAATAGCACGTGGACGGATTTCTTCTCTGTCCCAGATTTCCTGTGTGTGCTCCGGAGCACGTTTTGTAAAGGTCAAGGTTCCGAAAGGTTTGCCGTATTCCATCAAACCTACTTCTGCCACCTCATGGGCAACATCATAAATGTCTCTGCCTTCTGTCTCAACACCGAACTCTGCTGCCAGACGAAGTAATTTCTCAGGATCTTTCACCTTGTAGTTTCCGTCTGCTGCTGACTCGTAAAGTGTGTGGGCAATCTCACGTCCATGATCGGAATGGGTTGCTGAACCGCCTGCTGTAAAGCGAAGGTAGTTTCTTCCAACGATACCATGTACGTCACATCCGCAGATACCTTTTGGTGCTTTCGGGGTGATACGGCACGGACCCATGGAACAGATACGGCAGCATACACCGGATTCACCAAATTTACAGTGTGGAGTCTGGTTTTTTACTCGAACCTGCCAGGCATCGGCGCCAACTTTAGCACCTGTCTCTAATAACCGGTTAGTGGCAGCTTCAAATTCTTCCACTGTAGTCAATTTGAATTCACTCATTATAGACCTCCTTTAATTTGTACATCCGTTAAGAGTATGTACGTTTGTCTTTCTAAAATTTAGATTTTATAACAAATAAGCCACATGGCCGGGAACCCATCCCCGCCCATGGGTTATTTTCCGTAAAAAAATATCATCAGGTTTATGTGCCGGAATTCCCCAAGCGCATAAACAGCCCTTGCCGAAAAAAAGCGGCAAGGGGTGTTGCTTATAGATCGAGCTTGTCTGCAATTGCCTTCAGGGCTGCCTTGACAGGATTATCCTCCGGCAAAGACGCCGTTGGGCGCCCCTGGCAGTCATACTCATATACCATCTCATCCTGGGGAACCACGCCTAAAAGGTTCAGTCCCTGGATCTGGATTTCTTCTTTAATGCCATCGTTTAACTCTCCCTTAGGAGCACGGTTAATGATCAGTCCCACAGTTCTTGGTTTCATATCGCATTCCTCGATCAGTTTGGCAATACGGCCTACGGCCTGTACGCCTCTGCGGGAGCAGTCGCTCACCAGAATGGCTGTCTGCATGGTCGGAAGAACTCCTCTGCTGATATGCTCCATGCCCGCCTCATTATCCACCACAAAATAAGGATAGTTATTCTGATATTTAGTAAGCTGGGACTGCAGCAATCCGTTTACAAAGCAATAGCAGCCCTTCCCTTGTGTCCTTCCCATTACAAGCAAGTCAAAATCTTTATCTTCAGTCAAAGCGTCCTCAAAACGGATTTCTGCGTAATCAGCCTTGGACATTCCCAAAGGAATGGGATTATCCTTTGACATCTCCGCCCGGGCAATCTCCTCACGGACATCGCCAAGGGTAGTCTCAACCTTAACACCCAGAACCTCGTTCAGATTAGAGTTGGCATCAGCGTCCACAGCAAGAACCGGTCCCTTCCCCTGATCACAGAGGTACTGGATCAGCATCCCGCAGAGCGTGGTCTTTCCAACACCGCCTTTTCCTGCAACAGCAATTACATGCGCCATATAACGTGGCACCTCCTTAGAATTATTGAAATATCCGTTAAATCTTCCTGCCTATTCACAGCTAAGCTTCACTATGCTCTCGGCAAGATCCACCATAAGGATGCTTCCTTCCACAATCCTCTCATCCCCCATAATATCTCTGAGGATGATTTTGTTTCCCTCTACATCAATACGGCTTACATTTTTAAAAATCACAGAGTTGTCATTTTCTTTATATACAGTTGCAAGACACATTTTAATCAAGCCTCCTAAACTATTTCATTTCCTCTTTTACAAGAGTGAGGGCCAGTCCTAACCTCATGTTACCCTTCTGGAAATCAGCCACACCTTCTTTGATCGTCTTGGCAGCGGCATCCATTCCCATCTTGCTCAGGTTGTCAGCCATCTGGTCAAGCTCCTGGGCATGATGCTCATTGTGCTGCAGCATATAGGTGAGAAGAGCAACTGTCTCATTCTTACAGTCTCCCCCTGAGCAGCTTCCGCAATGTCCGTGAGTATGCCCTTCAGCCTTGCAGGAGTCCCCGTGGGAATGATCATGTTCCTCTCCGGCCTCATGGCTGTGAGTATGACTGTGGGTCACTCCGTCGCCGTGTGTATGCTCATGTGTATGCTCATGTCCATGGTGGACAATGTTACCGTTTTCATCTTTAATTAAGTGCATGTAAATGCTCCTTTCTGCTTCACTACGCCTGTAAACATCATATTTTCAGCCGGAAACGGACGCGGAACCGCTGAAACAAGGCATCCGTATCTGACAAGAATTTATCAATTATCCCTATTATACAACCTTTCAGCATTATTATCAAGGAATTTTTCATAAAATTATACTAAAAATTTCGATTTTTGGGGTTCTTATTTATGTCATTTTAGCAGTATTGTTATTATTTTAACTTATTAGTTATTTCTTTAACAGAATTACTGTTGCAAATTTGTAATATATTTGATGTGATTCTTTCACATTTATATGCTATACTTTGCCAAGTGTAAAGCAGAAGCTATGATTGATTGAGGAGGAATTATTATTGAAAGACAGTATTTTCTTAAATAACGACAGAGAAATGCCTCTTCTGGGGCTGGGTGTGTATAAAATAACGGACAGCGAAGCCGAAAGCGCAGTTACTGCCGCCATAGCGTCAGGATACCGCATGATCGATACTGCTTCCGTGTACAAAAACGAAGAAAGTGTGGGACGCAGCATTGCAAAATCCGGTGTTCCCCGCAAGGATTTGTTCATCACCAGCAAAATATGGAATACAGCCCAGCGCCTGGGGGATGTAAAGGGCGCTTTTGAGCGGAGCCTTGAGAGACTGAAGCTGGATTATGCAGACTTATATCTCATCCACTGGCCCGTGCCGGGCTGTTACCTAAGCACCTGGAAGGAGTTTGAGAAGATTCTTGAATCCGGCCGTGCTCTCTCCATCGGCGTAAGCAACTTTGAAATCCGACACCTTGAGGAACTGAAAAAAATATCCGGAATCGTACCGGCTGTAAATCAGATTGAATGCCACCCTTTGTGTTATCCTAAGGATCTCATCGAGTATTGTCAGGAAAGCGGCATCCAGGTCCAGGCTTATGCACCGCTGGCAAGGGGCGCTTATCTTGACAATGATGTCATGTGTGTCCTGGGTACAAAATATGCCAAGACTCCCGCTCAGATAGGACTCCGCTGGGCTGTACAGAAGGGAATTTCCGTAATCCCCAAATCCGTCCATCCGGACAGGATCGCCGCCAACAGCGCTATTTTTGATTTCACCATCCAGCAGGAGGATATGGATATCATTGACACCTTAAATCAGGATTACCACAGCTCCAGTATCCCCGATGATCTGCGGGACATTTTATTCTAATCCGCCGGCAATGTCCTCGTATATAAAAAACCTGCCTGGCAGAACCGCTTTTCAAATGCGCTTCTGCCAGGCAGGTTTTTCCAGTTTCCCTCTTCTATTCCCACGGCAGCATAGGTGTCTCCACTTTTTTATCCCGGAGCATAAGGTCGATGACCGCTTCTGATGCCGGCTTGCCCTCGAAAAGCACCTTGTTCACTTCATTGATGATGGGCATCTCCACCTGGAATTTCTCACAAAGCCCTTTGGCAGCCTTGGCGGAGTACACGCCTTCCACCACCATCTTCACCTCTGCCATCGCTTCTTCCATAGAATATCCTTTGCCCATAAGATATCCTGCTTTGCGGTTGCGGCTGTGTACGCTTGCACAGGTAACGATCAAATCCCCGATACCCGAAAGTCCGTAAAATGTTTCAGCCTTGGCTCCCATTTTCACTCCAAGACGTGCTATCTCAGCAATTCCCCTTGTGATAAGGGCGGCCTTGGTGTTGTCCCCATACCCCAGACCATCCGCAGTACCTGCAGCAAGGGCGATGACATTCTTCAATGCACCCCCAAGCTCCACCCCTAAAATATCAGGAGTGGTATACACCCGGAAAACAGGGCTCATAAATATCCCCTGAAGATACTCTGCTGTCTCTCTGGTGCGTGCACTGACCACACAGGTGGTGGGGAGCCCTTTCCCTACCTCTTCTGCATGGCTGGGTCCGGAAAGCACACATACGTCACCATTTGGAATTTCTTCTTCGATAATTTCGCTTAAGGTCATGAGAGTATTCTCTTCCACACCCTTTGCCACATTCACAATCTTCTGTCCGTCCCTTACAAAAGGCGCCATCTGTTTGGCCGTACTTCTGGTAAAGGGAGAAGGCACAGCAAGAACAGCCACATCAGGATCCTTCAGAGACTTCTCCAGATCCGTGGTGATCTCCATAGACTCCGGCAGTCTCACTCCCGGAAGCTTAGACTCATGTTCCCGCTTTTCACGGAGCATTTCCACCTCATTTTCAAGGGCGGACCACAAAGTTACTTCATGTCCGTTGTTAAAAAGAAGCAGAGATAAAGCAGTTCCCCAGCTTCCGGCCCCTAATACACTGATTTTTGCCATAACGATCACCTCTTATGCTTTCTTCTCCCCTGATTTCCCAAGGAAGATTTTATTTTCTGTCCCTTTCAAAAGACGTACAATATTTGCTCTGTGGCGGTAAAATGCAAGTAATGTCAGCACAGCCATCACCCCGTATAATTCCATAGTGTGAGGTCTGTCCATACCGTAAGCCCCCAGCTCTCCGAAAACGATCACACAAATAAATGCAGTGAGATATGCGCTGACTGAGCACAGTGACACATAATGGGTGGTAAAGAAAAGCCCAAAGAAAATCACAAAGCAGATCAAAAAAATCCGCCAGTCAAAGGCTATTACAAGTCCCACCGATGCCGCCACACCCTTTCCTCCCCTGAAATTAAGGTAAAAAGGGAAATTGTGGCCCAGAATACATCCCCCGGCAGCATAAAGACTGAGAAGCGGGAGAATATCAGGGCAGCTGTTTCTGAACAGCGCCTTGGCAATAAGTATAGCCGCCACGCACTTCAGACAGTCTCCCAAAAGGGTAAGAGCCCCTGCCTTTTTTCCGAAAGTGCGCAGTGCATTGGTGGTACCCGCATTTCCGCTGCCATGTTCACGGATATCTGTCTGGTGCATCCTGCCGATAATATAGGAGGTCTGAAACAATCCGCACAGATATCCAATTGCCAAACAAATCAAACGTTCCATAATACTCAGTCCTTTTCCCCTCGTTCACGTACAATAAACTTCAATGATGTGCCCCTGAACCCAAAGGCATCCCTGATTTTGTTTTCTATATATCTGGTATAAGAAAAATGCATCAGCTCTTTGTCATTGACAAAAATGACAAATGTGGGCGGGCGCACAGACACCTGAGTCATATAGAAAATCTTCAGGCGTTTCCCCTTATCGGAAGGGGGCTGCTGCATAGCCACTGCCTCTGACAGGATTTCATTAAGCACCCCTGTCTGTACACGCAGGGTCTGATTCTCAATGACCATATCAATAGTCTCGAACATTTTGGAAATCCTCTGGCCTGTCTTGGCAGATATAAATACAAGCTCAGCATAGGGCATATATGCAAGGACGTCCCGGATACGGTTGGTGTGCTTGTAGATCGTCTTGTCATCCTTCTCAATGGCATCCCACTTATTGACAGCGATGATCACACCCTTACCTTTCTCGTGGGCGATGCCCGCAATCTTGGCATCCTGCTCTGTCACGCCCTCGGTGGCATCGATCATGATCACAACAATATGGGCACGCTCAACAGCCGTCACTGTCCTGATCACACTGTAACGCTCAATTTCTTCTTTTACTTTTCCCTTGCGCCGCAAGCCTGCCGTATCAATAAAAATATAGTCCCGTCCCTGCCAGGTAACCTTCGTGTCAATGGCATCTCTTGTGGTTCCGGCAATGTCAGACACGATCACCCGTTCCTCGCCCAGAAGCTTATTCACCAAGGAAGATTTCCCAACATTGGGCTTACCTACAATAGCGATCCTGGGAATGTCATCCTCTTCCTCCATTCCGGCTCCCTCAGGAAAATCCTTCACCACTTCATCCAGCATATCACCAAGCCCCATCCTGTTGGCCGCTGACACAGGGACCGGCTCTCCGATGCCCAGATTATAAAATTCATAGACATCCATCATATACTTCTGCACACTGTCCACCTTATTCACCACCAGGACAACCGGCTTGCCGCTTCTGCGAAGCATATCCGCCACCTTGGCATCGGAATCAACAAGGCCCTGACGGACATCGGTAATAAAAATGATCACATCTGCCGTATCTATGGCAATCTGTGCCTGCTCCCTCATCTGGGAAAGGATCACATCACTGCTGTCCGGCTCTATACCCCCCGTGTCAATGAGGGTGAAAGATTTATCCAGCCATGTGACATCTGCATAAATCCTGTCTCTGGTCACGCCCGGCGTATCTTTCACAATGGAAATCTTCTCGCCCGCCAGTGCGTTAAAAAGAGTGGATTTACCTACATTCGGCCTGCCCACTATGGCGACTACTGGTTTACTCATACATTTATCTCCTTTTCAATCTTCATCTGCAGCAGATCCTCTCATCAATTGCTGTCCGCTGCTCTTTCATTCGTTCTCTTCTATTTTACCATCCTTTCTATCATACCAATTTTAAAAGTAAAAATCAATAAATTCCTTGACGTGATTTAGGGCAAATGTTATAAATGTAGTAGAAATCATTTTTTTGATTATGAATACTTAGGAGGAATATTATGCCGAACATAGAATTACTGGAAAAATCTATGCCTGTTGCACCAATCCGCATTGCTGCTCTCGCAGGATGTCAGGAACTTGCACAGGAAGTAGATAAAAAGCTGGTAAAATTCCGTAAGGAGCTGGTAGCCAAGAAAGACTTAAGTATTATCCCCTCAGGATACAGTGAAGACACTTTCCTGGTGGAATGCGAATGCCCCCGCTTTGGCACCGGCGAAGGCAAAGGATATATCAACGAATCTGTCCGCGGTACTGACTTTTATATCATGGTTGATGTGACTAACTACAGCCTGACTTATACTGTATGCGGACATGAGAATCATATGTCACCGGACAACCATTATCAGGATTTAAAGAGGATCATCTCTGCCGCCACAGGCAAAGCCCACCGTATCAATGTGATCATGCCTTTCCTATACGAAGGACGGCAGCACAGACGCTCCAAGAGGGAGTCACTGGACTGCGCACTGGCCCTGCGGGAATTAAGCGATATGGGCGTATCCAACATCATAACCTTTGACGCCCACGACCCCCGGGTACAGAATTCCATCCCTTTAAACGGCTTTGACAACTTCTTCCCCACCTATCAGTTTTTAAAGGCACTTGAAAAGAATGTGCCAGATTTTAAACTGGACAATGACCACCTTATGATCATCAGCCCCGATGAAGGCGCTATGTCAAGGGCTGTGTATTTTTCCAATATCCTTGGTGTGGATATGGGTATGTTCTATAAACGCAGGGATTATTCCACTATTGTCAACGGCAAGAATCCTATTGTTGCCCATGAATTTTTAGGTGATTCCGTGGAAGGCAAAGACGTGGTCATCATTGATGATATGATCTCCTCAGGAGAGAGTATGCTGGATGTTGCCAAACAGATCAAAGAGCGCCATGCCAACAGAGTTTTCATCTGCACTACCTATGGACTGTTCACTGACGGACTGGACAAATTTGACGAATATTATGAAAAAGGATGGCTGGATCATGTGATCACCACCAACCTGAATTACCGTATCCCTGAACTGCTCACCAAACCTTATTACATTGAGGCAAATATGAGCAAATATCTGGCAAGCATTATAGATATTATCAACCATGATGTATCAGTGGAAAAAGTCCGCTCCAGCAACGATAAGATCATGGAACTTGTGAAAAAGCTTGGAAAGCATTAAAAACATATAACAAAATTGACAAAAGGGAATCCCTCTGCAGGATTCCCTTTTTTGCTTGCTCTTTTTCAATTTTATTGATGTCTGCCTGAAGAGGACAGCATCCGCCCCGGCTCCCTTCTGACCCCGACATCATTTTATTACAATAAACCAAGAAAGGCGCCAAGATTCCCTCGTTTTCCCTTGGATGCACGGTGGGAAAACAGAAATTCCGGATTACAGCAGGTACACAGGTTAGGCATGGAAATACGTTCCCGCAGGATTCCCGCCTCCATGAGGATAATCCGGTTAGCCTCCCACAGATTCAGCTGGAATTTGCCGCCGCCTTTTCCGTAAAATAAAAGCTCCCACTGCTCCGGCCGGAAAACCTTCTTAAACTCCTCGATCACATCCTCGCTCACCTCATAACAATCCTGACATATAGACGGCCCTATTGCAGCATACAGATCAGAGGGCGATGTCCCGAAGGTTTCCTTCATTTTTTCCACTGTAACAGCTCCTATTTTGCCGGCAGTTCCCCTCCAGCCTGAATGGGACAGGCCCACAGCCCTCTTCACCGGATCCACAAAATAAAGAGGAACACAATCCGCATAAAAGGTGGCAAGTACCAGTCCGGGAACATCGGTTATCATACCGTCCACATCCGTATAGGGACGGGGTTTTGTAATTCCGTTCCCTCTGTCCCCCTCTGTGATCACCCTCACGTTGGTAGTATGAGTCTGGTCTGAGGACACAAGATCTTCCGGAGAAAACCCGATCGCTGCCCCAAGCCTTCTGTAATTCTCCTGTACGGCTTCTTCCTCATCCCCTCTGGAAAAGCTAAGGTTCATAGAGGAATAAATCCCCCTGCTCACCCCTCCCAGACGGGTGCTGAATCCGTGCGTGATCCCGGAAATACCGTCCAGCATGGGATAGGTCAGATAGGTGACTCCTTCTTTCTCATTTACCTTCATTTCAGGAATAGAACTATTGTGCCATTTAATCTTCATATGATTCCCCTTTATGTACAATAATCAAACGCATTCTCTATCCAGCAGATGCCGGAATCATCGAACCCGACCACATCAAAGCGGCAGGCAACATCAACACTTCCGTAATGGGTCATAAGATAATACCGGGCCACTTTGCTGATCACCCGCTGCTTCGCTTTCCCCACTGCAGCAAGAGCGCCTCCTGCGCGGCTGTCTGTGCGGTACTTTACTTCCACAAAAACGAGATATTCCCCGTCTCTGGCAATCAGATCAATTTCTCCCATACGGCACCTGTAATTTTGCTCCAGGATCTCAAATCCTTTAGACTCAAGAAATTCTGCTGCCAGTCTCTCAAAACGGCCCCCTGTTTCCCTTTTATTTTCTTTCAGAGCACTCCACTCTTTTCTGTCTGATGTAGGCATCTTTTGTAACTATGTATCTGTCTGCCGGGTCACCGCCCACAGCGTAATTCCTCAGCTGCAGAAATTTGTAACTGTTCAGAACCATGAACAGTTACGCCGCAAGCCCATGAAAATCGCCTTTGGCGATGGGGCTTGCTTTTGGCTGTTCAACGTTTTCGCACGGACTGTGCAGTAAATGCACAGTCCTGTACTGAACAGTTACAGAAATTTTTAATAAAAGTTCTTCTGTGGATGGGGCTTGGGCCGTATTTTCTTATGGCTTCAATATGAGCCGCAGCACCGTAGCCCTTATTTGAATCAAACCCGTATTCGGGCATTACCTTATGGTATTCTGTCATCATACGGTCCCTGGTCACCTTCGCCACAATACTTGCAGCGGCAATGGATACACTCTTGGCATCTCCCTTGATAATGGGCACCTGAGGAATGGTAATACCGGGAATGGTAACTGCATCGTTCAGGAGAAGCTGAGGTTTGACCTTCAATTCTCCCACTGCCTGGCGCATTGCTTCATAGGTTGCCTGAAGAATGTTGATCTCATCGATCCTGGCCGGGCCTGCCATACCAAGCCCCACGGCAACAGCCTGTTCCATAATCACATCATACAGCTCTTCCCTCTTTTTTGCAGAGAGTTTCTTGGAATCATTCAGATAGAGTATGCCGCAGTCTTTGGGCAGGATCACTGCACAGGCCACAACCGGTCCGGCCAGAGGGCCGCGCCCCACTTCATCGATCCCGCACAGATATCCCAGGTGCTCATATTTATGCTCATAAACCTTCATTTGCTCTATACGGCTTTTCTCCGCTTCAAGAGCTGCCTCTTTTTTGCGGTACTGCTCAATGAGCTTTTGCACGCCGCCTCGTGTATCACTTGCGTACCTTGCATATAATTCAGGAGAAGAAGCGGCCGGGGCGGCTTCAAATTCGGCTTTGATCTCACTAATAGTTTTCATCTGTCCTGTTCCTCTGTCCACTCTAAGGTGATACGCCCGATTTTACCGCTGCGGAATTCCTCAAACAGAATGGAAGCTGCTTTGGCGTAATCAAGCTCCTCCCCCTTTTTAAGGCAGCCCCGCACCTTAGCTATGGCCGACAGGACGTCCACAGGCAAGCCTTCCTCTGATACAGAGTACCGCTGCTCCAGCACGCCGCTGTAACGTGTGCGAAGATAATCTATAAGCTTTAAAGACAGCTCCTCCATATTCAGGATATCATCCTTGATGGAACCTACCAAAGCCAGACGTATCCCTACCTCCTGATCCTCGAATTTAGGCCAGAGGATTCCTGGGGTGTCCAGAAGCTCCACCCCTTTATTCAGACGGATCCATTGCTTTCCTTTTGTCACTCCGGGCTTGTTCCCTGTTTTCGCACAGGCTTTTCCTGCGAAGGTATTGATAAAAGTGGACTTCCCCACATTAGGGATTCCAACCACCATAGCCCGGATAGGACGGTTCTTAATACCCCGCCTTTTATCTCTTTCTGTCTTTTCCTTACATGCTTCCTGAATGGCGATCTGGATTGCTTTCATTCCTGATCTGTTTCTGGAGTCTACCTTTACCACGTAGAAGCCCTTTTCCTGAAAATATGATTTCCACGCTTCATTCTGACGCTCATCTGCCAGGTCAGACTTATTCAGGAGAATGAGGCGCGCCTTATTCTTGCCCAGCTCATCTATATCAGGGTTTCTGCTGGAAAGAGGCACACGTGCATCCACAAGCTCAATGATCAGGTCAATGAGCTTAATATCTTCCTGCATCTGTCTCTTTGCTTTGGTCATATGACCAGGGTACCACTGTACATTCATATATTTTAACCTTTCAAAAATCCAATTTTCTTTACCGGGGATAAAGTAAACCATAATTTCCCCACAATATAACGTTTCTTCACCTTCCCGATATCGCCGTAACGGCTGTCTTCGCTGTTGTTGCGGTTGTCCCCCAGGACAAAGTATTCACCGCTCCCCAAAGATACCGGGCTGTCCGCCAGACCTGCATTGCTGATAGAGGGAAAATCCTTACCTTCCTTATATGTCTTCCCGTCGATCAATATACGGCCGTCCACGATCTGCACAGTCTCTCCCGGAAGCCCCACCACACGGCGTATATGAAGGGCAGCATCGTCACTGGCATTTGTTTTAAACACGATAATATCCCCCCGTTTTGGAGAAGATACTTTGTAAACCACACGGTTCATGAAGAACTTGTCACCCACAGACAAAGTAGGCTCCATAGAACTTTCCTGCATAGTGACAGACTGGAACATCATTATGGCAACAACAGCAGCAAAAGAAAGGGCCACTACAATTTCAAAAACCCAGAGAAGTACATTTCTGACTTTTTCATTGCCAAGCTTTTCCCTGGCGTTTATGACAGCCTCATTTTCCTTCCAGCTTTTTTCCTTTTTTATCTTTTTTCCCTTCATCTGTTCTCCCATTCCATGGGGAATTTTCCCGGCACATAAGATTTCATTTCTCTATACACGCCTTCCCCACACTTTTTCTTAATGGAAAAAGAGGGACAATACCTAAGTAATTGTCCCTGCCCCTTAAAAACTATGAAATTATTTAACGCGCTCTTTAACCTTAGCAGATTTACCTACACGGTCTCTTAAGTAGTTCAGTTTCGCACGGCGTACTTTACCGCGGCGGATAACTTCTACTTTAACCACATGAGGGCTGTGCAGCGGCCATGTCTTCTCAACACCAACGCCGTTGGAGCTCTTTCTTACTGTAAAGGTTGCTCTTGTGCTTCCGCCCTGTTTCTTAAGAACAGTTCCCTCGAAAATCTGGATTCTCTCACGGGTACCCTCTTTGATCATTGCGTGCACTCTTACTGTGTCGCCTACGTTGAACTGCGGCACATCCGCTTTTAACTGAGCGGCTTCAATGTTTCTGATAATTTCGTTCATGTTATTCTCTCCTATTCTTATGGATGTTCTTAATACATAAATCTGTAACAGAGGACCATCTTTTTCACAACACAAACGATTATACAATAGATGTCTTGTCAATGCAAGAAGTTTTTACAGCATCTTTCATTTTTTTCACATAATCACGCACTGCCGGAACACAGTCTCTGCCCTGGGCCGCCACCATCCTGACAATAGCGGAACCTACAATGGCACCGTCAGACAAGGCCGCCATTTCTGCCGCCTGTTCCGGAGTGGAGATACCGAATCCCACGGCACAGGGGACATCTGCTGCCTCTCTCACCATAGAAACCATTTTTCCGATATCTGTGCTGATCTGGGAACGGACGCCTGTAACTCCAAGTGAGGACACTACGTAGACAAAGCCTTTCGCTTCCTTTGCGATCATGATGATCCTCTCCCGGGATGTGGGGGCGATAAGGGAGATCAAATCCACCCCGTACTCTTCACACACACCGGACAATTCTTCTTTTTCTTCATAAGGAAGATCCGGTACGATCAGTCCGTCAATCCCGCATTCTGTACAGCGCTTCATAAACTTGTCTTTGCCATAGGTAAAAATCGGATTCACATAGGTGAGAAATACCATTGGTACCTTTACTGTTTTCCGCGCCTCTTTTACCATGTCAAAGAGCTTATCCGTGGTGCATCCGGCACTTAACGACCGCTCGTTGGCTTCCTGTATCACAATCCCCTCCGCCACAGGGTCTGAGAAGGGCACGCCGATCTCGATGAGATCGGCCCCTGCCTCCTCCATGGCGATCAGGAGCTTTTTCGTTGTCTCCAAATCCGGGTCACCTCCGGTGACAAAGGGTATAAATGCCTTTCCTCCTGCAAATGCCTCCTTGATCCTACTCATATAAATTTACCCCCTTATATCTAGCAATTGCCGCCACATCTTTGTCTCCCCTTCCGGAAATATTGATGACGATGATCTGGTCTTTTTTCATAGAAGGGGCCAGCTTACGGGCATATGCCACTGCGTGGGCGCTTTCTATGGCCGGGATGATCCCTTCTGTCCTGGAAAGATATTCAAAGGCCTCCACCGCCTCCTTGTCTGTGACAGGGACATATTCAGCTCTTCCCGTGTCAGCAAGATTGGCGTGTTCCGGCCCGATGCCCGGATAGTCAAGCCCTGCTGAAATAGAATACACCGGAGCAATCTGACCATATTCATCCTGGCAGAAAATTGATTTCATTCCGTGGAAAACACCGGTACTGCCTTTTGCAATGGTAGCAGCATGTTTCTCTGTATCTACCCCGTGTCCTGCTGCCTCACATCCAATAAGCCGTACCTGGGGATCCCCTATAAATTCATAGAAGGCACCCATGGCATTACTGCCCCCGCCCACACAGGCCAGGACAGCATCAGGCAGACATCCTTCCTTCTCCATAAGCTGTTCCTTGATCTCTTTTCCTATTACTTTCTGGAAATCCCGGACAATGGTAGGGAAGGGATGAGGCCCCATCACAGAGCCCAGCACATATAAGGTGTCATCCATTCTTCTGGTCCATTCTCTCATGGTCTCATTCACCGCATCCTTCAGAGTCATGGTACCGCTGGTCACAGGATGTACTTTTGCCCCAAGAAGCTCCATACGGAATACGTTAAGGGCCTGACGGTCCGTGTCCTCTTTTCCCATATAGACTTCACATTCCATATCCATAAGAGCTGCTGCCGTAGCTGTGGCAACACCGTGCTGTCCCGCTCCTGTCTCAGCGATCACACGGGTTTTTCCCATTTTCTTTGCCAAAAGCACCTGTCCCAGAACATTATTGATTTTATGGGACCCTGTATGATTCAGGTCTTCCCTTTTCAAATATATTTTAGCTCCCCCAAGATCTTTTATCATCTTCTCTGCATAGTAGAGAATGGAGGGGCGGCCTGCGTAATTCTTAAGCAGGTCTTCCAGTTCCCTGTTGAATTCCGGATCTTTTTTATAATGGTTATATGCTTCTTCAAGCTCTTGTACGGCTGTCATTAAGGTTTCCGGAATGTATTGTCCGCCGTACTCACCGAAACGTCCTTTTTTCTCTTTTTTGTCCACTTTTATCAGTCCTCCGTTTTTCTATAAATACTGCTTTCAAATTCTCTCACATTTCTCATGAATCCTAGGATTTTTTGTTCGTCCTTCACACCGTCAGTCTCTGCGCCGCTGCTGATGTCCACCCCGAAGGGAAGGGTTTTGATCCCGGCAAGCCTTCCCTTAATATTGTCCGGTGTCAGCCCGCCTGCAAGCAGGAAGGGTTTCCTCATATCCGGCAAAAGGGAAAGATCAAAGGCATCTCCCGTACCGCCGTACTCACCAGCCTTATAGGTATCCAGGAGAAGCATGTCGCAGGACAGCTTTTCCATCTCACTGACATACTCCCTGGATCTGACTCTCACAGCTTTTATAACAGGTTTCTCCGTCCAGGCTTTGAGAAACAGGATTTCTTCCTCTGTTTCATCTCCATGAAGCTGGATGACATCGATAATATCCTTATCTGCCAACAAAAGAATATTTTCGGGATTTTCGTTTACAAAAACTCCCACTGTCCTGATATCCGGATCCAGGAGTTTCCTTAACTCCTCAGCTCTTTCCGGTGATACCCGTCTCTTGGTACCTGCAAAAACAAAGCCTGCATAGTCCGGTTTGCAGCGGTTTAATATCTCTGTATCCTCAGGTCTTCTGATACCACAGATTTTTATTTTCATTTTTCACACCTCGTAAATACCCTATCAGGAACAACCTCCTGCAAGCTTTCTCAGCATATCCCCTTTATCCCGGGCCCGCATCAGTGTCTCCCCCACAAGGATTCCGTTCACACCTTTTTCGTAAAGTCTGGCTACATCTTCACTGGTACGGATCCCACTCTCAGCAATAAATGGAATCTCTTTAGGCGCCAGCTCCCGAAGATGAAGGCTGTTGCCCAAATTAACTGTAAAATCTTTTAAATTACGGTTGTTCACCCCAATGAGTCTGGCTTTTGCATTCACTGCAGTCATAAGCTCTGTCTCATCATGGACTTCCACAAGGGCAGAAAGTCCAAGGGAATCACAAATATACTGATATTCCTGGATCTCTGCTCCGGAAAGAAGTGATGCAATAAGAAGAACTGCATCTGCACCGATCACCTTGGCCTCAAAAATCTGATACGGGTCAACAGTAAAATCCTTCCTGAGAATGGGAATGGAAATATTTGCACGTATTTCCCTTAAATACTCATTGCTCCCCTGGAAAAAATGAGGCTCTGTGAGCACAGAGACAGCTGCTGCCCCCGCCTTTTCGTAAGACCGGGCGATTTCCACATAAGGGAAATCCTCTGCGATCAATCCCTTGGAAGGGGAAGCTTTTTTCACCTCGCAGATGAAATGCAGGCCCGGCTCCCGGAAAACCTTCTCAAAAGGAAATCCTGTCCTGACATTCATAGACAGGGCTTTTTCCTTCATCTCTTCCGGTGAGACCGACCTTTTTGCCTCTTCCACCCGGATCCTGGTATCTGCTGCTATTTTATTAAGAATCATGATTTCCTCCTGTTTCGCATTTGTCTGCACCTATATTTTGGAACAGCAGGACTTTTCTCAGCCTGCAGTTTCTGCCTCTGCCGTCAGACGGACAAACTCCTGCAGTTTTTCGTAAGCCTTGCCGCTGTCGATCAATTCTTCTGCCATACGGATACCATCCGCAAGGCTGATTCCATCCTTTCCCAGATATAGGCTCATACCTGCATTCATAAGAATAATGTCACGTTTCGGCCCTCTCTCCTTACCCTTAAGGATATCAAGAGTGATCTGTGCATTTTCTTCCGGTGTTCCTCCGATCAGCTGATCCAAGGGACATCTCTCAAGCCCGAACTGCTCCGGTGTTATGGTGTAAGACGTAATCTCACCGAAGCGGATTTCATAAACATAGGTCTCTCCTGTGAGAGTTATCTCATCCAACCCGTCGGAACCGCATACCACCACACCTCTGTTAACCCCCAGATTAGAAAGCACTCTTGCCAGTGCAGGTGCCAAAGCCTTATCATATACACCCAAAAGCTGCATAGTAGCCGCCGCAGGATTAGACAAAGGCCCTAATATATTAAAAACAGTACGTACTCCAAGCTCCTTGCGCACCGGGGCCGCAAATTTCATGGAGGAATGATAAGCAGGGGCAAACAGGAAGCAGAGATCACATTTTTTCAGAATGGCTTCGTTCTGCTCTGCACTTAAATTCAGCTGCACCCCAAGCCGTTCCAGCACATCTGCCGCGCCGCTCCTGCTGGATACGCTTCTGTTGCCATGCTTAGCCACCGGTACCCCTCCTGCAGCCACCACAAATGCTGCAGTGGTGGAAATATTAAAGGTTCCTACCTCGTCCCCGCCGGTTCCTACTATATCAATGACCTCCCGCACCGGGTGTATCTTTATCCCTTTCTCCCTCATCACCTCCGCAAACGCTGTGATTTCTTCAATGGTCTCCCCCTTTATCCTGAGAGCCGTGAGGAAGCCGCCCATCTGTGCCTGGGTAGCCGTACCGTCCATCATCTCTCCCATAACAGCCTTTGCTTCGTCAAATCCTAAGTCGTCTCCGTTTGTCACTCTGTAAATGGCATCTTTCATCATAGTTTATATCCTCCTGTCACTGTCAATTGTCAAGATGCCAGGGATAAAAGGTCATACAATGCATCCTCATATATAAGAGGATCACTTTTAAGCCTGGCGTCATTTTATTATATGTTCATAAAGTTCTGTAAAATATCTTTCCCCCTTGGGGTTAAAATGGATTCCGGATGAAACTGAAGCCCAAAAACAGGAAGATTCCTGTGCTGTACAGCCATCACTTCGCCCTCTTTGGAAACAGCGGTGACTTCCAGCTCCTTTGGCAGGTCTTTTTCCTCCACAATAAGAGAATGGTATCTGGCAGCCTCGATCTCCCCGGGCAGTCCTGCAAACAGCCTGCATGGTGCGGTGATTTGGATCATATCCTTCTTTCCGTGCATCAATTCATGGGCAAGGCTTACCGTGCCTCCCAATGCTTCACAGATACCCTGATGTCCCAGGCATACTCCCAAAAGAGGGATTTCTATCTGCTTATCAGCTATTTCACGGATCAATGCCTCACAGATACCTGCCTCTGCCGGTCTTCCCGGTCCTGGAGAGAGAATGATGCGCTCCGGTTTCCTCTTCAGCACATCAGAAACTGTATATTCCCCGTTGCGGATAACCTTGATATCCGGCTGTATTTCTCCGATCATTTGATATAGGTTGTAGGAAAAACTGTCATAATTATCAATCAAAAGTATCATCGGTCCACCTCCTGCGCCTGCTCCAGTGCCTGGATGACTGCCTTGGCCTTGTTGGCTGACTCCTCATATTCCTTCTCCGGTATACTGTCAGCCACAATTCCGCCTCCCGCCTGCACATAAACCTTGCCGTTCTTTTTTACTGCCATACGGATTGCAATACAGGTATCCAGATTTCCCGTGAAATCCAGATATCCGAGAGCACCGCCGTAAATGCCTCTCGGCGCCTTTTCCAACTCCTCAATGATCTGGCAGGCCCGGATTTTCGGTGCGCCGGAAAGGGTGCCTGCGGGAAGAACAGCTTCCACGGCATCCAACCCATCATAATCCTCCCTGATATCTCCTTCTACCTGGGAACAGATATGCATAATCCGTGAGTATCGGTGGATCATCTGGTATCTGGTGACTTCCACAGTGCCGAAACGCGATATTTTCCCAAGATCGTTTCTGCCCAGATCCACCAGCATATTGTGTTCCGATAGTTCCTTCTCATCTGCCAGAAGTTCCTTTTCCAACGTCTCGTCTTCCTCCTGGTTCCGCCCTCTGGGCCTGGAACCTGCCACCGGAAATGTGGTAAGCCTTCCATGCTCCAGCCGTACAAGAGTTTCCGGCGAGCTGCACATTACTTCCAGGTCATCGATTTTAAGATAGACCATATAAGGGGACGGGTTGGTGGTACGGAGAACCCGGTAAGCATGAAAAAGACTTCCGTCATATGGGCTCTCAAACTGACGTGAGATAACTGCCTGGAAAATATCCCCCTTGCGGATATATTCCTTTGTCTTTTCTACCACTGCGCAGTATTCCTCTTTGCTGAAATTACAGGTGAAATCTGTTTTGCCTCCCGCTTCCGGTGTAACTTCTTTTTCAAGAGGTTCCCTTAAGAAGGCTGCCATACGCTCAAGGGCTGCCATGGCTTTTCCGTAGTTTTCCATGAGGGAATCTGTTTTTATATTAACTATGATCTCTATTTTCTGCTTCAGATGGTCATATACGATCACCTTTTCAAACAACATCACATCGAAATCATCAAAATCGCCGCTTGCAAGCTTTAGCTCCGGCTCTGCGTAATGAATCATGGAATAGCCGAAATAACCGACCAGCCCTCCTGCAAAGGGCGGCATGTCAGGAAGGACAGGCCCGCGGTATTCCTTCATCAGCTCTCTGATCACTTCCAAAGGATCATCCGTCTCCACTGTCCGCTTCTTCCCGTCTTTTTCAATGGTAACGAAGCGGTCCTTACCGGAGATACGAAGCAGCGGGTCGCAGCCAAGGAAAGAATATCTGGCCCATCGTTCGCTGCCCTCCACACTCTCCAGAAGAAAGCAGCGGGTGCTTCTTCCTGTGATTTTCTTTAAGATTCCCATGGGCGTGATAAAATCCGCATAAATTTCTTTGCGTACCGGCAGGAGAGGATATTCCTCTGCCAGTTCCAATAATCTGGTTACCTCTGTTTTCATGCTGTCGTTCTCCTTTCTTAGACGGGCGGGATGGTAAAGAGAAAATATTGTGTGCATCCCCCGGAGGGGTTCTGTACACAAAAAAAGCTTCTGCCCCTTAACGTAATGTTATGGGACAAAAGCTTAAACTTCTGCGATACCACCCAAATTGACTGTCCTCCAAAATACAGACAATCCACTCCATTCATGTACTATCATACATGCCCCGGTTGGTAACGGATGGGGTCTCCCGTCAGTCCCTACTCCCCTGAAGGTTTCAGTCTGCCCTCGCAAGTCCATTCTAAAAAAACTCCGCTGCCGTCCTCTCACCGCCGGACTGCTCTCTGTAAACATCTGTCTTTTTATACTACTCTTGCTCATCGGTTTCTTGCTTTTTCTGAAAATAGTATAATATGCATTTTTTTATTTGTCAACACTTTTTTACATCTTTGCTTTAAATTTTTAGTGTGATACAGTATCTTTCCTATGATCCACACAGCAGGATCAGTAGCACAGGACCTCACATCCATCCTCTGTGACCAGGACCATGACTTCCCACTGTGCGGAAGGTTTCCCGTCTTCAGTGCGCACAGTCCAGCCGTCTTCCTCATCTGTGAAAATTTTATCGCTGCCCATGTTGACCATGGGTTCGATGGTAAATATCATGCCGGGTACCATAAGCACTCCGCTGTTTTCTTCAGAAACATAACTCACCCATGGATCCTCATGGAATTCCAAACCTACACCGTGACCGCCGATTTCACGGACCACAGTATATCCGTTTTCCAGTGCATGGACATGTACAGCATGGCCCATGTTTCCTATGGGTGTCCATGGTTTCACCTTGGATATCCCTATATCCACGCATTCCTTCACCACCTGCACAAGCCGTTCCCGCTCGGGGCTTACCTGCCCGATGCAGAACATTCTTGAGGAGTCGGAAAAATACCCCTGATAAATGGTGGAGACATCCACATTGATAATATCTCCCTCCTTCAGAACTTCCTCCTCACAGGGGATTCCATGGCATACCACATTATTTATTGATGTACACACACTTTTAGGAAAACCTTCATAGTCCAAAGGTGCCGGTATTCCGCCGTGCTTTACCGTCTCCTGGTGTACCCAGGTATTTATTTCCTCCGTGGTGACTCCGGCTGCGATATGCTCCTGTACGTAGTCAAGGACAGCAATATTAATCTTGCAGCTCTCCTTGATCTTCTCTATCTGGCCGGGTGTTTTGATCAGATCATGGTCAATGACCGGCAGTCCCTTCTGGCGCAGAAGTTCCAGCTTCTGGTCAAATGCCTCATGGCACTTCTTGTATTTCTTTCCGCTGGCGCACCAGCAGGGATCATTTCTCCCGATTTTTCCTGACATATCACATTTGCTCCTTGTTTATAATCTACTTTTTATTACTATGAAAATTCTGTCCTATCATTCCGGCCAGTGCTCTGGAGCGGCCGGCAGGCAGATTAAGAAGAACAATAGCCGCCAAAACAAGTACCACTCCTGCAAAGGAAGCCCCTGTCATCCCCTCGTGAAACACCGCAACACCGGCTATGGTGGCCACCACAGGCTCAATGGACGCCATGATCGATGCGGAGCTGGCTTTTACATAAGATAAACCTATGGTGTAGAAAAGGTAAGGCAGCACAGCCGTTATAAAGGCTGTGAGAAATATAAGGAGGACAAGCCGGCCTTTATCCTGCGCCGCAGCTATTTTCTCTGCCATATCACCGGGACGGCAGACAAAAAGAGCCCCTGCCCCGCCGCAAAGAAAAGCATAGGTGGTAACTGTGACAGGACTGTATTTCCGCAGGGCGAAGGTACCAAGAATACTGTACAGCCCGTAACCAAAGCCAGACATCAGCCCGAATCCCACTGCAGCAAGTGATATCCGTCCTCCCCCAACCATTCCTGTCACCAAAATACAGCCTGTAAAGGCCAGTCCCAGGGCTATGACCTTCCTTGTATCAAGCTTCTCGTGAAACAAAACAAGGGACATGAGCATGACCATAACCGGGGCTGTATATAACAGAATTGCCGCCACAGACAGAGATGCCATAGAGATTGTTGTGAAATAGCACACCGTAAACATAAGGATACTCAGGACCCCAAGCCCTATAAACCACCCTATGTCCCTAAGCCTGATACGAAGCTTATCCTTGTCATACAAAGCAGTCACAGCCACAAATATGACAGCTCCTCCCATGATACGCAGAGATGCTATCTGGATGGAGCTGAACCCATAGTTTCCCAGTTTCCGCACAAAAATCCCCATAATTCCCCAAAGACTTCCGGCGATCAATATAAAAACAGGTGCCAAACGTTTCATTTTCTCTTTCGTCCCCTCATAATACAGGCAGCTTCCTTGTCTCTGCACTGCAGCTTATTCTCCAACAGTCCGGGCACACCGGAACTGCTGTACTTATTTATCATTTTACCCAAGCGCCACATCAAGGATCATCATCACCACGAATCCCACTCCAAAAGCGATAGTCCCCACATTACTGTGCTCTCCCTCACTGGCTTCGGGTATAAGTTCCTCCACCACCACATAAATCATTGCTCCGGCGGCAAAGGAAAGAAGGTAAGGAAGAACAGGTGTGATATAGGCGGCCAGAAGCAGTGTCACACCTCCTGCCACAGGTTCCACTGCCCCGGAAAGTGTTCCGTAAAGAAATGCCTTACCTCTGCTTGAGCCGTCACCGCGAAGGGGCATGGAAATAATAGCTCCCTCCGGAAAATTCTGGATAGCAATACCAACAGCCAGCGCAAAAGCTCCCGCTATAGTTACTGTATCATTTCCCGAAATGGCACCTGCAAACACTGCACCTGCGGAAAGTCCTTCCGGAATGTTATGGATAGTCACTGCAAGCACCAGCATTGTGGTCTTTTTTAAAGAGCATTTCGGCCCTTCAGACTCGTCACAGCCCAAATGAAGATGGGGCACGATCTTGTCCATCAGAAGAAGAAAAGCAATTCCCAGCGAAAATCCTGCCGCTGCGGGAATGAAAGCAAATTTGCCCATACCTCCGCTCATATCCATGGCCGGTATCAAAAGAGACCACACCGAAGCCGCCACCATGACACCTGAGGCAAAGCCGAGAAACGCTTTCTGCACCAGAGGTTTTAATTCTCTGCGCATAAAAAATACACAGGCCGAACCTAATGTTGTTCCGATAAAAGGTATCATAAGCCCTAAAAATATCTGCATTCCATATCTCCTCTCTCTTGAAATTTTCCCACAGCCTGCGTAGTAAATACGCATACCTGTGTGAATTGTCACTGTCATCTTATTGAGAGTAAACAGTAACATTATCATAACACAATTTTGGAAAAATAACACTAAATTTTCTTGCTCTCACACCAGGACTGTGCTATACTAAATCATTGAACCAAGGGAGCTTGCGCATGCAGGCTGAGAGGAAGCGGGGCTTCGACCTTTTAACTTGATTTGGATAATGCCAACGTAAGGAGGAAAATGAATATGATGAAATCTTTAGTAACCGCCGACGGCGGTCTCACTACTGCAGGCTATGCAGTATCTGTCATCGCAGTACTTCTGCTCATAGCAGCCGTTGTATTTCTTTGCAGAAAAAACAGTTCCAATGTTAAAATGACAACACAGCAGCTTGTTACCTGTGCCGCAGCACTGGCACTTGCATTTATCGCGTCCTATATCAGGATATTCAAACTGCCCTTCGGCGGTTCTGTCACCTTATTCAGTATGCTTTTTATAGCACTGATCGGATATTGGTACGGACCTAAGGTGGGTATCATCACCGGACTGGTATACGGAATCCTTCAGTTTTTGCAGGAGCCATATGTGCTGTCACTGTTCCAGGTATGCTGCGATTATATATTCGCATTCGGTGCCATGGGATTATCCGGCCTCTTCTCCAAATCAAAGAAGCACGGACTTCTCAAGGCTTATATCATTGCAATCTTAGCCCGGGGAGCTTTCCACGCTCTGGGAGGTTATCTGTACTGGATGGACTATATGCCCGAGAATTTCCCGCAGTCTCTGGCAGCGCTTTATCCTATTATTTATAACTATGGCTACATACTTCTGGAAGGTGTTCTCACTGTCATCGTGATTTCTATCCCGGCCGTATCAAAGGCCCTGACTCAAATCCGGACAGTAACCACCCCCGCAGGCAAACTAAGCCCTGCCTCAAAATAGCCTCTCAAATATCTCTCTTTTACAGCCTCCGGTACCCTTGCCGGAGGCTGTATTAATTTGCTGTTTACGATAACTTGCATTCTTTCTCATATTGTTCTATAATGAACTATATAATTACCTGCACCTGTGTGCGGGTTCTATTTAATATTAAAAGTCCCGGGCAATTGCCCGGAAGTAAGGAGTAAACTTATGGAACAGTCACGCAACGAACAGCTAGGTACCATGCCTATCCCAAAACTTATGGTCAGTCTTGCCATCCCCGCAGTCATCGCCCAGCTTATCAATGTTTTGTACAACATTGTTGACCGCATGTACATAGGACATATTGAAGATATCGGTCATATCGCACTGACGGGAGTGGGACTTACCTTTCCCATACTGATGCTCATTTCTGCTTTCAGTGCATTTATCGGTGCAGGAGGCGCACCTCTCTCTGCCATTGCCCTTGGGAAAGGAGATAAAGAAAGGGCGGAAAAAATACTGGGGAACGGAGTAAGCGTCCTTCTTGTCTTCTCCGTTGTCCTTACGATTTTCTTTATGATTTTTAAGCGCCCGCTGCTGTATATGTTCGGGGCCAGCGACCAGACTATTGTATATGCTGAAAATTATATTACCATATATCTGATAGGAACTATATTTGTCCAGTTTGCACTGGGCCTGAACATGTTTATATCTTCCCAAGGGCAGGCAAAGATTGCTATGCTTTCCGTACTCATAGGTGCAGTTACCAATATTATCCTTGACCCTGTGTTCATCTTTGTATTCCACATGAATGTACGTGGTGCCGCACTTGCCACAATTATCTCTCAGGCCCTTAGTGCAGTATGGGTCGTACGCTTTCTGCTGTCCAAGAAATCTGTTATCCGGATCCGCAAAAAGAACCTGCGGCCTGATTTTCGGATCATAGGAAGTGTAATGGCTCTTGGAATCTCGCCTTTTATCATGCAGGCAACAGAAAGCGCCATCAATATCGTGTTAAACCGGGGACTTCAAACCTACGGCGGGGACCTGTATGTGGGAACTATGACGATCCTTCAAAGTGTTATGCAGCTTATTGTAGTGCCTGTCCAGGGCTTTACCCAAGGTGTGCAGCCTATAATCAGCTACAACTTCGGTGCCCGCAAATTCGACAGGGTAAAAAAGACATACCGTCTGGCCATTGGGTTCACCTTTGTTGTGGCAACGGTCGCATGTCTCTGCACCGTGTCTTTCCCCACAGTATTTGCCCGTATCTTCACTTCAAACGGAGATCTCATCGCACTCATAGCAAAGGTAATGCCTATTTTCATGTCAGGTATCTGGATCTTCGGAATACAGATGGGCTGCCAGACTACATTTATGGGACTTGGACAGGCAAAAATCTCCCTGTTCATAGCTTTGCTGCGAAAGGTTATCCTTTTAATCCCTCTGGCAATTATACTGCCCAGATTTTTCGGAGTTATGGGGATTTATTATGCTGAGCCTGTGTCTGATATCACAGCCGCAGCTACAGCAGGGATCATTTTCTTATGTGTACGTAAAAAAATCGTATCTGAGGAAGCTCTGGCAAAACTTAACTGATATTCACCTGACAGGACCCCCTTCGCTGCCTTCTCCGCTGCGAAAGGGGTCCTTTTGTATGATACTTAATTTCCCGAGTCTGCCACATCAAGCTGCACAAAGACTTCATCATCTCCGCTGCCCTGATGGTAAACAAGGTACAGGTCATCCAGCCATTGTTCCGGTATGGCAAATCCCAGATGCACTGTTTTTTTCTCCCCGGCCTTTAACGAAGTATTGAAAAAATGAGAGGTGTTCTTAAACGCAGAGGAATCAAAATAGAAAGGCAAATGGTCAACGCTTAATTCATAGGAATCACAGCCTCTGAGGTTCTCAACCGAGGCTGATAATTTATCTTCTTCTCCCAACACTGCCACATATGTTCCGTCTTCCCCTTGAATCAGATTACAGAACTGAGGCTGTACATTCACATCTGCAGCATCCTCTTCGCCTGTATTTTCAAGCTCCATTGTCACTTCCAGGTATTTTACAGGGTATATGCCCATTTCCTGCTGAACAAGTTTTCCTTGTGCTTCATCCCAGAACTTAGCCAGGACTGAATGATCAGGCAGGGAACCATCCTTCCCCAGAAAGCTCTTAATTTCCTGGTATTCCGCAACTGTCCCTTCATTGATCAAAGAAAGATCAACTCCCTCCTTCACGGAAGCCTCTGTCACTTTTGCCCGGACCTCCGCCGGCTCCCCTGTATTGGTAAAAGCAAAAATTTCTTTAAAGGAATCCTGCATTCCCACTATTTTATCATGAGGTACGGTGAGATCAACAATTTCTGTTTCCATGGCTTCTGCCGCCGGATCATAGGAATATGCCTTAAAAGTACGGTCAGGATCCTGCTCCGGTACTTCTGTGATACTTATATTCTCACACACCTTCCAAAGCTCTTCATCCGGTATATCCTTACTTGCATATATTACAACCATATGACCTGACTCTTCAAACGCTAAAAATACAATATGGGAATAATCGTATCCTTCCCTGTTCAGAATATATGCCTTGGCATTAGCAAAATCCCTCTGCTCATAACCGCTCACATCCTGGAAGGTTTCTGTCTTCGTACCGCTGGCATCCAAAATGCTCAGCCCATTGCCTCCGAATTCTCCCTGATAAGAATATTTTCCTTCCTCCCATTCCTCGTATCCTTCCGGCAGATATCGGGCCGTAATCTCAATAGGAGGAATATAAGTATCTTCTTTTATATCATTGGAAACTGATGCCTGATACTTGTCCTTGTCAAAATCCACCTTTGTATTGAGAAGTTTTACTGCTGCATATACACTGCCGGACAGTACAACTGCAAGTGCCACAGAGGCGGCTGCAAAAGCAGGCCTGTGCAGAGAAAGACGTTTTTTAGCAGTGACACTGTTAAGCAAGCGCTCCTTTTTGTTCCGGTATCTCTCAGAGAAAACATGCTCTGTCTCCTGGTACTCACATTGTTCTTCCTGAATGAACTCTCCTAAATTCTCTAAAATCTGATCTATATCCCTTTTTTTCATCTATCTCAGCTCCTTTTATCTCACGAATCTGTTTCCTGGCACGCTCCAGCCGCTTATTCACAACATCCTCGGACACACCTAAAATCTCTCCTGTCTCCTTAGCCGTAAATCCGTAAAAGCAGCGAAGCCTGATCACCTCAAAAAATGATTCCTGCAGTCCGCATAAAAGACCGCTTAAATATTCCCTGTCCTCCGCAGCCTGTATAGGAAAAACAGCTGCGTTTTTATCCTCCAGATATTCCTGGGACACAATATGCTCTGATTCCCGGTGGTTTCTGCGGTACTGGTCAATTGCCGTTGTCCTGAGTATCCGCATTACCAGCATTTTCGCCGTATCCTCTTGTGCACTGTCAATTTCGGGCAAATATTTGATCAACTTTACGAAGGCATCGTGTACTGCATCCTCAGCCTGCTCACTGTGATGAAGGATAGAAAAAGCCGCCGCGTACATTTTCTGCTCATATAACTCATAAAGTTCTTCTAATAACCGGCGTTCTTTTTCTTCCGCCTTTCTCTTCAGAAACAATATCTTCACCTCTCTTTCTTTTTGAGCTGCTCTTAATAAATATAACGCTGGGACAAGACGATTCCTGACCTGATAAATGATTTTTTTAAATAAAAGAAAATCCCCGGGAATCTGAAACATAACTGCAATTCCCAAAATCTCCAAGTTAAAAGAGGCTGCTGCTCCATGATCATTTCACCGGTGCAACAACCTCTTCGTTTTGTTTTCTTATAAATTGAGGAACCAATAGGATTCCGCAGTTCTCTCCGCTGCCTGCTTAATTCTCGTTTTTCTTCTCATTCTGCTGGGTTTCTGTGTCAGAGCTGCTCATAATCTTATTCAGCTCATCGATCATCTCGTCATCCTTCAGACGGAATTTAACTTCCACACGGCGTGATGCATCTTTATCCACATTTCCGTTCTCATCCAGAATAGGATTGGCCATGGAATGGCCGTTCACTGTAAGATAATCCTCCAGGTCAGCCACCTGACTGTCATTAAGGAAATCATACTGGATATCCAGAAGGTACTGTGCCACTGCCAGGGAACGCTGCTGTGAAAGTTCCAGGTTGTAGCTGTAATCACCGTCTGTATCTGTATAACCGTCAATGATGATCTCTGCCAGATAAGGCTTATGGGCCTCTTCCAGAAGAACCTTGCAGTAAATAGGAAGAATATTCTTTAATGCCTGCTCACCTTCCTTGGTGAGATCTGCCTCGTCATAATCGAACATAACATTGGCATCCAGGGTCAAGGCTCCTGTCTGAGAATCAATATCAACCGTAACATTGTTCTTGGCAAATTCCTGCTTCAGTGATTCTACCACTTCCGCCTTAACGCCGATAATATTGTCGATTTTTGCCTGCTGGTCAGCCAGAAGTGCTGTCTTTTCATCCA
The DNA here is from genome assembly GCA_030524175.1 of Eubacteriales bacterium. GTDB lineage: Bacteria > Bacillota > Clostridia > Lachnospirales > Lachnospiraceae > Blautia_A. The sequence continues at coordinate 40,468 of JAUNHC010000037.1, forward strand.
GAGCTGTCTTCTGTGCATTTAAGGTAGACTCCTGGTCCTTCAGCTTGGCGGCAAGCTCCGCAAGAAGCTGCTGCTGCTCTGCCAGCTTTTCATCCTGTGTTTTTAACTGTTCATCCTGATTCTTAAGCTGGCCTTCCTTTTCCTCCAGAGCATTCTGCTTGGCCAGGATTTCCAGGGTATATTCCTCCTGAAGGGCGATTTTCTCATCCCGTTCCTTGATACTGGCATCATAGCTTTTCTGAGCCTGGAAAAGTGTCACGCACATGATCAGTACGAAAAGAAGCAGAACGCCCGCCATCATGTCGGAATAAGAACGCCAGACATTGAATCCGCTGTTCTCTGATTTCTTTTTGCGCATGTTTCTCTCCTTTTATCTGAATAAGCTGAATTTCCCTTTCTGTGCCGCTTTTGAAAGCTCCCTGATATTCTTCGCCATATCCTCAAGAAGGGCTTCCTGGCGTTCTCCCTGAGCCTCCAGCACATCCTGTACCTTTTCCAGGGATTCTTTATTTGCATTCTGGGCAGCAACACTTGTAAGGTGTCCTCCCATAAGATAGATATCCTTGTTCTCCTTGGCAACAGTAATATCTGCCAGAAGTCTTCTCACCTGATCCATTGTCTTATAAGCAAGCTTCTGGTATTCCACAAACTCCTGCATCTTCAAATCGAAATCTTCTACGATATGCTTGTTTGCTTTCAGTAGATCTCCGCTTAACTGACTGGAGGCAGCCGCTTTCTCCATACCCTGTGCTGCAGTCTCCACATATTTCTGCATGGTCTGGTTACAAGCCACCCAGAATTTAGCAGACGTTTTCTCTGCCTCTTTCAGATAATCACTGAGATGCTGGTAATCCACCTGCTGCATCTTCTGGATCTCCTGATTCTCCTGTACGATCCTGTTGGCAGTGGACATATAACGGCCCTGCATATTGCCAAGCTCTGTGAGAAGGCTCTTCATAGCCTTTTCCTGATTGATATAGGAATCACCCAACTGCTGGCTCATAGTCTGGAACAAGGTACTGGTGTAATCCGCATTGTCCTTCTGAGCCTTTTTCAACTGCTCCAGGGCAGTATTGAAATCCTTAAACTGCATATTAAAGGAACCGTGCATCTCCTCCATGAAAGCATCCAGGATCTCCTTCACTGCATCCTGCTGGCATCTGGTCACAGAAGCCACCAGCATATCAAGAGAATCGTTCATCTTCTTAAAGGTAGGCGTGATCACCTTCTCAAAGCTGTCCGCCATCTGAACGGAAAACTGTTCTGCCATCTGTTTCATTGCCCTTGTCTGAAGCTTCTGGCTTGCCACAAGAAGATTCCTTGACTCGTTCTCCGCTGTGGGAAGTACATAAGCATGAAACTTCTCCAAAAACGCCTGGAGATGCTCTGTCATGGCAGAATACTCACTCTTCATCCCATAGGTATAGACGATGGACAAAGAAATACCGTAAATGGAGGTAAGGAATGCCACCTTGATACCATCCACCAGTGCGGCAACTGAATTAGTCATAGCTGCGTAATCATTGGGCGAAAAATTCTTAAGGCCCCACACAAGCCCCACAAAGGTACCTAAAATACCAAGGCTTGTAAGAATATCCGGCACCATTTCCAATAATCTTTTATGTATGTGAAGATCAATCTCTTCCTCGTTGATGTATTCTTCCACATCTCCGATGCCTTCCTGGCTTTTATTGATGCTGCTTGTAAAATTATCCATCTTTTTATCCAGGTAATGGTGGTTGAAAATGTCATCAAGGTATGATAAATCCTTGGTGTCAGCCTTCCCCGGAGTTTTAAAAATGCTGCTCAGTTCATCTGTGGCATGGCCGAAGGCGTTGGAAAGGTTGTTCATTTTAAACATCCCCCCGAACATTCCTGCCAGATAAATGACAACCATTATGCCAAGAAATACAAAATTATAAATCATGACACTCATGGCGCCCTGTCCTACGTAAATGGTCATTCCCGCCGCAGCTGCGAGAACAACAATAAACAGAATTACATTAGTAATCTTTTTTCCCATAGTATGCCTCCCCATTGATGGTTTCTTCTGAAATATAATACACAATTACTCGTTTTTATTCATGATATCACAACCTTCATCCAAGGACAAGGTGAAATCACCATTTGCCCTCAAACAAAAGAAAAAAGAATGGCCTTCCCCATTCTTTTCCTCTTTTTCAGGCATGTATCTGCCTCTGCCCGGGTGCCGCCACTCCGGGAAAAGACAATATATTTATCCTGTATATACCTTATCTTCCGCCAGAAATCTGGCTTCTCCGTCTATGACTTCCGCAATGTTCACACTGCAGTTAGGCGGCACATTACCATGCCAGAAATTTTCCGGTTCCCGGTAGATGTTCTGCTGGAGAGCACGCATGGCACATCCATGGGTGGAAATGAGGATCGTCTTGTCCTGAAGGTCCGGGTCATGGATTTTTTCCTCCCAGAAATCTCTGGTACGGTCCAGAATGTCCCGGATATCCTCCCCATTTTCAGGCCTTTGATAGCAAATGGGATTTTTAAAAAATACATCCATCTCTTTGCTGATCACGTTTCCCTCCTGGTCCTTAAACTGTGTGCCCTCAAGCACACCAAAATTAATTTCCTGGATCCTTTCATCAGGAATCACCGGAATGCCCCTGTCTCCCACAATGCACTCTGCTGTCTGTCTTGCCCGGAGCAGCGGACTTGTAAAACAAAGGTCAAAAGATATATTCTTAAGGGCCTGCCCTGTGAGCCGTGCAAGGCGGATTCCCTCTTCAGCCAGAGGGATATCCATAGCGCCTTGTACCTTTTTCAGCCGGTTCCATTCTGTTACACCGTGCCTTATCATATATAGCAGCATCAGCTTCTCAACTCGATTCCAAGGCTTGTGAGGCCGTTCAGTATCTTCTTCATGGCTGCGGTGATCTCGTTCTCTTCCAAAGTCTTGTCATGAGCACGGAATACCACTGAATAAGCCATAGATTTATAGCCCGCCTTAATCTGGCTGCCTTCGTAAATATCGAAAAGCTGGCAGCTTTCCAGAATCTTTCCGCCTCTCTGTTCCAGAACCGCCTCAATCTGTCCGGCCAGAACATCTTTTGGAACTACAAGGCTTAAATCACGTGTCACTGCCGGATATTTGGCAATTCCGGTGAACTTGTGGCTGAAACTTGCAAACTCAAGGACTGTAAGTATGTCAATGACGGCCACATAGGCTTTCTCACCGATATCATAGGTGTCTGCAACAATGGGGTGAACCTCTCCCAGATAACCTACCACTTTTCCTTCGTAAACCATATTTGCCTGTCTTCCCGGATGAAGATATGGTTTTCCGCTTGCCGGGTCATAAGTCATCTTGGCCTTCATTCCCACTTTCTCAAAGTATTCCTCACAAACACCCTTCATGTCGAAGAAATCTCCGTTTCCGTACATTCCCAGCGTGAAATGCATACGTTCCTCAGGAAGCTCTGTAAGAGGCAGGGATTTGGGACGGTATACATTTCCAAGCTCATAGAGACGGACATCTTTATTTCTTCTGTTATAGTTAGTGGCAAGGGAGGTCAGCATACCGTTTAAGGTGGTGGTACGCATAACACTGTAGTCCTCTCCCAAAGGATTATTGATGGTAATGCCGTTGCGCAGCTCACTGTCTTTTGGAAGCCGCAGCTTGTCAAACACCTTAGGGCTCTCAAAGGAGTATGTCATTCCCTCGGAGAATCCGCAGTACTCTGCAATATCCCTGGCAACCTGCTCAACACGAAGCTTAAAGGGCATTTTTCCTGTGGTAGCCTCACCGGTAGGAAGTGTGGTAGGAATCTTATCATAGCCGTAAAATCTTGCCACTTCCTCTGCCACATCTGCCAGACAGTTTATATCCTGGCGGAAGGTAGGCGCTACAATTTCATCCGCTGCCTCATCATAAGTCAGTTCAACACGTGCCAGATAATCAAGCATCTCTTTCTTGGTAAGGTCTGTACCAAGAATAGCGTTAATTTTCTCTGCATCAAATTTCACTCTCGAAGGCTCTCTTGTCTCGAAGCAGGCATCTACAATACCGCCCACAACCTCTCCGGCCCCTAATTCTTCCATGAGCTGGCAGGCCCTGTCAATGGCAGCCTGAGCATTGTTGGGGTCAAGACCCTTCTCAAACTTGCCGGATGCGTCTGTGCGCAGTCCGATTTTCTTGGAGGAAAGACGGATATTCGTTCCGTTAAAGCAGGCTGCCTCAAAAAGTACAGTTTTCACATCGTCTGTGATCATGGAATTCTCACCGCCCATAATACCTGCAATTCCTACCGGCTTCCTGCCGTCACAGATCATGAGAACGGAATCGTCCATAGTACGCTCCTGACCATCCAGGGTTACAAACTTTTCACCCTTTTCCGCACGGCGTACGATAATCTCTCTGCCCTCAATGGTGTCCAGGTCATAGGCGTGCATAGGCTGTCCGTACTCTTCCATCACATAGTTGGTGATATCAACCAGGTTATTGATGGGACGGATGCCGTTGGCCGCAAGACATCTCTGCATCCATTTAGGAGAGGGGCCTATTTTAACATTTTTCACTACTCTTGCACAGTAACGGGGGCACAGGTCTGTATCTTCTACTGTTACCTTAATATAGTCAGAAGCTTTTTCATCGTTTCCTGTAGCCTTTACTTCCGGCAGACAGAATTTCTTATTAAAGGTGGCCGCTGCTTCTCTTGCTATCCCCAGCACACCATAGCAATCCACTCTGTTAGAAGTGATTTCATATTCAAAAACCACATCCTCAAGGTCTAAGGCTTTGATCGCACTTTCACCGACTACTGCATCCTCCGGAAAAATATAAATACCATACTCAGGAGCCTCCGGATACATTTCTCTGGTGCTTCCCAATTCCTCAATAGAACACATCATACCGCAGGAATCCACACCCCGGAGCTTGCCTTTTTTGATCTTTACGCCGCCCGGTGTCTTTTTTCCGTCATGTCCTCCGGCCACACGTCCTCCGTCTAAAACAACAGGGACCTTATCCCCTTCCTTGACATTGGGTGCTCCGGTGACGATCTGAACCGTCTCAGTGCCAACATCTACCTGGCAGACGATCAACTTGTCTGCATCAGGATGGCTTTCAATTTTTGTGATCTGCCCGATAATAATATTCTCCAGGTCTGCGTCAAGAGCCTCATAACCCTCAACCTTTGTCCCGGACAAAGTCATTGCATCTGTATATTCCTGCGCCGTTACATCCAAATCCGGCACATACATTTTAATCCAAGATAATGAAGTATTCATTTCGATAATCCCTTCTTCTGCTAATTTTACTTATTTAGGTGATTCCTCGACGCGAGGCCGGGGAAGCCGTTCGCTTATGGTGTTTCCTCGACGCGAGGTCGAGGAAGCCGTTCGCTCTAGGTGATTCCTCGACACAAGATGGAGGAAACCGTTAATAAAAATACACGCCGTGTATTTTTATTAACTAGAACTGTTTTAAGAATCTGATGTCGTTTTCGTAGAGGAGGCGCATGTCGTCGATCTCATATTTCAGAAGGGCGATACGTTCCAGACCTACGCCGAATGCAAAGCCTGTGTATTCCTCCGGGTCAATGCCGCACATGCGGAGTACATTGGGATGTACCATGCCGCAGCCCAGGATTTCAATCCATCCTGAACCTTTACAGAAACGGCAGCCTGAGCCTCCGCACTTGAAGCAGGATACGTCAACCTCTGCACTTGGCTCTGTAAACGGGAAATGATGAGGTCTGAACTTTGTCTTTGTCTCCGGCCCGAACAGTTCCTGTGCAAATTCCTGAAGAGTACCTTTTAAGTCAGCAAAAGTAATATTCTTGTCGATCACCAAGCCTTCAATCTGATGGAAAGACGGGGAGTGAGTGGCATCCACCTCATCGGAACGGAACACTCTTCCCGGTGCGATCATACGGATCGGGAGCTTGCCCTTCTCCATGGTACGGGCCTGTACCGGAGAAGTCTGGGAACGAAGGAGGATTGAGTCATTAATGAAAAAGGTATCTTGTTCATCTCTTGCGGGATGTCCTTCCGGGATATTCAATTTCGTAAAGTTATAATCTGCATATTCTACTTCCGGACCTTCCACTACTTCATAGCCCATACCGATGAAAATCCGCTCTACTTCTTCTAAAGCGATCGTATTGGGATGGCGGTGCCCGATTTTCGATTTCTTAGCCGGAAGAGTGACATCGATAACCTCTGCTTTCATCTTCTCTTCACGTACTGCTTCTTCCAGTCTCTTCTTTGAAACTTCCAGAAGCTCTTCAATCTTTGCCCTTGTCTCATTGACAAGCTGTCCTACCTTTGGACGTTCCTCCGGTGCTACATCCTTCATACCTTTTAAAATCGCAGTAAGCTCACCTTTTTTTCCAAGATATGCCACGCGCACATCGTTTAATTTGTCCAGGCCCTGGGATTCTTCAATCCTCTGCTTGGCTCCTTCAGCCAGCTCCTGTAGTTTTTCTCTCATATCCATTGTTTTGTCTCCTTTATAAGTGAAATAAAAAAAGCTCCATCCCTGAAAAGGGACGAAGCAAATCCGCGGTACCACCCTGATTCCCACAGTCAAACTGCAGGCTCTCATCCTGCTTAACGCGCAGTCACGTCACTTCTTACTGCTATTTCAGAAGTGCAGCTCCGGTGGGAAACTCAGAAATTATCTGAACTTAAGGAAGCTTCCAGCCGATGACTCCCTCTCTCTGTTAGAAAATAATTCCCTACAAACACCTTCTATGCTTTTAACTTATCACTACTTAATATGCCACAGAGTACAGATTCTGTCAAGTGCCTTTCCGCAAAAATACTTATTGTCCACTCCGCGACCGTAACAGTTCAGGCCTGCCTGAACTGTACGCCTCCAATTCCTTAAAGAACATACTGCGTTAGATAAATAATAAATGATTTAAGCCAGTATACAGCGTAAATGTCCTGCGAATATCCGGGAAGTACCTATAAATTCTGCCGAACCACACATTTTATAGGTAATTTGAGCCCGTAAACCGAGCAAATGTCCTGCATATACCAGGGAATTACCTATAAATTCTGCCGAACCACACATTTTATAGGTAATTTAAGCCCGTAAACCGAGAAAATATCCTGCAGATATCCGGGAAGTACCTATAATTTCTGCCGAACCACACATTTTATAGGTAATTTTTGCCCGTAAACCGAGAAAATATCCTGCGGATATCCGGGAAGTACCTATAAATTCTCACAAACCACACATTTTATAGGTAATTTGAGCCCGTAAACCAAGAAAATATCCTGCGGATATCCGGGAAGTACCTATAAATTCTCGCGAACCACACATTTTATAGGTAATTTGAGCCCGTAAACCGAGAAAACGTCCTGAGATTACCAGAAAATTACCTATAAGTTCTGCCAAACCACACATTTTATAGGTAATTTGAGCCCGTAAGCCGAGAAAATGTCCTGCGGATACCAGGGAATTACCTATAAATTCTGCCGGAGCACACGTTTTATAGGTAAACAGTGCCGATATCTAAAAGAATCCTAAGAAAAAGTCAGCAAAATACTTATAAAAGCACCGAAATAACAATAGCAAGATTCAAAATAAACATCACACACCCAGTTTTATTTAAAATGCAATGTATCCTCATCGGTTTCTTGGTTTAGAAACCAAATCTCTGCTGTAAATGGCCCGGATACTGTCCCAATTCACGGCTTGTCCTTCTCAGCGTGACTTTCTTCCCTCTCTTTTATCTCCTCTGCCTCTTTCTGCTCTTTTTCCCTGTTCAGCATCTCTCTCACAGATTCCTGGGCCATGCGGAACTGTTTTTCAAAATAAGCATTGACCTCAGCTCCGTACAGCAGCAGATTCATACACACATAAAGCCAGAGCATCACAAGGATCAAGGCTGTTACATTACCGTACATATTGCTGAAGTTAGGAAAGAACTCAAAATAGATAGAAAAGAAGTAGGAAAACATGGACCAGGCAATCGCCGTCACCATGGCACCCGGAACCTGGCTCTTCAATGTAGCCTTACGGTTGGGGAGCGTCTTATACAATATCAGGAAAACTAAAAAAAGCACAGCAAAAACCAGGAAGGTTCTTGCTCCGATGATCCTTCCGATGATAGTGCCTAAAAAAGGCACATACTTGGCAACCATTGCCTGAATCCTGTTACCCAGTACAAGCAGGATCAAACTTGCGATCAAGGTCAAAACAAATAGCAATGTATAAAATACAGAATAAATACGTGTCATGATCCAGTTACGTGTCTCTTTTACATGGTAAATGGTATTCAATCCATTTGTGATAGACTGAAGGCCTTTCCCTGCAGACCACAGCGCGGTAAGAGCCGAGATGGGCACAACTGCAGAGCTGTTGCGGAACACCTCTGCCACAATTCCAAGAACAGTCTCCTGCAGGTTCTCAGGCACAAACCCTACGATCGCATCATGTATCACATTATAAGTCAGCGGCGTAAACCTCACCATGGTCACAAGAAAAAGCATGAAAGGAATAAAAGACATAATAAGGAAGTAGGCGGCCTGCGCTGCATAAGCCCCTACATGATCCCCTGATATGCGGTCCACAAACCCTTTCAGCAGCTGATAGGTCTTATTATCTTTTAACCCTCTCATACAATACTCCTGTCATCTGATGTCCATTCAGACACCGTTTTCTTCCAGTATCATACCATGAAACCAAACTCATGGCAAGACAGCGCTCTGCTTCCAGTGAACAGTAACGGGATATTGTTACTGCTCACTCCGTGACCAGTAACTTGTCAGTTACTGTTACTCCGAGAACAATACACTTTTATTCTACAATGGTATCAATAGTCACATCCTTGAAAAAATAATCAATGATTTCTTCATAAGTATAATTTTCTTTTGCCATTTGATTTGCTGCATTCTGGCTCATCCCCACACCGTGGCCGTAGCCGCCTCCTGAAACAGACACACCATTCCCCGGCGTTACCTCTAAAGTAAAATAAGCACTTGGAAGCAGCTTTCCGCCCTGAGTCTGGGTTCCGTCCTTCTCCGTGACGAAACAGCCCTGGGGGGACAGAAATTCACGTATGTCATATTCCTCTGTAACCTCATAGGCGCCATCCTCAGTAACTACCTGGAGACAGGTAACTGCTCCGCTTTCATTTTTCTTTACAATTTCTATATTTTTAAGGACACCGGTGCTTCCGGAGAGTTCCATTGCTTTCTGTGAAAGAGAATCCCAGGGAATATTTACACTCCACTTGCTCCAAGGTTCCTCTGAATCGAAGGTGCATTCCACACTTTTAAGGTAGGCGGCAGCCTCCTGGGCACCCCATATTTCATCTGTGCTGGTCACCCCTGCCGAGGTGGAAAAATAGTATGCCTCAATCAGCTCTCCGTCCTGCCGAAGCACTTCCCCCTTAGTCCTGCGCACCGCTTCCGTAGTTCTCTCCTGAGGAGGAATATTCTGGTAAACCTGATAATTTACACTGTCATCCACATCTGCTCCGTATTCCTCAAGTCTCCCCTCCTCCACTTGTTTCCATGCATATGTGCGGGCACAAACAGCCTGAGCCATCAGTGCCTCCATCTCGTAGGAGGACGGCATTTCGCTCGGTACAACAGCTTCCAGATAGGTTTCCAGGGGAAGCTGGTTTACGATAGTCAGCCCCTGTCCATGCTTTTGGATTTTAATGTTTCCCTGATAGACAGGACAGCCTTCCTGACGGCTGATCGAAGTGATCTCAATTCCGTCTGCCCCGCCTTCAATCTCCACCGGCCCATTGGAAAGCTCCGGGCTCTCCGGCGTATATGTAACTGCATCTCCGTCAACTGTCAGGGTTACAGAAGAATGTTCATAGGACTGATAATCTGTATCCATCAATAGCACACGGATTACAGGTCCGGCAGTCTCTTTCACTTCCCCGCCCCTGTCATCGGATATGGTCTTATCCTCCGGAGACGGCTCAGATTCCTTCTGGCTTTGTGACTTATGATTTTCCTTCTCCGCTGTTTCATCTGCTGCCTTCTCTGCCTGTTCCTTTTGTTCCAATGCCTCATCTGCCTTACTGTTCTCTATTTTTTCTTTCTCCTCCTGCTCCTTTATGCTGTCTTTCTGGCGGCTTACGTTTAAGGCAAAAGCTTCATTAAGCAATGCCAGCCATATGAGCAAAACAGCCAGCAGAAATTTCTTTCCATATAAAAATCTGGTTTTCTTCATAGTAAACTATATGAAGAAAACCAGAAAACATTTACAGTATTTTTAAATTTTATCCCGGCAGGTCAGTCCTTTATATAAAAACGATATGTTGTCACAGAATCGTATTTTTCTCCGGCCTCCAAAACAGGTGAATGAAAGCTCTCTTCATTTACTGCATTTGGCTCCACCTGGGTTTCCAGGCAAAATCCATCTCTTTCATTGTAAATATGGCCGTTCTTACCTTTCTCCCCGCTGACAAAATTTCCTGCATAAAATTGTACGCAAGGACAATCTGAAGTCACATCCATGGCAATCCCTGTGACAGGTGAATATGCACTGGCAATTAATCTTCGGCTTCCCTTTGCATAATTATCAGTCACATAATTATGATCATAACCGCCTGTAAATGTAAGCTGCTGGAAATCAGAATTTATCTCTTCGCCTATTCTCTTCATTTTACGGAAATCCATAGGAGTCCCCTCAACCGGAGCATATTCCCCTGTGGGAATGGATGCGCTGTCCCGTACCGGTGTATAGTATTTTGCATGAATGGTAAGGTACTGGTCAAGAACATTTCCGCTTCCTTCCCCTGAAAGGTTAAAATAGGAATGATTGGTCATATTCGCAACTGTAGTCTTGTCAGAAATACCTGCATAATGAATCTTCAGTTCATTGTCTTCGGTGAATTCATACTGGACAGAAACACGGAATTCTCCAGGGTAACCGTTCTCCCCATCAGGGCTGATGCGGTATAAAACCAGGCTGTTCTTTTCTTCTGAAACACTTTCAACCTTCCACAGCTTCTTCTCAAATCCGTCAGGACCGCTGTGCAGGTTATTTTCATTTTCATTTTTGGCAAGCACTACTTTCTCACCATAAAGGGAAAAACCTGCTCCTTCGATACGGTTGCCGCTGCGCCCGATCACTGCTCCGAAAAAGCATCCATTATCCTCATACTCTTTCAGGTCATCATACCCAAGAACCACATCCTTCAGGTTCCCTTCCTTGTCCGGCACACAAACTTTCACAAGCAGCGCACCGTAATCCAGCACCTCTGCGTAAGCACCGCTTTTGTTCTCAAGATGATAAAGCTTTACCGTCTCACCTGAGGGCAATTCACCGAATTTTCTTTCTGAAACACTCATCTTTTGATACCTCCCAATTGTTTTGTTCTTCTTACCAAATATTCTTTATTTTGAGTGAACAAAGTGGACAAGTCCACTTCAACTCCCTAAATCCCTCACTTATGAGGGACTTGTACACTTTGTGCGCCAATGTGCAGCTGCGAAGCAGCCTTCCTCTGCACATTGTGTGCATCCCCCGGAGGGTTTTTATATACTAGGAAAGTCATAACCTTGTAATCAGAACAAACTGGAGTACTTTCCTAGTATATAAAAAAAGGGCCAAAACTTATGGCCCTATTCTTTCTATGTAGTCCCGAAATGCCGTTCCCTTTTCTTTGACGCCTAGCCAAAGCTAGGTGGGTATCCTCAACAAATCTTCTGCCTTCCACAACGAGAGGCCTGACATCCAACCTGCGATCTTGGATTCCCTAAGTGTCGATGTAGGTTCAAATTAAAAAGGGGCATCGCACATTTCAGGATATAAACTTGTTTTCTTAATGTTTATTATACTCTAGTATATTCTGTTTTTCAACAGAAAATGCAGAAAAAAAATACCATTAATTTCATCAGCATTGTTATTCCTGCTTCTTTTGGGTTACAGTTTATCAATAATTAGTTTTTTGAAAAATCATAAGGACCCTTTATTTAAGTGTACAAAACCCACTGAAAAGTACAATTTGTTATGAAATCTGCAAGCCTTTCGCTCTCTGGGTTATGCGAATTATACAGAGAGAATCAGGTTTTTGAATAACCTGACTCTTTTTCTGTATAAACTCCGCTAATATTTTTTTGATAAAAGTTAAGGGCTGCCGCACTTAGTGCGACAACCCCACTCTTTAATGCAACTACATTTTTGTATTTATCTTTTTAACCACCATCTATTCGCCGTCTCCTCTCTGAGCAAGCTATTTTATTCGAACGCCTGTCAAAGTCGAACTTTCCTATTGTATAAAATAGGCTACCATTTTTCATGAAACGAAAGCTTTAAACTCTACATCTAGCATTTATTGTACTTTAGCACTACAACCTTTATGCTGATGTTACATCAGACGTCACCGTGAAGGTAACTATTCCTGTATATTCGCCTGCTACTGTTACATTATCCTTATTTAATGTCACAGACATGGTTTGAGGAGTACGCTTATCATTTGTAAATGTCACATTATCTCCCAGTGTTACAGTACATTTACTCTCTAAATGATCCTGTAATGTTAAATCCACATCTTTGCTCGCTGGAGCAATTGTAATTGTATGATTAGGATCCAACACTCCTTCCGTAAGTTTGAACTCCAATGAACCTCCACTTTCAGTAATTGCCTGTACCCCGGAAGGAATTTCTATCGTATAACTTTCTGCTGCAGTATAGCTTAAGTTCACATCTCCACCTTTCGTATTCTCCGCCAACACCGGAACACAAGTCCCCATTGCCAATACTGCTGCCAATCCTAATGCCATAATTGATTTTCTTTTCATGATTATTTCCTCCTGAAATATGTTTTTATTTTTTATTTGCTATGCAATATAAAACTATTTTCTGCACTTCTTACACCATAGGGTGTTCAATGCTATTGTGCATCCCGCACTGTAGCTAGATGCTTTCTTTCTATTCTGGTCTGCGATATATCATATCGCAGCGGATTCAAAATTGTATCCATTGCTACCACCTGTTTCTGTTGCCACAAATTCCTTCATCCCGCTCACCGTAAATTAGGTTCATAAGCTATGGAAAAGGTAAGCGTCCCGCTGTAAAGCCCTGCACAAAGATTGCTTCCCGGTATGGATATCACATCCACCTGTCTTTCTGTCTCTCCTGAAGAAAAAACAACACTGTTCTGAAGAGGCGTAATTTCTGCGTTGTCCATATGCAGCTTATATTCCCAGCAACTGTTTCCGCAGTACAATGCAAAATTTTGTCTGTCCCGGGACTCTGTTCCTTGTATGGTTACAACCATATTTCCGCCCTCAGCATTAGCTGAAGGTATGGTACGGACAATAAAACTTTTACTTTCATTGAGCATCACGTGGGCCGGAATGTCTATTGTATATGCCGGCTCGTTGGATGGCTGTTCTATATCTTCTTGATTCTCATCTTCTTTCGTCTCGTCTTTCGGTTCCGGTGTTTCTGTTGCTCCCGGTACTGGCGTCACCGTTGGTTCCGGGATTTCAGTCGGCATTGGCGTTACCGTCGGCTCCGGGATC